>JALELZ010000002.1 GCA_022768465.1 Lachnospiraceae bacterium
TATGATTTATCAAGATTTACTGAAGGTACTGGAGTGCCAACGCTTAATAGAAACAAGTTTCATGATAAGCCGATTATTAATGTTCCTTTAGATGAGCAAAACCAGTTTGCTGCCTTTGTAGCTCAGGTAGACAAATCAAAATTTTATTGAACGGCAACCGCTCTACCACACTAATTTAATCAACCTTCAAAACATATTAAACAGTCTCTGTTGTGAATATGCTATAATCAATATGAGTTTTAAGTATTGTTTTCGGAGTTGATTATGATAACGAACTTTGATTACCTGAAAGAGGAAGCCAGATTCTCGGCATTTGCTGATGTGGCTGTTTCTGCAGAGAAAATAGTTCTTCTTGATCCTGAGGCTTGTATCATGAATTGCCGCAGGGCGATGGAGTTCGCCATAAAGTGGATGTATTCGGTAGATGGTGCACTTGAGAAGCCATATCAGGACAATCTGCAGAGTCTTATGAGTGAGGAAGAATTCAGGCAGATAGTCGGAAAAGATATATTAAAAAGAATGGAATATATCCGTAAGACAGGGAATAATGCCGCTCACGCCGGAAAGAAGCTGGGACGTGACGAGGCATTTTTGTGCCTTGAAAATCTTTTTATATTTCTGGATTTCATAGCTTATTGCTATTCAGACAACTATACTGAGCGCAGCTTTGATGAAGGAATAATCAATGCAAGAATAGAAAGAGCCAAGAAATCAGGTAAATCAAAAACTGAAAATGAATCAGCAAAAGCTGAGCTTGAGAAGAAACAGGCTGAAATAGAAAAAACGCAGCTTGATCTTCAGAAGCTTATTGATGAAAATGCAAGACTTAAAGATGAGTTTTCTGCTAAGAGAGCTGATCAGCAGCCGGGGTATGTTCAGAAACCTTTGGATTTTTCTGAATATAAGACAAGAAGGCTCTATATTGATTCAATGCTCATGGATGCCGGTTGGACTCTTAATAAGGATTGGTTTAATGAATTTGAGCTTTCAGGGATGCCGAATCAATCTGGCACCGGATATGCAGACTATGTTTTGTTTGATGATTCACACAGACCGCTTGCTGTTATTGAAGCAAAAAGAACATGTGCCGATGTTGCAGTAGGCAGACAGCAGGCGAAGCTTTATGCAGATATATTAGAACAGAAATATAAAAGAAGGCCGGTCATCTTCCTTACAAACGGCTTTGAGACTCGTATTATTGACGGACAGTATCCTGAGAGAAAATGTTCGGTGATATATTCCAAACGTGATTTGGAAAAGCTGTTTAATTTAAGGACGATGAGGACCGGACTTAAAAATGTTAGTGTAGATAAAAATATTGCAGGAAGATATTATCAGGAATCAGCAATCAAAGCTGTATGTGACAGTTTTGATTCGAAAAATCGCCGCAAGGCACTTCTTGTCATGGCTACCGGTTCCGGTAAAACGAGAACTGTTATTGCATTATGCGATATTTTATTAAATGCCGGCTGGGTCAAGAACATATTGTTTTTAGCTGACAGGACGTCACTTGTGGTTCAGGCAAAAAGAAATTTTGTAAATCTTATGCCAAACCTTTCCTGCACTAATATCAGTGAAGAAAAGAGTAATTATAATGCGCACTGCGTCTTTTCGACATATCAGACAATGATCAGATGTATTGACACTGTTAAGGATGATGATGGAAAGATTTTTTCAAGCGGACATTTTGATCTGATAATTTGTGATGAGGCGCACAGATCTATTTACAACAAATACAGAGATATTTTTGATTATTTTGATGCTCCGCTTGTAGGACTTACAGCTACTCCTAAGGATGAGATCGATAAGAATACCTATGAGGTATTTGAGCTTGAAAATGGTGTACCTACATACGGCTATGATCTTGCCCAGGCGGTAAAAGACGGATATTTGGTAGATTATTTATCTGTTGAAACCAAGCTTAAGTTTATAGAAAACGGAATCGTTTATGATGAGCTTTCAGAGACAGATAAAGAACAGTATGAAAAAACCTTTGCATATGATGACAATATTCCTGAATCTATAAGCTCATCAGCGCTTAACACGTGGATATTTAATGAAGATACAATTAAGCAGGTGCTTCATACTGTTATGGATAATGGTATAAAGATTGATTATGGCCAGAAAATAGGAAAAACCATTATCTTTGCGAAAAATCACAATCATGCAAATAAGATTCTTGAAATATTCAATAAGGAATATCCTCATTTAAACGGTTTTGCTACTGTCGTTGATAATCAGACAAAGTATGCACAAAGTGTAATCGATGAGTTTTCTAATCCAAAGAAGCTTCCGCAGATAGTTATATCAGTTGATATGCTGGATACCGGAATCGACGTTCCGGAAGTTCTAAACCTTGTATTCTTCAAAAAGGTTATGAGTAAGGCAAAGTTCTGGCAGATGATTGGAAGAGGTACAAGACTTTGCACAGGGCTTATTGACGGAGCGGATAAGGACAAGTTCTATATCTTTGATTTCTGCGGAAATTTTGAATTCTTTAGACTTAACAAAGGCAAGGCCAGCGCGAATTCTTTAGCATTGCAAGGCGCACTGTTTGGTCTTAAGTTTGATATCGCTTATAAATTACAAAGTATAGAATATCAGACCGAAATGCTTAAGGATCTTAGAAAAAGACTGGTTGCAGAGCTTATTGAAAAGGTTAGAGCGTTGCCAAAGCCTGAGGACAGCTTTGCGGTAAGACAGCATTTAAAGTATGTTGAGCTGTATTCTGTTGAAAACAGCTATCAGGCAATAAATTTTGAAGATACGCTGATTATAAGAGAAGAGCTTGCTCCGCTTATTCTTCCTGATAGTGAGAATGTGGATGCTCTCAGGTTTGATGCGCTTATTTATGCACTTGAACTTGCCGAACTTGCCGGAAAGCCATATAGAAGAGGTAAAACTGATCTTAGGAAAAGGGTTGAAGGTATTGCAAGTGTTGCAAATATTCCTGAAATACAGGCACAATCTGAGCTTATAAACAATATACTTAATACAGATCTTATTGAAAGAGCGGATATAGGTGATTTTGAGCATATAAGAGAATGCTTAAGAAATCTTATGAAGTTTATAGAGAAGAATCCAGGTTATATTTATATTACAAATTTTGATGATGAAATTCTTTCTTTAGATTGGAATGAATCAGAGCTTGAAAATGATGATCTTAAAAACTATAAGGCTAAAGCTGAGTTTTATATAAGACAGCATCAGGATAATATTTCTATAGCAAAGCTTAAGATGAATAAACCACTTAATGATGGGGATATGGAAAATCTAGAAAGGATACTTTGGAGCGAGGTCGGTTCAAAGGATGATTATGAACAGGAAATAGGAAGTATTCCGCTCGGAGAGTTTGTCAGAAGCATTGTCGGACTTGATATGAATGCAGCCAAGGAAGCATTTTCAGAATATTTATCTGACACAAGCCTTGACAGCAGACAGATATATTTTGTCAATCAGATCGTAGAGTATATTATTCAAAATGGAATGCTTAAGGACAGAAGCGTCCTGCGTGAAACTCCGTTCACTGACAGAGGAAGCATTGTCGAGATATTTGAGAGCCGTATGGATGTCTTTGAAGGAATAATGAACACTATTAATGAAATAAATGCAAATGCAGCTTAAATCAGATTATCTATCAAGATGAATGAACTAGTTTTGTATTTGCAAAACCTTATTCTTGATGAAAAGCATACGCTAAGTAATCGTAAGATTCATATAAGCAGGATTTTTAAATAGAAAACAAGCTTTTGGAGAATACATTATAGAAAACAGGAGTAATAATATGTCAGAGCTTGAAAGATTTTTGAATTTAATTACAGGAAATTTCAACAATAAGGAGCAGTTTGTCAGGATGCAGAAGGAAGGAAAGGTATTTCCTTATGCGGAGCACGTAAATACTATTTGTAATGACAAGATAAAAGGTCTTCCTGATGATTTTAAAGGAAAATTTCTTGTAGAAGAAAGCTATTATGAGACAAACGGCAATAAGCATGCATCTTCGCATCTATTTCTTTTCACCGAGGAATGCGATGGCGTGCTGCTTACTTCTTATGATATTCCGGAAGGAGAGGATAAGAATACCTTTACCTATGCTTCTATGAAGAAAGTAGATTATTCCGAGCTTAAAATATCTGCAGAGTTTACACCTGCGCTTTATCATGAAAAGGACGGCGTATGGGAGGGAGGAAGTGTAAGTCAATTCACTCCGGTTATGCAGTTTAAGCTGTGGGAAAAATTCTCAGAGGAATGTCTTGAGGTTTCAGAGAGCATGGAGGTGAACGGAAAGCGAACCTTCGGCTATGACGATCCGATTATTTATAAGAGAGTATAAATGCTCGGATTAGGTTGAGATTGAATTCAGGCTGTTACAGTTTTGTTATATAATTTTTATAATAAAGGATTGGCATAAACAATAATAATGCAGGTCTTTTGCACATAACGGACAAAAGCCTGCATTATAATAGGGTAGAAAGAGGCGTTATAAGAGGGCTTAAAGGAGAATGAAATTTCTCTTAAAACACATATACGATTAAATAAGATAATATCGAACCCGGAAGGCACACGAAGGCACCGAAGAAAAGGTCGCTTACAGTGTGTCTTTTTAATTTTACCGATGACCATGCTGTAAGGAGTGCCGTGATAACTGATACAGGAAGTGCATGGATTCCGAGGTAGTAAACGGCAAGTGTAAGAGGACCTACGGTACTGCAGGCATGGCCGCTTGCCTTTATATGCAGAAGCTTATTAAATACTACAAGGAACAGTGCTGACATAAGGTAGGTGACACAGATAAACTTTAGACCGTTTGAAGTCGATGCGCTGAGACTGTAGATAACAGCAAAAATGTATCCTAATATTGTAAAAACGAATGCAAGAGCGCGCTGTCCGTCACGTTCTTTTTCGCGGATCTTTGGAATTATGTGTGATACCGGATACGCAAGCACAGGAACTATACCGAAGAATGTTACAGAGATCAAGAGCTCCGAAAGACTGTTAAATACGCCGGTATTATGTGCAAAAAGCAATATGAGCAGCGCTGAAATTATGATCGGGGGAATAGTGATTACTCGGATCACTTTTGCAATGACTTCCGATATAGGCTTTCTTTCTGTTTTATGTCCGGAGCTTTCAATGAGAGATTTAAGGTATATATCTGTATTTGCATTTATGTTAATGTTCTGATCAATTGCGTTCATATCATACCTCCTGTTTGTTGAAGATAAGATAACACGATACTCAAAAACATAAAATAGGTTTTCGAAAAACCGATGTTAAGATGATACAAATTGCTTGTCGATGTAACATGATATGATTATTACAATGAGACGGCTTATGATTGCTGTAAATATTAAGTTTGTTTATGACATAAAAAAACCACCAATCATCCGGTAGGATGATTAATGGTTATAAGAAATATTAAAATTATGATCAGAAACCAAGTACGATTCCGACTACTGCACATATACCGATGAAGCATATCGGGTGCCAGTTTTTGGTGTATTTAAACTTGTTGCTGAGAAACCATATTATAAGGGCTAATATCACAGCCTTCCACTTGATGCCGAGTGTACCTGTCCCGGAGAACATTACCTCAATGACTATTGAGAGGCCGGCTGAACCGATAAGTCCGGTTGAAGCGGGACGAAGACCATAAAAGGCACTGTCAACATATTTGTTTTCTCTGAACTTTGTCAGGAAGGAAGCTATGATAAGGATAATAATTATAGCCGGAGCTACCTCACCTAAGGTTGCAAGTATTCCGCCGGTGATACCGCCGACAGAAAAGCCAACATAGGTCGCCATGTTAATGCCTATAGGGCCCGGTGTAGATTCGGATACCGCAAGCATATTCATAAGGTCTGCATAGCTGAACCAGCCTGTGTTTTCTCCAAGGTGAGCAAGGAACGGCAGAGTAGCCATACCGCCGCCTATGGAGAAAAGTCCTATCTTAAAAAACTCATATATGAGGCGAAGATATATGTTCATCATGCTCTTACCTCCTTAAGCTTAATAAGCATTCCGACAACAGCGGCTATAATAATGAATATAACCGGTGATACATTTAAAAAGTATCCTGCAAGAATGATGGCTGCGAATATGACAGCAGTTATCTTATCTATAACAGATCTTTTGGCAAGCTTCATAACGGAGTTAAAAATGAGAACGCAAACAGCAACCTGAATGCCTGCGAAAGCACTTTTTACTATAGGCATTTCAGAATAACGCTGAATTATGTTTGCAAGAAAAGTTATAATTATAAGTGAAGGAAAAACAACGCCGAGTGTCGCAACTATGCCGCCTATCGGTCCTGCGATGCTATTCCCTATGAATGTTGCTGTATTGACGGCTATGATACCGGGTGTGCACTGACCTATGGCATAGTAATCAGCTAATTCATCCTCGGTTGTCCAATGCTTATTTTCAATAATCTCGCGCTGAAGCATCGGAAGCATTGCCATACCGCCTCCGAATGTCATAACGCCGATCTTGGCGAAAGTAAAAAAAAGCTCTGCGTATTTCTTCATATCCCCTCCGAAAAAGTATTGCAAAAAATCGGAGATAACCGCATTATAAAAAATTTAGTCGGCCGATTTTCAAATGTTATTATAATCACTTGATATTATCATTTCAATCGGATAAAATAACTTCGCTATTACAATTATTTGCTAACAAACTTTTGTATGAAAATAAATACTCATATGAAAGTAAGAGGGGTATTATGGGCTACAGATCAATGCGCCGAATAAATATAGTCGGACATCAGAATCCTGATACGGATTCTATTTGTTCAGCACTTGCATATACATGGCTTAAAAACGGCGGAAAGCTTTGCGGGACTTATGAAGCGCGCCGTGCAGGAAACATTAACAGAGAAACAGCCTTTGTGCTTAACTATTTCGGGATGGATGCACCGAGACTCTGTACGGATCTCAGTCCTCAGATAAAGGATATAGATATCAGAGAGCAGGCAGGCATCGATGCAGAAACAAGTATTCGTGATGCCTGGAGTCTCATGCGTACAGATGAGATAGATACGCTCTGCATTACGAGTGAAGAAAATGAGCTTCAGGGTCTTATTACCATTAAGGATATAGCGAATTCCAACATGGAGCTTTTTGATACCTCGGTTTTATCGGCAGCTGATACAAGCTACGCCAACATCCTTAAAACTCTTGATGCCAGGCTTATAGCAGGAGATGAGAACTCACGCATCTCAAAGGGCAGCATCTGCATAGGCACAAGTCCCGAGATCATGGAAGAGATAATAAAGGAAGGCGATGTAGTTCTCGGAACCAATAAGTACGAGACACAGCTTTGCGCCATTGAAATGGGAGCGAAGCTTATAGTGGTATGCTGCGGAGCACCTGTAACCAGGACTATGCTTGCATATGCCAAGGAAAAGGGCTGTGACATTATGGTTTCACCTTATGAGACCTATGCGGCAGCAAGACTTATAACAACAGCGATTCCTGTTCGCCACCTTATGATGACGGATGACCTTATTAAGTTCAGTGTTAATACTCCTATAGAGGATGCCAGCAAGGTCATGGCCAAGGTCCGATTCAGATATTTCCCAATTCTTGACAGAGACGGAAAATACTGCGGAGTAGTCAGCCGAAGAAATCTTCTTAATCTGCACAGAAAGCAGGTAATATTAGTTGATCATAATGAACGCATACAGGCGGTCGACGGACTTGATCAGGCAGAGATACTTGAGATAATCGATCACCACAGAATCGGAAGCATAGAGACCTCAGGCCCTGTGTATTTCAGAAATGAGGCAGTGGGCTGTACGGCTACGATCATTTACAGAATGTATAATGAGCAGGGACTTGTGCCTTCCAAAGAGATTGCAGGACTTCTGCTTTCTGCCATACTTTCAGATACACTTATGTTCCGTTCACCGACATCTACAATGTTGGATGAATTTACGGCAAATGAACTTGCAAAGATATCCGGTATAGACATTCCTTCTTATGCGGAGCAGATGTTTGAGGCCGGAGCGGATCTTTCCGGAAGAGATGCCGAAGATGTATTCAGCTCTGATTTTAAGACCTTCAGCAGCGGAGACATTAAGTTTGGAGCAGGTCAGTCCATATACATGACTGATAATTCCAGACATGCTGCAGAGGTGCTTGTAGGTCCTTATCTGCCGGAGGCCTGCCGCAAGGAGAACGTTCCGCTTGTTTTCTATATGTTTACAGATATGAAGTCTCAGAGCACAGATCTTATGTTCTTCGGTAAACATGCAGAGGATATAGTAAAGGACGCGTTCGGAGTGGAGACGAAGGACGGTATTGCGGTGCTTCCGGGAGTAGTAAGCCGTAAAAAGCAGCTCATTCCGCCGCTTCTTGCAGCTATCCAGGCAAGACAGGATTGATGGAGATAGAATAATGTAAGCAGTCAAGCACAGTTTTGATAAGGTTCAATGCTGTGCTTTTTTGTCACCTTGTTAATATAAAAAATTTAACTTATAATATTTATTCATGGACAAAATTAGGCAAATAATAAGAGACAACAGATATTTACTGCTGCTTTTATATCTTCCAATATATCTTGCGGCATTTTTTATAATCGACAATATGGACGTGCCTCATTTTATAATCAGATGCGGCATTGACAGCTATATACCGTTTTGCGAATATTTCATAATTCCGTATGCACTGTGGTTTGTATGGTTTCCGGGTGTGGTCGTATTTTTTATGTGGCATGCGCTGCGTCCATACATGAAAAATGACAGCTCAGTGGAAGCGGTAAGACAAGCAGAGCTTGCAAAAGGGGATTTTATAAAGCTTTGTCTGGTAATGTTTACCTCAATGACATTAAGCCTTATATTTTATATCTTTTTCCCAAACGGCATAGATTTAAGAGAACCTATAGAGCAAAGCAACCTTTGTGCAAAAGCAGTGGAGCTTATAAGAGCTGCTGATACTCCGTACGGAGTGTGTCCGTCCATTCACGTTGCAACGATAATTGCGGAAGCCTTGGTCATAAAGGACAGTAAACTCAAGGCACTTACACCGGGATTTAAAATTACAGCATATATAATAACGCTGCTTATAGCTTATTCGACTATGGCAGTTAAACAGCACAGCATTATAGATGTTATATCGGGAACCTTGCTTGCGGCAGTGTTATATTATTTATACATTTTAAAGGGCAGCAGAAACGAAAGACATTAAAATGAGCAAACAGTTTATAAAAATAAGAGGTGCCTCGGAGCACAATCTTAAAAACATTGATCTGGATATACCGAGAGATGAGCTGGTAGTTCTTACCGGCTTATCCGGCTCCGGTAAATCCTCGCTCGCATTTGATACTATATATGCCGAAGGCCAGAGGCGATATATGGAGTCGCTAAGCTCCTATGCAAGGCAGTTTCTCGGTCAGATGGAAAAGCCTAAGGTTCAGAGTATTGAAGGACTTTCACCGGCCATAAGCATTGACCAGAAATCGACTAACCATAACCCTCGTTCAACAGTCGGAACAGTTACTGAGATATATGATTATTTCAGACTTTTGTATGCAAGGATCGGTATTCCGCACTGTCCGAAATGCGGCAGAGAAATAAAACGCCAGACTGTTGATGAAATGACTGACAGTATCATGGCTTTGCCTGAAAGAAGCAAGATCATTCTTATGGCACCTGTCGTACGAGGCAAAAAGGGCGAGCATGTCAAGCTGATCGAATCAATAAGACGATCAGGCTATGTTCGTGTGCGTATTGACGGCAATATGTATGAGCTCAGTGAAGAGATAAGTCTTGATAAGAATCTAAAGCACAGCATAGATGTCGTGGTTGACAGGCTTATCATAAAAGAAGGCATAGAGCAGAGACTCACAGATTCGATTGAAAATGCTTTGAAGCTTGCAGACGGACTGCTCTCGGTGGATGTTATTAATGCGGACAACACAGAGACGTTTACATTTTCACAAAATTACGCCTGTCCTGACTGCGGCATAAGTATAGAGGAAATAGAGCCCAGATCATTTTCCTTTAATAATCCTTTCGGAGCCTGCCCGGAGTGCTTCGGACTCGGCTATAAGATGGAATTTTCTGTTGATCTTATGATACCTGACAGGACCCTTTCACTCAATCAGGGTGTATTTCAGGTGACTGGATGGCAGTCAAGCGGAAAGCCTGATTCTTATGCACATGCACTTTTGGAGCAGCTTTCAAAGGAATATGGCTTCAGTCTTGATACTCCGTTTAACGAGTTGCCTGAGGATATCAGACATATGCTTTTATACGGAACCGGGGGACGTAAAATCAGAGTTCATTATAAGAGCAAATACAGCGGCGGCACCTCCTATGAGGTTGCATTTGAGGGTCTTATTGAGAATGTTAAGCGCCGCTACAAGGAATGCTGGTCTCAGGATCAGAAGGCTGCCTATGAGGAATACATGCAGCACGATATCTGTCCTGTATGTAAAGGTCAGAGACTTAAAGCTACGGCGCTTGCAGTTACAATAGGCGACAAGAATATCTTTGAGCTCACTTCTTTATCTATAACGAAGATAAGACATTTTATAGCAGAGCTTAAGCTTACGGATTTTCAGAAGCAGGTAGGATCAGAGATACTTAAGGAAATAAAGGCGAGACTGGATTTCCTTATCAATGTCGGACTTGATTATCTTACGCTTTCAAGAGCTGCAGCAACGCTTTCAGGCGGTGAGGCACAGAGGATAAGGCTTGCAACACAGATAGGCTCAGGCCTTGTAGGAGTTGCTTATATTCTGGATGAACCGTCAATAGGACTTCATCAAAGGGATAATGATAAGCTTTTGGCAACTCTTATAAAGCTTAGAGATTTGGGTAATTCAGTCATAGTCGTTGAGCATGACGAGGATACTATGAGGGCAGCGGATTTTATTGCTGATATAGGTCCGGGAGCCGGTGAGCACGGCGGAAGAGTTGTTGCGGCAGGTACATTGCAGGATATACTCGATTGTCCTGAGTCAATAACAGGACAGTATCTCTCAGGTAAAAAGTCTATAGAGGTTCCTAAAACAAGAAAGGAGCCAAAGGGCTTTATAACAATAAAGGATGCTTACGAGAATAATCTAAAGCACATAGATGTAAATATTCCGCTTGGCGTATTTACCTGTGTGACCGGTGTATCCGGAAGCGGCAAATCATCTCTTGTAAATGAGATACTTTATAAGGATCTTGCAAGAACACTTAACAGGGCAAAGGTGATCCCGGGAAAGCATGGCAGTATTGAAGGTATAGAGCAGCTTGATAAGGTCATATGCATAGATCAGGCACCTATAGGAAGGACTCCGAGATCTAATCCGGCTACCTATACCGGAGTTTTCGATATGATAAGAGATCTGTTTGCGGCTACTCAGGATGCGAAGATGAAGGGCTATTCCAAGGGAAGGTTCTCATTTCATGTAAAGGGCGGACGCTGCGAGGCCTGCAGCGGTGACGGTATCATAAAGATAGAAATGCATTTTCTTCCTGATGTATATGTGCCGTGCGAGGTCTGCGGCGGTAAAAGATATAACAGAGAGACTCTTGAGGTCAAGTACAAGGGAAAGAGCATTTATGATGTGCTTAACATGACAGTCGAGGAAGCTCTTGAGTTCTTTAGGAATGTTCCGTCTATCGAAAGAAAGATACAGACTCTTTATGACGTTGGACTTTCTTATCTGAGACTAGGACAGCCAAGTACTGAGCTTTCGGGAGGCGAGGCACAGAGGATCAAGCTTGCGACTGAGCTTTCAAGAAGAGGCACCGGAAAGACTATTTATATACTTGATGAGCCTACGACAGGACTGCATTTCGATGATGTAAATAAGCTCGTTAAGATGCTCTTAAGATTAAGGGAAAACGGCAATACAGTCGTTGTTATCGAACACAATCTCGATGTTATCAAGGTTGCCGATTATATTATTGATATGGGGCCTGAGGGCGGAGACGGCGGAGGAACAGTCATCGCCGAAGGAACGCCGGAGGAAATATGCGGTTATGCAGAAAGCTACACCGGCAAATATCTGAAGCCGTATCTTGAGAAAGGAAAATGACATGATTTTTAAGAATATAAAGCTTATTGATAAGGATTTTAATGTTAAGAAGGATATGTATGTCCGCACAGAGGGAGCCTTCATTACCTATGTAGGAGATAAAGCACCTGAAAATGCTTCCGGAGAAAATATTTATGACGGAAATAACAAACTGCTCATGCCTTCTTTTTACAACACTCACTGCCATGTGCCTATGACCTATTTGAGAGGCTACGGCGAGGGTCTGCCGCTTCAGAGATGGCTTAACGAGAAGATATTCCCGTTTGAGGATAAGCTTGACGGTGAGGCTGTTTACTGGAGCACTAAATTAGGTGCGCTTGAGCTTATAGCCTCAGGCTCAGCATCCATCAGTGATATGTATTTCTTTATCGGCGATATGGCAAGGGCTCTTGATGAATGCGGTATGAAGGCAAATATCTGTCACGGTATTTCATCCTTTGATCCTGAGCAGAAGCTTTCTGAGCTTAAGGGCTACAAGGATACAGTTGAGCTTGATATACTTATCAAAAGCGGAGCCTTCGGGGGAGAAAAGGGAACCGGAAAGGGCAGCAGGATAATGGTCGATATGGGTCTTCATGCTGAGTATACCTCTACAGAGGGTCTTGTGCGTCAGGTGGCTGAGGCAGCAGGAGAGCTCGGAATTGGAGTTCACACACATATTTCTGAGACAGTTTCCGAGCATGCAGAATGCAAAAAGCGTCATAACGGAATGACTCCTGTTAAATATTTCGATGAATGCGGACTTTTCAATAATGTTGTAAAGGCTGCACATTGCGTATATATAGAGCCTGAGGATATTGATATTATGAAGGCGGCAGGAGCATATGCTATCCATAACCCATCCAGCAACCTTAAGTTAGGAAGCGGTATCGCACCGGTAAAGACATTTATGGAAAAGGGACTTAATGTAGGAATCGGAACCGACGGTGCCTCCAGCAATAATAACCTCAACATGATGGAGGAAATCCATATGGCGGCTATGATTGCAAGAGGATCTACACTCGATGCCAATGCTGTTTCAGATGCAGCTATGCTTAAGGCAGCAGCATTAACAGGAGCTTTGAGTCAGGGAAGAGGTGACTGCGGAAGAATAGAGGAAGGCTGCAGAGCTGATCTTATAGTTATCGACCTTGACAGACCGCATTTAAGACCGGATTACGATACCCGTGCCAATGTAGTATTTTCAGCGCAGAGCTCAGATATCGTACTCAACATGATAGACGGTAAAGTGGTTTATAAGAACGGCGAATACCTTACTATAGATAAGGAAAAGGTTATTGCTGAGACAGAAGCTCATTTTGATAAGATACTTGCACAGCTGTAAATAACTTATCAGCCTTTTCTTAAGAGCTTTTACGCTAAATTCACCTGATTGTATGTAGTACATGTATACATTTGCCTACGGATAAATGTTTTGCAAGCATTTTGCTTTTGCAAATTTTTATCATAAATGTTAAAATCTTATCATAGGAGGAAAAGGCAGATGTTCAAAAAGGGCGATTATGTAGTTAAAGCAAACACCGGAATATGTATTGTAGACGACATTATTATGAAACAGCTCTCGGAGAGTTTTCCGGCTAAGGAGTACTATGTGCTTATACCGCTGAATGATGAAAAGGCTAAATTATTCGTTCCTACGGCATCTGATGCCTCAAATTTACGCGTAGCGATGAATGAAGAGGCGGCATGGGATCTTATAAGATCTATTCCTGAGATTGAAATCAAATGGATAGAAAGCGACAGAACCAGAGAAAAAGAATATAAGGAAGTTATTAAATCGAACGATCCGGCATCGCTTGTAAGCATTATCAAGAATATTTATCTCAGGAACAGGGAACGTGAGGAACAGGGTAAGAAGGTTACCTCCGTGGATGACAGATATTTTAAGCTTGCGGAAAGTACCCTATACAGTGAGCTTGCACATGCTTTGGGCAAGGAATGTGCGGATATGAGAGCTATCATTAATGACACTATAGAAGGCATCTTATAAATAGACAGGATCTATAGCTGTAATGATATAAAATTATTATTAATGGGGATAAGAACATGGACATTTCAATAGCATCATCATTGAAGAAAATGTGGCCGCAGGCCGCACTCGGTATTCTTGAGTACGAGGCAGATGTAGTAAAGAGCTCGGATGAGCTTTTAGATGTATTCGAAGGAGCTATCGAAAAGCTTTCGGATGAATACTGCATGGATGATATTGCGAAGCTTCCGCATGTTGAGGCAACAAGAAAGGCCTATAAGACTTTAGGAAAGAATCCTTCCGAGTACAGAAATGCAGCAGAGGCTATGCTCAGACGTGTAGTTAAGAGCAGCGGCCTTTATCACATCAATAACATTGTTGAAGTCAACAATCTTATATCAATAAGCTCAGGATATTCTATTGGATCATATGATCTTGATGAGGTCAAGGGACATGTAGTATATGACAGAGCTGAGGAAGATCTGCATTATGCAGGAATAGGAAAGAGCAGTGTTAATATTGGCTTCATCCCTACACTTCATGATGATGAAGGCGCATTCGGCAATGCTACCTCCGATTCACAGAGAGCTATGATAAAGGAAGGACACAGAAGGATAGCTTCCATCCTCTATTCATTTGACGGAACAGAAGGTCTTACCGAGTGGATGGATGAATTCGAAGCAGACCTTAAAAAATACTGCGGTGTCGGAGACGTTACAAAGAGCATCGTAGAATAAATATGAAATTCAAAAACCTATGTGATAAGATGTATTCGTCAGTTCTTACGGTACAGAATGTACATATACACATAGGTTTTTATTTATAAATGAAATGAGGTGTAAGAATGAAGCTTTGCTACAATGAGGGCTGCGCCAAGGGCTGTTCGACGCTTGCGGAAGATATAGAGCTTTGTGAAAAATACGGCTTTGATTATATAGAAATAGATATAGATATGCTTAATGAATATCTTGAGGAGCATACTATAGCCGAGCTTTCTGAGTGGTTTAAAGCACACAGGCTTAAGCCTTACGGACTTGCAGCGGTGCATATATATCAGGAGCTTTTCGGAGCAAAGGATACCGCAGGGAAGAATACAGCTTTTTGCGAAAGGTTTGAGCATGCACTTAAGAATGCTGAAGCACTTAATGCAAAAAATATCATAATCGTACCTCCGATGAGCGATAGTGATCTCTATATTGGCTTTAAGGATGAGATAATCGATGACTGCGCAAATGCACTTATAAATATTGCGGATATGGCTGCGGAATATGATGTAAAGCTTGCATTCGAGCCGGTTGGATTAAAGAATTGTGCTGTGCGCAGCATAGCTGTTGCAAAGGATATTCTTTATATTGCATATAAGGATAATCTTGGTTTGGCGCCGGATGCTTATAATCTTTACCTTAACGGCGGAAGCAACGACTTTTCTGATGTTGCTGCTCTTTCGGCAAATGAGATATTTGCGGTGCACATCATGAATGCGGACGATGTACCTGCAGCCGAGCGCGGACAGGATAAAAGAACGTTCCCGGACAGAGGCTCAGCTGTCGATGTCGCCGGTTTTTTGAATGCACTTAAAGCTGTAGGCTACGACGGAATGGTTTCTGTGGAAATGTTCAGACCTGAGTATTATGAAAAGGATAATGAATGGGTGATATCCGAGGCGTATAATAGTCTTAAAAGTGTACTTGAAGAGAATAACTGTCTGTAATGGTCAGACCTTAATAGGGATAAGCAGGCGCTTGGGTTTATAAGAAAGTGAAATAAAAGATAGATTGACGCAGATAAGATTGACCTGATGCAGCCATTACGGCTGCATCAGTTTTTGTTTTGCAAAGTCTATGAATCGTCTTACGGCAGGCGATGCGTTTTCAAGAGATGGTATGGCTATACCAAGCTTGATCGATGACGGCGGATCTACAGGAAGCTTGACAACGTCGCACTGATAGTTGAGAGTGATGAGATTATTCATAATACTCATTCCGAGACCTTCTTCTATAAGGGCAAGAGCTGCAAAGTTTTCAAGAGTAGAAAAGCTGATCTTTGGCTGAATGTGATGACGCTTTAAAAGATCAATAACGTCATCGTCTCTGCCTTGGGCAGGCATGATGAATGACTCCCTGACAACTTCCTTTATAGGATATGAGCTGTCGTTTGCTCTGGGATGAGATTTAGGAAGCACGGCTACCATCGGATCATCTGCAAGCGGTATCCAGTCATAGCTCATATTTTTCTTATAGCTGAAGAAAACCAGATCAACAGTTCGGTTATTCAGCCATTCTTCATTTTTCTGATGAATACCTTCCATCATATTGATTTTGATACCCGGATACTGGTGACAGAACTGATTGATAAGTCCCGGCAGCCAGTGAGAAGCAATAGAAGAGTAAGCTCCTATATTTATCACGCCGACAGAAAGACCGTGAATCTCAGAAATTACCTGCTGCAGACGTTCCTCCTGACTTAAAAGCTCTCTTATTACAGGAAGAATGGCAGAGCCGTTGCTGGTAATTGTGAGTCCCTTCTTGCTTCGTTCAAATAGCGGAAATCCAAGCTCCTTTTCCAAAGCTGTTATAAGCTGGCTGACACCTGATGGAGAGTAGTTAAGAAGCTCGGCAGCCTTTGTGAGACTTCCCTCTGATGCTGCTACTGAAAATGCTTTGTAACGCGGGTTTATCATCTCTTCTCCTCCTGAACACGCCCTAAACAGGCACGCTTAAATAATAAAATATATAAGTAACTTAAATTTAGACAATAAAGTCAACAACATAGTCAACATCAAGTGAAAAAAGTACAATGCCATACATAAGATACCAGTAAATACAATCATGTACTTTTATTGATAAATTTTACATGCTCATTTATCTTGAAATATGCATTTTGACGAATGTATCTTTATGTACTTACAGAAATTTTACACTATGAATTATCATTAAGCAATACTTAAAAGTAAAATTAAATATCATCCATTTACTTTCAACAAAATGATATTTATAATCTAAACTAAATAAAACGTGTGCAGCCAATATGGTTGAAAGGAGTAAAGAATGGATAAGAAGAGATTAGTACCAAAAGCGATAACATTTGACGTATACGGAACACTCATCGACTGGGAAGGTGAAGTTCAGGATTTCATGAGAAAGATTTTCAAGAGAGATGGCATTACAAACATCACTCCATATGAAGCTCAGCAGAGATGGGAGATCCTTCAGTTCGACTACATCAAGACATATCGCCCATATTTCCAGGTTCTGTTTGATACACTTCAGATTACAGCAGACGACATGGGATTCAAGGTAACAGAGCAGGATAAGGAAGATTTCTCACGTTCAATGAGAACATGGAGAGCTTTCCCTGACACAGTAGAGGCTATGAAGCTTATCCGTAAGCACACAAAGGCTTACATGCTTACAAACACAGATAACGACATAATCAGAGATACACTCAGCAATGCAGGTATCGAGGTTGACGGAATCTTCACAGCAGAGCAGGCAGGCGCTTACAAGCCAAGCCACAAGGGATTCCTTATGTCACAGAAGGAACTCGGCCTTACAGCTGACGAGATGATGCATGCCGGATTCGGATTCAGATATGACATTATTCCTGGCAATGAGCTCGGATACAGAACTATCTGGGTAAACAGACAGGGTATCGTTCGTCCTATCCAGGATGGAGATGTTCTTGAGAACTGCAAGGAAGATGTTATGACAGGTGACCTTATGACTCTCGGATATGTTCTTGAGGGATATTATCAGGCTGACCTTGAGAACGGATTCAAGGACTGATCTAATAGCTGATCGGATTGTATTTAAGAAGGTGGTAAATATATGAATCTTGTAAAGATAAACGCTGACCGCTGCAAGGAATGCGGTTACTGCATCAAGTTCTGCCCGAAGGCCTGTCTTTCAAAGGGTGATAAGATCAACAAGAGAGGATATTACGCTCCTGTTTTTGACGCAACAAATTGTATCGCATGCGGAACATGTGCGAGAATGTGCCCTGATACAGTTCTTTCTGTATACAAGGACGTTGAGTAAGAGGAGGCGATTTAAATGGGAGAGAAAGTATTCATGCAGGGAAACCAGGCAATGACAGAATCTGCTATCAGAGCAGGCTGCAAGCTTTTCTTTGGTTATCCTATCACTCCTTCAAGTGAGGTTCCTGAGTATTACGCAAATGTAATGGAAACAAGACCTGAAGAGGGAGTTATGTTCATTCAGGCAGAGACTGAGGTCGCTGCATTCAACATGGTAGCAGGCGCATGTGCTACAGGTCACAGAGCTATGACAGCTACAGCCGGTCCTGGTTTCGACCTTGGACAGGAGGCAATGAGCTTCATGTCAGCAGGTGATATTCCTGCAGTTATCGTTGAAGTTCAGAGACCGGGTCCTGGTGACGGCGAGATCCTTGCTGCTCAGGGAGACTATTTCTCAGCTGTTAAGGGCGGCGGACACGGAGATTACTGCAACCTCGTTCTTGCTCCTTACTCAGTACAGGAAATGTGTGAGCTTATGCAGGAGTCATTTGACCTTGCTCAGAAGTACTGCAACCCTGTTGTTCTTCTTACAGATGCAACACTTGCAAAGATGAGAGAGTCAGTTGAGCTCCCTGGATATAAGGAGGCTCCGGATCCTAAGACAATTCCTAACGCACTTACAGGCTGCAAGGGAAGAGAGCCTCACAAGATGGCTACCTGCGGTGACGGTGCTGTTCAGTGGGAAGAGTTCAATGCAAGACTTCAGGAGAAGTATGCAAGAATAGCAGCCAATGAGGTTCGCTATAAGGAATACAACATGGATGACGATCCTGATATCATCTTAGTTGCTTACGGCTCAGTTGCTCGTGTATGCGAGTCAGCTATGAAGCTTGCAAGAGAAGAAGGAATCAAGGTCGGCATGATCAGACCTATCTCACTCTGGCCATTCCCTGATGTTGCTTTTGAAGGCAAGAGAGGCAAGAAGTTCCTCGTTGTTGAGCTTTCAGCAGGTCAGATGGTACAGGATGTTAAGCTCGCTGTTGATGATAAGAGAGATGTTCACTTCTTCGGTAAGTTAGGTGGAACAACACCAAGCCCGAAGGTAGTTCTCGGCGAGATCAAGAAGTTATTATAATGTGAGGTGGGAATAATGAAAGCAATTTATGAGAAGCCACAGGTTTTCACTGATGCTATAACCACCTACTGCGGCGGTTGTGGTCACGGAATCGTAGGAAAGCTTATCGCAGAGCTTATCGATGAGCTCGATCTTAGAGAGAATGGTATCCTTGTATGGCCTATCGGATGTTCATGTCTGTCAGACCGTTATTACAACATGGATGCATTCATGTCACTCCATGGCAGAGCTCCTGCTTCTGCTACAGGTATCAAGAGAGCAGATCCTTCAAAGTTCGTTCTTTGCTACCAGGGTGACGGAGATATGGTATCTGAGGGTATGGCTGAGATCATGCACGCAGCTATCAGATCAGAGAAGTTCACAGTTATCTTCATTAACAACGCTATTTATGGAATGACAGGCGGACAGATGGCACCTACTACTCTTGAGGGTCAGTATGCATCTACAGCTCCTGCAGGACGTAAGGAGCTTAACTCAGGATATCCTGTACACATGGCTGAGATCATGGGTATGATGCCTGGAGTATGCTATGCAGAGAGAGTTACTATCACTTCTCCTGGAGCAGTTGCAAAGTGCAAGAATGCTCTCAGAAAGGGATTCCAGAATCAGCTTGACGGCAAGGGACTCAGCTTCATCGAGATCCTTTCACCATGCCCGACAGGCTGGAAGATGGCACCACTTAAGGCTATGGAATGGGTTGACGAAGTAGTTTCTAAGGAGTACCCACTCGGCCTTATCAAGGATACTACAAAGGAGGAGAACTAATTATGAAAAAGGAACTTCTTTTCTCAGGTATCGGCGGACAGGGTGTTATCACTCTCGGAGAAACACTTTGCGACGCAGCTATCGCTGCCGGATATAACGTAACCTTCGTTCCTTTCTATGGACAGGAGAAGCGTGGCGGACGTACAATGTGCAACATCGTTATTTCTGACGGTGTTGAGAGCCCTATCATTTCAGAGGCTAATATCATGCTCATATTTGATGAGAGATCACTTCATGATTATCAGGATCTCATGGATCCTAACGGAACACTCATCATCAACAGCAACATGGTTCAGGTAGAGCCTACAGTAGACTGTAAGGATATTCGTAAGGTTCCTTTCAATGATATTGCTGTAGAGGTTGGAAATGCTAAGACAGCCAACGTTGTAGCTATGGGTTACATCGCTAAGCTTCTTCCTGAGGTTCCGCTTGATATCATCAGAGATAAGGTAGCTGATTCTTTCGCTAAGAAGCCAAAGCTTATCCCTGTAAATATGGAAGCTATCAGCAGAGGTTATGAGCTCTAATTAAATTTTTATTCCGTCAGACTCCGTTTTTGTTATACATTTAAGCATTTTCGGGGCCTGACGGCTTGTCATGTATAGGTATGTTTGTGAAATGACATCTATATATTTATTTCACTGCAGATCGTTATAAGGAGAAAAATATGAAAGTAGTAGTTTCTGATTGCAGTTGGAACAACTATGATGTTGAGATTGAGACTCTCAAGAAGGCTGTTCCTGACGTAGAAGTAGTTTGTGCACAGGTTGATCATACAGATGAGGACGCTCTTATTGAGGTTCTTAAGGATGCTGATGCAGCAATGTCAGAGTATTGCCACTACACCAGAAAGGTAATGGAGGCTTGCCCTAACCTTAAGATCATTTCAGACAGCTCTATGGGAACAGATAACGTTGACCTTGTAGCTGCAAAGGAGCTTGGAATTGCTGTTGCAAATGCTCCTAGATACTGCATCCACGAGGTTGCAGAGCATATCGCTGCTATGGTTCTTTCTATCCTCAGATACATCCCTGGCTATGATAAGTCTGTAAAGGATGACAAGGAGTGGGATTTCACAGTTGCACCTAAGCTTTACAGAATCGAGGGAATGACTCTCGGTCTTATCGGCTGCGGACGTATTGCTACAATGGCAGCTAACTACCTTAAAGGCTTCAATTTCAAGGTAGTAGGCGTTGATCCTTTCCTTCCTAAGGAGATTGCTGAGGCTAACGGCATTGAGCTTCTTGAGACAAGAGAGCAGCTTGCAGAGGTAGCTGATATCGTTATATCACATATTCCTGTAATTAAGTCAGATGATGATAAGGTAGACGCAAGATTCTTTAATGCTACAAAGAAGAGCCCTATCTTCATCAACATGGCAAGAGGTGCTTCTGTAAATTATGATGATCTTACAGAAGCTCTTAAGAACGGTCATATCAGATGGGCAGGTCTTGATGTAGTTGATACTGAGCCGGCTGATCTTACAAAGGAGATATTCACTCTTCCTAACGTAACATTCTCACCACATGCTGCTTTCTATTCAGAGACAGCACTTGTTGAGTGTCGTTCACAGTCAGCTGAAAATATCATCAACTACCTCACAGGAGACAAAACAAAAGTTTACTATGTGGTTGACCCGAGCAAGAAATAATGATAAAGTAATAGAGGTATCAGAGTTAAGTAATTAGCTCTTATATAATCCAAAATCTTTTAGGAGGTATCTACCAATGGTTGGTGAGAAAGTTGTTTTAAGAATGCGTATGTCAGCTGGTGATGCACACTATGCTGGAGAGCTCGTTGAGGGTGCACACATCGTTACAGTATGGGGCGATGTAGGAACAGAGCTTGCTATCCGTCTTTTCGGTGATGAGTCACTTTTCCTTGGATACTCAGAGGTTCGTTACACAGCTCCTGTATATGCTGGTGACTTCATGGAGTATTCAGGATGGATCGAGAAGGTTGGTAACACATCATTAACATGCCATTTCGAGGCTCACAAGGTTATCGAGCTCGCAAGAGGCGAGAAGGACGGACTTGCTGATTCAGCAGCTAACGTTCTTAAGGAGCCTGTACTTTGCGCATATGCTACAGGTACACTCGTTGTTAAGAAGCCTTATCAGAGACCTGAGTTCGCTGATCCTAAGTTCCAGGTTCGCTAATTACAAGCAACGGAATTTTCAACATCAGTTGACGGCTTATAACAAAGCTATAATTACACCGCTTCGGGAAACCGCGGCGGTGTTTTTTTGCACAAATTTCCATCAAAACTTTGTACAATTTCAACTTAACAATTATTAATAATAAGTATTTACTTCTTCTGAATTTTTGCTATTATCTTAATGTATTTTAATAAAAAATCGCTTCGATTTAAGGGGGAAAAATGAAAGAGAGTATTACTTTTGGAGGACTTACCGTAGCAAGCGGAGAGAAGGTTTCACAGTACATCGATATACCTGGTGAGAATCATAAACTTCCTGTAACTATTATAAACGGCGCTAATGACGGTAAAAAGTTTCTTGTAACTGCTTCTATCCATGGATTTGAATATCCCGGCATTGTTTCTGCTGTTGAGTTAGGACAGGAGATAAATGCTTCTGAGGTAAGCGGCGTTATGATCATCATTCCTGTAGTTAATGCTTCAGGCTTCTATGGCAGACAGCCATATGTATGCCCTGATGATGAGGAAAGAAAGAACTTAAATAAGCTAGCTCCGGGAGATAAGAACGGTACATTCGGTCAGAGACTTATTGCTTATCTTGAGGATGAGTTCGTTACAAAGATGGATTTCCACCTTGATCTTCATTCAGGGGATGCAACTGAGGCACTTTGTAATTTTGCAGCAGCAGGTAATGCAAATGACGAAGAGACAAAGAAGCTTATTCATGATGTAATTCATCACACAAGCTTCGAGTATTATACACAGTCAACAGGTAAGTGCGAGTTCTATAACGGTTCAGTACACTTCTTCAACATTCCTTCTATGATGTTCGAGGTTGGCGGAGCCGGTGTTTGGACAAGAGAAGAGGTTGACGAGGAGAAGAGCAATATCAAGCGTATCGCTCAGTACTTCGGTATCCTTCCTGGACAGCCTGAGCTTAATAAGACTCAGACATGGCTTAAGAAGCAGTCATGGATAGAATGTCAGGAGGATGGACTCTTCTATGCATGCGTTAAAGTTGGTGATGAGGTTAAGAAGGGACAGAAGCTTTACGAGATCAAGGACGTATTTGGCAAGCTTCTTGCAGAGTATTTTGCTGAGCATGACGGTAAGGTGATGATCCTTAATAATACCCTCGGTGTTTCAAAGGGAGACGATTCAATATTCTACGGCTGCGCAGAGTTAGTTTAAAATATTTTACCGCAAGTTATATATCACTAATAGAATATTTCAAAGAGTATTTAATTTTCTAAAAAGGCGTCGGATGTATTTGTTTTCAATGCATCCGGCGCTTTTGCAGTATAAAGAATTTTGCAGTACAAGGGGTTTTGTTATATAAGATGTTTTTGTGTATAAGCCTTACTGTATAAGCTTTACTGTATAGGATTATGTATAAGTCTCATTTAAGCATACAAAGATAGTAGTATTAAAACTGCATAAAACATTGAAATACAGTTATATATAATACATATAAGAAATATATATAACTAATTCAATAAAAAATAAATAAATATGTTGACATACGGTTTTCCAGGTGTTATCTTATACGTGTCGATGAGATAAAAGGACATAAACATATGAAATGTCGGACACTCAACAAATGTTTATAAAATATAACAATTCCAACATCGACATAAATTTTTTCGGAAGGGAGAAACGGTCATGAGAACAAAGGCAATAGCACTCAGAGTCATGTATATGATGGACATGTACGGCATGATGATGTGCCGTTATAAATTGTGCTGTTCTTCACGCTGATGACTGTTTGTATATTTATAGATATATGATTAGCAGGGCGATGAAGGAGCCCTGCTGTTTTTATGCCTGATTATAAAAATTGTTTCGGGTAACATTTAGAGCAGGGCGGTATAAATTGACATTTTCAGCAAATATATAAACAAATAATTAATCAGACATTTGACATATCAGGAGGAAAATATAATGAAAAAGTTCGGAATAGCAGCAATCACAGTAATCTCAGCAGCAGCATTTGCAACAGGATGCGGTTCATCACAGAATTCAACTGCAACATCAGCAGACACACAGGCATCTCAGACAGAGAGTACTGAGGAATCAATAGAAGAAGAGACAGAAAAGAGCGCCGACAATATTAAGGTTTCTATCGGTGTAGTAGGAAGTGTATATGATGAGCTTTGGGCAGGTCCAAAGGCAAAGCTTGCAGATGAAGGCGTTGATCTCGATATCGTACAGTTTTCTGATTATGTAACACCTAACAATGCACTTAACAGCGGTGAGATCGATCTTAATGCCTTCCAGCATCAGATTTATCTTAATAACGAGATCGAGCAGTACGGCTATGAGATTCAGGCTATAGGAGATACCTTTATCATTCCGCTTAATCTTTATTCGGACAAGGTAAGCTCAGTGGATGAGATAAAGGATGGAGATGTTATTGCCATTCCTAATGACCTTACAAACGGCGGCAGAGCAATAAAGGTACTCGCTGCAGCAGGTCTTATAACCTTAAAGGATGATGCAGACTTCAGCCCGACAGTAGATGATATTGATAAGTACAACGTAAACATCAAGATAGAGGAACTTGCAGCAAACACTATTCCTTCAGTTCTTCCTGATGTTACCGCAGCTATCATAAACGGAAACTATGCACTTGACTTCGGTCTTAAGACAGACGAGGCAATCTTTAAGGATACAAGCGTTGATGAGGAACCATACTGGAACATAATCGCAGCAAGAACTGAAGATCTTGCAGATCCAGATAAGGTTGAAGTTTATGAGAAGGTCGTAGAGGCATTCCAGACTCAGGATGAAGAGGATCTTTTCAATGATCAGTTCGGCGGTTACTTCATTGCAAAGGGCTGGGATCAGGATCTCCTTGCTGAATATAAGAAATAAATAATAATCCTTCCAATAAGCAGCTTTCATAAGAGCCGAACTCGAACCAATACTCCTATCGGCTCTTGTGAAATTTTGCATTTATAAACATCAAGAGTTAATTATCCCGGATAGATCCGGAGTTTATTTGATGAAACACGGGTAATGCATATGAGAGAGTTATCACAGAGAACAGCAAATTTTACAGATTCGGTAATAAGAAGAATGACAAGGATCGCCCTTAAGTACGGAGCAGTTAATCTTTCACAGGGCTTTCCTGATTTTGATCCGCCAAAGGAGATACTTGAGGCATTAAAAAAGACAGCCGATGAAAATGTTCATCAGTATGCTATAACCTGGGGAGCTCCTAATTTAAGAAAGGCAATTGCAGAAAAACAGTCAAGACTTATGGGCTTTGACATTGATCCTGACAGTGAGATCGTTGTCACCTGCGGAAGTACAGAGGCTATGATGGCAACTATGATGTCTATCATAAATCCAGGAGATAAGGTCGCTATATTCTCACCTTTTTACGAGAACTACGGTGCAGACACTATTCTTTCCGGAGCAGAGCCTATATATGTTCCGCTCGTTCCGCCTGAGTATGATTTTAATAAGGATGAGCTTGAGGCGGCATTTAAAGCCGGAGCAAAGGCTTTGGTGCTCTGTAATCCTTCAAATCCGTGCGGAAAGGTATTCTCGGAAAAGGAGCTTTTGGATATAGCCGAGCTTGCGGAGAAATATGATGCTTATGTCGTTACAGATGAGGTGTACGAGCACATCGTGTTTGCGCCTTATAAGCACATTTATTTTGCTTCTCTTCCGGGAATGAGAAAAAGAACTATTTCCTGCAGCTCGCTTTCCAAGACCTATTCGATAACCGGCTGGAGGCTCGGATATACCATCGCTCCGCCTGAGATAACAGACAGAATAAGGAAGGTGCATGACTTCCTTACAGTAGGAGCACCTGCACCGCTTCAGGAGGCGATTGTAACAGGTCTTAAGTTTTGTCAGGATTATTATGATGAATTCCTGAGAGAATACACAGAGAAAAGAGACATTTTCATAAAAGGACTGGATGATATAGGACTTAAGCACAACATCCCGGAGGGAGCATATTACATAATGGTCGATATCAGTGAATTCGGCTTTGAAAGTGATCTTGAATTCGCTGAAGAGCTCATTAAGAGAGTGGGTGTTGCCGGAGTTCCGGGCTCGATTTTCTTTAATGAGCCGGTCAATAATTATATAAGATTCAATTTCTCAAAGAAAAATGAAACATTGCACGATGCAATAGAAAGACTTTCACATATAAGAGAATGTTTTTAAAGGGATTTATTTAAGATAGAAGGTATAGAAATGTATAAGGTTAAAGTAGGTATAGTAGGACTTGGAAATGTTGGCTGTCACGTGCTTTACACTCTGGCTCTTCAAGGTATAGGTGATGAGTTTGTGTTAGTTGACCTTAATGAGAGCAAGGCCGCTGCTGAAAGACAGGATGTTTTTGACAGCGCTGAATTTCTTCCTCACAGAGTAAAGATAAGTCTCGGAAGCTTTGAGGATCTCGGAGATTGTGATGTTATTGTAAATGCTGTAGGCAAGATCACTTTGCTTATAGGAAACTCAGACAGAGTAGCAGAGCTTAAGTTTAATATTCCTGCGGTAAGAAGCTATGCAAAAAAAATAGCAGAATCGGGATTTAAGGGATATATAGTTAATATTTCAAATCCGTGCGATGTCATTACCAATGAGCTTATCAGACTTATTCCTCTTCCAAAGGGACATATTTTCGGAACAGGCACCGGACTTGACACTGCAAGACTTAAGGCACATGTAGCTGACAAATGCAATATAGATCCTAAATCGATCAATGGTTACATGATAGGTGAGCACGGCAGCTCACAGATGACTCCATGGTCAACCTTTAATATAAATGGTATGCCGCTTGACGAGCTTGTAAAGACAGACCCGCGCTTTGACATTGACAGAGCCAATGCTGAGCTTGCAGGACGCGAGGGCGGCTGGGTCACCTTCAGCGGAAAGCATCACACAGACTTTGCAATTGCTCTTACAGCTGCCCGCTGCGTAAAGGCGATTGTATTTGACGAAAAGATGGTTATTCCTGCAAGCTGCAAGCTTGAGGGTGAATACGGTGAGACCGGAGTTTGTGCCGGAGTACCTGCAGTAATAGGTGCGAACGGAGTTGAAAAGATCATTGAGCTCCCGCTTACTGATACAGAAAAAGAGAAATTCCATCTTTGCTGCGATCATATCAGAGAAAACATCAGGATCGCAGCGGAAATTAAAGAATAAACCTGCCTTAGGAGATTTGATTTAGTAACATTCGGAGGAATCAGGCATTGATAGAGCTTAAGCATATAGTAAAGGAATTTAATGACAACGGCAGAGATGTACATGCTGTAAATGATGTCAGCATTACCGTTAATGACGGAGACATTTACGGGATAATCGGATTCTCCGGTGCCGGCAAATCTACACTTGTAAGATGCATAAACCTGCTTGGAAGACCAAATTCCGGCGAGGTCATTATAGACGGAACCGATATTACCAGGCTTCCTGCAAGGGAGCTCAGGGAAGCCAGAAAAAAGATCGGTATGATCTTCCAGCATTTTAATCTTATGCCGTCAAGGACCGTTGCGGGCAATGTTGCCTATCCGTTAAAGGGAAGCGGACTTTCGAAGGATGAAATCAATAAAAAGGTTCAGAAGCTTTTAGAGATGGTTGAGATATCCGATAAGGCAGGAGCTTACCCGTCACAGCTTTCAGGCGGTCAGAAGCAGCGTGTGGCAATTGCAAGAGCACTTGCAAATGATCCTAAAATACTTCTTTGCGATGAGGCTACCTCAGCGCTTGATCCTCAGACTACACATTCTATACTTAAGCTCCTAAAAAAGCTAAATAAGGAGCTTGGCATAACTATTGTAGTCATTACCCATGAGATGGACGTTATTAAGACTATCTGCAACAAGGTTGCCGTTATGGAAAAAGGTAATGTAGTAGAGTCCGGAGATGTGATGACGGTATTTACAAAGCCTGAGGCTAAGCTTACCAGGGACTTTATCAAGTCTACTTCCAACCTTTCGAAGGCAGAGGAGTTCCTGCGCGACGGCAATCCTACAACAAGGCTTAAGCCGGGCGAGGTCATGGCAAGACTTAATTATAATAATGTCAGAGTGTCAGAGCCTATTATATCTACTGCAATCTTAAAGTATCAGGTATATATGAATATCATACTTGCGGATGTTGAGATAGTAGGTGATCTTTCTATAGGAGGCACCGTAGTTATTATCAGCGGTGAAGCGGATAATATTAATAAGGCACTTGAATACTTTGAAAGTCAGAATGTTAATGTGGAGGTGATTAAGGATGCAAGAGTTTCTGCTTAATAATATGCCGAATGTATCTGCTCACTGGAGCGATTTTATTGAGGCGATGAAGGATACCCTGATAATGGAGCTCTGGGCAGGAATTATCGCTTTTGTGATAGGACTTGTGCTGGGCGTTGTACTTACAGTAACGAAGACAGGCGGAATACTTGAGAATAAGCCTGTTTATAAGGTCATAGATTCGGTTATCAATCTTTTCCGTTCTATACCGTTCATTATTCTTCTGACAGCTTTAATGCCTCTTTCAAGGCTTGTAATGGGTACGGCCATATATGTAAGGGGTGCAATCGTTCCGCTTGTTTTCGGCTGCACACCGTTCTTTACAAGACAGGTCGAGGCGGCACTTGCTGAAACTGATTACGGACTTATAGAGGCGGCTCTTTCAATGGGCTCCAGCCCTGTCGAGGTTATATTCAGAGTGTATTTAAGAGAGAGTACTGCAGCGCTTGCAAGAGCGACTACTATAACTGCCATAAGCCTTCTCGGACTGACGGCAATGGCAGGCGCAGTAGGTGCAGGCGGACTCGGTGATTTTGCGATCCGCTACGGACACGACAGAAATATGACGGATATTACCTGGGCTACAGTTATCGTGCTCGTTATAGCCGTAAGCCTTGTTCAGTGGCTCGGCGGGCACATAGCAAAAAAGAATACTCACTAAAGTAAACTGTATTTGATTTTTATACATTTTAACTGTTGACGAATTGACATTTTTGCGTTAATATATCAATGCTTTCATGCGTTAAAGCAAAATAGCAGAAGGCAAAAATACTTAAGCGAATAATTTACTTAAGCAAAATAAATGCTTACAGCATCGTCAACAGATGCTGCGAAGGAGGAGGAATCATTATGAAACTTTACAGAAAGATCTTAGCGCTCGGACTTACAGCAGCTATGCTCGGACTTACAGCATGCGGTTCATCAGGCGCTGATGCTACATCTGCAGCTGAGTCAGAGTCAGATACTGAAGCAGCAGAGGAGACTTCAGAGGAAGCAGCAGACGGACAGACTTATAACATCGGTATCTGTCAGCTTATTCAGCATCCGGCACTTGATCAGGCAACACAGGGCTTTAAGGATGCCGTTACAGAGGGTCTCGGAGAGGAAAATGTAAACTTTGACGAGCAGAACGCAAACGGTGATGCTGCAACAGCAACTACTATCTGCACAAACTTTGTTGCTGAGGACGTTGATCTCATCCTTGCTAATGCAACAGCTTCAATTCAGGCTGCAGCAGCTGCTACAGGAGATATTCCTATCCTTGGTACATCTATCACAGACTACGGCGTAGCTCTTGATATCGCTGATTTTGACGGAACCGTAGGCGGAAACATTTCAGGTACATCTGACTGTGCACCTCTTGAGGAGCAGGCTTCCATGATGGAGGATATTTTCCCGGATGCTCAGACTATCGGTATCCTTTACTGCTCAGCAGAGCCGAACTCAAAGTTCCAGGCTGATACAGTACAGGCAAAGCTTGAAGCTGACGGCAAGACAGTTAAGATCTATACATTCTCTGATTCAAACGATCTTGCATCTGTAACTTCAGAGGCATGTGACAATGTAGATGCTCTTTACATTCCTACAGACAATACAGCAGCATCCTACACAGAGACTATCAACAATATTGCACTTCCTGCAAAGACACCTATCTTCGCAGGTGAGGAAGGCATCATGGCAGGCTGCGGTGTTGCTACACTTTCAATCAGCTACTATAACATCGGTTACGTAACAGGACAGATGGCAGTAGAGATACTTAAGGATGGCGCTGACATTTCAACAATGTCTATCCGTTATGATGATGCTCCTGTTAAGAAGTATAATCCGGCAATCTGCGAGGAGCTCGGACTTACAATGCCTGAGGATTATGAGGCTTACGAGGCTGAATAATTTATAAATATTTAACTATGATCATTTGGGGCTGCCGTGCTTATGATGGCGCGGCGGCTCCGTTTACTGTATAGTGGCTCAAGCAGGTCTTATGGGGCATTCTGCATTAATGAGCTGCAGAATTTGAAAAACAATTATTTTTTTCGGAGGGTAAAATGGCTGCTTATTTAAGTTCACTCAGCCTTGCCGGACTTGCCGGCAGACTTCCTGCGAGTGTTGCGCAGGGACTTATATGGGGTATCATGGCACTCGGTGTTTACGTCACCTTCAGACTTTTGGATATTGCCGATCTTTCTGTTGACGGAACCTTTTCAACAGGCGGTGCTGTATCTGTAATGCTTATTGTCGGAGGAATGAATCCCTGGCTTGCAGTCCTTATAGCGACTGTCTGCGGCCTTATCGTTGGCTGCGTTACCGGACTTCTTCATACAAAGCTCGGTATTCCGGCTATACTTGCAGGTATTCTTTCACAGTATGCACTGTACTCTATCAACCTGGCAATTATGCATTTTAAAGCCAATCAGGCTGTAAGCGTTGATAAGTTCTATCTTATAGTTTCATCAAGACATATTACACCTGCTATCATTACCGGATTTGCATTTGCAGTTATAGTTATAGCAGTCATGTACTGGTTCTTCGGAACTGAGATGGGTGCATCTCTTCGTGCTACCGGTTGCAACCCGACGATGTCAAAGGCACAGGGCATAGATATTAATGCTATGAAGGTGCTCGGTCTTGCAATTTCCAACGGACTTGTTGCACTTGCCGGAGGACTTTCCGCACAGTATTCAGGATTTGCCGATGTCAACAGCGGAAGAGGTGCTATCGTTATCGGACTTGCCGCAGTTATTATCGGTGAGGTATTAGGTGAGGCTGTTTTAGGAAAGAAGCTTAACTTCGCAGGACGCCTTTCTTTTGTAGTTATAGGCGGAATCATTTATTATATTATTTATACGCTGGTTCTCTGGCTTAAGCTTGATCCTAATCTGATGAAGCTCTTCACAGCTGTTATTGTTGCGATTTTCCTTGCTGTTCCTTATCTTAAGGGTCAGGCAAAAAATTCATTTATGAAGGCTGGTAAACAGTCTGCTGCAAAGGAGGTAAAGTAATGCTTGAACTGAAAGATGTATGCAAGACCTTCAATGCAGGTACTGTTAATGAAAAGGTTGCCTTACGAGGCGTAAACCTTACTCTTGAAGAGGGTGATTTCGTAACAGTCATTGGAGGAAACGGTGCGGGCAAATCCACCACGCTTAACGCTATTGCAGGTGTGTGGCCTGTTGATGAGGGATCCATAATTATCGATGGCATCGATGTTACGGGACTTCCGGATTTTAAACGTGCAAAGCTTATAGGACGTGTTTTCCAGGATCCTATGACGGGAACAGCTGCTACAATGCAGATCGAAGAGAACCTTGCACTTGCAAACCGAAGAGGCTTAAGAAGAGGTCTCAAATGGGGTGTGACTAATGATGACAGAGAGCTTTTCGTTGAAAAGCTTAAGATTTTAAATTTAGGACTTGAGGACAGACTTACAGCGAAGGTGGGACTGCTTTCAGGCGGCCAGAGACAGGCTCTTACTCTTCTTATGGCAACTCTTCAGAGGCCAAAGCTCCTTCTTCTGGATGAGCATACTGCTGCTCTTGATCCTAAGACCGCAGAGAAGGTGCTTGAAGCAACTGAGACAATAGTTAATTCTCAGAAGCTTACAACTCTCATGGTTACTCATAACATGAAGGATGCTATTAATCACGGAAACCGTCTTATCATGATGAATGAGGGTCATGTTGTACTTGATATCAAGGGCGAAGAGAAAAAACACCTTACCGTAGAGGATCTCTTACACCAGTTCGAAAGAGTATCCGGTCAGGAGTTTGCAAGTGATAAAGCACTTCTCGGATAACACTATTAATACCGCTTAAATCGCAGCATTCGGTCATTGACTAAAATGTTGTGATGGATTAGCATTTAAATGAAACGCGGTGAGCCAAACAGGCAAGGCGATTGTCCGCTTGGCTCTTTTTTATATAATTTAGTGAAGAATAAGAGGTACATATAATGGCACATAAGATGGTTATAGCCATAGTTGCGATAGCATCAATTTGCGGAATTGCCATAACTGCACTCGCTACGATCGGAGACAGATAAGGTATTGAAGATAATTGATTTTCATGCTCATGTATATCCGGAAAAGATAGCATTGAGAGCTACAAGGAATGTCAGCAAGTATTACGGACTTGAATCTTCAGAGATTGCAGCAACTCCTGCCGAGCTTATACGTGAGGGAGCGGAAGTAGGAATTAATGAGTTCCTGCTTCTTCCTGTTGCTATGAAGCCTGGACAGGCAAGAGAGGTTAATGACTTTGCAATAAGTCTTTTAAAGGATCCGCATTTTCACAGCTTCGGATCAGTGCATGCTGCCATGGGTGAGGATGCACTGATAGAAGAGGCTGATTATATAAGAGCAAACGGTTTATTGGGTATAAAGATCCATCCGGAAACTCAGTGCTTCGCTATAGATGATGAGAGACTTTTTCCGTTATATGACTATTGTCAGGAAAAGGAGATACCGTTTTATTTTCACTGCGGCCAGTATACAAATAATTATTCACATCCGGAAAGGCTCAGATATATACTTAAGCTGTTTCCGAGACTTGACGTAGTCGGAGCACATCTTGGAGGCTGGAACGTTTTTGAAGAGGGTCCGGAGTTTTTAAAGGATCTGAACTGCTATACAGATATATCAAGCTGTATGGAATTTGTTGATAAAGATGACATGGTCGGATATATCAGGATGTTCGGCGCGGAAAGATGCATGTTCGGATGTGATTTTCCTTTCTTTTTACCGAAGGAAGTCAAAGAGCTCTTCATGAAGCTTCCTTTAACAGACAGAGAGCGTGAGCTTATTGCTCATGAGAATGCAGAGATACTTTTAGAAAAGTGGAGCAAAAAAGCAGGTAAATGATATGACTGAAGCATTTGATATATATAAATTCTTATGGTATTTCATGGTTTATTCGTTTTTAGGCTGGTGTTTAGAGGTCATTTTCTGTGCCGTTACCACCGGCAATGTAGTAAACCGTGGTTTTCTTAACGGTCCGCTTTGTCCTATTTACGGATTCGGAATGGTCGCGATCCTGGGATTTTTTGATCATCTTATGCTGGTATTGGGTGCTGAGGGTGAAAGCAATGCCTTTATGCTGTTTTTGGGCGGAGTGTTTATTACCACAGCAATAGAGCTTTTCGGAGGCTGGGTGCTGGATAAGCTGTTTCATATAAGATGGTGGGACTACAGTGATAAGCCGTTCAACTTTCATGGATATATTTGTCCTGAATTCAGTTTCTTCTGGGGCATAGGAACGGTTTTTGTTTACAGGATCATTCAGCCTACAGTGGCTGGACTTACAGTTAATCTTTTTCCAAAGAGTATAGGCATTATCATGCTGATTTGTGCGTATGCGGTGTTTGCAGCTGATCTTGCGGTTACTGTTGCCATTCTTATCGGACTTAATAAGCGTCTTAAGGAGCTGGATGTTCTCAAAAACGAGATGCGCCGCTTCAGTGACGAACTGAGCGACAGACTCGGAGAACGAGCAATAAAGAATGCCAATAAGGTGGAACGCTCAAAGGTTCAGGCTGCACTTGCTGCAATGGAGGCTCGTGAAGAAATAAATGAAGATCTTGAATTAAAGAAGCAGGAAGCAATCGTCCGCTGCAGAGAGCTGCTTGAAAAGAATACAGCAGCCGCAGAAAAATATGAAAAGCTCAGAGAAAAAATTTATCATAACAGAGTGTTCGGTGTATCACGTCTCGTGAAATCCTTCCCTAAGGCATCACATAGACATTACGGAGAGCTTTTTGATAAGATAAAGGACACAGTTAACAGACATATTGAACAAAGCACGTAATATTTTTTGTGAAAAAGTAATATTAAACATATAATGTTCATTTTATGTAAAGTGTTTGTTAATGTCTAACCATTGACATAAAATATACCGCTAACATATAATATCATTCAAGAATTGATTTTGTGACTGTCCCCAAAAGGACAGTCACATGTAGCGCTGTAAATTACGATATGCTGTTTTAGTAATCGTAACTAAGGCCTGCATATAAAAATCATGACGGTAATATATGTTTTAACGCAAAAGGAGATCAGGCAGTGGCAGCATTCGACTCAAACGTATCTGAATATATTATCAATATAGACAATCATAAATATTTTAAATTTCCCGGTTTCTGCGATGTACATGTTCACTTTCGCGAGCCGGGTTTTTCATATAAAGAAACGATAGAAACAGGATCAAAAGCAGCTGCACACGGCGGTTATACGGCAGTCTGCACTATGCCGAACCTTTCTCCGGTTCCGGATAGCTATGAGCATCTTAAGACGCAGCTTGATATAATTGATAAAAAATCAGTAATAGGGATTTATCCTTATGCGGCAATAACTGTAGGCGAGCTCGGAAAGGAGCTTTCCGACATGGATGCGCTTGCACCTTTTGCAGTAGCATTTTCAGATGACGGAAAAGGCGTTCAGTCGGATGATATGATGAGAGAGGCTATGCTTAAGGCAAAGTCAATCGGAAAGATGATAGTCGCTCACTGCGAGGTCAATGAGCTTTTAAAGGGCGGTTATATCCATGACGGAGCCTATGCCGGAGAGCACGGACATGCAGGCATATGCTCGGAGAGCGAATGGAAGCAGATAGAAAGAGACATAGAGCTTTCCAGGGAAACAGGCTGTGCATATCACGTTTGTCATATATCCTGCAAGGAGAGCGTAGAGCTTATAAGGAAGGCCAAGGCAGAAGGGGTTGACATAAGCTGTGAGACAGCACCGCATTATCTTCTGCTTGATGAAAATGATCTTCAGGAAGAGGGCCGCTTCAAGATGAATCCTCCTTTAAGGAGTACAGAGGACAGACTTGCTCTGATTGAAGGCGTTAAGGACGGAACTATAGATTGTATAGCTACTGATCATGCACCGCACAGTGCTGAGGAAAAATCAAAGGGCTTAAAGGGCTCGGCTATGGGTATAGTCGGCATAGAAACAGCTTTTCCGCTGTTATATACAGGGCTTGTTAAAAAGGGCATCATAAGCATGGAAAAGCTTATTGAGCTTATTTGCTATAACCCAAGAAAACGTTTTTCCATACCTGTAGGAGAAGATTACTCAATATGGGATCTTGATGCGGAATACACTATTGATCCGGCCGAGTTCATTTCCATGGGCAAGGCTACGCCGTTTGAAGGAATGACGGTTTGCGGAAGATGCCTTAAGACAGTACATAACGGAAAAACTGCTTATAAGGCAGATGATTTCAGGGAGTGATAAGTGACTATGAAGGAATGCAGCTTAGAGATAACAAAGCAGAGCCTTATAGCCGATAATGTTTACAGGCTTGAGCTTTCAGGAGATGTCTCGGAGGTTTCCGTGCCGGGACAGTTTATAAATATTTCGATTGAAGGCTTTTTCTTAAGAAGACCTATATCGGTATGCGATGTATGCCATGATGATAACGGCAGCGGAAACGGTACAGTTACTATCCTTTACAAGGCAGTCGGACACGGTACAGATAAGCTTTCGCAGCTTCCTGTCGGCACAAAGCTCAGTGTGCTCACAGGTCTCGGAAACGGCTTTTATACTAAAGTGTCAGGAAAGCATCCAATACTTATAGGCGGAGGCATTGGCAGTGCACCAATGCTTATGCTTTCGAAGAAGCTTCTCTCAGAAGGAAAGAAGGTTACTGCCGTATTGGGCTTTAACTCTAAAGGCGATGTTATATTGGAAGAAGAGCTTAAGGCACTCGGCTCTGACATAGAGGTCATTATAATGACGGCAGACGGAAGCTGCGGCAGAAAGGGTATGGTCACTGATGCAGTTAGGGAAACAGACTGTACTTACTTCTATGCCTGCGGACCTATGCCTATGCTTAAGGCAGTTTACAGAGAGACAAAGATTGACGGAGAGTTAAGCTTTGAGGAACGCATGGGCTGCGGTTTCGGAGCCTGTGTTGGCTGCTCTATGGAGACTGCCTCCGGAGTTAAAAGAGTCTGTAAAGACGGCCCTGTATTCAAGAAGGGAGATATATTATGGAAAGATTAAAGACCTCCCTTTGCGGGATAGAGCTGGATAATCCTATCATACCGGCGAGCGGCACCTTCGGCTATGGCTATGAGTTTGCAGAGCTTTATGATATCAATATTTTAGGCAGCTTTTCATTTAAAGGAACCACCAAAGAGCCGCGATACGGTAATCCTACACCGCGTATAGCAGAGTGCGCCTCAGGTATGCTTAATTCTGTCGGACTTCAGAACCCTGGAGTTGATAAGGTAATAAGTGAGGAACTCCCAAAGCTTAAAAAATGCTTCCATAAGCCTGTTATGGCAAATGTCAGCGGCTTTTCTGAGGATGAGTATGCATATGTGGTCGAAAGACTTAATCAATGTCCTGAAATAGGCTGGTTTGAGGTCAATATCAGCTGCCCTAATGTTCACGGCGGCGGAATGGGCTTCGGAACCGATCCGGGCATGGCTGCAACTGTTACAAAGAGAGTTAAAGCGGTTACCGATAAGCCTGTGATCATGAAGCTTACACCGAATGTTACAGATGTAACTGAGATAGCAAAGGCTTGTGAAGCTGCGGGAGCAGACGGTATAAGCCTTATAAATACACTTATGGGTATGCGCATTAACTTAAGAACAGGCAAGCCGATACTTAAAAATCAGACAGGCGGAATGAGCGGCCCTGCAGTATTTCCTGTAGCACTCAGGATGGTATGGCAGACAGCAAAGGCTGTTAATGTACCTGTTGTTGGACTCGGAGGAATATCAAGTGCTGAGGATGTTATTGAAATGATGATGGCAGGGGCATCTGCTGTCGAAATCGGTGCGATGAATCTTAAGGAGCCTTATATCTCCAGAGATATTATAAATGAGCTTCCTGAGGTTATGGATAAATACGGCATCAAGAAGCTTAGGGATATTATCGGATCGGCACTCTGATAAGGCTCATTTTACAGTTCGTTATATAAAATATCAATTTATAATATATTGTCACGGAGGGTTCATGAATAAGAGAGACGTAATTATTGCCTGTGATTTTGCGGGCGCGGCAGAGACATTTGAATTTCTTGATAAATTCACTGAGGAGAAACCGTTTGTTAAGATAGGCATGGAGCTTTTCTATTCAGAAGGACCGCAGATAGTAAGGGAGATAAAGGCAAGAGGGCATAAGGTGTTTTTAGATCTCAAGCTTCATGACATTCCGAATACAGTAAAAAAGGCCATGTCTGTGCTGTCAGGTCTTGATGTGGATATTGTAAATGTTCATGCAGCCGGAACTATAGCCATGATGGAGGCGGCTATAGAGGGACTCACAAGAGCGGACGGAACAAGACCGCTGCTTATCGCTGTTACACAGCTTACAAGCACAGATCAGCAGAGAATGGAAGATGATCTTCTGATAAAGGAACCTATCGACAAGGTAGTAATGCATTATGCTGAAAATGCAAAGAAGGCAGGACTTGACGGAGTAGTATGCTCACCGCTTGAGGCTGAAGCTGTGCATAAGCATTGCGGCGATGACTTCCTTACTGTTACTCCGGGTATCAGATTTGCTGACGGAGATAAGGGCGATCAGAAGAGAGTTATGACTCCTGCAGCAGCTAAGGAGGCCGGCTCAGACCTTATCGTAGTAGGAAGACCTATTACAAAGGCAGAGGATCCTGTTGCGGCATACAGACGCTGTGTGAAGGAATTTTTAGGTTAAAAATGTTTACATAAGGAGGGTAGTATGGATACACAGAGACTTATTGCAAAGGATCTTTTAAGTATAGGAGCAGTATTCTTAAAGCCGGATGATCCGTTCACATGGGCTTCGGGCATTAAGAGCCCTGTTTATACAGACAACAGGCTTACACTCACGGCACCTGAGGTAAGAACACATATAGAAAACGGACTTGCTGAGCTTATCAGAGAGCATTTTCCTGAGGCAGAGGTGCTTATGGGAACTTCTACAGCAGGTATTGCTCATGCGGCTATTACAGGTCATATAATGAATATGCCTATGGGCTATGTAAGAGGCGGAGCTAAGGACCATGGCCGCAAGAGCCAGATCGAGGGACGTCTTGAAAAGGGAGAAAAGGTCGTAGTTGTAGAGGATCTTATCTCAACAGGCGGAAGCTGCATAGAGGTAGTTGATGTGCTCAGAAATGCCGGTGCAGATGTATTAGGCATAGTAAGCATTTTCACCTACGGAATGAAAAAGAGTATCGATAAGCTTGCAGAAGCAGATGTTGTAAATTATTCACTTACTAATTTCGACATTGTTACTGAGGTTGCAGCAGAAGAGGGTTATATCTCCAAGGATGACATTGCAAGACTCAAGAAGTTCAGAGATGATCCGTCTGATGAAAGCTGGATAACACATAAGGCATAATTTATCAGGCTATAGGCAGACCTTATTATTTAAGGTCTGCATTATATAAAAGTTTATTTTAACGGAGGCAGCATGAGAAGTCTGAATAACATTTTGGAACTTTCCGTAGAGGAAATAGACGAGCTTATAAAAACAGCTCTGGATATCATTGAAAATCCGGGCAGCTACAGCGAGATATGCAAGGGCAAAAAGCTTGCAACACTTTTCTTTGAGCCATCTACCCGAACAAGACTGAGCTTTGAAGCGGCAATGATGGAATTAGGAGGAAACGTTTTAGGATTTTCTGAAGCAACAAGCTCATCGGCATCAAAGGGAGAGAGCGTTGCGGATACATCAAGAGTAGTAAGCTGCTATGCCGATATTATCGCTATGAGACATCCTAAAGAGGGTGCGCCTTATGTAGCATCTCTTAATGCGACCGTACCTGTTATAAATGCCGGAGACGGAGGACACAACCATCCGACTCAGACACTTGCCGATCTTCTTACCATTTACAGAGAAAGAGGAACCCTTAATAACATGACTGTAGGTTTCTGCGGAGACCTTAAGTTCGGAAGAACAGTACATTCACTTATTCAGGCTCTGTCACGTTATACTGGCATCAAGGTAGTGCTTATATCACCTGAGGAGCTGAAGCTTCCGAGCTATGTTAAGAAGGATACTCTTAGTGCCAACAATATCCCTTATGAGCAGACGAATGATCTTGAATCAGCTATATCACAGCTTGATATCCTCTATATGACAAGAGTTCAGAAGGAACGTTTCTTCAACGAAGAGGATTATTTAAGACTGAAGGACAGCTATATTCTTGATCCGGATAAGCTTGTAACTGCCAAGAAGGATCTTGTTATCATGCATCCGCTTCCGAGAGTTAATGAGATAAGCGTAGCTGTAGATGCTGATCCGAGAGCTCATTATTTTGATCAGGTGCTGAACGGAAAATATATGCGTATGGCACTTATCCTTATGCTGCTCGGACTTAATAGGGAGGTATAAGAGCATGAGAGTTGACGGAATTCAGAACGGAATAGTTATCGACCATATCACAGCCGGAAAGGGAATGAAGATATATGATCTTCTCGGCCTTAAGGATAAGGAATACTCGGTTGCACTTATGATAAATGTAGTCAGCAATAAGATGGGCAGAAAGGACATCATTAAGATTGATTCCGTAATGCCTATTGACTATGATGTTATCGGATATGTTGATCCGGGTGCTACTGTTAATACTATTAAGGACGGCAAGCTTGTTGATAAGGCAGCTCTTAAGCTTCCTAAAAAGCTTGTAAATGTTATAAGATGCAAGAACCCTCGCTGTATAAGCAGTCAGGAGCAGGAGCTCGATCAGATATTCAAGCTCACAGATGAAGGACAGCAGATTTACAGATGCATCTACTGTGAAACAGCTGCTAAACAATAAAAATTAAATATGACATAGCTCATCACCGGATTCTCGATAGATTTTAAGATGTATAATGAACAAATGCATTTTAATCTGTCGGGAATTTAGTGATTGCAGAATTTATGATATTATTTAGATTAAAGATTTAAGGTTAATGGTGAACAATATGAAAAAAATCGGAATCGTAATGGGAAGTGACAGTGATCTTCCTGTAATACAGAAGGCAGTAGACGTTTTAAAGGAGCTTGAGATCCCATATGAGGTGCATATTTATTCAGCTCACAGAACTCCTGAGGAGGCAAGAGCCTTTGCAGTGGGAGCAAGAGAGGCAGACTTCGGAGTGCTTATTGCAGCAGCCGGAATGGCAGCACATCTTGCAGGCGCAATAGCAGCAAATACAACACTTCCGGTTATCGGAATTCCATGCAAGGGACCGGTTTTTGACGGTATGGATGCGCTTCTTTCAACAGTACAGATGCCTACAGGCATTCCTGTAGCAACTGTGGCAGTAAATGCCGGCGGAAATGCCGCACTTCTTGCTGCACAGATACTTGCTGTTGCAGATGAAGATATCAGAAAGAAGCTTGATTCAAAGAGAGCAGCTGATGCCAAAAAGGTTCTTGAAAAAGATGCCGGTGTTATGGAGAAACTTTCCTGATAGTTCTTCTTTAATTAAGCATTTTAAGTTATAATTATTTTTTAAACTATAAAAGACGGGGTGGAGCTATGAGTAAATCACATTCAGAGTCATACGCAGCTGCGGGTGTCAATATTGAAGCCGGTTATGAAGGCGTAAAGCTTATGAAAAAGCATGTCGAGAGAACCTTTATCGACGGAGTAGTTTCTGACATAGGAGGCTTCGGCGGCCTTTTTATGCCTGATATCAGCGGCATGGAGCAGCCTGTGCTTGTTTCCGGAACAGACGGAGTAGGCACAAAGCAGCGTATTGCACAGCTCATGGATAAGCATGACACAATTGGTATCGATTGTGTTGCCATGTGTGTAAACGATGTTATCTGCTGCGGAGCAAAGCCTCTGTTTTTCCTTGATTATATTGCTATAGGCAAAAATGATCCTAAAAAGGTCGAGAAGCTTGTTGTAGGTGTTGCAGAGGGCTGCGTGCAGACAGGCTGTGCGCTTATAGGTGGAGAAACTGCAGAGCATCCGGGTGTTATGCCGGCTGATGACTACGATCTTGCAGGCTTTACAGTAGGCATCGTGGACAAGAAGAAGATCATTGATAATAAGCGCATGAAGAAGGGCGATGTTGTTATCGCACTCAAATCAAGCGGTATTCATTCTAACGGCTATTCTCTTGTCAGAAAGGTATTTGACATTGAACATACAGATCTCGGAAAGCATTATGATGAGCTTGGCATGAGCCTTGGTGAGGCACTTTTAGTTCCGACAAAGATATATGTTAAGTCTGTGCTTAAGGCTATTGAAGGCTGTGACATTCACGGCATCAGCCACATCACAGGCGGCGGCTTCTATGAGAATATCCCTCGTGCTATTCCTGACGGACTCTGCGCTAATATAGATAAGTCAAAAATTGAAATACCTGCTATCTTCAGCCTTTTACAGAAGACAGGCAATGTTCCTGAGCGTGACATGTTCAACACCTACAACATGGGTGTAGGAATGAGCGTTATAGTTGAGGCTTCTGATGCTGATAAGTGCATTGAGATCCTTAACAATGCAGGTGAAAAGGCATATGTCATCGGAGAGATCGAAGAGGGCGATGACAAGATCAAGATCTGAAGAGGAAGCAGCGCAAATGGCAGGCATGGAAGCAAATAATAAAAGAAAAGCAAACATCGCAGTATTGGTTTCCGGAGGGGGGACCAATCTGCAGGCACTTATAGATGCTGAGCATTCAGGCATTATCAAAAGCGGCAGCATTAAGCTGGTAGTCTCCAACAACCGCAATGCCTATGCACTTGAAAGAGCTGCAAAGGCCGGTATAGCATCCGAGACTGTAATCAGAAAGGAATGCGGCAGTGCTGAGGCTTTTGAGGATAAGCTTATAGAAGTTCTTGATGCGGCTGATATCGACATGATCGTGCTGGCTGGCTTTATGAGTATATTAGGGCCTAAGTTTATAGATCATTTCAGAGACCGCATTATAAACGTTCATCCTTCGCTTATTCCTTCCTTCTGCGGACAGGGATTTTACGGACTTAAAGTCCATGAGGCAGCTTTGTCATACGGAGTAAAGGTAACCGGCGCAACTGTTCATTTTGTCAATGAGATACCTGACGGAGGAAAGATCATTCTGCAGAAGGCTGTAGACGTAATGGATGGGGATACCCCTGAAGTACTTCAGAAACGAGTAATGGAGCAGGCTGAGTGGATCATACTTCCTAAGGCTGCGGAGCTTGTTGCGGCTTCCATAACAGGCTGAGTATATATTTGTAACAGTAATTAAATATACACGATCTGCTGATCGAGAAATTGTCGCAGATACAAGAGGCTTTGTGCGTTGTTGTATCATGCTTTAATCAATAACGGGAGAAAATATGAATATTTACGAAATTGGCTCAATTGCCGAGAAGCTTAAGAATAATACATATCCTGGCCGCGGCATCATCCTTGGCATCACGCCTGACGGAACAAAAAAGGTTTCGGCTTATTTTATTATGGGCCGCAGCACTAACAGCCGCAACAGAGTATTCTCAGAGGAAGTTGATGGCATCAGTACAGAGGCATTTGATCCTTCACTTTTAGAGGACCCGAGCCTTATTATATATCATCCTGTAAGAGAGCTCGGTGATGATCTCGTTGTAACTAACGGAGATCAGACCGACACTATAGTTGACACAATGAAGAACGGCGGCACATTTGAAGAGGCATTAAGAACCAGAGAGTTTGAGCCTGACGGCCCTAACTGGACACCTCGTATTTCAGGAATCCAGGCAAAGGACGGAAGCTATAAGCTTTCCATTCTTAAATCTGTAGATCTTGAAGGCTCTGCATGCGTAAGACAGTTCTTTGAGTATCCGGCTGTACCGGGACTCGGTCACTTCATTCACACATATGTGACAGACGGCAACCCTATCCCTACATTCCAGGGTGAACCTGAAAGAGTTGATATCGTTGATGATCTTGACACTTATGCAGGCATGCTCTGGACCAATCTCAACAGAGATAACCGTGTATCACTTTTTGTCAGATTTACTGATATTGAAAGCGGTGAGTATGAGCAGCTTATCATTAACGATAACGTTTAAAATATAATTATTATATTAATTTTTTTCTTAGACAGGAGAGGGAGTCGAAATGAAGGAGATACAGTTAAAATATGGATGCAACCCAAATCAGAAGCCATCACGCATTTTCATGAGAGATGGTTCTGACCTTCCGGTAGAGGTTCTTAACGGAAGACCGGGATTTATCAATTTCCTTGATGCTTTTAATTCTTGGCAGCTTGTAAAGGAGTTAAAGGAGGCAACAGGCCTTCCTTCAGCAGCATCCTTCAAGCATGTATCACCTGCCGGTGCAGCTGTAGGTCATCCTTTAAGCGACATTGACAGAAAGATGTATTTTGTTGATGCGGACGCTGAGCTCAGTCCTATTGCATGCGCTTATATAAGAGCAAGAGGCGCTGACAGACTCTGCTCCTACGGAGACTGGGCTGCATTAAGTGATGTCTGTGATGCAGCTACCGCACGATACCTTAAGGATGAGGTTTCTGACGGAATCATTGCTCCGGGATATACAGACGAGGCTCTTGAGATCCTCAAGACAAAGAAAAAGGGTAATTACAATGTTGTAAAGATTGATCCTTCTTATGTTCCTGCACATGAGGAATTTAAGGATGTATTCGGAGTTACCTTTGAGCAGGGTCATAATGATTTCAAGATCGACAACGAACTTTTGGGAAATATCGTTACTAAGAACAAAGAGCTCCCTGAAAGTGCCAAGATCGACATGATAGTTGCCCTCATAACACTTAAGTATACACAGTCAAACTCCGTATGCTATGTAAAGGACGGACAGGCTATCGGAGTCGGAGCCGGACAGCAGAGCCGTATTCACTGCACAAGACTTGCAGGAAACAAGGCTGATAACTGGTATTTAAGACAGAATCCAAAGGTTCTCGGACTTAAGTTCGTAGACGGAATCAGAAGACCTGACAGAGACAATGCTATTGATATTTACACCTCTGATGAGTATGAGGATATTTTAAGAGACGGCGAGTGGCAGAAAGTATTTACAGAAAAGCCTGAGCCGCTTACAGCTGATGAGAAAAAGGCATGGATCGCAACTCAGAGCGGTGTTACCGTAGGTTCTGATGCATTCTTCCCATTCGGAGATAATGTTGAAAGAGCAAGAAAATCAGGAGTTCAGTATATTGCCGAGCCGGGTGGATCTATCAGAGATGATCATGTTATAGAAACAGCCGATAAATACGGAATCGTAATGGCATTTACAGGCATGAGACTTTTCCATCATTGATAACAGGGGAATATTAGGATGAAGATACTTGTAGTCGGCGGCGGCGGACGTGAGCACGCTATTATTAAGAAAATCAAAGAAAATAAAAATGTAGAAAAGATCTATGCACTTCCGGGCAACGGCGGAATGGCTGAGGATGCTGAGTGCGTGGATATCGGAGCAAAGGATATCGATAAGATCGTAGAGTTTGCAAAGGCAAATTCAATTGATTATGCCATTGTGGCACCGGACGATCCGCTTGTTCTTGGCTGTGTCGATGCTCTTGAGGCTGTTGGCATACCTGCCTTCGGACCTAAGGCAAATGCAGCTATTATTGAGGGTTCAAAGGTCTTTTCAAAGGATCTTATGAAGAAATACGGCATACCTACAGCAGGATATGAAGTATTTGATGATATGAATAAGGCTCTTGAATATCTCGAAACAGCACCTATTCCTACGGTAATTAAGGCAGATGGACTTGCACTTGGTAAGGGAGTTATCATTGCTCTTACAAGAGATGAAGCAAGACAGGCTGTTAAGAGTATGATGGAGGATAAGGTATTCGGCGCAAGCGGTGACCATGTAGTCATTGAGGAATTCCTTGAGGGTCCGGAGGTATCTGTACTTTCATTTACGGACGGCAAAATTGTAGTTCCTATGATCTCGTCAATGGATCATAAGCGTGCAGGAGATAATGATACCGGACTTAATACCGGAGGTATGGGTACGGTTGCACCTAACCCGTATTATACGAATGCTATTGCGGCTGAGTGTATGGAAAAGATATTCCTTCCTACTATTGAGGCTATGAATAAGGAAGGTCGCACCTTTAAGGGCTGTCTTTATTTCGGACTTATGCTTACAAAGAACGGACCTAAGGTCATTGAATATAACTGCCGCTTCGGAGATCCTGAAACACAGGTAGTTCTGCCTCTTCTTGAGTCGGATCTTCTTGAGATAATGATGGCAGTTACTGAGGAAAGACTTTCTGAAACTGAGGTACGCTTCAGCGATAAAAATGCATGCTGCGTAATCATGGCATCAGATGGCTATCCGGTCAAATATGATAAGGGTCTGGAGCTTACTATACCTGATGAAGTAAAGGATAAGGTATATGTAGCAGGAGCTAAGATAGCTGACGGAAAGCTTGTAACAAACGGCGGCAGAGTACTTGGCTGTACAGCTGTTGCACCTACTCTTAAGGAAGCCATTGAGGATGCATACAAGATAGTTGATAAGGTTCATTTTGATAATGAGTACTATCGTCATGACATCGGTCAAAGAGCGCTTAAGGCAACGGTATAAGTAAATTAGACATTTACAGAAATATTATTGATTTTCAGAGGTTTGATTAATGGTATACAGAGTCTTTGTTGAAAAAAAGAAGGAGTACGCTAACGAGGCAAAGTCACTCTTTAGTGATGCAAGAGGACTGCTCGGAATTGAAGAGCTTTCTGATGTTCGACTGTATAACAGATACGATGCGGAGAATATTGACAGAGAGCTTTTTGACTATGCGGTAAAGACTGTTTTTTCAGAGCCGCAGGTTGATATTGCTTCAGAGAGCATTAATACTGACGGAGCCTACTGCTTTGCAGTGGAGTATCTTCCGGGACAGTTCGATCAGAGAGCGGATTCTGCTGCACAGTGTATACAGCTTATTTCACAGAAGGAAAAGCCGATAGTAAGAAGTGCGAAGATTTATGCTCTTTACGGAAACTTAAGTGAAGCTGATATAGAAGCTATCAAGAAATATGTCATCAACCCTGTCGAGGCAAGAGAAGCATCATTTGAGCTGCCTGAAACGCTTAAGACATATTATGCAATTCCTACAGAGGTTATGACTGTTGAAGGCTTTGACGGTATGTCAAGAGAGGCTCTTGACGAGTTCATAAAGGCTAACGGACTTGCAATGGATCTTGATGATATAGCTTATTGTCAGGAATACTTCAGGAATGAGCACAGAGACCCTACTATCACTGAGATAAAGATGATAGATACATATTGGTCGGATCACTGCCGTCATACAACATTTAACACTATCATTGATAATGTTATCTTTGAGGACGAGCTCTTAAAGCAGGAATATGACAAGTACATTGAGACAAGAAAGTCTCTCGGACGTACAAAGCCGGTATGCCTTATGGATATAGGTACACTTGCAGCAAAGGCTCTTAAAAAGGCAGGAAAGCTGGATAAGCTTGATGAGTCCGAAGAAATCAATGCATGTACCGTAAAGATGGAGATCGAGGTTGACAAAGTCAAAGAGCCTTGGCTTCTTCTTTTCAAAAATGAGACCCACAATCATCCTACAGAGATTGAACCTTTCGGTGGAGCGGCAACCTGCATCGGAGGTGCTATAAGAGATCCGCTTTCAGGACGTTCATATGTTTATTCGGCAATGAGACTTACAGGTGCGGCTGACCCATTGAAGCCTGTATCAGAGACTATTCCGGGTAAGCTTCCGCAGCGTAAGATCGTCACAACAGCTGCTAACGGATATTCATCCTACGGTAACCAGATCGGTCTTGCTACAGGTATGGTAGATGAGATCTATCATCCGGGTTATGTGGCAAAGAGAATGGAGATCGGAGCTGTAGTTGCTGCCGCTCCTGAAAAGAATGTTCGACGTGAGAGACCTGAGGCCGGTGACATTGTAATCTACCTTGGAGGAAGCACAGGACGTGACGGTATCGGCGGTGCAACAGGTTCATCTAAGGCACACAATGCACATTCTGTAGAAAACTGCGGAGCAGAGGTTCAGAAGGGTAATGCGCCTGAGGAAAGAAAGCTTCAGAGATTGTTCAGAAATGAAGAGGCTTCAAGACTTATCAAGCGCTGCAATGACTTTGGTGCAGGCGGAGTTTCTGTTGCTATAGGAGAGCTTGCTGACGGACTTGATATAGATCTTAATGCAGTACCTAAGAAGTATGAGGGTCTTGACGGAACTGAGCTTGCCATAAGTGAGTCTCAGGAGCGCATGGCTGTTGTTGTTGAAGCAAAGGATGCAGATCGTTTCCTCGAGCTTGCAGCTATGGAGAACCTTCAGGCAGTCAAGGTAGCTGTTGTTAAGGCTGATCCGAGACTTACAATGACATGGAACGGCAAAAAGATAGTTGATATCAGCAGAGCATTCCTTGATACCAACGGTGCCGAAAAACACATCGATGTTAAAACTGCAGCACCTATTTCCTTCAGCGAAGAGATAAAGGGAAGCTTTACAGATAACTATATGACAATGGCTTCAGATCTTAACTGCTGCTCGAAGAGAGGTCTTTCTGAAAGATTTGACTCTACTATCGGAGCAGGAACAGTACTCATGCCTTTCGGAGGAAAGTATCAGCTTACTCCTATTCAGGCAATGGTACAGAAGATTTCTGTAGAGAAGAAGCATACAGACAACTGTTCTGTAATGTCATGGGGATATGATCCTTTCATCACAGAAAAGAGTCCGTTCCACGGAGCATACATGGCTGTTGCAGATTCAGCAGCTAAGCTTGTTGCTACCGGAGCGGAATTTAGGGATGTATATCTTTCATTCCAGGAATATTTTGAGAAGCTTGGCAAGGATCCGGAGAAGTGGGGCAAGCCGCTTTCAGCTCTTCTCGGTGCATTCAGAGCTCAGATGGAGCTTGGTATTGCAGCTATCGGAGGAAAGGATTCCATGTCAGGATCCTTTGAAGAAATACATGTTCCGCCGACACTTGTTTCATTTGCAATAACAACTCAGAAGACCTCAGATATCGTTTCACCTGAGTTTAAGGCTGCCGGTCACAAGGTAGTTGTATTAAGCCCTAAGTTCGGAGAGGATGGGCTCCCTGAGTCTAAGTCACTGCTTGAGACCTTTGATGCAGTAACAAAGCTTTTAAGAGCCGGCAAGGCTGTTTCCTGCTATACACCGGGTATCGGCGGCATTGCTGAGGCTGTTATGAAGATGTGCTTCGGAAATATGATAGGCTTTGTTTATGAACCTGAAATCAGCGTACAGGATATCTTCTCAAAGAAGTACTTAAGCTTTGTAATGGAGCTTACAGACGAGGAAGATATACCTGACAGCTGTCCGGCATATGATGTAACTGATCTTGGTGAGACTGTTACAGACAGGATCATACGCCTTGGCAATGAGGAAATTGTTCTTGACGATGTTCTTACTGCTTATGAGGATAAGCTTGAGAGCGTATTTACCTGTAATATAGATCAGGGTGCAGACAAGTACGAGGCATTTGAGTTTAAGGCTGACAAGTGGACTGTACCTGCAGTTAAGACTGCAAGACCTAAGGTTGCTATTCCTGCATTCCCTGGAACCAACTGTGAGTACGACAGTGCAAAGGCTGTTGCCGATGCAGGAGCTGAGCCTGAGATATTCGTTGTTAAAAACCTTACCCCTGAAGCTGTTTCTGACAGTGTAGAAAAGTTTGCCGAGCTCGTTAAGCAGTCACAGATGATATTCATTCCTGGCGGCTTCTCAGGCGGAGACGAGCCTGACGGAAGCGGAAAGTTCATCACCGCATTCTTCAGAAACCAGGCTGTCAAGGATGCTGTTACGGATCTGCTTGACAACAGAGGCGGTCTTATGTGCGGAATCTGCAACGGCTTCCAGGCACTTATAAAGCTGGGACTTGTTCCTTACGGCAAGATCATTGATACAGATGAGCATTGTCCTACACTGACCTTTAATACTATCGGCAGACACCAGTCACGTATAGTTAAGACACGTATAGCGAGCAACAAGTCACCTTGGCTTGCGCTTACAGAGCCGGGAGAGGTATATTCAGTTCCTGTTTCACACGGAGAGGGACGCTTCATAGCTGAAGAGAAGCTGATCAGAGAGCTTGCAGCAAACGGACAGATCGCTACACAGTATGTTGACGATCACGGCGCTGCAACTAAGGATATTCATTTTAATCCTAATAATTCAGCTTACGCTATAGAAGGAATCACCTCACCTGACGGCAGGGTATTCGGCAAGATGGGACATGCGGAGCGTATTGGATCAGGTCTTTATAAGAATGTGCCTGGAAATTATGATATTCGTATGTTTGAAGCAGCTGTTAAATATTTTAAAGGCTGATTGAATAATTATTCTTTTCTTTGCAGTAGATCTTTTTAAGGGTGTTTACTGCAAAGAAAAGAACTTATATTAAATATTCAAAAAAATACTTGCAATTATATTGAGAGGGTAGATATAATGATGCACTATACATATAAAACAAGCGGCGTTTGTGCTAAAACTATTGACTTTGATATTGACGGCGATATTATAACTAATGTTGTATTTACAGGTGGCTGCAACGGCAACCTTAAGGCTGTTGCTAAGCTTACAGACGGTATGACTGTTGATAAGATCGAGAGCATACTTTTGGGAAATGACTGCGGGGGAAGAGGTACATCCTGCGCTGATCAGTTTGCAAAGGCGGTAAGAGAGGTATATAATACCGAGAAGGCAATAGGCTGATAATCACATTACCACAGCTTTTTATCATTTAATGATCAGAAAGCGGTATAAGAAATATGAGATTTTTATAAAATCAGCTTATTAAACTGATGCAAACATTAAAGAAAAGAATTATTATTATTTTATAAATCAGGCTTATATATACATGAGGAGGAAAAACCAATGGCTTTCTATTTTGAGGAACCATCCAGAACATTCAGCGAGTACTTACTTGTACCGGGCTATACCTCTGAAGAGTGCATCCCTAACAAGGTATCTCTCAGAACTCCGCTCGTAAGATACAGAAAGGGTCAGGAGGAATGTCCTATAACACTTAACATTCCGCTTGTTTCTGCTATCATGCAGTCAGTATCCGATGATAATCTTGCAGTTGCTCTTGCACGAGAAGGCGGAATTTCCTTTATTTACGGTTCACAGTCTATTGAGGATGAGGCTGCAATGGTAGCAAGAGTTAAGCATCGTAAGGCAGGTTTTGTTGTCAGCGGCGCTAACCTTACACCTGAGCATACTCTCGGTGATGTTTTAAGACTTAAGGAGCAGAACGGTTTCTCAACAGTTGCTATTACAGAGAATGCTGAGCCTAACGGCAAGCTTTTAGGTATCGTTTCAAGCCGTGATTACCGTATCAGCCGTATGACAGAAGACATCAAAATCAAAGAGTTCATGACTCCTAGAGAAAAGCTTATCACTGCACCCGCTACTACAACACTTAAGGAAGCTAACGATATCATCTGGGATAACAAGCTCAACTCACTTCCTATCGTGGATGAGAATGATCACCTTCTTTACTTCGTATTCAGAAAGGACTATGCGGAGCATAAGGAGTATCCGCTCAGCATGATGGATGCAGAGAAGAGATATATTGTCGGTGCCGGAATTAACTCAAGAGATTACAGAGACAGAGTACCTGCACTTGTAGATGCAGGAGTTGATGTTCTTTGCATAGACTCATCAGAAGGTTACAGCATCTGGCAGAAGCAGACAATAGACTTTGTACGCGCTGAGTACGGAGACAAGGTCAAGATCGGTGCAGGAAACGTTGTTGACGCAGAAGGATTCAGATTCCTTGCAGAGGCAGGCGCTGACTTCATCAAGGTCGGTATCGGCGGAGGTTCTATCTGTATCACTCGTGAGACAAAGGGTATCGGACGCGGACAGGCTACAGCTCTTATTGATGTTGCAAGAGCAAGAGATGAGTACTATAAGGAGACAGGAATCTATGTTCCTATCTGCTCAGACGGCGGTATCGTTCATGACTATCATATGACACTTGCACTTGCTATGGGTGCTGACTTCCTCATGCTCGGAAGATACTTTGCTCGTTTTGACGAAAGCCCTACTAATAAGGTTATGATAAACGGCCAGTATGTTAAGGAGTATTGGGGAGAGGGCTCTAACAGAGCTCGTAACTGGCAGAGATATGATCTCGGCGGAAAGAACAGCCTTGCATTCGAGGAAGGCGTAGATTCTTATGTTACATATGCAGGCTCACTTCATGACAACGTAGAGAAGTCTCTTTACAAGGTTAAGTCTACAATGTGCAACTGCGGAGTATTAAATATTCCTGATCTTCAGAGAGATGCAAAGCTTACAGTAGTATCTGCAACCAGCATCGTAGAGGGCGGATATCATGACGTTACATTAAGAGCTACAGCAGGCGTTGACCGCAGCTGATTTGACTTTTCAAAAGCTTAAATTTGAACCTATATTGTTCATAAAACCTTAAATAAGAAGCAAGGTGTTTTGCCTTGTTTCTTATTTTTTTGCGTGTTATGATAATAATAACTTCGCGAATTTTTAAATGCTGTAAGGAGCGAAAATTTTTATTTTCAGGGATACACATAAGCAATGCTTAAAAAAGAAAAAATTCGTCTCATGACAGATCTTGCTATATACGAGAAAAAGTATGAGAATGACGTTTTTAAAATAAATAAATATTATAAATCCGATTACATTTTCTGGCATATGATGCTCGCCTTTATAAGGTTTACAGTATGCTTTTTGATATGCCTGATGCTGTATGTTATTTTTAAATCGGATTCTTTTTTTTATGATATTAATGTAAATGGAATAATGGCTATGTTTACCAAGCTTATTTTCCATTATATAGCAGGTGTGATCGTGTATCTCATGATATCTGCTGCAGTATATTCGGCAAGATATAAAAGAGCCAGAAAGGGCATGCTGTTTTATGCCACGAAGCTTAAGAGGCTCGCAAGGAGATATAATTATCAGGATAAGGAGAACACTTAATGAGATCACTGCTTATTATCAGAGATTCTCTCAGGAGTCTTTACAGTGAATATGATTATATAATTAAGCCGGTCAGCAAGTTTGTTCTTGCTTTTCTTATGCTGCTTTTACTGCAGGGAAGGATCGGATACTATGAGCGTTTCTCAAGCGTTATTGTTATAGCTGCATGCTCGGCTATCTGCATGTTTCTTCCATACGGAGGTATTTCACTTATATGCGGCTTGTTCCTTATTGCAGATATGACTGAGGTATCCTATGCGATGGCTGGCTTTTCATCCATAATGCTTGCAATGATATTTGTGCTTTACTACGGCTTCAGACCAGGCACCGGCATAATCATGGCAATGATACCGCTCACTTTTTTACTTAAGATACCATTTGTCGTCCCGGTAATACTCGGAATGAATCTCGGAATCGCGGCAATAGTGCCTGCGGTGTTCGGCATTCTCATCTGGAATCTCATGAAATATTTCTATATTAATGCTTCAGAGCTTTCGGCAGTGGGTGCTTCGGATGTCATAGACAGCTTTGCGGATATAGGCAGAGGTGTGCTCGGCGACAAATACATGCTCATAATCATGTTTGCATTTGCGGCATGCATAATAGTTGTTTCTATAATCAGCAGAAGCAGTATGGATCATTCATGGACAATATCAGTCATAGCCGGCATAGCCGTTATGGGGATCCTGTTTTTAGCCGCTGATGTGATCTGCGGGCAGTCTGTACTGTGGGATCTGATCGGACTGATTATTTCCTTCGCAATACTTATAGTGTATGAACTAGTCATCTATAGCGTGGATTTCAGAAGCACCGAACGATTGAGATTCGAGGATGATGACTATTATTATTTTGTAAAGGCTGTTCCTAAGATCAAGCCTTTGGATGAAGATGAGAGAAGAGACTGAGGGAGGCAGGACTGTTGAGTGACATTTTAGAATATCTTAAGAGCTATGTTTCGCTGCTTCCGAGATTTTCTGCAACAAATCTGTTAGAGGTTGCGATCATTGCCGTGATCGTTTATGAAATAATTCAGTGGATCATGGATTCAAGAGCCTGGACTCTGTTAAAGGGTATAGGCGTTATTGTTCTGTTCACTTTCTTCTCGTATATCATGCACTTAGATACTATACTCTGGCTTATCGAGAAGGGGTCTACTATTGTAGTTATCGTGCTTGTGGTTATTTTCCAGCCTGAGCTCAGGAAGGCTTTGGAGCAGTTGGGAAATCAAAAATATCTGGATAAGATCGGCTTTACAAACACCAGATCTTCTGACGACAATGGCATGTATAAGGAGACTGCCTCACAGATAACAAAGGCTGTATTTGCCATGGCCAAGGTTAAGACCGGTGCTCTGATAGTTATTGAGCAGAATGAGGCACTTAAGGAGTTTGTCAAGACAGGAATCGTTATAAACGGACAGGTAAGCTCCGGGCTCCTTATTAATATTTTTGAAAAGAACACCCCGCTTCATGACGGAGCCGTCATTATTCGAGGAAATGAAATACTTGCCGCAACTTGTTATCTGCCGCTCTCAGATAATATGTCTATAAGTAAGGATCTTGGAACAAGACACAGAGCTGCTTTGGGTATGTCTGAGGTTACAGACAGCATTACTATCGTTGTTTCAGAGGAAACAGGAAAGGTAAGCGTGGCATATAAGGGCAAATTATCTGTAGTGCCTGATGAAAACGGCCTTGATAAGATACTTATAAACAGGATCAACAAGCATGAGGTCAGCTGGTTCGGTAAACTGAGAAAGGAAAGGACAGGACAGGAAACGGTCAATGAGCAGAAAGGAAAAGCTTAAAGAATTATTTACACATAATATTGTGCTTAAGCTGGTTTCTATAGGCATTGCCTTTATGATCTGGGTAATGGTAGTTAATATATCAAATCCGGAGATCACTGACAATGTAACTGCCGAGCTGAGTGTACAGTATACAGATGAACTGACAGGTATAGGAAAAACATATTCTCTGAACACTATTAATGTCAGGATCAGCTATAAGGTCAGAAGCAATTTCAGAAGACTTATACATCCAAGCAACTTCAAGGCATACATAGATTTAAGAGATTATTCCGTAACGGGAGCGGTTCCTGTATACGTAGATGTCGATGACAGTGTGAGCAGTTACATCAACAGTATCAGCATCAATCCTATTGTGGTTCATGTAGAAACTGAGGATATGGTTGAAAGGACATTTGATGTCATGACCGAGGTCGTAGGAGAGCCCGGAGAGGGTAAGGTTACAGGACCTGTGACGCTTTCAGCTCAGACCCTTACACTTTACGGACCTGCATCTGATCTCGGAAAGATCGCAAAAGTTGCAATAGATATTCCGGTTGACGGAGCACTTGGTGATATCAGCGGCACAGGTACACCTGTGTTTTACGATTCGGCAGGAAATAAGGTCGATATCAGCGGTAAAACTATCGTAAAAGATAATATCAGCTACAAAGCATCCATATATAATACAAAAACTCTGAGCGTGAATGTTTCATCGACAGGTACACCTGCGGACGGATATGCACTTGACAGGATAGAGACTTCACCGTCATTTGTATCAGTATATGGCCCTCAGGATATTCTTGATAAGAATGATACTATAACTATTCCGGCAGAAATGCTTGATATTGCAGGCGCTTCAAAGAATGTTACAGTATCGCTTAATGCTGAGCAGTATCTTCCGGAAGGGCTATATATAAAGGAATCCGGAGAGCTGGCAATAGCAGCATATATTACAGAGCTTCAGGAAACACAGGACGCAACTACCTCTGATGCAGCATCTGCTGTGACACCTGAATCATCAGCCTCTGAAGAAACAACTAAAGCTGATGATGACACATTAGAAGCCGGAGACAGGCAGGAATCTAAGCTAAACCATGAGACTGCTGAAACGAAGCCTCATATAATGGATAATAAGCAGAAGGATAAGCCTGATGATTCCGGAATAGATGCTGACAATGCTCATGACCGTGAATCTCAGGAATAATATCAAGGTAAAGAACGACATGAATGCCGACAATTAAGGAGTACAATTGAATCGTGGTCTTTATATAAAACAGACTATACTGGCAGCTGCTGCATTTATAGCGGCATATATGCTTTCTCTTACGGAAGCATATATTGCTTCAGGTACTGTGCTTGCTGCAACAGGCATTGTCATAGCCGTAATTTATATAAAAAAAAGCAGCAAGTTATCAGAGCCTGCTGCTTATTTTTCTATTTCCTGGATCGGCGGATGCGGTATTTCTGCTATGAAGCTTTCAAGACTGCAGAGTGATTGGGCAATAGAAACCTGGCTTTGCTTTTTTCTTGCATATGCATTTTTTATATTTGGATATGCTCTGTTTAGTTTACGAAAATGCTTGGATAATGACGAGAGCTCCTTATCAGCAGCAGAGAGCGATAAAGTTGATATTGTAAATAGAAAGCTCTATGCGGACGGACTTATGACAGCTATTAATATAGTTATTCTTCTTTCTGTAAGCTCACTTATAGCTGAGTCTGTCATACTCGGATACATTCCGTTATTTACAAAGGATACACCTCATGCATATTCGTATTTTCATGTCAGCGGACTGCATTATTTTACTGTAAGCTGCGTTCTTGTTCCGTCACTTGCGGTTCTTTGGTACAAACAGCAAGGAGGCATTAAAAATAAAAGTGATAGGCTTAGGGCTTTTGATATAGCAGTGTGCTGTGTCATTTCAATTATCATTCCTTTGCTTTTAGTGTCGCGGTTTCAGCTTATTTTTGCTGTTCTGCTATCAGGCATGACCTATATATGCGTTAATAGCGGACAGCTGCCGTTTAAGATAGGATTAAGAGAAGTTCTGATAGGGTCAGGCTTATTTGGTGTTCTTGTAGTGCTCTATGTATTTATCACCATAGAAAGGGCACACAGTATTGAGTATCTCAATGAGATATTTGAGATGAAATACAGGCTTCCGATCTTTTTATCACAACCGTATATTTACATTGCAAATAATTTTGATAATTTCAACTGCCTTACCGAAGCGCTCACAGAGCATGCAGGAGGCTTAAGAATGCTGTTCCCGCTGTTTGCACTTACCGGGCTTAAGTTCACACATCCGGAATTTGTAGCCTTTCCGATATTTGTAACAAAGGAAGAGCTTACAACAGTTACACTTATATACGATGCTTACTATGATTTTGGTATAATAGGAGTAATGATATTTATGTTTGTACTTGGTGCTGCTATGGCTTGTCTTGGTGCCTGCATCAGGAAAAATGTAAATACATCCATGATTCCGGCATTTATATATGCTCAGCTTGATTTCTATCTGCTGTTTGCATTTTTTACTACATGGTTCTCAAATCCTGCAACATGGTTTTATCTGATTGCTTCAGCTGCCATAGGTATATTTATATGTCTATATGTCATATTTGCTGAGCATATTTACAGACATAATAATGAAGGAGGCTCAAAATGATCAATAACGGACGTATCCTTTTTGCAAAAACAGGAGAAGCATTGTCGGAGGGAATTTACCTTGACCCTAAAATGGCGAACAGGCATGGTTTTATATGCGGTGCGACCGGAACCGGTAAAACAGTTACACTCAAGGTTCTTGCTGAGTCTTTTTCCGAGCTTGGTGTGCCGGTGTTTCTTTCTGATGTCAAAGGTGATCTGGGCGGAATGATAATGCAGGGTGATGACACAGCTGATATGAGAAGCCGTATTGAGAGGTTTCATATAGGAGACAGCTTCAGCTTCAAAAAGTTTCCAACAGCGTTTTTTGATATTTTTGGACAAAACGGTATGCCGCTTCGTACTACGGTCAGTGAGATGGGACCGCAGCTGATGGCACAGTGTCTTGAGCTTAATCAGACACAGACAGCGGTTTTATCCGTAGTCTATAAAATTGCCGATGACTTAGGGCTGCTTTTGCTTGATACAAAGGATCTTAAGGCTATGCTTTCATATGTAGTCGAGAATTCTGCCGAGCTTGAGCTTGAGTATGGTCATATTGCAAAGCAGACGGTTTCAACAATTGTCAGAGCAATAGTAGCAATCGAGGCAGAGGGCGGAGAGCAGTTCTTCGGTGAGCCTGCTATAGATATTAATGACTTCTTCAGCGTCGATCCGGACGGCAGAGGAGTTATAAATATACTTGATGCGCAGACGCTTATCAATAAGCCCAAGCTTTACTCGGCATTTATGCTTTACCTGCTTTCAGAGCTTTTTGAGGTCCTCCCGGAGGTAGGGGATCCTGAAAAACCAAAGATGGTATTTTTCTTCGATGAGGCACATTTGCTGTTTAAAAATGCTTCATCGGCTCTTATGGAGAAGATAGCACAGGTAATTAAGCTTATTAGATCAAAGGGAGTCGGAGTCTACTTTGTTACACAGTCACCGGCAGATATACCTGATGAAGTAACAGCACAGCTTTCAAACAGGATAGAACATGCTTTGAGAGCATATACTCCTGCTGAGCTTAAGAACCTAAAGGCTGCGGCTGAAGCATTCAGAGAGAATCCTGATTTTGACACAAAAGAGCTTTTAACACAGCTTGGTACAGGTGAGGCTATAGTTTCAATGCTTGAAACCGGCGGAGTTCCGGGTATTGCACAGCATGCATATATACTTCCTCCGGAAAGCCTTATGGGGCCTGTGACAGATGCTGCAAGAAAGGATGCCGTACTTCGTAATAAGCTTGTAGATAAGTATTCTGAGATGATTGACAGAGATTCCTGCTATGAGTTTATGATGAGAAGAAAGCAGCAGCTTGATACAGCGGCAGAAGAGGCTAAGAAGCAGGCTGAGCTTGAAAAGGCTGAAAAAGCGGAAAATGCTGTCCGTCAGAAGGAACAGGAGGCCTTGGAAAAAGCTCAGGCCAAGGAAGCTGAGAGATTAGCCAGAGAAAAACAGAAGCTTGAAGAAAAGGCTGCCAAGGAGGCTGAAAAAAAGGCACAGCAGGAGTCTAAGAGGATGGCAAAAGCAGCTAAAAGCGTACTCTCTACCACTGCCGGTTCTGTAGGCAGACAGGTCGGCTATGCAGTAGGCGGCTCTGTAGGCGGTAAATTCGGCAAAACGCTTGGCGGAAACATCGGAGCAAGCCTTGGCCGAAATATATTAGGAACCTTATTTAAAGGATAAATAATTGATGGATTATTCAGAAAAGATGATACTTCCGGCAGAATATCTTTCCCGCATGAAGGAGCTGCTTGATGACGAATTTGAAGCCTTCGAGGAAAGCTATAACTTAGATGCCGTAAAGGGTTTAAGATTTAATACAAAAAAGGTAAGACCGGAGACTGTTGATAAGCTTATTAATGCCTGGAAGCTCGAACCGGTTCCCTGGTGTCCTTACGGCTATTATTACAGCGGAGATTTAAGACCTGGACTTTCACCGTATCACGATGCCGGAGTTTATTATATTCAGGAACCGAGTGCGATGATTACTGCAGAGCTTGCTGATATCAGTGAAAATGATATTGTTCTTGATCTTTGTGCTGCACCGGGAGGAAAAAGCACTCAGGCTGCCGCTTGCTGTAAGATCCTTGTATCCAACGAACCGATAGCATCCAGGGCAAGAATACTTAGTTCTAATATCGAACGCATGGGCTTTAGTAACTGCATTGTGACCTCTGCTTATCCTGATGAGCTTGCGACGGTAAAGGCACTGCAGAGCTTTTTCGACCGTATAATAGTTGACGCACCTTGCTCTGGTGAAGGCATGATGAGGAAGGATGAAACCGCTGTCAGGGAGTGGAGTGAAGCCAATGTTGCTTTATGCATAGAAAGACAGGCTGAGATACTTGAGCAGGCTGCTGTTATGCTTAAACCCGGCGGCAAATTAGCGTACTCTACATGCACATTTGAAAAGGGCGAGAATGAAGATCAGATAGAGAATTTTCTTAAAAAGCATGACGACTTCAAACTGATTAAGGAGCACAGACTCTGGCCTCATAAGGATAAAGGCGAAGGTCATTTTTGTGCTGTTCTCATGAAAGACTGTGATGTGTCAGAGAGTGAAACTTACTTTAACAAAAAGAATAAGCTTAGTGATGCAGAGGATATTGCTAAGGTATTAAAAAAAGCAAGGCTTCATGTATTAAGATACGGCATTGAGGAAGGAGAGAAGAAGACCGATAAAAAAGGAAAGACCTACTATACTCCTTCACATGCAGAGGCATTGGCAAAATGCTATGAAACTGATGATGGCGGAAAGCTTGATTTCATATCTGATGAGCTTTGCGAGAGATATTTAAAGGGAGAATCCTTTAAAGTTTCAGACTATGCTGAAAATCAGGATTATACACTTACGAATTCTAAAGACGGTTGGGTCACAGTGTACTATGACAGATATCCGTTGGGAAATGCAAAAATCGTAAACGGTGTGCTCAAAAATCATTATCCTAAGGGGCTTAGAAAATTAGGGTGATATCTGTTAGATAAAGACAATAACATACACAATTGCATAAAACAACTCCTTCGTTCAAATGAACTCTCGGAGCTGCATAACAGATATTCGTAATCCGGGCTGTCGCCCTACTTACTCATATCTGTTAGACCGTCTAATAAAAAAAGAAACTCATGCCTGTAAACAGTCAGAGTTTCTTTTTTATCATCCGGTTTTTATGCAATTAGAATGCCGGTACTACAGCTCCGTCAAAGGTATCCTCGATGAACTTCTTGCAGGTCTCTGAGTGAAGTGCTTCTACAAGCTCAGGGATTCCAGGAGCGTCCTCATTGCCTTCCTTAACTACTAAGACATTTACATAAGGTGAATCTGAATCCTCGATAGCAAGTGAATCCCCAACAGGATTGAGTCCTGCCTGCATTGCATAGTTTGAGTTGATTACTGAAAGATCTACTTCATCCTTGATGTTAGGGATCATAGCGGCTTCAACTTCCTTGAACTGAATGTTCTTTGTATTCTCAACGATGTCGTTAGGTGTTGCGCTTAAATTTGCCTCATCCTTGAGCTTGATGAGTCCGTTGCTCTGTAAGAGAAGAAGAGCACGAGCCTCATTTGTAACATCGTTAGGTACCGCAATTGTTGCACCGTCAGCTAACTCGTCAAAGGATGCAGCCTTTCCTGCATATACTGCCATAGGCTCAATATGAACACCTGCAACGCTTACAAGGTGTGTACCGTTCTCTTCATTGAACTGATCAAGGTAAGGAACGTGCTGGAAGTAGTTTGCATCCATTTCGCCCTCCTCAACGGCAGTGTTAGGGATAACGTAATCGCCGTATTCAGTTACCTGAAGATCAATGCCTTCCTCTGCAAGAATATCCTTTACAGAATTAAGGATCTCAGCGTGAGGTGTAGGTGACGCAGCAACTTTAACTACGATCTTTTCTCCGTCCTCAGCTGCCTCAGTTTCAGCTTCAGCTTCTGTCTCTTCAGCCTCAGTCTCGGCAGCTGTGTCTGCAGCGGTTGTCTCTGTTGTGCTTGATGAGCATGCTGAAAGAGCAACGCATGCTGCAGCAGCAAGTGAAAGTGTTAAAAACTTTTTCATAAATTCTTATCCTCCGTATATGAAAAAAATATCTATTATTTCAAACGCTTATCAATGTGTGTTGACACGCGGCTGAATACAAATTGAATGAGCTGAACCAGTACTATAAGGAAGAGTACGGTGATAAGCATCATCGAATCTACCTTTCGCTGATAACCGTAACGTATAGCCAGATCTCCGAGTCCTCCAGAACCTACAGCTCCTGCAATGGCAGTGTATGCAAGTATAGTGATTACCGAGATAGCTCCGCCGAGTATAAGTGACGGCGTTGCCTCAGGAAGATATACCTTCCAGACTATCTGCATTGTAGATGCTCCCATGGACTGTGCAGCCTCAATAACTCCGGTATCAACTTCAGCGAGAGAGGTTTCAACCATACGTGCGATAAAAGGAGCAGCCGATATTACTAACGGTGGGATAGAACCTCTGATACCTATTTTTGTGCCGACAAGAAGCTTTGTGAAATCCATTATGGCAATCATCAGTATTATGAAAGGAAGAGATCTTCCTATATTTATTATCCAGCCAAGGAGCTTGTAAACTGTTTTGTTAGGTCTGATTCCGTGCGGCTGTGTGAGAATAAGCAGTACGCCTAAAGGAAGTCCGATAATGTAGGCAAATACTGTAGAAATACCTGTCATTATTAATGTATCAATCGTTCCCTGAGAAAGGAGACTGCCGTACTGGCTCCAAAATGCCCCTGTAAATATTTCAGACATTCTCATGTACCTCCTCATAGGTGATATGTTCCTTGGATGCTATATAATCAACAGCACGCTGTGCTTCATCGGCATCTTCAGGAAGTCTTAGTATCATTGTTCCGGTTGCCTTACCGTCAATATTTCTTATATCGGCGAAAAGTATGCTCACCTTAACACTGCAGTCTATAGCTAATGAAGCAATAAGCGGTTCATAAGTGCATTCGTAGCTGTTGAAGGCCACACGAATTATCTTAGCTCCGGTGATAAATGTCTGACGCTCATTGTAGCCGTTAGGATATACGAGCTTTCTTGCGGCATCAGTGGACGGATTTGAGAAGATATCAGTCACAGGTCCCTGTTCGGCAACGATACCGCCGTCAAGGATAGCAACTCTGGAACAGATATCCTCAATAACGCTCATCTGGTGTGTGATAACTACAATAGTCACGCCAAGCTTACGGTTAAGATCCTTCAATAATCCGAGTATTGAAGTTGTAGTTGTAGGATCAAGTGCCGAGGTTGCTTCATCGCAAAGAAGCACCTTAGGGTTTGTTGCAAGAGCTCTTGCAATTGCCACACGCTGCTTCTGACCGCCTGAAAGCTGAGAAGGATATGAATCGGCCTTCGCTTTAAGCCCTACCAGATCAAGCAGCTCCATAGCCCTTTTTTCAGCATCTGCTTTGGATACTCCTGATATAGTCATAGGAAAGCATACGTTCTGAAGACATGTCCTCTGCATCAAAAGATTGAAGCTCTGGAATATCATCGTAACATTTCTTCTGGCTTCTCTGAGCTCCTTTGGTGAAAGCTCAGTCATATGCTTGCCATCGACAATGACCTCACCTGAGGTCGGTCTTTCTAAAAGATTAATGCATCGAACAAGTGTGGATTTGCCGGCACCGGACAGTCCGATGATACCGAATATCTCACCCTGACGGACTTCAAGATTGATATCGTCCAAAGCATTGAAGGCAGATCCACCTTCGCCGAAAGTTTTTGTCAGATGTTTTATCTGAATTATTGGTTCGTTCACTTCATACTCCTTAAACAGCGATTTACGTTTTTTATCAGGAAATACAACTGCTATTGACAGACTATATAATGAGTTAAAAGAAAAATCAATACCTTTTTGCATTCTTATATAAAAACCCGAATATCGATTTTATCAGGAGATCATGATATTTCAAGGTCTTTTAAAACATTTTCTTACATTTATTTTATGGTTTATTGAACCTTATAGACAAACAAAATAGCTGAATATATAATTATTTGGACTTAGAAAGCAGTATTAGTCTGCGCTTTTTTCAAAAAAGAAAGTATATATAATGAAGAGAAACAGTTTAAAAATTAGAATATCAGCGGCATTAACAGCTTTTATTACCGCAGTTAATTTTGCTGCTCCGGCATTTACTGACATTAATGTTCCGGGACAGCTCATTACCTATGCGGCAGAACAGGGATCAGTTAATACCGACAGACTTAATGTAAGATCCGGCCCGGGCACTTCATATGGGAAGGTGGCTACGCTCGGAGCAGGAACAAAAGTAACAGTTAATTCAGAAACAACAGGAAATGACGGATATAAGTGGTATTCGATATCTTTCACCGGAGGAAGCGGCTATGCAAGATATGATTACATCACTAAGAATGCCACATACGCAGTTCAGAGTGCTGATTTTGAGAGCTATCTCAATGCGCAGGGCTTTCCTGAAAGCTATAAAAATGCCTTAAGAGGTCTTCACCAGAAATATCCTAACTGGGTATTTGAAGCTCAGCAGACAGGACTTGACTGGAACAATGTTGTCAGTGAGGAATCTAAGATAGGACGCAACCTTGTTGCCAATACTTCTATTTCTTCCTGGAAGTCGCTCTCTGCAGGAGCTTTTGACTGGGCAAGCAACTATTGGCCGGGCTTTGACGGCGCGACATGGGTTCAGGCATCACAGGATCTTATTTCTTATTATCTTGATCCGAGAAATTTTCTTACAGATCCTTATGTTTTTCAGTTTGAGATACAGAAATATGACCCTTCTACACAGACAAAGGAAGGACTTAATTCTCTTATCAAGGGAACCTTCCTTGAAGGTGAGGCTATAGTTCCTGTTGCAGGAAGTGTTATAGAAGGCGGAACTGTTATTGAAGGAAGTACATATAATCCTTCTGCTGCAGGTTCAGTAAGCGGAAGCAGCAGCTCTTCCTCAGCTTCTTCATCCGGATCAGCTGTAATCGGTCCGGGAGGTCCTGGTGCAAATGTTATAATCGGCAACGGAGTTGTTACAGGCTCAGGCAGCGGATCAAATGTTATAGGACCATATAAGATCGGAGAAATAGCAGATAAGCTAACAGGAGTTATAAATGCTTATGCCGGAACCTGGAAGCATACAGGAGATGCCGGAAGCTATGCCTGGTATTATGCAGATGACAACGGTCAAAATTATAATGACGGCTGGCATTGGATAGACGGCAACAATGACGGTATAGCAGAATGCTACTACTTCTATCAGGACGGACGTATGGCAGCATCCACTGTTGTCGACGGATATACAGTTGATGCCGATGGTAAGTGGCTTGGCGATGACGGTTCTATACAGACCAAAGCCGTAGAAAAGAAATCTCAGGGCGGAGAGCTCAAGAAGGTTCCTTATGCAGACATTATCATGTATGCAGCAAAAGAGTCCAACGTAAGTCCTTATGTTATAGCTTCTACGATCCTTCAGGAGCAGGGCAGCGGAAAGAGCTCACTTATATCGGGAACTAACGGCACCTATCCGGGCTACTATAATTTCTTTAATACCGGAGCATATGAGCATGACGGCATGACGGCAGTCACTGCAGGACTTAAATATGCCAAGGAAAAGGGCTGGAATACTATAGAAAAGTCCATCATCGGAGGCGCTGAGAATTACGGCATCAATTATGTAAACAACGGACAGGATACATATTACCTTAAGAAGTTCAATGTACAGGGCAGCAATAAGTTTAACCATCAGTATATGACACATGTACTTGCAGCCGCTTCGGAGGGCGCAAAGGTGTCAAATGCCTACGGTACTGCCTTTAAGTCTACCGCGCTCAGGTTCAAGATCCCGGTATATTCCAATATGCCTGAATCCACAAGCCTGCCATCGGGAGACGGTAATCCTAATAATAAGCTTTCTGCATTGACCGTTGAAGGATATACACTTACACCTACCTTCTCAATGGATACGACTGAATACAGCCTTATCGTTGATGCAGGTCAGACATCGGTCAATGTTAATGCCAATACAATCGATTCACATGCAACGGCTTCAGGCACCGGCAATATTGCTCTTAACACAGGTCTCAATACATTGACAATAACTGTTAAGGCACAGAATGGTTCCGAACGAAACTATACTATCAATATCACCAGGAAGGAAGGCTCTTCCGGTGATAGCGGTACATCAACAGTTCAGACCGAAGGACCGGGACAGATAATTGCGCCTTCCTCTAACAGCGGTAGTAATGTTATTATCAGCGGAGGCGTGCAGCAGTCGTCATCTTCAGCAGTTATAATCGGCCAGGCGCCGCAATAAATAAAATTGGGAGAAAGCAATGTCAATGCATTATCGAAAAAACTTTATAAAAACTGCGGCAGCGACACTTATAATGTCACTTATTCTGTCATTTGCCGCATTTGCAGCTGAGGGAAAAATCAATTTCTCGGATCCTAATGTTACAGTAGGCGATGAGGTCAATGTAACAATGAAGATATCGGCTGACGAAGGAACAGCTTTAGGAAATGCAAATGTAGTACTTACATATCCTTCCGAAAAGCTTGAGTTTATTTCCGGAACTGATTCTGACGGAGGAGCCGGGGCGGTTAGAGTTCACGGCGCATCAAACGGCAGCGGAACAGCACTTCTTGAATATAACCTTAAGTTCAAGACTCTTTCAGCAGGAACAGCTTCTGTCGGTATCGACAGCTATGAGGTGTATGATACCTCTGATAAGGCTGTGAATATAACACACAAAGGAAGCTCAAGCATTACTATAAATGCAGGAAGCGATGCATCAGGAAACAGCATGCTTGGTACTCTTGATGTCTATCCGGGAGAGCTTTCACCGGCATTTTCAGCTGATACAGACACTTATTCAGTAACCGTAGGAAGCGGAGTTGAAAAGCTTACTATCAATGCCATTCCTTCAGATTCTTCAGCAGCTGTATCTATAAGCAATAATGAGAATCTTCCTATGGGAGACTCTGCAGTTACAATAACAGTCAATGCAGCGGACGGAAGCAGCTCAAAGACCTATACAATTAATGTTTCCAAGGTTGAGGGCGGTCCTGAGAATACAATAAGCGAGACAGGAGCTCAGGCAGTAGAAGGCGTCCAGCTTTCATCAAAGGGTAAGACTATAACCATTATGACTCCGGGTGAGGATGTTCAGATACCTGAAGGCTTCAGACAGGGAACGATCAAGATCGACGACCAGAAAGTCCAGGGATGGGTATGGGGTGCCGATGAGGATCCTCAGTACTGTGTTGTTTATGGTATGAATGATAAGGGTGAGGTCAACTTCTACAGATATGATATGGTAGAAAAGACTATTCAGAGATATTTCGAGGACCCTATTGCTGCGGGCTCAGTAAGCGGTGCAGAATATAATGCAGCAGTATCTGAGAAGGATGCGGCAGTTAACAGCAGTAATTTCAGATTCATCATTATCTGCGTACTTGCTACAATATCATTCATTCTTCTTATGGGTGTTATATATCTCGGAACAAAGCTCAAAACCATGGGCAGAGGCCGCAGTAATTCGCTCAGAGCATCACAGGAAAGAGCAAAGAAGAGAAGGAGCACCATAGAGGAGGCTGTAGAAAAGAAGCAGACAGAAACTCTTGAGGATGACAAAGAGCTCTTAAAGCATGACTTCGATGGTGAAAGCATGCAGGATGAAACATCAGAGCCTGTAGATGAAACTCAGGTAATAAGAAGACCTGAGCGTAAGCGCAGAGCAAGACGCATACCTGTAAATGAAGCTGATTTCAAAGATGGATCTGTAAATGAAGAGCCTTCTGATGACAACGCCTCTAACGAAGATAAGGAAGATATCGAGGATCTTGATATTTAATAAAAATGTATTAATTTAATAGCTCAGGGAAGCTGCCGTATACGGCGGCTTCTTTGCGCGTAATCAGATATGGATAAAAATGATGCGATTTACTAATAAAGCCGAACAGGCATTAAAAAACGCAGCTTTATTTTCAAAAGAGCTGCATCACAGCTACATAGGTTCTGAGCACATTCTTATTGGATTGCTGAGGGAAGGAACAGGAGTTGCGGCGTGTGTTCTCACTGAAGCTCATCTTGAAGAAAACGCAGTAGTTTCACTTATAGATAAATTTGTTTCAGGAGGCTCAAAGCTTCTCACTGCAGATAAAGGCGGCTATACTCCGTCTGCTCAAAGCATATTGGAGCAGAGCAAAGAGGAAGCCGAGAAACTTAGCTCTGACAGCATAGGTACAGAACATCTGCTCATAGCTATTCTTAAGAACAGCGACTGCATTGCTACAAGGATACTTAATACGCTTGGTATCAGTATTCAAAAGCTCTATAACGATATTATTAATATTATCGGGGAAGATCTGCCGGATCAGAGACAGGATACAGAATCACAGGGACTTAGCCGTACTTCGGATATTCCTACGCTTTTACAGTATTCCAGAGATCTTACAGAGCTTGCTTATGAAGGACTTTTGGATCCTGTCATCGGCAGAGAAGATGAGATAATGAGAGTTATTCAGATACTCTCAAGAAGAACAAAGAATAATCCTTGCCTTATAGGTGAACCTGGTGTCGGAAAGACTGCTATAGTCGAAGGCATTGCCCAGCTTATTGTAAGTCATGAGGTGCCGGATTCAATCAGAGGCAAAAGACTTCTTTCGCTTGATATAGGCTCAATGGTTGCTGGCTCAAAGTACAGAGGTGAGTTTGAGGAGAGGATCAAGAAGGTTATTTATGAGGCGCAGAGCTCCGGTAATGTGCTGCTCTTTATTGATGAGCTGCATACTATTATAGGTGCCGGGGGAGCAGAGGGATCTCTCGATGCTGCAAATATCCTAAAGCCTGCTTTAAGCCGAGGTGAGCTGCAGATAATCGGCGCCACAACTACAGAGGAATACAGAAAGCACATTGAAAAGGATGCTGCACTGGAGCGTCGTTTCCAGCCGGTCACTGTTGAAGAACCGAGCGAGGCTGAAGCAATAGATATTCTCAGCGGAATCAGATATAAGTATGAGGATCACCACGGATTGACTATTTCTGATGAGGCGATAGAAGCTGCCGTCAGAATGAGTATGCGTTACATTAATGACAGATGTCTTCCGGATAAGGCAATCGACCTTATAGATGAGGCGGCTTCAAGACTTAAATTGGTATCTGTAAAAGAGCCGGATTCTATAAAGCAGGCTGAGGCAAAGCTGAGAGTTATGGCGATAAAGAAGGAAAACCTTATTCTCAGAGAGGACTTTGAAGGCGCATCAGATATCGCCAAAAAGGAAAAACGCCTCAAAAAAAGACTTGAAAAGCTTAATGCAGAATGGAATGATCAGAAGAAAAACTCCGGACTTGTCGTTACAGAAAATGATATTGCCGAGGTTGTAAACAGCTGGACAAAGATACCTGTAAGTCGTCTTAATGAGAAGGAAGCTGAGCGCATCAGACATCTTGGTGAAACTCTTCATGAAAGGATCGTTTCTCAGGATGATGCAGTTACAGCTGTTGCGAAGGCCATAAAGAGAGGCCGTGCGGGAATCAAGAGTCCTAAGAGACCTATGGGATCATTCTTATTCTTAGGACCTACGGGTGTCGGTAAGACAGAGCTTTCAAAGGCACTTGCTGAGTGTGTATTCGGTTCAGAGGATTCGCTTATCAGAGTCGATATGTCAGAGTATATGGAAAAGCACAGTGTTTCCAAGCTTATAGGATCACCTCCGGGATATGTTGGCTTTGACGAGGGCGGACAGCTCTCAGAGAAGGTAAGGAGAGCACCTTATTCAGTCGTACTTTTTGATGAGATAGAGAAGGCACATCCTGATGTGTTCAACATTCTTCTGCAGGTTCTGGATGACGGTTATATAACCGATTCACAGGGACGCAAGGCTGATTTTAAGAATACAATTATAATCATGACCTCAAATGCAGGCGCAGAGAATATCATTGCGCCGAAGGTCATGGGCTTTGCCTCCGGTCAGGATACTGATCGTGACTATAACCTTATGAAGGATAAGGTCATGGAAGAGGTAAGAAGAATATTTAAACCTGAATTCCTCAACAGACTTGACGATATCATTGTATTCAGACAGCTGACAAAGGAAAATATGCTCAGTATTGCTGATATCCTGCTTGCAGAGTTTGCCGGAAGAGTATACAAAGAGAAAAATATCAAGATTGACTTTACAGTTGCTGCAAGAGATGTTCTTATAAATAAGGGATATGACGAAAAGTACGGTGCCAGACCGCTTAGAAGAGCTATACAGACAATGATCGAAGACACCATGGCTGATGACATTCTTGACGGAACCATCAAGGAAAAGGATAAGGTCATAGTTGATGCTGACGGCACAGATAAGCTTGTTATTATAAAAAAAGGAAGAACGGGAAGATAAATTGTCATTAAAGTCTAAAACTGAATCAGTGTTTTTTTGCTCGTCCTGCGGATATGAATCAAAAAAATGGATGGGGCAGTGTCCCGCATGCGGAGAATGGAATACATTTTCTGAAGAAGCGGTAGCGCGTGTCTCATCCAAAGCTTCCGTCGGCGCTGCTGCGCGCGGAAATGTCAAAGCTGTTTCTTTATCTGAAATACAGTCAGATGAAGAAATCAGAATGGATACAGGCTTTACCGAGTTATCAAGAGTGCTCGGAGGCGGTATAGTTCCGGGAAGTCTCATTCTTGTCGGAGGAGATCCGGGAATAGGTAAATCCACTCTTCTTTTGCAGACTGCAGCCAATATGACTGCAGCCGGTAAAAAGGTTATCTATATATCCGGAGAAGAGAGCCTTCGTCAGATCAAGCTTCGTGCCGACAGAGTGGGAAGCATTTCGGATGGGCTTAAGTTTATGTCGGAAACAAATATAGATCTGATCACTGAGGTGCTTGAAAGGGAAAAGCCTGATTTAGCGGTAATAGATTCTGTACAGACTATGTACACAAGTGAGGCACAGTCTGTCCCGGGAAGCGTGACACAGGTTAGAGAATGTGCACAGCGTATGATGATGTGTGCCAAAACCAATGAGATTGCATGCTTTTTGGTGGGGCATGTCACCAAAGAAGGAACCGTTGCCGGTCCTAGAGTTTTAGAGCATATAGTTGATACTGTGCTTCAGTTTGAGTCCGGAGATCAATTCGGTTACAGACTCTTAAGAAGCGCCAAGAACCGATTCGGCTCAACTAATGAGATAGGCGTTTTTGAAATGTCTTCAGAAGGACTTAAAGAAGTCAAGAACCCGTCAGAATATTTGCTTGAAGGAAGACCTAAAAATGCAACCGGAGCAGTAGTTACCTGTCTTATTGAGGGAAGCCGTCCAATGCTCATGGAGGTTCAGGGACTTGCAGCGGAAACACAGTACGGACTTGCAAGACGCCAGGCAAACGGCATCGATTACAATAGGTTTACGATGCTTTTAGCAGTGCTTTCAAAAAGATGCGGGCTTAACTTAAGCAATATTGATGCTTATGTTAATATCGCAGGCGGTATGAAGGTGACTCAGCCATCAGCTGATCTTGCAGTCGTAGCTTCAGTGATATCATCCTTTAAAAACATTGCTGTAGCAGAAGATACTGTTATCTTCGGAGAAGTAGGATTATCCGGAGAGGTTCGTTCTGTCCCGCAGGTTAATGAACGTATAAAGGAGGCTGTTAAGCTTGGCTTTAAACGCGTTATATTACCAAAGGTCAATCTTAAGGGCTTGAAAAAATATGACGGTATTGAGCTTTGCGGAATAAACTTTATTTCTGAGCTTTTTGCTTTGCTGTGAGCGTTTAATGGCTTTATTTGCTGATTTTAATATTTGTGTTTTTTACAAACTGATGCAGCGTTTTATTATATTTTAGTATTAAAGGATATATTATGGCTGAAAAATTAATTTCATTTTTTATGTCGATTTTTGCCGGTAAGATAGATTCCGGAATATTGTGTTTTATAATATCACTTTTTCCTATTTTGGAGCTTAGGGGAGGTCTTTTGGCAGCATCACCGGCGTTTCTGGACGTCCCGCTTGTCCACGCCCTTCCGTTATGTATAATCGGAAATCTTCTTCCTATTCCTTTTGTTCTTTTGCTTATAGAAAAGATCATAATTCTGCTAGAAAAGGGAAAGCATACCGGCAGTATAGCCGGCTGGCTCAGAGCGAAGGTGGATAAAAATAAAGCTCAGATAGAAAAATATGGCTTCTGGGGACTTGTGCTGTTTGTAGGAATTCCTCTTCCGGGTACCGGAGCATGGACAGGAAGTCTGGTTGCGGCTTTACTTCATATGTCATTTAAAAAGTCCTTTGCGGCATGTGTTCTTGGAGTACTTATGGCTTCTCTTATCATGTGTATCGTTTCATACGGAATTTTAGGATTTTTTGCATAATGTGCTTGCATTTATCCGATTTACATGTTAATATTTAGAAGCTTTGAGTTTAGGGGTATCTTCCAATGGTAGGATAGCGGTCTCCAAAACCGTCAATCTGGGTTCGAATCCTAGTGCCCCTGTAATTTTATAAGACCTATAAAGAGTGCGTGAGAGACAAGCTCAGTGACCGCACAGCAACCTGCAGTAAGCAAGGTGCTAAAGCTTGACCGATGGGTGATATACATCAGTTTCATGCCCTGACGTCAGTCAGGGCTTTTTTAACGCCTTTATCTTATAAGATAGTACAAAGTCAAATTTATTATAGATTTTAGCGGAGGGCCGGAATTGAAAAGATTATTTACATCAGAGTCTGTTACAGAAGGACATCCTGATAAGATCTGTGATCAGATCTCGGACGGTATTCTTGATGCAATAATTGCTCAGGATCAGAATGCACACGTTGCATGTGAGTCATTCTGTACTACAGGAACAGTTGTTATCATGGGAGAGATCTCCACAAATTGCTATGTTGATATCGAGAAGATAGCAAGAAATGTTATCTGCGGTATCGGATATGATGCAGCGGAGATGGGCTTTAACGGACATACCTGCGGAGTGCTCACAAGCATTCATGAGCAGTCAGGCGACATTGCAATGGGTGTTAACGAGTCTTATGAGTATAAGGACGGAGATGTTGACATCGCCAACTTAAGAGGCGCCGGTGACCAGGGTATCATGTTCGGCTATGCCTGCAGCGAGACAAAGGAATATATGCCTCTTGCAACAGTTCTTGCTCACGGAATCTGCAAGAAGCTTGCCGAGGTAAGAAAGAACGGCACATTCAGCTATTTAAGACCTGATGGAAAGGGACAGGTAACTGTTGAATACGATGAGAACGGTAAGCCGTTCAGAGTTGACACAGTTGTTCTTTCTACACAGCATTCCGAGAGTGTTTCCCTTGAGGAGCTCAGAAAGGATATGATCGAGGATGTTATCAAGAAGGTCATACCTGCAGAGCTTCTTGATGATGAGACAAAGTATTTCATCAACCCTACAGGACGTTTCGTTATCGGAGGACCTGAGGGAGATACAGGACTTACAGGAAGAAAGATCATCGTAGACACCTATGGCGGAGCTGCAAGACACGGCGGCGGAGCATTCTCAGGAAAGGATCCGACAAAGGTTGACCGTTCAGCAGCATATGCTCTCAGACATATTGCTAAGAACATAGTTGCTGCAGGACTTGCAGAGCGCTGTGAGATCCAGGCCGGATACGCTATCGGTGTTGCCAAGCCGGTTTCTGTTACGGTAGATACCTTCGGAACAGGAAAATATCCTAGTGATAAGATCGAAGAGGCTGTTCTCAAGGTATTTGATTTAAGACCATATTCGATCATAAAGGATCTTGACCTTCTCAGACCTATTTATAAGAAGACCGCAGCATACGGACACTTCGGAAGAGAAGATGAGGACTTCACATGGGAGAAGCTGGATAAGGTTGATGAGCTTAAGGCTGTGATCGGAACACTCTGATTTCTTTAGAATATAATTATTATTTGACCGCTGTTTATGGTATTTCCGTAGGCAGCGGTTTTTGTCTGATAAAAATCTATCTGTTTTCTTCTAAGTGCAGTTGCATAATATTGACAAAACATTTTTGATGAATTATTCTTTAAAAGTGTTTTGTTAGGTGACCCGTTTTGCGGATGTTTTGCGGCCTTTTTTCAGACTGCACCATGCACAACGGGCTGCAAATGTTATTTGTCTGATTTTTCAGGCATATGATTTTGGGAGGAGAAAATGAAAAAAGCTTTATCAATCGTTTTAGCTGCTTCTATGGTATTCGGTCTTTGTGCATGCGGCGGAAGCACAGCTGAAACAAAGGCACCTGAATCACAGGAGACTGAGGCTGAAGAGACAGAGGCTACAGAGGAAGCCGGCGAGACCAAGGATATCAAGATCGGTATGATCTGTATCGGTAACGACAACATGGCTTATGACCGCAACTTCTATATGGCAGCTGATGCAGCTAAGGAAGAGCTTGCTAAGAAGGGCATCAATGTTGAGTGGGTTTACACATATGATCATCCTGAAGGAGATCCTGTAGCAGCTGACTGTGAAGAGCTTGCAGATTCAGGCTGTGCAGCAGTTATCCTTAACTCATACGGTATGGAGCCTGCTATGCTTACAGTAGCAGCAGATTATCCTGATACACTTTTCTGTGCACTTACAAACGAGACATCTAAGTCAGATGAGCTTGAGAATACTGTTAATGCTTTCCCATCAATCTATGAGGGAAGATATCTTGCAGGTATCGCTGCAGGTATGAAGCTTAATGAGATGATCGAAAACGGCGACATCACAGAGGATGAGGCTGTTATGGGTTATGTTGGAGCTTACACATACGCAGAGGTTGTTTCAGGCTATACAGCATTCTATCTTGGAGCAAAGTCAGTTTGCCCAAGCGTAAAGATGCTTGTTGAGTTCATCGGTTCATGGGGAGATCCTGCAGTAGAGGCTCAGACAGCTCAGGATCTTATCGACAGAGGTGCAGTACTTATTTCACAGCACTCAGACGCAACAACACCTTCAACTACAGCTCAGGAGAACAATGTATACAGCGTTGGATACAATATCTCAATGGTAGACGTTGCTCCTGATTCATCAATCGTTTCTTCACGTATTGACTGGACAAACTATTTCGTATACGTTATCGAGACACTTGCTAACGGCGGAACAGTTGATCAGGATTACATGCAGCACGGTGTAGCAGATGGCGATATTAAGCTTACAGATCTTAACGAGGCAGTTGCAGCTCCTGGAACAGCAGAGGCAATCGCAGAGGCTGAGGAGAAGATCAAGTCAGGCGAGCTTCATGTATTCGATACATCAACCTTCACAGTTGACGGAAAGACTCTTGAGAGCTCACTGGTTGACATTGATGCAGATTTTGATGCAACAGATGACGATACTGATGCTGTATCTGACGGATACTATCATGAGTCCTACTATAAGTCAGCTCCTTCATTCTCAGAGAGAATCGACGGAATTGAGCTTATCAACGAAAAGTATTAATTTCTTTTAGGACTTTTACGGGACATGGCACACTTATGCGGGTCATGTCCCGTTCTTAATTCTTATATGTAGTTTGGAATGTTTGTTATCAGGGGGATGAGATATTGGAAAATACGCACGCAGTTGAATTCCGCGGAATTTCTAAATATTTCGGCGACGTTGCAGCCAATGATGATGTAGATCTTTATCTTGACAAAGGTGTCATCATGTCTTTGCTCGGAGAGAATGGTTCGGGCAAAACAACACTTATGAACATGCTTGCGGGAATCTATTTCCCTGACAGCGGAGAAATTCTTATAGACGGGAAACCCGTCATGATACGTTCCCCGAAGGATGCTTTCGAGAATCGTATCGGTATGATACATCAGCACTTTATGCTTGTTGATGTTTTTACTGCTGCCGAAAATATCATTTTGGGTATTGATGGTGCAGAGAAACTGGATCTTAAGGTTATTGCTGATAAGGTTAGAGAAATCAGTGAGAAATACGGCTTTGAGATCGATCCAAATAAGAAAATATACGATATGTCTGTTTCAGAGAAGCAGACAGTCGAAATCATAAAGGTACTTTACCGTGGCGCGGATATTCTTATACTTGATGAGCCAACAGCTGTACTTACTCCTCAGGAGACAGAAAAGCTCTTTAATGTCATGAGAGCCATGAAGGCTGACGGTAAATCTATCATAATAATTACACATAAGCTTAACGAGGTTATGGAGATCTCTGACGTTGTTGCTGTTTTAAGAAAAGGAAAGCATATAGCAACAGTCAGAACAAACGAGACCAGTGAAGCTGAGCTTACCGAGATGATGGTAGGAAAGAAGGTTGAGCTTAATATTTACAGAGCTGAGCCTGTTGACATTAAGCCGAGACTTACTGTGGCAGGACTTACCTGTAAGGACGGGAATGGAGTAGCAAGACTTGATGATGTAGGCTTTATAGCATACGGCGGCGAGATATTGGGTATCGCCGGCATTGCCGGATCCGGACAAAAGGAGCTTTTGGAAGCTGTTGCAGGCCTCAGAAGGATAGACAGCGGTTCTATTATATACAGTCCTGAAGGCAAACACCCGGAGGAGCTTGTAGGAAAGTCCCCTATGGAGATCAAGGATGCCGGTGTCGCACTTGCATTCGTTCCTGAGGACAGACTCGGTATGGGTCTTGTAGGCGGCATGGGAATGACCGGTAATATGATGCTTCGTTCATGGAATAAGAGCAAGGGCTTTTTCATAGACAAAAAAGCGCCGAGAGAGCTTGCGGAGCAGGTCTATGATTTCCTTGAGGTCGCTACGCCTGATATAGAGTATCCGGTCAGAAAGCTTTCCGGAGGAAATGTTCAGAAGGTTCTTGTAGGACGTGAGATAGCAACATCTCCTTCAGTACTTATGAGCGCCTATGCCGTAAGAGGACTTGATATCAATACCTCGTATGTTATCTACAACCTTATGGCAGATCAGAAGAAGAAAGGTACTGCAGTTATATTTGTCGGAGAGGATCTGGATGTTCTTATTGATCTTTGCGACAGAATTCTGGTGCTCTGCGGCGGAAAGGTATCAGGTATTGTTGATGCCCGTACGACTACCAAGGAGGAAATAGGTTTGCTGATGACAAGTGTCGGTGGAGAGGAGAATAGGAGATAATGAATGAAAAAACACCTTTGATCCATATTTCCAAAAGGGAAAATGCCGACAAAAGGATGATATGGTGCATACGTTTAGCTGCATTTATAGTTGCACTTTTACTCAGCTGCCTTATATTCATGGCTGCAGGAGCCAATCCGGCTGAGGCGTATAAAACTCTTATAACCGGAGCACTCGGTAAAAAGAGCGGTATCAAGCAGGTCGTTAAGACTGCAACACCGCTTCTCGGAGCTGCAATTGCTCTTGCACCTTGCTTTAAGATGAAGTTTTGGAATATAGGTGCTGAGGGTCAGATCACCGTAGGTGCTATGGCAGCTGCATTTTTTGCCATCAACTTCGGAAAAAACTGGAATTCAGGACTTTTACTTCCTGTTATGGGCATTGCAGCAATGCTTATGGGCGCATTTTGGGCTGGTCTTCCGGCTATATTTAAGGCTAAGTGGAAGACTAACGAGACCTTATTCACTCTCATGCTTAACTATATTGCTATAGGTATAGTCGGCTGGCTGCAGGGTGGTCCGTGGGAAGGTAAGCAGGGCTCTCAGGTTATACCGAACTTTGCACCTGCTGCAGTTCTTCCTAAGGTATTCGGAGTTCACTGCGGATGGATAATAGTGCTTCTTCTTGTGGCATTTATATTTGTATATATGAATTACACAAAGCACGGATATGAGATTTCGGTACTCGGCGAATCGGAAAATACTGCTAGATATGCAGGAATGAATGTAACTAAGATAACAGTTCGTACTGCATGCCTTTCAGGCGCTATCTGCGGTCTTGTTGGCTTTATGGTTTCATCAGGAGCAAACCAGACGCTTTATGCGGACGTTGCGGACGGTGTCGGATTTACTGCGATAACGGTTGCATGGCTTGCTCAGCTTAATCCGTTTGCTATGATACTTATATCATTGTTATTCGGAGTATTAAGCAAGGGAGCTTCAAGTATGCAGACCGGTCTTGCAATACCGTCATCTGTATCCAGCATAATTAAAGGACTTTTACTTTTCTGTCTGCTTGGCTGTGAGTTCTTCATTAACTATAAGCTGAGCCTTAGACATTCGGAAGAAAAGAACAGTACGACATCTAAGACAGAAAAGGCTGCAGCCGCTCAGCGTGCTGATTCGGATAATAACAATGCCGGAAAGGAGGTATAACGAATATGAGCTTTAATTATATCGGTCTTATCAAGGCTGCCGTACTTAACGGCACACCGCTTCTTTTCGGTACCTCCGGTGAGATACTTACAGAAAAATCCGGAAACTTAAACCTCGGAGTCGAAGGTCTTATGTTCATGGGCGGAGCATTCGGACTCTGCGGAGCATTTGTTTATGACAATATTGCTGGAGATTCGGCTGTTGGCTTTATAGCTGTTGCAATAGCATTTATATGTGCTTTCTTAGCCGGTGTTCTGGGTTCACTTATTTTCAGCTTCCTTACGGTAACACTTCGTGCCAATCAGAATGTTACAGGCCTTGCACTTACTATATTCGGTACCGGTGTGGGACAGTTCGTCGGAGAGCTTATGAGACTCAAAGTAGGCGGAAATGTTTCAGTAAGCAATTCGCTTAAGAGTGCATTCTCAGGCGCTGTATTCCCTAAGGCAATGCAGAAAATACCTGTACTCGGTGAAATCTTATTCAGCTACAATTTCTTTGTCTATATAGGTGTAGTTATAGTCGTGTTAATGTGGTGGTTTATGAATCATACAAGAAAGGGACTTTACCTCAGAGCTGTCGGAGAATCACCGTCTACAGCTGACGCTGCCGGTATCAATGTTACTCGCTGCAGATACATTGCAACCTGTCTCGGAGGCGGTATTTCAGCACTCGGAGGAATGGTTCATACAATGACTATCGCAGGCTGTGTATGGAATCACAACGCACTTGCAGGTGAAGGCTGGGTAGCTGTTGCACTTGTTATTTTCTGTTTGTGGAGACCGCTCAATGCTATTTGGGGATCGATACTTTTCGGAGGACTGCTTATTCTTTATCTGCGACTGCCGTTAGCGTTCCTTCCTACTCAGATTTATAAGATAGTTCCATATATCGCCACGGCTGTAGTGCTTGTAATCGTTTCAATGAGACGACGCAGAGAGGATCAGCCGCCGGAGTCACTCGGACTCAACTACTTCAGAGAGGAACGATAATTTAATCTTGCTTTAAAAGCTCGGAGGATAATATCCTTTCCGGGCTTTTTTGTTCTTAAAATCTGTCACTGCAGTTTGATATACAGCTGTATGAGAATAGCCGGACTTATAGCGTAAATGAAAAAACATAACAAAAAATTGCTTTATCCCGATACATATGGAATACTGTAGATATATTGAACAAATTTCAGATAATGACTGAAACATTCTTATATATTGACGATTGTAAATGACGATAGTCATTCTGGTTTCTTATAATATGTCTGACAACAATTAAGGAAGGAGGATGCCATGAGAAAACACAACTTGCTTTTTATATCATTTTCGCTGGCAGCTTCGCTTACAGCCTGCGGAAAGACATCGGTTGTTGAATCAAATATCGGCGCAGAGACTATCGCAGAGTCTGAAACTACGGCTGAGGCAGAAAATACAGCTAAGACGGCTGCAGCGGATGCAGAACTCATATCCGGAACTGAGACTTTAGGATCAGTATCAGAAACAGAATCCGTACCAATAACTGCATATGATGATTTGATTTTACGTTTCAGCTTACTGGCAGATGATCCTCGTTCATTTTCGCTGACTGATACTGACGGATCAGGAGAGATGAATTATCTTATTACCGCCATTGAAATGGAAGATAATTATGGCGGTAAGGCTTCGGACATGACGGGTTACGCGCTTAAGGATCTTAATTATGACGGAATACCTGAGCTTGCAATAGGAACTGTAAATGAATACGGTGCATTTCTGACAGACCTTTTCACATTGGTTGATGGCAAGCCGCATATGGTATTCGGTGAGTTTGGAGAAAACTATGCACGTGTAAAAAATGGAAGCTTTTTCTATGATGATTATCACAGTGCCTCGGAATACGGCAAAGGAATTTATTATTTTAATGATGACGGTACTGCACTTGTCTGCAATGAATTTTATTTTATATGTTCTTTGGACGGTGATGATGCTTATGCTGTTGTATATTATAATATGAGCGGCAGTTGGGATATCGAAGATTCAACCGAATCGTCTGTGTCTGTCGACGACTTCTATGCCTGGGAGCCGGAATATGATTATCTTCCTATAATACCGTTCTCAGCTGCTGATTGATACGAAGGTTATTCGAATTTCTTTTTAATATATATGCCGTAAATGATATCAATCTTTCAAATTATGACAGATATCTTTACGGTATATTTTAGCTGCAGATGTTTTCAATACCGGAAACTGTATATAAAAATGTCACATTTTCAGTGTATAATAAAAATTTACATCATGATAAAGGGAGATGAAGTTTTTAGGCATGATAAACCCTGTTGAACCTAAGGTACATAAAAAATCATGGTTTTTGTTCAGAGCTTTGTTCTCAAGAACTACCTTGCTGTTGATTTTTCTTTCTATTCAGATAGGAATTCTGTATGCGGTTTTTACATATCTTAACAATAGGCTTGCATACGGCTTTTTTATCCTGCTTTCAATTGTTGAAACATTTATCATTGTAAACAGTAAATCAATAGGCTCTAACCTTAAGATAGCATGGATAGTGCCGATACTCGGTCTGCCTGTTTTCGGCGGACTTTTCTTTCTTTACTATAAGCTTCAGGGTGTGGTTTATCTCAAGAATAAGGCTATAGCTCAAGAGATAGAAAGATCAGGTCCTTTCATGCGTCAGGATCAGGCAGTTCAGCGCAATATAGATGCTGAAAACAGTGATCTTTCAGGATTGTCAAAATATCTTTCATCGACTTGTGGCTTTCCTGCATTTGAATGCAGCAAGGCGGTTCATTATGATGACGGCATTCCTTTTTTTGAAAGCTTATTCAATGAGCTTGAAAAGGCTGAAAAATTCATTTTTATGGAATATTTTATAATAAGCTTCGGAACAATATCAGACATGCTTTTTAACATTCTCAAGGAGAAAGCAGATAAGGGCGTTAAGGTTTACCTTATTTATGACGGTACAAATACAGTAAAGAATCTGCCGTTTTCATTTGAGAAGAAGCTTAATGATTCCGGGATCCATACAAAGGTCTTTTCCAAGCTTAAGCCTATGCTTGAGTCATACCAGAATCACAGAGACCATAGAAAGATATGTGTTATTGACGGAAAGACAGCATTTACAGGCGGAATTAATATTGCTGATGAATACGCAAATATTGAGCTCAGGTTCGGAACATGGAAGGATTCCGGAATCATGATAAAGGGCCCTGCTGTCAATTCGTTCAGCATGATGTTCCTGCAGACGTGGAACTCGACATTTATTCCTCCTGCTAAACGTAAAAAACTCAAGCTTGAAAATTGCTGCAGGCTTGATTATGAGAAATATTATATCAGGCACAGCAGTAATGAACTCCATGATGAAAATAATAACATCGGCAGACATTCATTTGTTATTCCGTATGCGGATAGCCCTTTGGATGACGAAAAGGTAGGAGAGAATGTTTATTGTTCAATAATAAACACTGCCTCTAAATATCTTTATATCTGTACACCTTATCTTATTCTTGATGACGAAATGGTTCAGGCACTGGTGTTCGCATCAAAAAGAGGTGTCGATGTCAAGATAATGCTTCCGCATATTCCGGATAAGCCGTATGCATTCTGGCTTGCTCATGCATATTATTATGAGCTTATTGACGGCGGCGTTGAGATATATGAATATATGCCGGGCTTTGTTCATACCAAGGAATTTATATGTGACGATATAAAGGGAGTCTGCGGAACGATAAACCTTGACTACAGAAGTCTGTATCTTCATTTTGAAAATGCTGTATTCCTTTATAATGAGAAAGCAGTGTTGGATATGAAAAAAAGCTTTTTGGAGTCCCTAAAGGATTGTGAGATTATCACCATGGAAAAGTTATATAAATATTCGAAATCAAGGCTTTTTGTCGGAAGAATGCTTAAGATAATTGCTCCGCTTTTCTAAAAAGTGTAAGGAATTATAAAGAAATTAATCAACAGTAAAACACATTTTGTAAATATTATATAATTAAGTGTAATTAGTGTTGCTTAGAGTAATTTAAACTATATTTATATTAATGCGGATAAAACTATGAGAAAGAAAAACAATATTAAGAACAGGCTTATAATTATGTCGCTTGCAGCTGTATTGGGAGTAAACACTATTCCGGCTTATGCAGCGACCTTAGGAAGCGGATCTCAGAGCTATAGAATAAGCGTGCTTAAGGCTATCGGCGCCGCAGATTCAGGCTATGATACCGAAGAAATATGTACGAGAGCTGATTTTGCAAAGCTTTTGGTGCTTTCAAGCACATATAAGGATACTGCGAATACTTTGATAACATCGGCTGCTGCCAATGATGTTGCATCGACCTACAGCGGTGCGCAGTATATAAAGACTGCGCTTACAAACGGCTGGATGCGCACCAGACTCGGCGGACGCTTTGCACCTGAGGAAGCCGTCACACTTAATGATGCCGTCAGAGCCGTAATTAAGCTTTTAGGCTATGAGGACAGTGACTTTTCAAGCAACATTTCGCAGGAGAGACTTTCTCTTTTTAAGAGTCTTAAGCTTTCAGACGGTGTAAATGCTTCAAAGGGTACAGATACTCTGACAAAGCGTGACAGCATTAATATAATTTACAATCTGCTCAGGACAAATACCAAGGGCGGCGGAAGCATCTACGGTTCTGCCATAGACCTTACTTTGGGTTCTGACGGTGAGCTTAACGCAACAAATGTAATTGAAAGCAATTTAAGCGGACCGCTTCTTATTAAGAGCGTTGATGAGCTCAAGAAATCTATTCCGTTTGATCTTTCCGGAGCTGCTTACTACCTTAACGGTCAGAATTCTGGTCAGTTCGGAAGAATGTATCTTGAAAGCCAGATACGTTCAAACGGCTGGGTAATTGTTTATTACAATGAAAGCGCAAGAACTATTTGGGCATACGGTTCTGATACAGGAAATAATACGTACCACTGTGTTCAGGGTAAGGTTACGAGCATTGTTTATGACAATGAAAACATTGCCGCACCTTCTGCCGTATATATTGACAGCGTTAAATACACGCTTAACAGCTCTGAGGTCAAGTTCATGTTCTCGCTTAACGGAGATATCGGGGTAGGTGACTACTGTGTTCTTATCTGCAGAACTACATATGATCCTAATGATGACGGAGAGGATAATTCCAATCCTTATGCTGTTGCTGTTGTAAAGTGGAACAGGAATACAGACGGCAGCACTGTCGGAACCATTATTGCGGAAAATTCCGGACATTATAAGAGTAAAGCGGAGCCGGGCTCTGCCGGAGGTGCAAATTCCTCAGGCTCCACAGGCACTGAATCAGGCAGCTGAAACCTATAAACATAATATTTTGGAATAAATATAGGAATGAATATTAAAGATATAAAGAATAAGATAAAAATATCTAAGCTTTCTAAAAAGCGCAGGATAGCGGTGCTTATAGCGGCAGCCGTACTTATCGCTGTCATATTTTTTATCGTGCATAAAAAAAAGCAGGCTGCTATGTCTGCCATGGATACGAGCGTTGTTAATACTGACTTTGTTATGCGCGGAGAGATATCTAACGAGCTTACATCGTCAGGTACGCTTTCTCCTAAAAATACCTATACGATAACCTCGCTTGTTACCGGAGAAATACTTTCTGCGGATTTTGAAGAGGGCGATCAGGTAGAAGAAGGACAGGTGCTTTTTGTAATCGATAACTCAGATATTACAAAGGATGTGGATTCAGCATCAAGAAGCCTTGAAACTGCAAAAGAGGATTATGAGCTGGCTGAAAAAGACTATAAGAAGGCTGTTTCCGAGCTTGGAGGCGGTACTGTAAGATCTCAGCAGACAGGCTATGTCAAAAATATCACTATAAAAGCAGGAGATTCCGTAGGAGGTTCGGATATAGCTTTAGCTGAGCTCTATAACGATAACATGATGAAGCTCAGACTCGCATTTCTTAATACTGACGCCGATGCAATTTCTGTCGGACAAAACGTTGCCGTTGAGCTTTCTGATACCGGGGAAACGATGCCGGGCCGCGTTGAATCTAAAAGTGATCTTATTGAGAGCATTAACAGCGGAACAATGGTTAAATATATCGACATAGTTGTAGCCAATCCGGGAGGTCTCTCGACTTCAGACAGAGCAGTTGCCTATACAGGAGACCTTCATTCGATATCAGATGCAGCGTTTGAGCCGTATTTAAACGGCCAGCTTAAGGCGGAGCTTCCTTCATCGGTAAAGATATCAAAGGTGCTTATCACAGAAGGACAGTTTGTAACAAATGGTACAGCTTTATTTTTAATAACGGCCGATACCTTAAACAATGCTAAAAGTGAAGCCGCAAAACAGCTTGATCAGGCAAAGAATACACTCGTTGATGCGGAAAATAATGTTTCATCAATGAATGATACAGTTGATAAATATACTATTACCGCACCGATTTCAGGTCAGGTCATTACAAAGAAAATGAAGGCAGGAGACAAGATCAGCAATAACTCCAACAGCTCCAATGAGCTTGCGCTTATTTATGATCTTTCAGAGCTTACCTTCCAGATGAGTATTGACGAGCTTGATATCAGCAAGGTCAAGGTAGGACAGAAGGTAAAGGTTACAGCAGACGCCTTTCCGGAAAAGACCTTCAGCGGGCATGTATCCAATGTCGGACTTAACGGTTCTGCATCCAACGGTGTGACTACTTATCCGGTCGTAGTAACTATGGATCAGCCTGGAGAACTGCTTCCGGGCATGAATGTTGACGGAGTCATTATCCTTGAACAAGCAGAGGATACCCTCTATATACCTGCTAATGCATTGCAGAGAGGGGATATTGTCTATGTTAAGGCTACTTCCTTAGAAAGCCCTGGCAATGATAATAAAAATGCTGATGAATCGTCAGGTGATGATTATCTTGGCGATGCTCCGGAAGGATTTACTGCGGTTAAGGTTGAGACAGGAATCATATCCAATAGCTACGTAGAGATACTTTCGGGACTCAGCGAGGGTCAGGAGGTATATGTTAAGGATTCTATGTCAGGCATGGATTTTGGCTACGGAATGTATTACGATGACGGCTACGGCGGACCTCCTCCTGACGGCGGCGGACCGGGCTATTAAGGAGTAAGATGGAAGCTGCAAAATTTGACGCCTGCACTGAGCCGCTCATAAGCCTCAGAGGCATTTACAAGATATATAAGATGGGCGATGAGGAAGTTCATGCAAATGACGGCATCGACCTTGACATTTATAAAGGTGAATTTGTTGCAATAGTCGGCAAATCCGGTTCCGGCAAATCTACGCTTATGAATATCATAGGAGCTCTTGATGTGCCTACAAGCGGTAATTATTTCCTCGGAGGACAGGACACAAGTTCTATGAGCGATAATGAGCTTGCTGAGGTAAGGAATCATATGCTTGGTTTTATTTTTCAGCAGTACAATCTTCTGCCAAAGCTGAGCATTCTTGAAAATGTTGAACTGCCGCTTTTATATCAGGGTGTAAAGGCAGTCGAGCGCAGGGAAAAAGCTATGCGTGAGCTTGAAAAGGTCGGACTGACTGACAAGGCAAAAAACAAACCTCATCAGCTTTCCGGCGGTCAGCAGCAGAGAGTTTCTATAGCAAGAGCTCTTGCAGGCTCACCATCCATAATACTTGCGGATGAGCCTACCGGAGCCCTGGATTCAAAGACTTCAAAGGAAGTGCTTTCTTATATAAAACAGCTTAATTCCGAAGGAAACACCATTGTTATGATCACTCATGACCCGACACTTGCAATGCAGGCAAGAAGAGTCGTACAGATCATGGACGGTAAAATAACCTTTGACGGAAGTTCGGAGGAATATGGAAAGCTTTAAAATGGCGCTGCGCTCAATAGCGGGCAATAAAATGCGCTCTTTTCTGACTATGCTCGGCATTATTATAGGTGTTGCCTCGGTAATAATGCTGGTCTCTATAGTACATGGATACATGAATTCCATGATAGCGAGCTTTTCGGATATGGGCGTTGACCAGATAAATGTTTATGTAACAAATACTGCATCCAGGTCACTTGATACCGATGAATTTTATGATTATATAGGCGAGCACAGTGATCTGTATGCCTATATGACACCTACCGCAGACATGCCCGGTAACCTTAAAAACGGCAGTGAATCAATGAGCTATACCTCAATAGGAGGCTACTCGGAGGATTATCTTAATATAAAAGGATATAAGCTTCAGGCAGGCAGAAATTTATCATATTCAGATATGGTAAATGCCAACAAAGTTACCGTAATGGGCTATTATACCGCATGGTACATGTTTGGCAGTGCTGATGCTGCTGTCGGACAGAAGGTAAAGATAAACGGAAATGTTTTTGAAATAATAGGAGTTGTTGAAAAACAGGATCCAACTTATTTTGAAGCCGGAGGCATGGATGATTTTGCATGGATACCTTATTCTACGGCGGCAAAAATATCTAAGAGCGGAAGAGTCTCTAATTTTATTGTCTCTGTAAGAGATCCGCAAAGATCTGAAGAGGCTACAGCTGATCTTGAAAATTATCTCGATTCGATATTTATGAGCAGTGATCTTTACAGTGTATATGCTAATTCATCAATGCTTAAGGAAATGAATTCTATGATCAGCCGTCTTTCTCTTATGCTCGGAGGCATTGCCGGTATATCTCTTCTTGTAGCAGGGGTAGGTGTAATGAATATAATGCTCGTCTCTGTAACTGAAAGAACAAGAGAGATAGGTATCAGAAAGGCATTGGGTGCCAAAAGAATGGCTATTATGATACAGTTTGTAATAGAAGCAGCAGTGACCAGTACCATAGGAGGAATAATAGGAATTATAGTCGGTTCTGCATTTACATCTGTTATCGGAACTGCAATAGGCATTAAATGTACTCCGACAATAAGTGCTGTATTGATCTCCTTCAGTGTTTCTGTAGGAATCGGATTGATATTTGGCTATATGCCGGCAAGGCGTGCGGCTAAACTTAATCCTATAGACGCGCTAAGAAGCGAATAAACATTTCAGAAGTTATCAATTGTCAGCGAGTTGTAATTATTGAATATAATGACATATATTAAATAATCTGTATAGCGGCTGACACTTACACAGATTATTATGTATTCAAATTCGAAATTTGTAGAATATGACAGAATTTGCTGTTATAATGCAGTAATCGCTATATTATATTTTTTGATATATTAATTTAGTAATAAGGAACAAAGGCGAATATAAGTACATAAGAATCTTTAAGGGGATAATATTTTTATGAACATAAGGAATATCTACACGTTTCTCCAGGTCGCATCATCGGAAAACATTACAAAAACAGGCGAGATACTCGGATACAGCCAGTCTACGGTCAGCGTGCAGATAAGCCAGCTTGAGGAAGAGCTTGGCGTTAAGCTGTTTGACAGGATAGGAAAGAAGATAGTTCTTACTCAGTACGGAGAGAACCTTGTACCTTATGCACATAATGTTGTGACTGCGGTAGAAGCTCTTTCAAATTTCAAGGTTGCTGAGAGCGAGCTTGCCGGAACGATTCATGTGGGATTTATACAGTCATTGTTTGATACCACATTTCAGAAAATTATTATGAGCTATCAGGAGCGTTTTCCGCAGGTTAAGGTTTCTGTAACTGTAGAATCAACAGCCAATCTTGAAAAAATGCTTGCTAAAAATGAAGTGGATTTTGCATGTCTTATTGACAGTGCTTTGGAAAATTCCAAGCTTCATGAGTATTATTCAAAGCATGCCAAGGTTGCTATAGTTACAGGCAATTCCAATCCGCTTGCATCAAAGGTGGTTCTGGATCCGGAAGACTTCCGCAATCAGAAATACATTTTCATGGAGGACGACGCGCCGTATAAGGTGGAATTCCAAAAAGCTCTTGCAGGCAGTCATGTAGAGGTTGAACCGAATCTTTACATTCAAAGCTGCAGCATGGCAAGAAAAATCTGCGAGAAATCGGACTATATAACTGTTATCCCGAGATATTCGGCTGATAAGTCATTAAGGGAAGGTAAGTGCGCGGAGCTTAAGCTCAGAGATCATGAGTTCTTCCAGGAAGTTAAGATAATCCATATGCAGCAGAAATTTATCACGCCTCAGATTGCCGGATTTATGGAGGAGGCAGCCAAGGGCTTTGACAGCATTTTGAGCTGAAATCATTGACATAACGGAGGATAATATATGTTTATAATCGGTAAAGTACTTTTCACTTTGATTTTTATTATATTAGTGATCATGCTTCTTGCATCCTGTATAAAGATAGTTCCGCAGGCTAATTCCTGGATCATAGAATTCTTAGGAAAGTACCACACCACATGGGAGGCCGGAATTCATTTCAAGATCCCGGTATTATACAGGATCGCAAAGAAGGTATCATTAAAGGAACAGGTTGCCGATTTTGAACCGCAGCCTGTTATTACCAAGGACAATGTTACAATGATGGTGGACTCAGTCGTGTTCTTCAGTATTTTTGATCCGAAGAGCTTTGCATACGGAGTCGAGAGACCTATTGCAGCAATCGAAAACCTTTCTGCAACAACACTCAGAAATATTGTCGGCTCAATGACTCTTGACGAGACGCTTACAGGACGTGACGAGATCAACGGACAGATAACGACCATCCTTGATGAAGCTACAGATAAGTACGGTATCAAGGTCAGCAGAGTTGAGGTCAAGAACATAGACCCGCCTAAGTCAATTAAGGAAGCCATGGAAAAGCAGATGAAGGCAGAGCGAGAGAAACGTGAAGCTATCCTTACCGCAGAGGGTAAGAAGCAGTCTGCGATCACTCTTGCAGAGGGTGAAAAAGAGGCTGCGATACTTAGAGCCGATGCAGTTAAGGAACAGCGTATCCGTGAGGCTCAGGGTGAGGCTGAGGCACTTTTGGCAGTACAGAGAGCAAAGGCAGAGGGTATCAGACTTATCAATGAGGCTGATCCTACAGATAAGTTCCTTACAATAAGAAGCTTTGAGGCAGCCGAGAAGATGGCTGACGGTCAGGCTACCAAGCTTGTAGTTCCTTCGGATATTGCCAATCTTGCAGGTACATTAAAGGCACTTAAGGATACTGTGGAATAATCTAAAATGAGTATTATTATTATCATTGCCGTATATCTTTTTATATTGTTATCGATAATTACAAAAAGAAAGAACGGGCAAGGCTCATCAAAGAACGCTGATTCATTAAGCAAGTTTACAGCAACTGTCAGGAAGCATGCGAGCTCATTTAATTCTTCTTCATCATCTGCAGATACAGGACAGAAAATATTGTCCGGAGCCGGCGGTATCATTAATAATGTTCAGGAGAGATCTGAATCAGATGAAGGCACCTCACCGTGGAGAAAAGGCATGCCGGGATATAAGCATGCCGAAGGCGGAGGACTTAAGCTTAAAGACGGCAATGTTTCCGGCATGGAAGACAGAAATCATGACTGGCTTGCAATGCAGCTAAAGGAAGAAGCGCGAATGAAGCGGGATATTGACCGTGAAATGTATAATCTCAAGGTTGAGCATATTAAGGAACATAAGAAAATACATGGTTGACCGTGTCAGCTGTGCTTGACTACGAGGTTCAATAAGTATAAAATCGACTTTGTATGACCGAGTGAGGTATGTTTTATTTATTTATATACACGCTCGTCTGCAGAGTCTTTTTATTTGATGAATTATGACTTAAAGATGGATATCGCACGCGAAATCAGAGGGCATATATCTGCAGACACAGGAAAACGTGTAAAAGGAGACAAGATGGAATTAAATTTCGGAACAACATCCAAGCTGTACGACAAGCCATATAAGACTTTCAGTATGGAGCTTTGCGGCAGAACTCTTTCAGTAGACATCGGAAGAGTATCAGCACAGGCAAACGGTGCTTGCCTGATGCATTACGGAGACACTACTATACTTTCTACAGCTACAGCTTCCAAGGAGCCAAGAGACGGCGTAGATTTCTTCCCGCTTTCAGTTGAATATGAAGAGAAGATGTATGCAGTAGGCAAGATCCCTGGTGGCTTTAATAAGAGAGAAGGAAAGGCATCAGAGCATGCTATCCTTACATCAAGAGTTATCGACCGCCCTATGAGACCTTTATTCCCTAAGGACTATCGTAATGACGTGCTTCTTGATGATCTTGTTCTTTCAGTAGATCAGGATTGTCCGCCTGAAGTACTTGCAATGCTCGGTTCTTCACTTGCAACCAGCATTTCTGACATTCCTTTTGACGGTCCTTGCGCAGCAACTATGGTGGGACTTGTTGACGGCAAATTTGTATTTAACCCTACAGCAGCCGAGAAGGCGGTTTCTGATCTTGCACTTACAGTTGCATCTACCAGAGACAAGGTTATCATGATTGAAGCAGGTGCAAATGAGATCGCTGATGATGTTATGATCGATGCTATTTATCAGGCACATGCTATAAACCAGGAGATCATTGCATGGATGGATAAGATCGTTGCAGAGGTTGGTAAGCCAAAGCACGAGTATGTTTCATGTGCTGTTCCTGAGGAGCTCTTTGCAGCTATCAAGGCTATAGTACCTCAGGAAGAGATGGAAGCTGCTGTATTTACAGATGATAAGCAGACAAGAGATAAGAATATTGACGCTATTACAGCAAAGCTTAAGGAAGAGTTTGCTGATAATGAGGAATGGCTTGCCGTACTCGGTGAGGCTGTTTATCAGTATCAGAAAAAGACTGTAAGAAAGATGATCTTAAAGGATCACAAGAGACCTGACGGAAGAGCTGTTTCAGAGATTCGTCCGCTTGCAGCAGAGGTTGATATCCTTCCTAGAGTTCACGGATCAGGTATGTTCACAAGAGGACAGACACAAATCCTTAATATCTGCACACTTGCACCGCTTTCAGATGCACAGAAGATCGACGGTCTCGATCAGTCTGTAACATCAAAGCGTTATATGCATAACTACAACTTCCCTTCATACTCAGTTGGTGAGACTAAGCCTTCAAGAGGACCGGGAAGAAGAGAGATCGGACACGGAGCACTTGCTGAGAGAGCTCTCCTTCCGGTACTTCCTTCAGAGCAGGAATTCCCTTATGCTATAAGAACTGTTTCTGAGACATTAGAGTCTAACGGTTCTACATCTCAGGCATCTGTATGTGCTTCATCACTTTCACTTATGGCTGCCGGTGTACCTATCAAGTCTGCTGTTGCAGGTATCAGCTGCGGTCTTGTTACCGGAGATACAGATGATGATTACATCGTGCTTACAGATATACAGGGGCTTGAGGACTTCTTCGGAGATATGGACTTCAAGGTAGCCGGAACAAAGAAGGGTATCACAGCTATCCAGATGGATATCAAGATCCATGGTCTTACACGACCTATCGTTGAGGAAGCTATTGCCCGTACTCATGAAGCAAGACTTTATATCATGGATAATATCATGAATCCTGTTATTGCTGAGCCGCGTGAGGAGCTTTCAGAGTTCGCACCAAAGATCAATTCAATTACTATTGATCCTGCAAAGATCGGTGACGTTGTCGGTAAGCAGGGCAAGACTATCAATAAGATCATTGAGGAAACAGGCGTTTCTATCGACATCGAGGATGACGGACATGTTTCTGTTTGCGGAACAAATCAGGAGATGATCGATAGAGCTATCGAGATAATCGAGAGCATCGTTACCGACTTAGAGGTTGGTATGGTCCTTTCAGGTAAGGTAGTTAATATCTTAAGTTTCGGTGCACAGGTTGAGCTCGGACCTAACAAGAAGGGACTCATTCATATTTCAAAGCTTACAGATAGCCATGTAGGCAAGGTTGAGGATGTTGTTAAGCTTGGTGACGAGGTAACCGTTAAGGTCATAAAGGTTGATCCAAGAGACGGTAAGATAGATCTTTCTATGCGTCCTTCAGATGTAAACGGTACATGGATCCCGAGAGATGATGACCGTGAGCGCAGCTTTGAGCGTCGTCCGAGAGGCGTGCGCAGAGAAAGAAGAGATTATGACAGACGCTGATGATCTAAGTGTTTTGCATGACTGATTCTTATATCTTATAATTTAAGGCATTTATATATGCGGGCGGATACCTGCGTATATAAATGCCTGTCTTAAATACTTCAATTCTGATAATTTAAATATAAGCGGATTTAGATATTTCCTAAAAAATAAATCCTTCTTCTGTAAATTGATCCCTATTCTTTTCTATAAATAATCCCGGTTAATATATTTTGATGAATAAATTTAACATTGATCAGCAGCGTGCCATAGAGCATACAGGCGGCCCTGCGCTTATAATTGCCGGACCCGGCAGCGGAAAGACGACAGTCATAATACAGCGAATCGCGAAGCTTACGCAAAAAGAAAATGTTTTGCCGCGCCATATATTGGCGATAACCTTTACTAAAGCAGCAGCTGAGGAAATGGAAAACCGATACGTTCGCCTTACCGGAATTAAAGGTGAAGGTAAAGAGCGCGTGACATTCGGCACATTTCATTCAGTTTTTCTTTCTGTTTTAAAAAAATATGTGAAGGATTTTACTCCGAGGCTTGCTTCACATAATGAAAGCTTAGTGATATTAAAGCATGCTGTTTCGGAAATATATCCGGATAAAGCATATACTGCAGACTATTACAGTGAACTGCTTTCACGTATTTCAAAGAAGAAAAACAGTACTATAGGAAACTGTGAGGATTTCTCCGGCTCAGATCAGCTAAAGAGAGTAATATCTGAATATGACAGCCTTTTGCATGCCTCAGGCCTTATTGATTTCGATGACATGCTGCTTTTGATGTTGAGACTGATTAAAAGGGATGAGCAGGTGCTTTACTGGCTTAGAAACACCTTCAGGTATCTTATACTGGATGAATTTCAGGATATAAATAAACTGCAGTTTGAAATTATTAAGCTTATAGGCACACCGAATAACAATGTGTTTGCAGTTGGAGATGACGATCAGAGCATATACGGCTTCAGAGGCTCGGATCCGTCAATTATGTTAAGCTTTAAAGAATATTATAATGATGCAGAGCTTATCACATTAAGGACAAATTATCGATCTGAGGAAACTATTGTAAATGCTTCACTTAAGCTTATTGCTCACAATAAAAACAGATATAAAAAAGAGCTAAAAGCTGCGCGATCCGGAGGAAAAGGCATTGACATAAAAGGCTTTTACGGATCCGAGGAATGCGCACATTATATTATTCTTGATATTAAAAGACATTGCGATGATAAAACCTGTGCAGTTCTTTTCAGAACTCACAGGGCGGGAGCGAAGGCTGCAGCAATTATTGCGGCAAGTGATTTATTTCTGGAAGGAAATATTTCACTTATGACTTTTCATGCTTCAAAGGGACTTGAATTTGATGTAGTATACATTATAGAGGCGATGGATAAGATTACTCCGGGAATCAACAGGAGCATTACAGAGCTTGAGGAAGAGCGAAGAATGTTTTATGTTGCAATGACAAGAGCAAAGGAAGAGCTTCACATTTTTTACACAAAGAACTTCTACAATACGTTCAGAAAACGGTCAAGATTTATTAATGAGATAGACTAAAAGAGGTTGCATATGCAGAATACTAAAATACTTGTTGTAGACGATGAAGACAGAATGAGAAAGCTTATCAATGACTTTCTGACTATTAAGGGCTATGAGGTTATTGAAGCCGCAAACGGTGAGGAGGCTGTAGATAAGTTTTTTGCCGATAAAGACATAAGTCTCATAATTCTTGATGTTATGATGACGAAAATGAACGGATGGGAGGTACTTAAGACCATCAGAAAGGTATCAAAGGTTCCTATTATCATGCTTACTGCAAGAGGTGAAGAGCAGGACGAGCTTCAGGGCTTTAAGCTTGGCAGTGATGAATATATTACCAAGCCTTTTTCACCTAAGATACTTACAGCCAGAGTTGAAGCTATTTTAAGAAGGTCAAATGCCCAGGACGGAGACATTATAAGCTGCGGCGGAGTTACTATTGACCGTACATCACACACTGTCACTGCTGCAGGAAAGCCTATAGAATTGAGCTATAAGGAATTTGAACTGCTTGACTATTTCATGCAAAATAAAAACATTGCCTTAAGCCGTGAAAAAATCCTCAATAATGTTTGGGATTATGATTATTTCGGTGATTCCCGTACTATAGATACTCATGTTAAGAAGCTCAGAGCTAAGCTTGGAGAATGCGGAGATCAGATTAAGACTATTTGGGGCATGGGTTATAAATTCTCAGAGGAATAAGGATACTAAGTTTTGATAAAGCGTTCACTGAAAAGACAGTTTACATTGATATTCGTGGCCATATTTGCCGCTCTCTTAGTTCTGCTGTTTGGACTTAATAAGTTCTTTCTGCAGAACTATTATCTTACCGAAAAAGTCAAAATGATGGATCTCGCTTATATGACGATAGACAGAGCTGTTGAGCTCGCCGCCGACAATAACGAGACACTCTTTGATCTTATAAACGAGGAATATGATAAAAATATTGAAGACAGCCCTACAGTAGCGATATTCAGGACATTAAACGAACGCTCCAATATTGATATCGCTATGATGAGCAGCGACAGGACTATGTCTGCAGCCACCAGCCGTGAGGCAAACTGGCTTATGAATAAGCTGAATGTCTATATGGATGTGTTCGACAGAAGTCTTTCTGTTCCTGATGTTGAAGCATTTGCAGAAAATGAAGAAGAAAATGCAGAGTCAGCCGCAGCACAGAATGATATGCCGGAGGAGGCTGTGAATGAAGACGGATCAGCAGCTGTAAATGAAACAGAGAACTCTGAAATGTCAGAGTCTTTTGACGGTGAAAATGATTCAAATGATAATTCTGATGCTTACCCGACTCAGTCTTCTGAAATAGATACAGAAGCGACAGCGTCAGATAATGAATCTTCAGTTATTGATGAAACTATGACAGCTGAGACCGAAAGCGCATCAGAGGATAAACCGCTTGATTCCAAAGCGGAAAGCATAATGGAGAGCATTTATTCCAGTATTCAAAGCACGAAAGAAAAAAGCTCTTTATTCAGCTTCAAGGAAGATGACAGCCATTATAAGGTACTAAAGCAAAATGATAACTATATAACTCAGCGCATATTTGACTGGAGATCAGGCACCACTTATATAGAGTGCTTTGGTGTTTTCTCTGACGGAGACACCTTTTTCCTTATGTCAATGCCGCTTGCTAATATCAAGGAATGTGTAAAGCTCACACTCAAATTCACTTTCTTTTCCGGTTTGATGATCCTTATAATTGGTTCGGTTATCTTCTATGTAGCTGCAGACAGGCTCACGCGCCCTGTAAATAAGCTTGCAAAGCTTTCTGATAAAATGGCAGGTCTGGATTTTTCAGAGCATTATGAAGGCACGCAGATAAATGAAATCGGATTACTCGGTAAATCTATGAATAAAATGTCTGACAAGCTTGACAGTTCAATCAAGGAGCTTAAAGAGGCTAACATGAAGCTTCAGTCGGATATCATTGAGAAGACAAGAGTAGATGAGGCAAGAAAGGAATTCATAGCGAATGTCACACATGAGCTAAAGACACCGATCGCCCTTATAGAAGGCTATGCTGAAGGCTTAGTAGAAGGAATAGCCGAAGATAAGGACAGCAGAGATTATTACTGCGGTGTTATTATGGATGAATCTGTCAAGATGGATAAGATGGTAAGACAGCTTATCTCGCTTATCAGTTATGAATTCGGCAGCAATAAGATAGATCGAGCTGAGTTTAATATCTGTGCGCTTATAAGGAGCGTTACAGAATCTCTCAAATTAAAGCTTAATGAAAAGGATGCTATAGTTCATCTTATGCTTCCGGATAATATTACGGTCAATGCAGATGAATTCAAGATAGAAGAGGTTTATACCAACTATCTTAACAATGCGATCAATCATTTGGACGGAGAAAAAAACATCATAGTAAGAATAGATGATGAACCGGATAAGGTCACTGTCTATGTCTATAATGACGGCAGGCAGATCCATGATGACAGCCTTCCGCACCTTTGGGAAAAGTTCTATAAGGTCGATAAAGCAAGGACAAGAGCTTACGGAGGAAGCGGAATCGGTCTAAGTATAGTTAAGGCTATAATGGAGGCTCACGGGGGCGGATACGGTGTCAGAAATACAGATCAGGGAGTTGAATTTTATTTTTCTTTAAAAAAGTGTTGACGATAGAACGATGTTATGATAATATTAACGTCGTTCGCGGGGTGTGGCTCAGTTTGGTAGAGCACTTGATTTGGGATCAAGGGGTCGCAAGTTCGAATCTTGTCACCCCGACGCGTAAGGCTCATCGTAAGATGAGCCTTTTGTTTTATCCGAAATATATTACAAGTGAATTATTGTTTATGAAGTTTTTTTATGATATATTAAATTGACCTGAGATGTTCGACGTTCTTATTTAAATACTTCCACAAAGTGACTTAAGGGATTTCAATATTGATGGCGTGGATGCCAGGCCGCTATTTTATAGCGGATCGCTGAAGCAGTCTCTGCGATTTCCCACCTGGCTATATAGCTGGGAGTCTATTATAAGTTCGACGGCACCTTGGGTATTCAAGAGGTATATATGGAATATAGAGAACTTGCGAAAATCGCGATAAAGGGACTTGCGCTCAGTTATGCCCCTTACAGCGATTTTAACGTGTCGGCAGCCCTGCTTACTAAAGATGGCAGGGTCTATCACGGTGTAAATATTGAAAATGCTTCCTTCACACCTACAGTCTGCGCTGAAAGAACTGCATTCTTCAAAGCAGTTTCTGAGGGCGTCAGAGGGTTTGAGGCTATATGCATTGTCGGCTGTCATCATGAACAGCTTATGACAGAGGATTATAAAAAAGGCATCCTTAATGAATGGGCTCCTCCGTGCGGGGTCTGCAGACAGGTCATGCGTGAATTCTGCGATCCGACGGAATTTAAGATCATATTAGCGAGATCTGAGGATGACTTTAGGATATTCAGATTAGAGGAGCTTTTACCGGAGAGCTTTGGACCGGAAAATCTGTAATTTTTTCAGGAGGTAAAGGTTATGTCAAAGAAGACAGCAGGTGGTTTGCTCGGAACTATGCTTATAGCAGGTGCTGCAGCAGGAATTGCAAAGTATCTTAAGGATTATGCAGGTGCCTCATATACAAATGATGAAGAAATAAAAAATGTCAAGAAAAATTCCGCAGAGGTGAAAAAGGCAGCAAAGCGCACCTATATCGCCATTAAGGAAAAACAGGATATAAAAGATGCTGCAGGAGATCTCCTTGAAGCAGCCGGCAATGTTGTTTCTGATGCAGGGAGCATTGCAAAAACTGCCGGAACAGGTGTATATCATGCTGCTAAGGAAATCAAAGAACGCTATGATGAAGATCCTGAGGCAGCAAAGGATGAAATGGTCAATAACATTAAGGACATAGGTCATGAGCTTATGGGGATGGCTGCCGATGCCGCTGACAGCGTTGTAAATAAATTCACGCAGCATGATGATGAAGATGATATTAATTTTGATTGCGGCTGCTGCTGTGAAAAATATACTCAGGCTGAGGCAAACAGAGACAATGCCGATGACGAGGATCCCGAGATAGTTGATGGAGCATGCGGATGCTGCTGCAATAATTCTAATTCTGACACTGCTGATACAAAGGCTTCTGATGAAGAGGTTTCAGAGAATACCGATGCTTCTTCAGATGATGCTTCAAATAAGATCGAGATCGAAGCTGATGATGATTCATCATCATTAGAAATCAGTGATGCCGATTAATATTTTTGTGATTTTTACCGGTGCTAAAGCATGAAAAAGGCCGCACCGGCTTTAGATACTAAACAAACGAGAGGTCTATTTTATATGCAGGTAAGAGGTGTAAATGAATTAAGACGTCTGTTCCTCGATTATTTTGAGAAGAACGGTCATCTTGTCATGAAAAGTTTTTCTTTGGTACCGCACAACGATAATTCGCTGCTGCTCATCAACTCGGGTATGGCTCCGCTTAAGCCTTATTTCACAGGGCAGGAGATACCGCCGAGAAACAGAGTTACCACATGTCAGAAATGTATCCGTACAGGAGATATTGAGAATGTAGGTAAAACAGCAAGACACGGTACATTCTTCGAAATGCTCGGAAATTTCTCATTCGGAGATTATTTCAAGCATGAGGCTATTCCTTTTGCCTGGGACTTTCTTACAAAGGAAGTAGGCCTTGATCCTGACAGACTTTATCCATCAGTTTATGTAGATGATGATGAGGCCTACAATATCTGGAAGGACGAGATGCATATCGATCCGTCACGTATTTACAAGTTCGGAAGAGAGGATAATTTCTGGGAGCACGGCGAAGGTGCCTGCGGACCTTGTTCAGAGATATATTATGACCGCGGCGAAAAATACGGTACAGGTCCTGAGGATGTTATGGGCGGCGAAGGTGACCGTTACGTTGAGGTATGGAATATAGTATTCTCACAGTTCAATAATGACGGACACGGCAATTATACAGAGCTTGCCAACAAGAACATAGACACAGGTATGGGTCTTGAAAGACTTGCAATGGTCGTTCAGGATGAGGAGTCTATTTACACTGTTGATACAAACAGAGCAATACTTGATTATATAGCTGACATTTCTGGAGTTGTTTATCATTCTGATCATGACAGCGACATTTCACTTCGTATCCTTACAGATCATGTTAAGTCAAGTACATTCATGATCTCAGACGGTATCATGCCTTCAAATGAGGGCAGAGGCTACGTATTAAGACGTATTATCAGAAGAGCTGTAAGACACGGAAGAAAATTAGGAATTACTAAGGACTTCATGCCTGAGATGGCTAAGAGAGTAATTGAACTCAACAAGGACGGATATCCTGAGCTCTTTGAAAAGCAGGCAATGATCCTTACAGTACTCGCTGCCGAGGAAGATAAGTTCAATAAGACTATTGATGGCGGTATGGATATCCTTAACGGCATGATAAGCGATATGGAAAAGAACGGAAAGACAGAGCTTGCAGGTGCTGACGCATTCAAGCTTTACGATACCTATGGTTTCCCATATGACCTTACAGACGAGATACTTGCCGATAAGGGATATACTGTTGACAGAGCAGGCTTTGATGCATGCATGAAGGAGCAGAAGGAAACTGCAAGAGCGCGCAGAAGCTTCTCAAATAAGTATACCGGTGCAGATGCCACAGTTTATGATCTTATTGATCCTTCAATAACATCAGAATTTACAGGCTATTCACAGCTTACAGATAACGGTAAGATACTTGTTCTTACAACAGACGAAGAGATCACAGAGGCACTTTCAGAAGGTGAGCACGGAACTGTTATAACAGATAAGACTCCTTTCTATGCTACCATGGGCGGCCAGGAAGGTGACGGCGGAATCATCATCGGAAAAGACGGTGAGTTCAAGGTTGAGCAGACAATTCACCTTTACGGCGGACGTATCGGACATGTCGGATATGTTACAAAGGGAATGATAAGCGTAGGTCAGGATGTTGAGCTTTCTGTTGATAAGGCACAGAGAGATGCTACAGCTAAGAATCACTCTGTTACACATCTTCTCCAGTATGCGTTAAGACAGGTGCTTGGAGAGCATGTTGAGCAGAATGGTGCTTTATATGATAAAGACAGAATGCGTTTTGACTTCACTCATTTCCAGGCTATGACAGCTGATGAAATCGAAAAGGTTGAGGCTATAGTTAATGCCGAGATAGCTGCTAATTACGAAGTTATCACAAAGGTAATGTCTATAGATGAGGCAAGAAAGACCGGAGCTATGGCTCTTTTCGGTGAGAAATACGGCGAGGAAGTAAGAGTTGTTACTATGGGCGATTCCATAGAGCTCTGCGGCGGTACTCATGTTAAGAGCACAGGTGAGATCGGATTCTTTAAGATCATCAGCGAATCAGGTATAGCTGCCGGCGTAAGACGTATAGAGGGTCTTACAGGCGCAAATCTTATGAATTACTACAAGGAGCTTGAAAAGGAGCTCAGCAGTGCTGCGGCTGTAATCAAGGCACAGCCTAAGGAGCTTGTTCATAAGCTTGAGCAGCTTAGTGAGGAATTAAAATCTCTTAAGTCAGAAAATGAGAGCCTTAAGGCAAAACTTGCCGGCAATTCGCTCGGTAATGCCTTAGATAATGCCATAGATGTAAATGGCATAAAGGTATTAAGCACAAAGGCTGATGCTGCAGATATCAATGCATTAAGAGCACTCAGTGATTCTCTTAAGGAATCTCTCGGAGACAGCGTTGTGATCCTTGGAGCTGTGATCGAAGGCAAGGTAAGCCTTATAGCTTCTGCTACAGATGCAGCAGTCAAGAAAGGTGCGATGGCAGGAAATATCATCAAGGAGACAGCACCTATTATCGGCGGAAAGGGCGGCGGACGTCCTAATATGGCTCAGGCCGGAGGAAGTGATGCCGATAAGCTGGATGAAGCACTCAATAAGGCTGTTGAGGTAGTAAAAGCACAGCTTGCTTGATAGATGACTTACCTATTGCAGGACGGTTTTGCGATTTACATAAGCAAACAGTTGCACTGTTTTCTCAATGCTTATGATCCCGCATAAGGTATATCCTATACGGAGGTATACTGATGAAATATATATGCTCAGTCTGCGGCTGGGAGTACGATGAAGCTGATGGATTTACAGACAGCGGTATCGCTCCGGGTACAAAATTTGAAGATCTTCCGGATGATTTTGAATGTCCGCTCTGTGGTGTAGGTAAGGATAAGTTCAAAAAAGAATAATTAATACATACGGAGGAACCTCAGAGGTTCCTTCGTGTATTTTCTGCGGAGGATATTAAATGAAGCTGTTAGAGGACAGGATCAGACAGGATGGAATAGTTATCGGTGACGATATTCTTAAGGTGGATAATTTTCTTAATCATCAGATGGATCCACAGCTCTTTGAAGCAATGGCAAAAGAGTGGAAAAGACTGTTTGAAGGAGTTGATATCAATAAAATACTTACTATTGAGGCATCAGGTATAGGTATAGCATGTATAGCAGGCCTCGAATTCGGATGTCCGGTAGTTTTCGGAAAAAAGAGCCGGTCAAGAAACACACCGGAGGATGTTTATTCTGCTGAGGTGCGTTCATTCACAAGAGGAACCGTAAATACGGTTACTGTTTCAAAGAAATATCTCGGACCTCAGGACAGAGTTCTTGTGATCGATGACTTCATGGCTACCGGCGAAGCGTCAGAAGGCCTTATCAGGATAGTTAAGGAAGCAGGTGCAACACTCTGCGGAGTTGGAATAGCTATTGAAAAAGCATTTCAGGACGGAGGAGATAAACTCAGAAGTGAAGGTATCAGAGTTGAGTCTCTTGCACGCATAGCATCAATGAATGAAAAGGATGGCATCACTTTCAAATAAAAGCTTGATTTTGTACGTGATTTTGAATTTAATTTCAATTAAAATCACTTGCATATAGCTGATGTTTGTGCTATAAATATTCACAGTGCAATTTAACCCCGCACTGAGTGGCATGTATAAACAGATACAGAAACTGCCATCGGAGGGAGGTAAGGGGTCTTTGTCAAACGTAATAGTTAAAGAGAATGAATCCTTGGATTCAGCCCTTCGCAGATTTAAGAGAAACTGCGCAAAGGCAGGTATCCAGCAGGAGATTCGTAAAAGAGAACATTACGAGAAGCCAAGCGTAAGACGTAAGAAGAAGTCTGAAGCAGCTAGAAAGCGTAAGTACAACTAAGTAAAATAGCCTCAATTCCTCTGGAGTTGGGGCAATTTTAATGTTTAAAGTAAATTATCAGGACCGGTAGGGTTTTGATATCGGTATAGAAATGCAGACAGAGATAGAAAAAAGCATACCTATTGAACATATAAGAAATATTTTCGGAGATTTCGACAGATTTGTTAAAAAAATTGAAAGAGCCTTCTCCGTTGACATAACAGAGAGGAACGGTGCCGTTAAGATAAACGGAAGCCAGGATGCCTGTGAGCGCGCGGCAAATGTACTGGACGGATTACTTAAGCTAAGTGAGAACAACGGCCAGATAAACGAGCAGCAGGTTGACTATATTATTTCTTTAAGTCTTGAGGAACTGGGACATGAAAAGGATATTGCAGAGATAGATAAAGATATTATCTGCCGAAGCATCACAGGACGTCCAATCAAGCCAAAGACTATCGGTCAGAAGCATTACGTCGATCTCATCAGAACCAAAATGATCACCTTCGGCATAGGTCCTGCAGGAACCGGAAAGACCTATCTTGCTATGGCTCTTGCTATTAAGGCTTTTAAGGCACAGGAGGTTCAGCGCATTATCCTTACTCGTCCTGCTATTGAAGCAGGTGAGAAGCTTGGCTTTTTACCGGGAGATCTTCAGCAGAAGATAGATCCGTATCTCAGACCGCTTTATGATGCACTCTATAATATTATGGGCGCTGATTCATTTGCTGCAAACCAGGAAAAGGGACTTATTGAGGTTGCTCCGCTGGCATATATGCGAGGAAGAACGCTTGATAATGCTTTTATCATTCTTGACGAAGCACAGAATACAACACCTGCGCAGATGAAGATGTTCCTTACACGTATCGGATTCGGATCAAAGGTCATTGTTACAGGAGACCTTACTCAGAAGGATCTTGAGAAAGGACAGACATCAGGCCTTGAGGTTGCTTTAAAGGTGCTTTCAAAAATAGATGACATTGGTTTTGCTGAGCTTACGAGTGCTGACGTTGTAAGACATCCTCTTGTACAGAAGATTGTCAAGGCATATGATGATTATGAGGCGAAGATAAATGACTATAAGCATAGAAAATGAATATGAAGGAGTCCTTCCGAAGGAGCTTTCAGAGGAAAATATCAAAAGAATCGCTCATGAGGTCATAAATAAGGCTCTTGATTATGAAAACTGTCCTTATGAGGCAGAGGTTGAGCTTATAATAACTGATGATGACAGTATAAAAAAGCTTAACAGGGAACACAGAGAGCTTGATAAGAGCACTGATGTACTCAGTTTTCCGCTCATTGATTATGTTTTACCGGCAGACTTTGAAGGCTTTGATGACATGGATGATCTGTTTAATCCGGACAGCGGAGAGCTTATGCTCGGAGATATCGTTATTTCCGCAGATCATTGTATAGCTCAGGCTGCAGAATACGGACACGGGATCACAAGGGAATTTGCATTTCTGATAGCTCATAGTATGCTGCACCTTATGGGTTATGATCACATGACTCCTGAGGAAGCTGCTGAGATGGAGCGCCGTCAGGAGGCCATCCTTACAGAGCTTAATTACACCAGATGAAAAACGATATTAAAACAAGAAATTTTATTACACAGGGCAGTATATTAGCCATAACCGGCATAATCTGCAGAATTATAGGAATGCTTTACCGCATTCCTCTTATTGACGTTATAGGAACCGAAGGAAACGGTTACTATACATCAGCTTACAGCATTTACAATATTCTTTTGATCTTAAGCTCATATTCACTTCCTACAGCTATATCAAAGGTAATTTCTGTGAGACTTGCCAATGAGCGTTATGAGGACGTCAAAAATGTTCTTAGAGTAGCATTTTTATATGCAACACTTATAGGTGCTGTAATGTGTGCCGTTATGTTTTTTGGAAGCGGACCGATAGCAAAGGTCATGGAAAAACCGTTTTGTGCCTATGCATTAAGAACGCTTGCGCCGACTATCTGGATTATGGCCTATTTAGGAGTGCTCAGAGGATATTTCCAGGGAACAGGAAATATGGTACCTACGGCGATTTCGCAGATAATAGAGCAGATCATAAACGCTGTTGTATCTATAGTTATGGCTGTGATCCTTTTTGATTACGGTACAAAAGCTAATCTTATATATAATGAGACTGAATACAGCTATGCATACGGCGCTGCCGGAGGAACTATAGGTACAGGAGCAGGTGCTCTTATCGCACTCTTGTTCTTTATCATCATGATGCTTCTTTACGGAAGACTTCCTGAAGAAAAGCTTATGACAAGGACAGAGGACGGAAGGACAAGAAGAGCGAGAACACGCAGACGAGAATCCTTCGGAAGCATTGCCGGAGTACTGATACTTACATTACTTCCTATTCTTGTAAGTTCCACAGTTTATAATATCAGTACAGTCCTTGATGATTTTATATTCAGCCGTGTTCTGGCATCACTCGGACTTGCAGGATCTGTCGTATTTATGTGGGGTATCTTCGGAGAATATCGAATTCTTTTTAATATTCCTGTTGCCATGGCTAATTCGATAGGCTCGTCCGTTATTCCTTCGCTTACGAATGCTGTAGCAGAAAAGGACAAAAAGCTTGTCGTACAAAAAATCAAGCTGAGTATTCAGTTTGTAATGCTTATATCAATTCCGGCAGCCGCAGGACTTTTTGCACTTGCTTCACCGGTATGTGACCTTTTGTTTTCAAACAGCAATAATACTGTGCTCATAAAGGTATTAAGAGTCGGAAGCCCGGCTATAGTACTGTTTTCACTTTCAACTATATCTAACGGAATACTTCAGGGTCTCGGCTATCTGTCAGAGCCGCTTAAGAATGCCTTTATTTCGCTTGTGATACATGTTGTTGTGCTTATAGCGCTGCTTTATGTTATGCCGAATATATATGCCGTAATACTGGCAAATACGGTATTTGCGTTGATCGTATGTCTGCTTAATTCACACTGTATGCATAAGCATGTCCGTTTCAGGATAAGAGGCTATAAAACCTTTGTGGTTCCGCTTATTGCTTCGGCTGTAATGGGAGCAGCAGTCTACGGAGTATCGGCATTTTTACTTAATTTTATGCCTGACAACATCAGCGGAGGCAGACTGTCTCTTGTATTTGTTGTCTGCATCTGCATACTGATAGCAGTGCCTATATACTTTGTTCTGCTCATTCAGCTGAGAGCATTTACAAAGGCAGAGCTCATTGAAATGCCTATGGGACTCAGGCTTTATCGACTTCTCCACAGACTTTCTCTCATGTGATATAATGAGCGTTATGGATAAAAAAAGAAGGATACTGATAATAGGAGCAGGAGCGTCAGGAATGTCTGCGGCTTTGAGCGCTGCCAGAAACGGAGCAATTGTTACTGTTGCGGAGCATAACAGTGAAGCCGGAAAAAAGATCCTTATAACAGGAAACGGGAGATGCAATTATACAAATACCTTCGTCTCACCTGAGCATTACAGGTGTAATGATAAGGCACTTATTGGAAGTGTATTAGCTTCATTTGGGTATGATGACTGCATAAAGCTGTTTAAAAGCCTTGGGATAGAGCCAAATGTCATTCATTACCGTTTTGATGAGAGCGGCTATGTCTACCCGAAGGACGGCGGTGCAGCTTTATTGAGAGATGCTCTTTACAAGGGCTGTCTTGATGAGGGCGTGAGCTTCTTATTTAATACAGATGCTGTTGATCTGTCTATCGTTAAAAATGAGGATGTATTCAATACATCTATAGGGGAATTTGATGCTGTCATTATTGCTGCAGGATCAAATGCATATCCTGTAACAGGTTCTGACAGCTCTGTTTATCCGATACTTAAACAGTTTGATCTTGGATTTAAGCCTTTCCTTCCCGCACTTTGTGCACTTTATTCCAAATCACCTTTATTAAAGGAGCTTAAAGGAAAAAGAGTTGAAGGAAGTATTTCCCTTGTCATAGGTGAAGATAGGTCCTACACTGCCGCAGGAGAGATACAGTTTAACGAGCACAGCATTTCAGGCATTCCGGTGATGCAGCTTTCAGGCTATGCTGCAGGCGCATTAAAGGAGAAAAAAAGCTGCAGACTGATTTTTGAAGGCAATAGCTTTGAAATACACCGAACCGCAGGCTTTGACAGAGCTCAGTGCTGTTCCGGTGGTATAGATACAGATGAAATAATTAATGAAACGCTTGAATCAAGGAGATGCAGCGGAATTTATTTCTGCGGTGAGCTCATAGATGCATATGGAGAATGCGGAGGCTACAATCTGCATTTTGCATGGGCAAGCGGCTTTGTCGCCGGAAGGAGTGCGGCTTTAGGTAAATGATAAGAATAAATCAGATAAAGCTACCTATTTTTGAAGTAGGAACAGACAGTAAAAAAGAAAAAGAGCTTTTATCAAGGAAGGCTGCTTCTGTGCTTAAATGCAGGACAAAGGATCTCAGAAAGCTCATCATATTGAAGCGTTCTATTGATGCCAGAGATAAAAATGACATTCATTTCGTATATTCAGTTAATGTCAGACTGCACGACAGCGTGTCAGGTCCTTCTGCGGAAACAGAGCAGGCATATATTTCATCTTTAAGAAATAAAAATGTTATTCAGGAGACAAAGAAACCGTTAGTAATTCCGGCGACTGATCCCGATAAGATCAACAGTGACTTAAGACCGGTTATAATCGGATCAGGTCCGTGTGGTTTTTTTGCCGCTCTTGTGCTTACCGAGAGCGGCTTTAAGCCGATAATATTAGAGCGTGGTCAGAATGAAGCTGAAAGGAGAAAAAAGACCGAGCTCTTTTTTGAGACCGGAAAGCTCGATCCTGACTGCAATATACAGTTCGGAGAAGGCGGTGCCGGAACATTTTCCGACGGCAAACTTAACACCGGAATAAAGGACCAGGGAGGTTTTATAGATTATACGCTAAGGACATTTGTAAGATTTGGCGCAGATGAACATATAATCTACGATCAGAAGCCGCATGTAGGCACAGATGTTCTTTGCGATATTGTTAAAAATATCAGACTCTATATTGAAGAACATGGCGGAAGCTATATATTTGGAGCAAGATTTGACGGGATAGAAACAGAGGATAATGCGCTTAAGAGTGTTTATTATACCGATGTTCGTTCAGGCAAAAGACACTCTATTATGACAGATACTGCTGTGCTTGCAATAGGTCACAGTGCAAGAGATACATATGAGATTTTAAAAGACCTCGATATAGACATGGAGGCAAAAGCCTTTGCCGTAGGAGTCAGAGTCCAGCATCCTCAGGAACTTATAGATAAGGCTCTTTATGGTGAAAACAGACTTTCAGAAAAGCAGGAAATATTAGGACCGGCTGCATATAAGCTGACTCATTCAGCAAAAAACGGGCGAAATGTATACAGCTTTTGTATGTGTCCGGGAGGTTATGTTGTAAATTCCTCATCGGAAGCGGATAGGCTCTGCATCAACGGCATGAGCTACAATAAGAGAGATTCCGGTACTGCAAACTCTGCACTGATAGTAAATGTTACTCCCGATGATTTTCCTTCGGATGATGTGCTTGCCGGAACTGAATTTCAAAGAGAGCTTGAAAGTAAGGCTTATTCTGCAGCCGGCGGAGTTATTCCTTATGAGACCTACAAAGAATTTAAAAATTCGGAAAAATCACCTTTAGGAATAAGTGAATTTAAAAGCTGCTTTTTAGGCTACTCAGCTGCTGCAGATGTAAGAGCGATACTGCCTGATTATGCAGCAGAGGCAATAGATGAGGGAATCGAAGCCTTCGGACATAATATAAAGGGATTTGACAGTCCTGATACTCTGATAGCCGGAATAGAGGCGAGAAGCTCAAGCCCTGTAAGAATACTCAGAAATGAGGAACGCTGTGCGCTTAAGGTCAATGGACTTTATCCTGCCGGTGAAGGCGCAGGATATGCGGGAGGAATAACTTCAGCTGCCGTAGACGGCATAAGAACTGCCCTCAGTATCATTAACAGGATAAATAATATATAGATCGATCCCTTAGCACAAAAAAGGAGATAATATGGCTGAATTTGTTACAGATGAAGAAGTAAAACGTATTAATGAGCTGTATAAAAAAGCAAAGAATGAAGGTCTCTCAAAGGCTGAGGCCGAGGAACAGAGAGAACTCAGAAAGAAATATATTTTAGCCGTTAAGGCCTCTTTACATGCAACACTCAATAATGTTGATATAAAGGAAGCAGACGGCAGCATCACACATCTTAGGGATTTAAAAAAGAATGAATTTTGATTCGGTTATTTTTGATGTGGACGGTACACTTTGGGACGCTGTTGATCCGACGGCAGAAGGCTTTTCATTAGCCTCTGAAGGATTCGAATTCGGTCCCAAGCATTTTTCAAGAGAAACAGTGCTAAAGGAGCTTGGGAAACCGCTGCAGGTCATCTTTGAGGATCTTTATCCGGAGATAAAGGAAAAATATAAAGATGAAAATAAGCTTCGTGAAATCTTTCATGATCTGGGCGAAAGGTCTGTCAGGGAGGAGTATGCTGTGATTCGGAGAAAAGGGGCTTTGCCTTACCCATTTCTTACAGAAACTCTTGCTGAGCTTAAAAAGCATGTACCGCTATATATAGTTTCAAACTGTGAAAAGGGATATATAGAGCTTTTCATGGAAAAGACAGGCACAAGGGATATGTTTTCCGGCTGGCTGTGCTTCGGTGACACCGGCAAGGAAAAGGATCACACTATCAAGGCTCTTGCTGACAGCTTCGGGCTTAAAGCACCGTGCTATGTCGGTGATATTGAAAACGATGCAATTTGTGCCGGAAAGGCAGGCGTTCCGTTTATATGGGCGTCCTACGGCTTCGGATACGTTTCTAAGGATTTATATTACGGTAAACTAAATGAATTCAGAGATATCAAAAACTTTATTATCGGATGAGATACTTATCTCAGCTCCTGTTAATGAGCCTGAGAGACAGCATTATTTCATAGAAAAATTAAAAGAGTATTTCACAAGCAGCAATAACAAAAAGAAAGCATGTGTTGCAACCTTCGGCTGTCAGATGAATGCCAGAGATTCAGAAAAGCTTACAGGCATTCTTACAGACATAGGCTTTGATGAGGGCGATAAGGAAGAGACAGCTGATTTTGTTATTTTCAACACCTGTACAATAAGAGAAAATGCCAATGAGCATTTATACGGCCGTCTCGGAAGATTAAAGCAGTCAAAAAAAAATAATCCTGATATGATCATAGCTGTATGCGGATGCATGATGCAGGAGACTGATGAGGTCGAAAAGCTCAGAATAAAGTATCCGTACGTGGATATTATTTTCGGTACGCATAATCTTTATACCTTCCCTGAGCTTATTTTTACATTGCTAAGAAAACGTTTCGGCAGTGTGGATAGTATTAATGATAACGGCAAGGAGCTCATTGCAAGCTCTGCTGATGACGTTATTAAATATGAAAAGCTATTACGCTACGGAAGCCACGGCAAGGATATCGAAAAGCTTTACAGAAAGCCTGTTGTTTCTGTGTGGAAGGACAATAGTGATATAGTCGAGGATCTTCCTTCAAAGCGTAAATATTCATTCAAGCAGGGCATCAACATTATGTTCGGCTGTGATAATTTCTGCTCCTACTGTATAGTTCCTTATGTAAGAGGAAGAGAAAAGAGCAGAGCGCCGGAAGAGATATATGAGGAGATAAGGAAAGCTGCTGCCGATGGTGTTAAAGAAATAATGCTCCTCGGACAGAATGTTAATTCATACAAGGGAGGAATCGGTTTTCCTGAGCTTCTTATTAATGTAGATAAGCTTGCAGCTGAAACAGGCATTGAAAGAGTGAGATTTATGACTTCACATCCGAAAGACCTTTCAGACAGCCTTATAGAGGCAATGGCTTCATGCAGCAGAGTTTGTCATCAGTTCCATCTGCCGCTTCAGTCAGGCTCTGATCCTGTGCTTAAGCGTATGAACAGACATTATGATAAAGAGACATTTTTAATGAGAGCTGAAAAGCTTAGAGCTGCTATGCCGGATATTTCGCTCAGCACCGATATAATAGTAGGATTTCCGGGAGAGACAGAGGAAGATTTCCTTGAGACTCTTGACGTAGTGAAAAAGGTACGTTTTGATTCAGCCTATACCTTTATCTATTCAAAGAGAGAAGGAACACCGGCAGCAAAATACACTGATCAGATAGATGAGGAGACCGTAAAAAATCGTTTCGACAGACTTCTTGAGGTTCAGAATGCCATAGTGGCCGAGAATCTTAACAAGCTTGTAGGACAGACCTTCCCTGTGCTTTTTGAGTCAGTAAGTGAATATGATGATCAGCTTATAAGCGGAAAGCTTGAAAGCGGAACTACTGTGCATGTTCCGGGTGATGAAAGCATTATCGGAGCCGTAAGAAACGTTATGCTTACAGAATGCAGAGGATTTTATTTTACCGGAGAGATTATAGACTGATATGAGCACTCAGAAAATGTCGCCGATGATGGTGCAGTATCTTGATACAAAGAAGGAATATCCCGATTGCCTGCTTTTTTACAGAATAGGCGATTTTTATGAGATGTTCTTTGAGGATGCCAAAATTGGTGCCGAGGAGCTGGATCTTGTCCTCACCGGCAAGGATTGCGGAATGGATGAGCGTGCGCCTATGTGTGGCATTCCGTATCATGCTGCAGATTCGTATATTACCAGACTCGTAAAAAAAGGCTATAAGGTAGCTATTGGTGAACAGGTAGAAGATCCGAAGCTTGCAAAGGGCATTGTTAAAAGAAGTGTAATAAGGGTCGTTACACCCGGAACACTTACTGAAAATGATGCTCTTGATGACAGCCGTAATAATTATCTTATGGGTGTTTCTTATCTCTGCGGACTATTTGGAATATCAGCGCTGGATGTAGGAACCGGAGATTATTATGTTACGGAGGTAAGCGGGATTAAGGAGCTGTATGATGAAATAAATCGTTTCTGCCCGTCAGAGCTTATACATAATGATGCTTTTCTTATGAGCGGTGCTGATGTGGAGCAGATCAGGGAAAGATGGAATATTTCCGTAAGCAGCGCTGATGCTTCATATTTTGATATAGAAAGATGTACTGAGCTTATCAAGGAGCATTTTCATGCTTTACCTGAGGGGCTTGGGCTTACTGATTACAGCGCAGGCATTTCTGCTGCAGGCGCTGTCCTTAAGTATGTATATACGACACAGTTTTCCAGTGTTGAATATATAACAAGGATAAAACCGTACAGCACATCTGAATATATGGTCATTGATTCTGCAACTATGCGTAATCTTGAACTGTTGGAATCAATGAGAGATAAAGACAGAAAGGGCACATTGCTTTGGGTATTGGATAAGACAAAAACAGCTATGGGCTCAAGATTTATGAGAAAGCTCATATCTCAGCCGCTTTTGTCTAAAGAGCTCATTATAAAGCGTCAGAATGCCATAAAAGAGCTGAATGACAGATTTATAGACAGGGAAGAGCTCATGGAATACCTGAGACCGGTTTATGATTTGGAAAGACTTCTTTCTAAATTCAGTTCGGGAAGAGCAAATCCGCTGGATGCTCTTTGCTTTAAGCAGACTGTTTCAATGCTTCCGCCTATAAAGCAGCTGCTGTCAACCTTTGAATCAGAGCTCTTAACTGATATCAATAAGGAAATGGATGATCTAAATGATCTGTGCAGGCTTCTTGAGGCAGCTATAGATGAGGATGCTCCGGTTTCCGTGAGAGACGGATGTATAATCAAAACAGGCTATAATGAGGAAGTTGACAGACTTAAAAGCTCTAAAACAGAAGGCCGTAAATGGCTTCTTGAGCTTGAGAACGAGGAACGTGAAAAAACCGGTATAAAGACTCTTAAGATAAAATATAACAAGAATTTCGGACACTGTATTGAAGTAACGAATACATTTAAAGATAAGGTTCCGGATTATTTTATCAGAAAGCAGACATTGACCACCGGCGAAAGATATACAACAGATAAGCTTGAGCAGATATCCTCTGATATTTTAGGCGCAGATGAGAAGCTAAATGCTCTTGAATTTGAGCTTTTTTCGGAAGTCACTAAAAATATTTCAAAGGAAGCTGTCAGAATACAGGACTCTGCAAAGGCAATAGCATATCTGGATGTGCTTTGCTCGCTTTCATATGTAGCGATGCGAAACAACTATGTTTGTCCTAGCATTAATACTAACGGTCATATTGAAATAAGGGACGGACGTCACCCGGTAGTTGAGCTCATGCTTAAGGACGGAGCATTCATTGTCAATGATACATCGCTTAACAATCAGTCTGAGCGAATCGCCATTATAACCGGCCCTAATATGGCAGGTAAGTCTACATATATGAGGCAGGTTGCGCTTATAACGCTAATGGCACAGACAGGCTCCTTTGTTCCTGCAAGAAGTGCTGATATTTCAGTCTGCGACAGAATATTTACCAGAGTCGGCGCATCGGATGACCTTGCAAGCGGACAGTCTACATTTATGGTTGAGATGACTGAGGTTGCAAATATATTAAGAAATGCAACCAAGGACAGCCTTCTGATTTTAGATGAGATAGGAAGAGGAACCTCAACCTATGACGGGCTTTCAATTGCCTGGGCGGTTGTAGAATATATAAGTGATAAAAAAAAGCTCGGTGCAAAAGCACTTTTTGCCACACATTATCATGAGCTTACCGAGCTTGAAGGAAAGCTTAAAGGAGTGCATAATTATTGCATTGCGGTAAAAGAAAATAATGATGACCTTATCTTTTTAAGAAAGATAATACCGGGCGGTGCTGATAAATCCTACGGTATAGCTGTGGCAAAGCTTGCAGGAGTGCCGGATGAAGTCATTAAACGTGCCAATGAGATCGCCGAGGAACTGAGTCTTTCAGATATCACATTGGATGCCGGCAGGATCAGAGCTTTGGGAAGTGATGATGAACATGGCACTGAGACCTCTGATAACGCAACATTGCAAGGTCAGACAAGATTAGAGGCTTCAAATAGTTTATACTTAGATACAGACAGACTCTGTAAGGACATTGTAAAGAGGATAAAAGAAACAGACATAAACAGACTGACTCCGATGGAAGCATTATTTCTTCTTGGTGAGCTTCAGGAGAAATTGAAGAAATGATAAACATTCTTAGCAAGGAAACTATAGATAAAATAGCCGCCGGCGAGGTTGCGGAGCGCCCGGAAAGCGTTGTAAAAGAGCTTCTTGATAATGCTGTTGATTCAGGCTCATCAGCTGTAAGCATTGAGATAAGAGGCGGAGGACTTGATCTCATAAGAGTGACAGACAACGGCTGCGGCATCGACAGGGAGGACATCCCTGTCGCTTTTGTGCGTCATGCAACATCCAAGCTTAAGACAGCTGACGATATTGAACATGTTTGCACCATGGGATTCAGAGGTGAAGCTCTTGCATCTATTGCTGCAGTTTCTGATGTTGAGATGATTTCAAAGGTTCATTCAGAGCTTACAGGAACACTTTACCGTATAGAGTCCGGCTTTGAAAAGGCTAATAAGGAAATCGGAGCTCCGGACGGAACAACGGTTGCAGTAAGAAACTTTCTTTATAATGTTCCGGTCAGACGACAGTTTCTTAAATCTCCGCAGACAGAAAATTCTTATATTATAACAACTGTCGAAAATATTGCCTTGGCTCATCCGGATATAAGTATTTCTCTTACGGTCGACGGCAGAAGCATTCTCCATACCTCCGGAAACGGGAGAATGAAGGACATTATCTATATACTTCATGGTGCAGAAACTGCTTCAAATCTTATTGAGCTTTCATATGAGCATAAGAGGGTTACTGTTACCGGATTCATTGCCAAACCTGTTATTAACAGGAGCAGGAGAGATCTTGAGCTGTTTTTTGTAAACGGAAGATGCATACGCTCGGACATACTTAAAAAGGCTGTTGAGGACGGGTATGCTCCGTTTATGATGCAGCACAGATTTCCGATGGTATTTATAAACATTGACATTAAGCCCGAAGCGGTAGATGTTAATGTACATCCGAGAAAAACAGAGGTCAGATTTTCAGATAATAAGCTGATGTATGATGCAGTCTATGAAGCTGTTACTGATGCACTCAGTAAAAAGGAACTCATAGTTGATGCAGGGGCAGCATTAAAATATAAGAATAAGCCTGCAATGCATGCATACAGCGTGACAAATGAAAAAAGCATTGCTGCAGAAAAGAGCTTTAGAGCAGAGCCGTATGAGGTCAAAAGAAAATTTGATTATGTAAGTTCGGTTGAGGAGCTACTAAATGGTAATAGCCAAGAGAATGCTTCAGCATTCTCTTATGACACTTCTTCTGAAAATGCTGCCGTGAAAGAAAATGGCCTTGCAGGGACACCCGTGAAAGAACATAACTTTGCAGAGCTTATTGACACAGGCACCGATGCGGGGAACAGGGCTTCATCCGAGGCATTTTTAAACAAAAAAAATGTTCCTTATTTTAAGCTTATAGGACAGGTCTTTGAGACCTATTGGATCATTGAATATAATGATGAAATGTTTATAATAGATCAGCATGCGGCACATGAAAAGGTCAATTACGAGCGTTTCACTGCACTTATAAACAATAATGAGGTTACTTCTCAGATGCTGTTTCCGCCTATAGTGCTTACGCTTACTGCGAGAGAGGCTCTGCAGCTTGATAAAAATATCGAGTTATTTGCCGAGGCCGGATATGAGATCGAATATGCCGGAGACAAGGATTATGTCGTAAGAGCTGTTCCGGCAAATCTGCCTGGTGTAGGTGAATATGAGCTTTTAAAGGATATTATTGAAAACACCTTCGATGAAAGCAATTCCTTAAGCTCAGAGCTATTGAAAAATAAAATTGCGTCCATGTCATGTAAGGCTGCCGTCAAGGGCAATAACAAGCTTTCGGAGCCTGAAATAAAGGCGCTGATCGGAGAACTTCTGACTCTTGACAATCCTTATGCATGTCCGCATGGAAGACCTACAATAGTAAAATGGTCCAGAAGTGATCTGGATAAACTGTTCAAGAGGATAGTTTAATGATTGATGCCAATAAACCAAAATTAATAATTATAGCCGGTCCTACCGCAACAGGAAAAAGTTCTGCAGCCGTTAAGATCGCCGGAGAGATTGGAGGAGAGATCATTTCTGCAGACAGCATTCAGGTCTATAAAGGAATGAACATCGGCTCTGCCAAGGTCACGGAAGCTGAGATGCATTGCGTTCCTCATCATCTGATCGATGTTATAGATATTGACCGTGACTATAATGTTGCTGTTTTTAAGGAAATGGCATCTGAGGTTATGAAGGGCATATATGCGAGGGGTCACATCCCTATAATATGCGGAGGAACAGGCTTTTACATTCAGGCGCTGATCTATGATATTGATTTTGAAAATGAAGACGGTGCCGACGATAAGGATAACTACAGAGCATATCTTGAGAAAATGGCTTCAGAGGGTAAAACTGAAGAACTTAAGGCGATGCTTAAGGAAAATGATCCGAAAAGCTATGAGAGTCTGGATCTTGAAAATACAAAGAGGATCATAAGAGCTCTTGAATACATGCATATTCATAATGAGAGCATATATGATCATAATGAGAGAGAAAAGAAAAAACGTGAGGATCCGCCTTACGACATTAGTTTTTTTGTTCTGTACGGTGAAAGACAGGGCATGTATGATCGTATTAACCAAAGAGTTGATAAAATGCTTGCCGAAGGCCTTGAGGATGAGGTAAAGGAGCTTAAAGAAAAAGGACTCACAAGATCATCAACAGCAGGTCAGGGTATCGGCTATAAGGAAATACTTTCATATTTAGACGGTGAATGTACACTGTCAGAAGCGGCAGAGCAGATAAAGCTTAATACAAGACATTTTGCGAAGCGTCAGCTTACGTGGTTCAGACGCGAAAAAAATACTATCTGGATAGATATTGATAAAGGAGACCCGGCAAATGAAATCAGAAAATATTTATAAGTCATTCGGTATCAGTGACAAGGTATATGAGCTTTGTGATGAGGCAGAGAAGCATATTGCAAAAAGATCCGAAGAAATTGACAGAATATGTGAATATAACCAGCTTAAGGTTATAAAGGCAATGCAGGACAGCGGAGTTTCTGAGGCATGCATGCTTGAGACTACAGGCTATGGCTATAATGATATCGGAAGAGATAAGTTAGAGGAAGTATATGCCAAGATATTCAGAACAGAGGATGCACTTGTCAGAAGCCAGATCATCTGCGGTACACATGCGCTTACAGTAGCATTATCAGGAAATCTTCGCCCGGGCGATGAAATATTTTCCCCAGTAGGACTTCCTTACGATACTATTCAGAAGGTAATCGGAATAAGTGATACAAGAGGCTCACTTAAGGAGTACGGCATCAGCTTTAACTATGTAGATATTCTTCCGGACGGAAGCTTTGATTATGACGGTATCAGAGCTGCGTTAAATGAAAGAACAAAGCTTATAGAGATTCAGCGAAGCAGAGGTTATTCTGACAGACGTACATTCTCTGTGAAAGAGATAGGTGAGCTTATCAGCTTTATAAAGGGAATAAAACCGGATGTTATCGTTATGGTAGATAACTGCTACGGAGAATATACTGAGTTTACAGAGCCTTCTGAGGTAGGCGCAGATATGGTAGTGGGCTCACTCATCAAGAACCCGGGCGGCGGAATTGCTCCTGTAGGAGGCTATATTGCCGGAACAAGTGAGTGTGTTGCAAATGCAGCCGCGAGATTGTCAGGTCCGGGACTCGAAAAAGAATTAGGACCTTCTCTTGGAAACAACAGACTTTTTTATCAGGGAACCTTCCTTGCACCTAATGTTACAAAAAATGCAATGAAGGCAGCAATATTTGCAGCTGCAATCTATGAGAAGCTTGGTTTTGAAGTATCACCTCATCCTGATGATGTAAGACATGATATTATACAGGCAATTACATTAGGAGATGCGGATAAGGTCATCTCATTCTGTAAGGGAATTCAGGCTGCATCAGCTGTAGATGCATTTGTAAGACCTGAGCCATCACCTATGCCGGGTTATGACAGCGATATTATAATGGCAGACGGATGCTTTATCTCAGGCTCATCAATCGAGCTTTCTGCAGACGGCCCGTTAAGAGAGCCTTATACTGTATTCTATCAGGGCGGACTCACATATGAGCACGGAAAACTCGGTATTCTAAAGAGCGTTCAGTCCATGGTTGACGACGGACTTATTGAGCTCTGATAAGCTTCGTTAAATTGCATAGGACACAAGTCTTACAATTTAGTGAAAATTGATGTACTCATTTTGTATTTTCACATTTTTGTGTTAGTATTACAAAGAGTTTTCCCGGTATTTGGATATAATTTATGAATACCGGACATGAAAAAGAAGAGAAATTCGAAGAGCTTCGACCGTACGAAAAATTTGAAAAATACGGTGCAGAAGCGTTGACTGATTCCGAGCTTTTAGCTGTAGTAATTAAATCAGGCTGTAAGGGAAAGTCCGCGGTAGAGCTTGCGGCAGAAATCTTATATCCTCATTTTGATGATACAGACAGCTCTGATTTAAAGCACATCAAATACACAGACAACAGGGTGCATGATGCTTATAAGTGCAATGCTCCCTGCGGTCTTGTCAGGCTCATGAATCTTTCAGAGGATGATGTGCGCAGCATGAAGGGCATAGGACGGGTAAAGCTTATCCAGCTTTGCTGTATAGCCGAGCTTTCTAAGAGGATAGCAAAGGAGCAGGCTGTATGCCGGCTCAATATTACATCCCCGGACAGCGTGGCGGATTATTATATGGAAATGCTCAGACACAAGTCAGAAGAGGAAGTCCATGTAATGCTTTTAAATTCCAGAAACAACATCATAAAAAGTGTCATGATATCTATGGGTACGGCAACTTATTCAGCCGTATCACCGCGCGAAATATTTATGGCAGCACTTAAATACAAGGCCTCGGGGGTTATAGTGGTTCACAATCATCCGAGTGGAGATCCGGAGCCAAGCTCCGATGACATTGTACTTTCGGAAAAGCTTAAGGAGCTTGGCACTATGATGTCTATACCTATGCGTGATTTTCTCATAATAGGAGATAATAGATACACAAGCTTTCTTGAGAGAGGTTTGTTCTAAGGTCAAATGAATAACAGATTCTCAAAAAATATTCTTATAGTCGTTTCAATACTCTGCGCATTTCTGATAATCATCAGTTATATGCAGAGCTCTTTGCTTGACCCGGTTAGACATTATGCCGGATATATACTTACACCGATCCAGAGCGGAATAAGTACATTCGGAAATGCTGTTGCCGGAGACATTGAAGAAAACAGGCATTTGCACAATGTTTATAAGGAAAATGAGCAGCTTACCGAAAGAATAAGCGTGCTTACAGAGGAAAATAATCGTCTGAGATCGGAAACACAGGAGCTTCAAAGACTTCGCGAGCTTTATAAGCTCGATCAGACATATATGCAGTATCCAAAGGTAGCTGCAAGAGTCATAGCCAGAGATTCACAGAAATGGTTCAGAGTATTCAGACTTGATAAGGGTCTTGCGGACGGGATCCAGAAGGATATGAATGTTATATGCTCAGGCGGTCTTGTGGGAATAGTCACAGAGGTTGGAGCAAATTACTGTACAGTTCGTTCAATAATAGATGATGAATCCAATGTTTATTCAGAATCACAGTACAGCGGAGACACCTGTCTTGTTAAGGGCAATATCACTTCATATGAGCAGGGAACTCTGGATATTACAAATATAAGCAAGGATGCTGTTTTTAATGACGGAGATGCGGTCGTTACTTCTTCTTTAAGCACCAAATTTCTGCCGGGCATTCTTATAGGCTATGCTTCGGATATAAATATTGACAGTCAGCATCTTACAAAATCAGGAAAGCTTATTCCGGTTGCTGACTTTGAAAAAATAAAAGAAGTTCTTATCATTACTACAATTAAAACCGACTCAGGTCTTGTAGATACCGGAGTGGGAGAAGTCGGAGGGATAACTGAAACCGAAGAAGCAGAAGATATTCCTCAGGGAGAAAAAAATACTTCAGACGGCGAGCTTGATATCGACATTTCTTCTGAAGAAGAGGGTACATAAAGGAAATATCTAAAAAGTGAGAATAGGCATAATAATTAAAAGAATAATCATTTACTTTCTTTTGATACTGGCTGCTTTTTTGATGCAGACCTGTGTGTTCCCTATACTCGGTTTTCTTTCGGCAATACCGAATCTCATTCTTATAATCACGTTTTCTTACGGCTATATATATGGAACCATGACAGGCATGATCTGCGGATTTTTTGCAGGTCTGCTTATGGATCTGTTTTATCCTGAGGCATTTGGATTATTTATATTATTTTACAGCTATTTGGGATTTTTCAGCGGACTGTTTTCAAAGCAGCTGAAAAACGATTCTCTGATTTTTCCGCTCATACTTTGCACTGTTAACGAGCTTGTGTATAACGGTGCACTGCTGTGCTACAGATTTATAGCTGTAGGAAGAATGAATATCATTTATTCAATATTTAAGGTTATCATTCCGGAGCTCTTTTTTACGCTTATCATAACGATTATCGCGTACAGAATACTGCTCAATACCAACAGAAAACTTGATAAGATCGATAATATAAGAGGAAAAAACGTTGCGTGATAAGCTTGTAAATATATTTGAATTTCTAAAAGAACGACTTGAGCATCCTATCAGAGTAAGGATCATATTTGTTGCTGTTTTATTTGCAGTCCTTTTCGGGATCATTTTAAACAGATTATATGTTCTTCAAGTCGTTAACGGCGGAGAGTATTCTGCTGAATTTATTGATAAGATAGAAAGAACGGTAAAAATTAAGGGAACAAGAGGAAATATTTATGATGTTAACGGAAATCTCCTCGCTTATAACCGTCTTTCTTATAATGTTGTAATTGCAGATGACGGTTCATATTCTGATTATAATGACCGAAATCTCATGCTTTATAAGCTTGCCGGCATATTGGAAAAGCATAATGCTGCTATCAGCTCTAAGTTTGAGATGGATATGAATGACTCGGGTGAGCTTTATTTTACCTGCACCGGCAATGCGGCCAAGCGACGTTTTCTTGCAAATGTTTATAACTGCAAGACATCAGACCTTGATAAGAAAAACAAGGACGGTGAGATAAAATATCCGTCAGACGTTTCAGCCAGAGACATTTTCAATAAAAAGATATCCGACTATGCTTTTAATTCTATAAAGGCAGCTGACGGAACACCTGTGCTTCCTTCGGACATAACATTGCTTGATATGATCAAAATTCTGTATACTATGAGGCAGACTGCATTTCAGAGATATGAAACCAGCACTATATCAACAGATATAGGAGAGGAATGTATGGCAGAGCTCCTTGAGAATCAGGGAGATCTTAAGGGAATGAATGTAGAAGAGTCATATATAAGACGTTACAATAATGCAAAGTATTTTTCTCACATTATAGGATATACAGGTGCAATACAGGATGATACTACTTTAAAGGAGCTTCAGAAAACAAATCCTGACTATGATATTACAGATCTTGTAGGTGCTACAGGCATTGAAAAGACTATGGAGCAGGAATTAAGAGGCATAAAGGGTGAACGTCAGATATATGTTGACAGCTACGGTCAGGTACTTCAGACCATAAGCGAGACGCAGCCGTCAGCAGGAAATGATATTTATCTTTCAATTGATCAGAATCTGCAAATAGGTGTTTATCATCTTTTGGAGCAGCAGCTTGCAGGTATAATAGCTAACAAAATTGTCAATATTCCGGCTGCCGATATCAAGACAGCTGCAAGAGCTTCAGATATAGTCATATCTGTAGATACTGCCTTTTATCAGTTTATAAACAACAACATACTTGATACAGCAAGCTTTTTTGATACGGAAAGCAGGGGCGCTGCAGAGGCACAGATTGCAGCAGCCTTTACCAGACATAAAAAGGAAGTTCTTGCAGAGCTTGAAAAACAGCTGCAGAGTCAGAACGCGGCTCCTCTTTCAGAGCTTTCAAAAGAATATGTTGCTTATATGGCATATATATTCGAGTCACTTTCACAGGCTGACACAAATATTGTCGACATCTCAAGGATAGATAATTACTCTGAAAGCTATCTTGCATGGAAGAATGACAGCATAAGTCTGCGCAGCTATCTCTATTCAGGCATTTCCGAAGGCTGGGTAAATATTAACGTATTGGGCGAAATGAACGGAGCTCAGTACCAGGACGCCGATGTTATTTACGGAAACATTTGCGATTATATTTTAAAGCAGCTTCAGGATGATGCTGACTTTGATAAGCTAATTTATAAATACATGCTGTTTGATAAAAACGGTCTCTCAGGAAGACTGCTTTGCATGGCGCTTTATGAGCAGGGCGTGCTTGAATTCAATGAGGAAAGATACAATGCACTTTCTGCAGGAGACGAAGATTATGCATACAGCTTCCTTATTGACAGAATAAAGGCAATAGAGATAACACCGGCACAGATGGCGCTTGATCCGTGCATGGGTTCTGTAGTAATTACCGATGTTAACACGGGTGATGTTAAAGCACTTGTCTCATATCCGGGATACGATAATAATCGAATAAATGATGTTAACTATTTCAGTGACTGCTTAAATGATCTTTCCCTGCCGCTGATTAACTCAGCTACGCAGACCAACAAGGCTCCGGGTTCGACTCTTAAGCCACTTACTGCAATTGCTGTATTGGAGGAAAAGGCAATAGGTCTTACAGACACTGTTAACTGTACAGGTAAGTATACAGAGGTAACACCTAACATTAACTGTTGGATCGGTGCACCCGGACATCATGAGCTTACAGTATCAGGAGCTATTGAAAATTCCTGTAACTTCAGCTTTGCCGACTACGGCCACAGATTGTCAATGATTACAGATGAGGCTACAGGTGAACAGGTTTATTCACCGTCTACCGGTATTGAAAAGATTCAGAAATACGAAAGCTTGTTCGGTCTTGATCGTCTGAGCGGCATTCAGATAGATGAGAAGGAGCCGCATATGTCAGACTCTGACCCTGAAAGATCTGCCTTTGGACAGGGTACAAACTCATTTAATAATGTTCAGCTCGCAAGATACACTACAGCACTTGCCAATAACGGTAAGCTTTTCGACCTTACTCTGCTGAAAAAAGAGACTGATTGCAACGGCAATCTTATTCAGGAATTCCCGGCTGAGGTCATCGATAATATCGAGCTGTCACAGAGTACCTGGGATGCTGTACATGAGGGAACGAGAAGCGTTATAACAACAGGTGTTGCAAAGGGTGTTTTTCAGGATTGGGATACTGTGCAGATAGCCGGAAAAACAGGTACTGCCGAAGAGGTTAAGACACGAGGTAACCATGGTGAATTTATTTCTTACGCACCATATGATGATCCTGAGGTTGCAGTTACCGTAGTCATGCCGTTTTCATATTCATCAGGAAACTCTGCAAGACTTGCAAGACGAGTTTATGATTATTATTACGGTGCCGTGGATCTTCCAAGCATTATTAATGACGATGCGAGGGGAATACAGATTACAAACGTTGTGGACGGCTGATGAAACGTGACATTTTATACATGAAAGAGTATACTTAACATGGTTGGTAAATATAGTTTAAAAGCGCATAATCTGATGCTTATAGTGCTTGTTGCGGTGCTTAATATCATTGGAATTTTGATATTAAGATCAGCCTCAAACAACGACGCAGGTATCATCACGAGGCAGATGATCGGTTCGCTTACAGGCTTTGCAATATGCCTTGTAATATCATTTATTGACTACAATAAGCTGTTTAAATATGCAAACTACATATATATCGGCACATTGATCCTTCTGCTCTTGGTTCTGCTTTTAGGAGCGGTGCATAAGGGAGCCGGTCGTTGGATAGTACTTCCTGTCATAGGACAGATACAGCCTGCCGAATTCTCAAAATTCGGGCTTATAATATTTTTTGCAGCGTATTTTGAAAGAAATAAGAACAATCTTAATGAACCGAAGTTCTTAGCTTTAACTGCAGTGCTTATAGGCGTTCCGCTGCTTTTGATATTTGCAGAGCCAAACCTAAGTACGACTATAATAATAGCAGTCATTTTCACGATCATGCTTTGTGCATCAGGATTAAGCGTAAAGCTTATAGCTTTATTTTCTTTTATAGCAGGATTTTTATGCTGGTTTGTGATATTCTTATTTACAACGGATCACTATCATTTGATCCCTTTTATCAAAGAATATCAGAAGAACAGAATACTTGGCTTTCTTTATCCTAAGGAGTACTCCGATACCTTCTTTCAGCAGAGCAATTCTATTATGGCCATAGGCTCGGGAGGATTTTTCGGCAAAGGCCTCAATAATACGGATATCAGCTCTGTAAAGGCAGGAAACTTTCTTATAGAGGAGGATACGGACTTCATTTTTGCAATAATCGGAGAAGAGCTCGGATTCAGAGGCTGTCTTGGTATTCTTTTGTTGTACTTTGCAATAATTTTAGTTATTCTATGGATAGCCGGACGTTCTAAAAATGTTGCCGGAGCAGCCATATGCGTAGGTGTTGCGGTTTGGATCGGCTTCCAGACATTTACAAATATTGCAGTAGCAACTGCTATTTTCCCGAATACGGGGGTAACACTTCCGTTTATAAGCAGAGGTGCTTCATCACTGCTTTCGCTTTACATGGCGATAGGCTTGGTTTTAAATGTTGGTTTTCAAAGTAAAGAATAGAGAAACGAGGTCAAAGATATGAATGTCGGTTTAATAGCTCATAATTCAAAAAAGAAGCTTATGCAGGATCTTTGCATAGCATATAAGAGCATTTTGGCAAGAAACCAACTCTATGCGACGTCAACGACAGGAAGACTTGTTGAGGATGTTACAAATCTTCATATCCACAAGTTTCTCCCGGGTGATCTTGGCGGAACACAGCAGATGGCAGCTCAGATATCCAATAATGAAATGGATATCGTTATATTCCTGCGTGATCCTGATCATAATTCAAGTCACGAGCCTAATGTTAATGACATAGTTAAGCTTTGCGATCTTTATAATATTCCGATTGCAACCAATCTTGCTACAGCTGAGCTTCTTATACTTGCGCTTGGAAACGGAGAGCTTGAGTGGCGTGAATCATAAATCAATTACTACAACAACATTGGCGGCAGCATGTTTGACCATGCTGCTGCTTTCGGGCTGTACAAAAAGCTTTGATGATCCTTATACATTCCCGGAAAATGGGCTGGATGAGCTTGTTCAAAACGACTCGGCATTGAAGCTTTCAGGATTCGCCTCCGAGCTATGTGTTCCTAAGGAAGATGCAGATCTTAACACTGACGGAGTAAATGCCGCAGCTTTCGGTCTGTTCTCACTTGATGATAAAGAAGTGCTTTCTCAGCACAATATATACACGAAGGTATATCCGGCGTCGACAACCAAGATCCTTACATGTCTCATTGCACTTGAAAGAGGTGACCTTGACGCAGAAGTTACAGTACCGGAGTCATCAAGAATAACAGTAAGCGGATCATCCATGGCTGACCTTGAACCAGGAGATACACTCACATTAAGAGAGCTTCTTTACGGCCTTATGGTACCGAGCGGAAATGATGCTGCTGAGGCAATTGCCGCATATATAAGCGGTGATTCCGGCAGTTTTGCCGAGCTTATGAACGCAACAGCTAAGAAACTGGGCGCTACACATTCACATTTTATGAATCCGCACGGTTTGCCTGATCCTGAGCATTATACGACAGTTTATGACATGTACCTCATTTTTAAAGAGGCCATGAAGAATGAAGAATTCAGGAAAATCAGCAGTACGGTATCGTATACATGTACAGTTAATACTGCCGAGAATTCAAGAAATCCTCAGCGAGAGGTTACATGGACATCGGGAAACGGATTTTATAACCAAAAGTTTTCATTTGCAGACAATATGAATATTGTTGCAGGCAAGACAGGGCATACTTCTGCAGCAGGTTTCTGCCTCGTATTAGGTGAGAATGATGACAGCGGAAAGGAATATATATCCATTATTTTCAACTCACCTATATATGAACAGCTTTACGCTTCAATGAAGAATCTTGCAGGAAAAAGCAGTATAAACTAAAGCTGTTCGGTTAGGTAATATCAGTCATAATTAAACTGATAGAGTATTAGGATAATTTTTTATATTACTCCATTTTTCCTTGATAAAGGTTTTCTGGTGTAATATAATTAAATAAAAAGATGACCCTTTTTAAGGAGGTTTTGTATGGTACAGTTAATCGTAGGCAGCAAAGGAAAAGGAAAGACAAAGCAATTACTTGACAGAGCTGCAGAAGCTATTAAGACAGCCAGCGGCAGTGTAGTATATGTAGATAAGAGCGCTCAGCACATGTATGAACTTTCAAATAAAATACGTCTTATCAATATTAGCAGCTTCCCTGTTAATTCAGAGGACGGCTATATCGGTTTCCTTAGCGGAGTTATTTCACAGGATCATGACCTTGAGTATATGTTCCTTGACGGATTCCTCACAGTAGCTAATCTTATGGGTGCCGATATTTCAAGTGCTATTGCCAAGATCGCTGTACTTTCAGAGAACTACGGAGTTAATTTCGTAATAAGCGTATCAATGGATGCAAAGGATATTCCTGAGAGCTGCAAGCAGTATGTAGCTGTTGCACTTTGATTTAATTTGAAGAGAAATGGCTCATAGAAAATTAAGAATAAAAAGAACTATAAGAAAGATTTTCAAGCCGACTGTAGGCAAGCTGTCAGGATACCTAACAGCTGCCTACTTTATTTTTACGTTCATTTCTATCAGCGGAAGAGCGGATGTCAATTACTATGAGGTTGAGGAAGGAAGTCTTGTTAAGGAACATGATTATACCGGGCTGATACTCAGACAGGAAGAAATTATTGATGCCGAGTCAGGAGGATACATATATTTTTATGTAGCTGACGGACGTAAAACCGCAGCCGGAGAACCTGTTTATCTTATCGATGCCGGCGGTGATCTGTCATCATATTTAAGCTCGCACAGTGAGGACCTTACCGATGTAAATTCGCCGAAGCTTAAGGATATCCGCACAGAGATGCTGCATTATTCAAGAAGCTTTTCTGATAGAGATTTCAACATGCTTTATGATGTATATGACAGCCTTGAGGCTAAGGCTGTTGAATATTCAAGTCTAAGCATATTCAATACTATATCCGATGATCTTAAAGCAAACGGTATAAGCTTTCAGGAATTTCCTGCCGGAAAGAACGGAACCGTATGCTATTACACAGATGGATATGAGTCGGTTACTGAAAATGAACTCTCGGCGGAGCTTTTTGATAAATCCGACTATAAGCGAAATACTGTCAAGGCCGGAGATCTTGTTGAGGCCGGTGCGCCTGCTTATAAGCTTATAACAGATGAGAACTGGTATATTGCTTTTATGCTTAATGAAGATGATGCGGCATCATTTTCTGATAGTACAGTACTTACTATATCATTCCCGGATAAAGGCTTTAAGGTCAAGGTTCCTTTCCGTATAGTTTACGGTTCGGATGGTGGTCAATACGGACTTCTTACGATGAACAGCTACCTGGTTCAGTTTACTTCAGACAGATTTGTAAGCTTTGATATCGTTTCTAATGACGTATCAGGCCTCAAAATACCGGATAAGGCTATCACTACAAAGGATTTTTATATTATTCCTTCAGTGTATCTTACTGAGGATGCCGGAGGCAATACAGGCTTTAATAAAGCTATTGTAGGTGATAACGGAACGTCCTATCAGTTTGTAATTACAGATATTTACAGCAAGGATGATGATTACTGCTATATTGAATGTGATGAAAACAGCCTGCTGAAACCGGGAGATTATGTTGTGCCGCCTTTGGGTACTGATTTAAGCAGCCTAAATGAAAGTACTGCAGATCCTTCCTTTGATAATGCAGCCGGCACTGCAAATGAAGTAAAACCTTATACTGTTGCTGATGATGAAGAGAATGAAGTAACAGAAGCATCTATAGAAGGCAGTTCAGAGGATAATTCATCAGAAGATACTGTAATGCGATCAGATTCAGCCGACACTTCTGGCTCAGCTGAAAACGCGGAAAATGAAGTATATGATCCTGAAGCTTTAGATGAGGATGCTGCATTTAACAGACATGTTCGCTCAGCAGATAGTTCCAATGAGGATCCGGAGGATATTGACGGAAGTCAGTCACAAGAATCATTCAAAGATAATGAGGATCTTGATAATTTGAATGATGAGGCTCAGGCAGAGGATTCAGATAATACTGAGACAGACGCAGAATCTGAAACAACAGCTGTAGATGATGACTTAAGGCAGGATACCGTGTCTGAAAGCACTGAAAAGCCTGTGATGAACGATATCGCTATCAATGGCGGTATGTATTGTATAAGTGCTAAAATGCCTTTAAAGGGCGTATATAACATAAATAAGGGATATACAGTTTTCCGAAAAGTGGATATCCTGGAAAGCTCCAACGGCTACAGTATAGTTAAAAAGAACTCCGTGTATGGATTATCTACGTATGATCATATCGTACTGGATGCTTCCGTTATCGGGGACGGACAGCTGATATACAGATGAGTCATTTATTCGTAAAAATGAGTTTGAATACGATTTTTATGCTAATCGTCTGTTTATACCAGGATTTGTGAAAAAATATTATATTTTTATTATAACGAGCACACAATTTTATTAATAATAAATCGTTGATTTAGATTAATTGATGTGTTACTATATGTGCCAGAGAACAAAGGAGTTCAATGCAGAGATGGTGCTGTGTTGAACTCCTTTTTCCTATATTTAGATATTTTGATCAAAGTAATAAATAATAAACAAAGATAATTACGGCAGATACTAAAAGAGTAAGAGGGGGACACAACAATGATGAATACACCCATGGCTGAACGAATGAATCATATTGCGGGTTCGGTTATAAGAAAATTTGCCGAAAAAGCAGCTACCGATCCAACACTTATAACATTTGCCAACGGAAATCCATCAGCAGTAACATTTCCGGTTGAGGATATGAAGAGATTTTATGATGAGGCACTTACTACAGGCTATTCTGAAAGCCTTATGCAGTACGGTACCGTTCAGGGCTTCATGCCTCTTGTAAATTTCCTTAAAGAACGCCTTGCCAAAAAATATAGTTTCGATTGGGGAGAAAATGATCTTTTTATTGTTAGCGGAGGAACACAGGCTGTAGACGTTGCATCAAAAATATGGCTTGATAAGGGAGATACGGTCATTGTTGAGGAACCGTCCTATGCGAGCTGCTACAACATTTTCCGCTGCTATGAAGCAAAGCTTCAGGGGGTGCCTATTGGTGAAGACGGAATAGATGTTGAAGCAGTCGAGGAAGTTCTTAAAACAAACAAGACTGTCAAAATGATCTACACCATACCTTCATTCCAGAATCCTACAGGTTTCAGTACTATTATTGAAAAGAGAAAGAAGCTTTATGAACTGGCATGCAAATATGATGTTGTCATTCTTGAGGACGATCCTTATACAGAGCTCAGATTCGGCGGCGAGGAAATTAATCCGATAAAATCGCTTGATAAGGATGGACGTGTGTTCTATACAAGCTCTCTTTCAAAGGTAATAGCTCCGTCATTCCGTCTCGGATATCTTGTAGTAAATAAGCGCTTTGGACAAAATGTCAACATCTGTAAGCAGTGCATGGATGTTCATTCCAACACTTTAGGTCAGTATGTTGCCTGGGGTATCATGACAAAAACAGATTATGATGCACATATCAAGCTTGCTCAGGAAGAGTACAGAAGAAAGTCAACGCTTATAAGTGAGACTCTTAAAAGAACCATCCATCCGTCATGCAAAATCAGTAATCCAACAGGCGGCATGTTTATAATGATGTTTATGCCTGATTCTATTGATGCTGAGGATTTCGTATGGAAGGGTATCGACAGAGGAGTTGTATGTGTTCCGGGATCAGGATTTGCTATTGACGGAGAAAAGCCTTCGCATTCAGTGCGTATGTGCTATTCAACAGCAGCTGATGATCAGATTGTTAAGGGCGCCGAAATTATCGGAAAGCTTACCTGGGATATGATAGAAGGAAAGGCATAAAAATGTCACAGAAGAAAAAGCTGTTATTTGCAAATAAGCAGAAATTCACAGATGAAATGTTCAAAAGACTCGAAGAGTTTGTAGATGTTGAGTTTTTGGATGGGCCTGAAACAGAAGAGTACCCTGATCTTGATTTTGACAGCATCAACGGAGTTGTCTGCTTCAATTTCTTTAAACATAACGATATTAATAAATTCAAAAATCTGGATTATATTCATACGACCTCTACAGGCTATGACCAGTTCGATTTGAAGGATCTTAAGGACAGAGGCATTACACTTAAGAATTGTCCCGGCGTTCACAGCGTTCCGATTTCTGAATTTGTTTTAGGTGCTACACTTGAGATATATAAAAAGTTTCATCAGCTTAAGACACAGCAGAACGCTCATTACTGGTACTGCGATTGGGATCTTGAAGAGATCTACCAAAAGCGAGTTCTTATTATCGGCACTGGCTCAATAGGACAGCATGTTGCGCAGCGCTTTAAGGGATTTGAGCCTACCATAATCGGTATAGATGCATTTCCAAATAATAAATTCGGATACTTTAATGAGGTATTTACCATGGATCACATGGATTCAGAGATACCAAAGGCAGACATAGTAGTAAACTGTGTTCCGCTGTTTGAAAACACTCACCATCTGTTCAACCGTCACTGCTTTGACCTTATGAAGAATGATGCAGTATTTATAAATGTTACAAGAGGCCCTGTAGTAGACAATGATGCGCTTCTTGATACTCTTAAGTCAGGAAAGCTCAGGGGCGCTGCAGTAGATGTCTGGGAGCATGAGCCATTAGAGAGAGAAAGTGAATTCTGGGATATTGACAGACTCATTATAAGCGCACATAACAGCTTTGCCGGAAACGGAAACAATGAGAGAATATTCAGCTGTATAACCAAAGATACCAAGGATTGGGCAGACGGAGTTCTTGTTGCCAACCTCCAGCAGAACCTGTAATACCTAAAGTATGTTTAAACTGACTTTTTAATAAATTTTTAATTCACACCAAACCATTTTTAATAATTACCCATACATTACCTTTTTACAAGGAAACCGCCGATAAAATACGATACAGTCGTAGATCGGCGGTTTTCTTTATTCGCACAAGTCTTGCAAGTTAGTTTTTTTATAATCCCATAGCAATTTCGATATTTGAAGAGACTGCGGATTTCCACCAATTAGCATGAGATTCAAATGTTGAATCAGAGTAATCATTATAGCTATCGTCTGCGCCGGAGCCGATTCTTACAGTACCGTCACTATATAAAAATACTACGTAAAATTTCCAACCACTGGAATCTGTAGCTTTATCAGCTTTAACGGTAATATTGTAGATCCCGTTTGAAGCAAGGTAATCACTGACACGATCATGCTTGTAAATGCCGCCGCTGTTATCATAGCTATTGCCTAGAATTTCGGTAGAGCCGCTTGCGAAGCATTTCATTCCTTCTTTACCGACAACAACGCAGACATTGGTAGGGTTACCGTGAAATTCATTTGCAGGAAATACAATATCGCCGGAGAGATAGCCAACACTGAGAGCGGCAACAATATTTCTTGCATTTGACATATCAACTGCACGGCGGCCTTTTTCAAGAGAAGCAGAAAATATCTGAATTGTAACTGCAATAAGTATAGCAATGATAGCTATGACTATAAGTAATTCCTGAAGCGTGAAAGCTTTATTGTTTTTGAAAGCTTTATCATTAATCATTTTTTTATACATTAAACCTCAGTGTAATAAAATATAAGTAAAATAATTATGGATGATATATTTTATCATAAAACATATTGTTGCGAATACGATTAATTGCCTTATATATGGAGAATTTATATAGAATACAATATATCATAATATAAGTAAGCTCTGGTGTAAGCAGATTTTTGCACGAACGCTTCGTAAAACCTGGGTTTTGCGAATAGATATATTTCGAAGATTTACTCGTTATTCTCAATGTCTCTTCTGATTTCACGACTAAAAAAGAAAGTACACACCTATTTTTCTTTAGGAATGTACTTTCTTATTTTTGATCTTTTATTCAGTTTGACTGAAGTTTTTACGTTGAGATCGAATATCTGGATCAATTCGCATTTATAAAACTGATATATTTATTGCTGCGAAGTATTTCGAAATATTTTGTAAGGCGCTCATATAACTGATATGAAGAGTCAGGATATTCTTTTATGAGCTCCTGCCCAATTTCATATATAGTTTTACTTCCGTCAATATTTCTGAATACACAGCTTCCAAACTCATCTAATCTTATGTAGCTCACCTTTGGTCTGTGAAAAAACATCTGAGCTATCTTATTAAAGAAACCTTTGTTTTCAACGGTTACTACTACCATTCCGTTATCACTAATGTTCCATTCATTTAAGATAATGTTTGGAATAAGATCCAGAGCATTTTTGTCATTTTTCTTATGCATTCTTCTTTTTAACCTTGCTGAAATAAACAAAGCTTAAAAGGAGGAGAATGAACGCTGCAAGTCCAACATACCCGCCTGTTGTTGCAAAGCTGTCACCGTAGATTGATGAAAGATCAGGATCAACTCCTGCAACTGCAAGTACTGCAAGAAGGATACCTACAAGTCCCTCACCTGCTATAAGACCTGAAGAGTAAAGAACTCCGCGCTCTACGCTTTCACCTCTTTCTTCCTCATTTGCATACTTTCTCTTTTTCTCGATGAACCATCTGAGTACTCCACCTGCAAAGATCGGTGCACTGAGATAAATCGGAAGGTAAAGACCTACTGCGAATGCCATTACAGGCTTTCCGAGGATCTCAACAGCTATAGCGATGAACATACCCATGAAAATAAGTGTCCATGGAAGTGTTCCGCCCATAACGCCTTCAACTACCATCTTCATAAGTGAAGCCTGAGGCGCAGGTATAGCCTCTGAACCGAAGCCCCATGCTGCATGAAGAAGATACATAACTCCGCCTATAGCGAATGCTGCAATGACAGAACCTAAGATCTCTCCTAACTGCTGAGCCTTTGGTGTAGCACCTACAATATAACCTGTCTTAAGATCCTGTGAAGCATCACCTGCGATAGCTGCAATAATACAGATAACTGTACCAACGCTTATAGCTGCAACCATTCCCTCTACGCCTGTCATTCCGATAGACTTGAAAATGAATGTAGTAACGATAAGTGTAGCAATAGCCATACCTGAAACAGGGTTGTTACTGCTTCCTACAATTCCTACCATTCTTGAAGAAACCGATGCAAAGAAGAAACCGAAAATAACGATAAGAACTGCACCAGGAAGTGTGATCGGTATAGCCGGAAGAAGCCACATAACGATAACTACTGCAATAATTCCTATAAGTAATGACTTACCTGACATGTTCTTTGAAAGACGGTCATCTGTATCTGCACTCTTACCAAAGCCCTGCATAGCTTTAACAAAAGTGCTGATCATCATTGGGAATGACTTGATAAGGCTGATAAGTCCGCCTGCTGCAACCGCACCGGCACCGATGTAACGGATGTAGTTGCTCCAGATTGCTCCAGGTGAAAGCATGTTGAATGCCATTGCATTACCTGCTGCATCCTTAACCACAGAAAGGCTGTCTCCGCCGAAATAAGTGATAGCCGGAATAAATACGAGGAATGAAAGGATACCGCCTGCGAACATGTTGCCGGCAATATCAATACCACAGATATATCCTACTCCTGCAAGTGCCGGAAGTACATCTAGACCGAATCCGCATGTATAAGAAGGTGTCTTGATATCGAATGCAACCTCACTTGGGAATAACTTAAGTCCGTCAGTGATGAACTTATATGCTGCAGCTAAACCTAAACCTGTAAATACCACAGAGGCCTTGTCACCGCCTGCCTCACCTGCAAGAAGTACTTCAGCACATGCTGTTCCTTCAGGATAAGGAAGTGTACCATGCTCTTCTACGATCAACGCGTTACGAAGCGGAACCATGAAAAGAACTCCAAGGATACCGCCGCAAAGAGCTATAAGAGTGATTGAAATAAGACCGGGTGTGTCGCATTTTCCTTCCATAGCCCACATGAATACAGCCGGAAGTGTGAAGATCGCACCGGCAGCAAGAGATTCACCTGCAGAACCGATGGTCTGAACCATGTTGTTCTCAAGGATAGAATCCTTCTTCATGATAATACGGATAACACCCATTGAAATAACAGCAGCAGGAATTGATGCTGATACAGTCAGTCCAACACGTAAACCAAGGTATGCGTTTGCAGCACCGAAAAGAACTGCAAGCAGACAGCCGAGAATCGCAGCTGTAACTGAAAACTCCGGCATAACCTTATCCGCGGGTACATATGGCTTGAATTCGTTATTGTTGTCCATAATAATGCCCTCTTTCCTTTTTAGATATCTTTTGGATGACTAATGCTGCAATGCGCTGCAGTGATAGCCTCTCCCCTGACATAAAAAAATGAGACATCATTGCTTGTTTATGCAGAACAAACAGAGTGCCCCATACTTTTTTACATCACTATAATATACTAAATTGTTAAAAAAACAAATTATAAATTTTCCAGGGAATTGGATAACTGTTATTTTTATAACAAACACAGAAATAGCGAGACAGCTGCATAACTGTCCCGCCCTGTCAGGAATAATTTTATTAGAATCAGTATTCGATTGATAAATCTCTTAATGTTCTTTCAATTTGCTCTCTTATCTCACGTCTTGTAGAAGGATGGCATAATACTCCGCAGTGGATAATATTCTCATCCTCATATTTGATTACAGAGCTTCTTGCAAGTGAGTCAAGCGAATCTATCCAGACCTTATCATTTACAGTATCATAGTTGAGCTGAACATTGTCCTCTCCGTAATTGTCAAGCTCTCTTGTAGCAAGTGCTACATCTGCAAGTCCTTTGTATTCTCTCTCCATATATTAAATGTATCCTTTCGATTATAGTATGGATCAGGCTGCGCTTTTTCCAAAATATAACGAAGCCATATTGAGGATAAAGCCTCCGCAGCATTCGTATGCAGCAGCTATTTTATCAGAGATAGTAAGTATCCATCCTGTTTTGCTTGTAGGCATAGGTCCTAATGGAAACATATGAGTAAGTATAGCTCTCTCCTCTTTTGGCGTAAGCTTATATTCCCTTGAATTTATAACAGCGTCCTTAGGATGCTTTATAAGGTAACAGGATTCACCATCAGGCTTTTTATAGTCCTCAGCGCGATAGTCGATCAGACAAAAATCGTGTAGCAGGGCTGTCTTAACTGCACTTTCCTTATCAGCACCAAAACGCTCTGCAATGAGGTATGAAAGTCGTGCCACTCTCATTGAATGATCAAAGGTATTAGTATATCCATGCCTCGGAATATCACGAAGCTTGATATAATCGCTGTTCTTGATGATATCAGGATAATTATTGATAAAGCTGCAGGTTTTTTCAGAAAGATTCATTGTATTTAAAATGCCTCCTGCCGGACGAAAACACCGGCTTAATTCAATAAATAGTATGCTCTGATTTCTGAAAATTTAATTCTAATTCAATTTGTCATTAAATATATTAAATCGAATTATTTTAACTTATACTATATTTTTAAGTTTATTCAAAGCTCTATTTATGTACTAAATTAAATAATCTTCTAAAACCGTATATTATCGCTGTCATTAAAAAACCTCCGACAGCACCGCCTATATGTGCGTAGAGATTAATAGAGCTGTCAGTTATTCCCGGAACTATCATACATAAAAGCGCCAGTCCGACATTTTTAAGCGGAAATATACGTCTTGATCTTGGGAGTATAGAAAAGAAAACTATAAATCCCATCAGTCCGCAAATAGCTCCGGAAGCACCTGCCGAAAGAGACACCTGATGTGTCATGAGCTCTGCTATAAGTGTTAAGGCATTTCCGCATAATCCTGAAAATAAATAGACCAAAAGATACGGAATTTTCCCTAATATCTTCTCAGCATACGGGCCCAGTGCCAAAAGGGAAAGCATATTTGTTCCCAGATGCTCCGGTCCGAAATGCAGAAACATTGAAGTGAAAAGCCTGTACCATTCGTTCATATTGAGAATGTATGGGGTATAAAATGCTCCGAACCTTAACGCTACGGCCTGATTTTCACTTCCACCCATGAAGGTTTCAGCAAAAAAAATGATAACATTTATAGCTATCAATATTTGCGTTATATGAGCTTTTTTGTATAAATCCGGCATTTTGCCTCCGTCAGGATAATTTTTTACATTATTGGCATCTCATACTCATAATGCTTTTTTTTTACAAATTGCGAATAATTATATCATGGCAATGCTTAATGCATGATATAATTTTAATACGGCTTTTAATAGTAATTATTTATTTTTGCATCATTTTTCATTATATACCGTTGCATCATAAGCGGCATTGTTTTAACAGAAAAATCATAATTTTATCCGGAGAATTTTAATGGCTTTTAAATATCATGAGCAGGAAGATAAAAAAATACATTTAAAGCTTAAGGAGATGCTTAATGAACTCCCTCCGTTTTGTGCTGCATTTTTCAGAGGCATTGAACCCCGTACTCAGTCAAGGACACGACTGGCATATGCATATGATCTCACTGTTTTTTTTACTTTCATCAGGGACACCAATCCTCTTTATAAGAATAAGACATTGAGGGATATTGACTTTTCAATACTTGAACAGCTAAAAGCAGCTGATATCGAAGAATATATGGAATATTTAAAATACCGTCCCGGCGAGGATGGCGAGGATATTGCCAATAAAGAAAGTGCCGTCAAAAGAAAGATATCATCACTCAAGTCCTTTTATAACTATTTTTATGAACGCGAGGAAATAACTGTCAATCCGGCAGCATTGGTACACCTTCCGAAGATAAAGGAAAAAGAAATAATCAGACTTGATTATGACGAGGTTTCAAGCCTTTTGGATGAAGCTGAATCCGGTGAAGGCCTTACTAAAAGACAGCAGGAATTTCATAAGCATACAAAAAAGCGTGATGTTGCAATGCTTGCTCTTCTGCTCGGTACAGGTATGCGTGTGTCTGAATGTGTAGGGATAGATCTTAATGATATTGATTTAAATGAAACTGCCGTTAATATTCACAGAAAAGGCGGCAAAGAAGAAACCGTATATTTCAGCGATGAAGTTGCAGACATGATATTGCCATATTATGAGGAAAGAAGGACAAGACTTCCAGAATCCGGTTCTGAAAATGCACTTTTTCTTTCACTTCAGAATAAGCGTATATCCGTACGAAGTGCCGAGCTTATGGTGAAAAAATATGCTAAGATCGTTACACCGCTTAAGCACATTACACCACACAAACTCAGATCCACCTACGGTACGCATCTTTATCAGGAAACCAGCGATATTTATCTTGTTGCTGACGTTTTAGGTCACAGTGATGTTAATACCACCAAAAAGCACTATGCCGCTATCGGCGAGGAACGACGCCGCTTAGCAAGATCAAAGGTGAAACTTAGAGAAGATTAATTGTGTTAACAAAGGTATCAATTAAAATAGTATCGATTGCCGGTAAATATTTTTGTTTACACGACTATATAAAATGACTTTAAATTTGAAAACCGCGAATTGGCCTTTAAATATCATTGGCTTATTCGCGGTTTTAATATTATTTCTTATTTGCAGAATTCTTTGACCTTTGCAGCAATGCTGTCTGCGTCAAGTCCGTATTTCTTTATAAGCTCGGCAGCAGGTCCTGACTCACCGAAGGTATCGTTAATACCGATACGAAGAACCTTTGTAGGTGCCTTTGAAGAAAGTGTTTCACATACTGCACTTCCGAGTCCGCCTATAATTGAATGCTCTTCTACTGTAACTACCTTTCCGGTCTTGATGGCTGAAGCGATTACAAGCTCCTCATCTAAAGGCTTAATAGTATGTATGTTTATAACCTCAGCATTTATTCCTTCAGCGCTAAGCTTTTCAGCTGCATTCAATGCTTCATTTACACAAAGTCCGGTAGCGATAATAGTTACATCGCTTCCTTCCTTCATTGTGATGCCCTTGCCGATTTCAAACTTATAGGTCTCAGGATCATTGATTACAGGAATAGCAAGTCGGCCGAAGCGAAGATAAACAGGTCCGATATACTCATATGCTGCCTTAACTGCAGCTCTTGCTTCAGTATCATCACATGGGTTGATAACTACCATGCCCGGGATCTCTCTCATAAGAGCTATATCCTCATTGCACTGATGGGTAGCTCCGTCCTCTCCTACAGAAATACCTGCATGAGTAGCTCCGATCTTAACATTTAAATGAGGATAACCGATAGAGTTTCTCACCTGCTCAAAAGCACGGCCAGCTGCAAACATAGCAAAGGTGCTCATGAAAGGTACCTTTCCGCAGGTTGCAAGTCCTGCAGCCACGCCAGCCATATTAGCTTCCGCAATACCGCAGTCTATATGCCTGTCAGGGAAAGCTTTTTTGAAAATGCTTGTCTTGGTTGCACCTGCAAGGTCAGCATCAAGAACGATAATATCTTCGTGTGTTTTACCAAGCTCGGCAAGTGTATTACCGTAGCTTTCTCTTGTAGCAATTTTCTTTATATCAGCCATTATAATTCACCTGCCTTATTAAGATCTTCCATAGCAGTCTCAAACTGCTCATCATTTGGTGCTGTTCCGTGCCATGAAGCCTGATCCTCCATGAAGGATACGCCCTTGCCCTTAACTGTATGAGCAATGATAGCAGTAGGCATACCCTTGCATGCCTTAGCTACAGTAAAAGCACCTCTGATAGCATCAAAATCATGACCGTCAATATTGATAACATTGAAATTAAATGCTTCGAATTTCTTATCGATAGGGTATGGTGAGCAGACATCAGCAACATTACCATCTATCTGAAGACCGTTATTATCAACGATAACAACTAAATTATCAAGCTTTCTGTGACCGGCAAACATTGCTGCCTCCCAGATCTGACCTTCCTGAATCTCTCCGTCTCCAAGCATTGTATATACGCGGAAGCTTGCTCTGTCAAGCTTTGCTGAAAGTGCCATTCCGCAAGCAGCAGAAAGTCCCTGACCGAGTGATCCGGCTGACATGTCAACACCAGGAATATGCTTCATATCCGGATGACCCTGAAGTATAGAACCTACATGTCTTAAGGTTTCAAGCTCTTCAGTACTAAAATATCCTCTGTTTGCAAGTGTAGAATAAAGAGCAGGTGCAGCATGTCCCTTCGAAAGCACGAATCTGTCGCGCTCCTCGTTTTTAGGGTTAGAAGGGTCAATATTCATCTCCTCAAAATAAAGATATGTAAGAATATCGGCAGCTGAAAGTGATCCGCCCGGATGTCCGGACTTTGCGCTGTGTACAGCTGTTATGATCCCTTTTCTAATATCGTTGGCATGTTTTTTAAGCTGAGAATTATCCATATATCAGCGGTGTAAACACCTAACTCCTTTCATTTGTTTCAAAATCTATTACATTATAAAGCCATGTATAGGATATTTCTACATAATAAAATAATTTAATGCATGAATATCCGCAATGTGTTAATCCGCAAGTGATCTGTAATAAGGCCAGTTTGCTGTCATTTTAGAGACTGTTACGTTGTTTATAACACCGCCTGTCTCATGTATAGCATAGAAATCGCCATCTCCTGCCCAGCATAGGAACATCACTACGTGCGCATCGTCTCCGACTCTTATTATAATATCTCCCGGCTTAAGATCGCCTCTTGATATCTTTCTGCCGCATCCAACAAGAGTTCCGGTGCTTTGACCTGCAAGACTTCTGCCGGTCACTGACCAGTAGATCCAGTTTATCCAGCCGGAGCAATCAAGCCCTTTAAGTATCCTTCCTCTTGTGTCGGGACCTATAAGTGTTCCGAATCTGTTTGAGGAATAACCTGCGCCTGCAGGCTTACCACCCCAATAATAAGGTATTTTTCCAACAGAATTTAATGCGAACTCAATAACTTTTCTGCGAAGCTCGCTTACATCTGCAGGAAGTGTATCAAGATATTTCTGAATCTCTTCTGCGTTTAATGGATTCTCAAGATTGATTGATGAAATTGAAAGTCCGTACTCCTCAAGCCAATCCTGTGAGTTAAGCGCTTTTGCCTCAGCTATTCGCTCTTCTGTCCAGCCCTGCCATTTATCATTAAAGTTCGCAGGATCATTTCCTATCTTATCAACGGCAAACAGACCGTTTTTGTCATCGATACCGCGAATCTTAATGGTTACATAAATATCAACATGTCCGGGACAGTATGAATCTGCTGTAGCCTGGATATTGGCCTGCTGTAAAAGTGCGTTGATCCTTTGAGCCACGGCATTCTGTTCGATTTGTTCAGCTGTTTCTGTAGCTTGGCTGTCAACTGCTGTGCCGGTCGAATTATTCTGTGCATTTACTGAAGATGAGCTCGATTCAGGTGTGCTCAATGAATCAGCATAGACAATATTTCCATTTTCATCTACAAAGGCTTTTGCAGGCTGAGTTACAGAAGAATTGTATACTGCAACACCTTGGGTAGCTGAGCTTGAATCAGCTGTGGTTTCTTCAATATAATGAAGTTCATCTGAACCACCGAATCTTTTTCCGTTGACTACAGCTGTGTCAGCAGAAGTTTCTTCTGCAAGCTTATATTCCGGTGCATAGTAGCTTTCGCCTAATACTGCAGGAGGTGTATTAGAGTCAATAATTTCCTCAAACTGAGTCTGTGCAGGCTGAGCGGCAGTAGTTGCAGCAGAGGCTGTTTCAGGCGGTGTCGTCGTTGTTTCTATAGTTTCCTGAACAGATTCTGAAGAGGATTCAGCCGATGCTGCCTGTGAGGTTTCCTGATAATAATTGACATAGGAATCAGCTTCCGAACCAAAATCAAATATCTGCTCTATGGTCGTGCTTTGGTTGCTGACAGCGTTAGAGGCATTGTCTTTTATAGCTTCGACGGTGCCGGGATTTAAGCCTGAGCTCAATGCTGTCTGCAGCGAAAGCTTGTTTTCCTGAGCCAATGCCTGAGCTTCCATGGCAAGGGCTTCTGTCGATTCCTGCTGAGTCGTTTTATTAAGACATCCTGAACAATAATAAACAGAGCCAAGGCTTACCTTTGATGTAACGGCTGTTTCAAAAAGAGAATTGCAGTATTTTGAAAAATCTTCGACATTATAATTGTCGTGATAATACATATATACACTGGCAAGAGACATGATCTCCTGAACGGCATAATATCCATTAATTCTTTTTCCGTCACCGTCATAGAAGTTTACGCTGACATTTTTAAATGAATTGACAGTCCATGTGGATGAATTTCCCGGATCATGACTGCTGTCGGTAGGGTTATATTTACCCAAAACTCTGCTGCTGTCAATTCCGAGACGTTGTGCCATCTTAAGCGGTGTAACATCAGTGAGGTCATAGAAGCTCGCCATATAATTGGCGTTTTTAGAGCTGAGCTCCTGATATACTTTTCCGGCATATGAGTTAATTGCATCGTCGGTGTTGGCATCGTCTGCATAATAATATGCCATATTGAGCTTATCCGGTCCCGGTACAAAGGCTTCATCTTCATCACCCTTTGAAATATCCTTTAACAGTGATTTCGGACGCTGAAACTTAAGTCCGGCAGCCGCATCAGCTAAAAGATCCGAGTCATTGTCATTTTCTAGCTGTATGGGATTGGATTCAATTTGCTCAGATATAACTAATGCCGTGCACACGAAAAAAACAGCCATTATAGCGGCAATGGCAATTGGTTCTTTATTTTTATTATTCAGAAACTTTTTAAGATCATCTTTACGCATGTGATAATAACAGTTCAAAAAATTGTAGAATATATGTATTTTATTTTGTATTTATGAAAGTCTTCTGAGTCTGTTCAGAGTATCTTCGAAGTAATCCGGAAGCGGTGCTTCAAAGCGCAGCTTTTCACCTGTTGTTGGATGAATAAAGCCTAAGACAGCCGCATGCAGATATTGCCCGTGACCGTTAAGGGGATCCTTTTTAATTCCATAAGCTTCGTCTCCGGCAAGCGGATGACCGATATGGCTCATATGAACTCTTATCTGATGCGTTCTGCCGGTCTCGAGGCGGCATTTAACCAGTGAAAGCGGCATGGACATACCTTGAACCTTTGGATACCTCTCAAGTACCGTGTAATGCGTTACAGCGTGCTTTCCTTCGTCCTCACGGCATACTGAGATAAGCTTGCGGTCAGTCTTGTTTCTGGCAAGAGCTGCATTAACAGTTCCGCTGTCTTCCTTGATATTACCGTAGCAAAGCGCTATATATTCACGATCTATGCTGTGAACTGCAAGCTGTTCTGCTATAGAATTATGAGCTTTGTCATTTTTGCATGCAATAATAAGACCGGTAGTATCCTTATCTATGCGATGTACGATTCCGGGTCTTAATTCACCGTTGATCCCGCTGAGAGAATTCTTACAGTGATACATCAAAGCGTTTACCAATGTTCCGCTGTAATGTCCGCTTGCAGGATGTACGACCATATCCTTGGGCTTATTAACTACAATAACATCGTCATCCTCATAAACTATGTCTAACGGAATGTCTTCCGCCTCAATAGAAATTTCCTCAGGCTCAGGTATATTTGTATCAATAATATCCCCGTCGATAAGATTATATCCTGTTTTGACTGTCTTACCGTTAACTGTTATCATGCCGTCTTTTATCAGTCCTTGAATACGAGAACGACTCATATCCTCAAATTGCTCTGAGAGATATGAGTCAAGTCTGATTTTTTCGTTATCGGTATTATGAAAAATGATACTCGTCATTTGATATGATCCTTGGTTCCAAAGAACGGAATTTGCTGAATATCGCTTTCCTTATAGACGAAAAGAAAGAGAAAAATTATCAATATCGCAGCTCCGGTAATGCAGATATCGGCAAAATTAAATACCGGAAAATCTATCGGTTTAAAATAAATGAAATCGACTACATAGCCGAGTCTGAGTCTGTCAATGACATTGCCTGCAGCTCCTGCCGCTACACCTATTAGTGCAGCATCAAAAGGAACAAAGCGCTTATCGGACGGCATATGCATAAACATATAAAAGACAGCTGCCGTAATTACAGCAGCAAGAAGTACAAATATATATTTCATACCGTACATGAGTCCGAATGCTGCGCCTTTGTTTTCAACATAAAGAAGCTCCAATACATTCTTTATAAGAACTATTGGATCGCTTCCTTTAAGTTTTGTAAGTGTAAGGAGCTTTGTCCACTGGTCTATACCGATCAGTACCAGGGTCGGAACAATAAATGTCAGGGCTCTTTTGAATTTGCTAATGTCAGCCATTGAAACTGAAACCACCGCTTGTACGAGCTGCTGCAGGCTCAGAATATGACTGGCTCTGTGAACCTGAACCCATCATGCTCTGTGATCCGGCAAAATCGCCTGCAAGTGATACGGAGTGAGGTGAAGCCATAAAGATATATTTGGAAATACTCTGAATCTCTCCGTCAATGCTGTATACAGCACCGTATGTAAAATCTATAATTCTCTGAGCAAGGTCAGAATTGATTCCTTCAAGATTAATAACTACAGCTCTTCCGTCAAGAAGGTCATCACAGATCTCCTCAGAGTCTCTGAGTGTTCTCGGCTTTCTCATAGATACCTGCATTGTATTCTGAACAGGTGCTATCTTGTTTCTG
>JALELZ010000033.1 GCA_022768465.1 Lachnospiraceae bacterium
TGCCTTCCTCCATAATTTCTCTTTTCAAGGAAGATATAAGCAGTTAAAACCCTTACGTAGCAATAGTTTTAGCCGTATTTCACCAACACTTTTTGTCCACCCTGTATCTTCTTCTAAACAACTTAAAACCGCGAATTAGCCGTATATACTTAGCTAATTCGCGGTTCAAAACAACACTTTTTGTCCTATAACCCGCATTTTATATATGTATTATCAGCGAATAAGCTCTTTAACCTTTGCTGCCTTACCAACTCTGTCTCTGAGGTAGTTAAGCTTAGCTCTTCTAACTTTACCCTTTCTTACAACTTCGATCTTTGCAACGAATGGGCTGTGTGTAGGCCATGTCTTCTCAACTCCTACACCGTTTGAAAGCTTTCTTACTGTGAAAGTCTCACGTGCTCCGTGACCCTGTCTCTGAATAACAGTTCCTTCGAAGATCTGGATACGCTCTCTGTTACCCTCTTTGATAAGGTTGTGAACTCTGATAGTATCACCAACGCTGAACTCTGTAACTTCAGCCTTAAGCTGAGCCTGCTCAATTTTCTCGATAATCTCGTGCATTTTATTTCCTCCTAAAATTCTCTGATGTTCTTAACATAAGAATGCCAGCGGACCATCATTTTTAACAGCCGTATTAGTTTATCATAATATGAAGATATAAGTCAACAGTAAATCATTAACATTTATATTACAGCTTGAATTCAGTCATTACTCCTTCTCTGATTCATTGCCTGGCTTATTTTCAGCTTTGATAAGTTCATTCAAAAATTTTTGTTCTTTTTTGTTAAGCACAGCATCAGCAATAAGATCCGGCCTTTTCTTGAGCGTTCTTATTATTGACTGCTCACGTCTCCACTTTTCAACATTTGCATGGTGCCCTGATAATAATATCTCAGGAACTTTCATGCCCTTGTAGTCCTCAGGTCTCGAATACTGCGGGTATTCCAGAAGATTATCATGAAAGCTTTCTATCTCTGCAGAGGCTTTTTTGCCGAGCACTCCCGGAATGAGTCTTGAAATACAGTCTATCATAACCATCGCAGGATATTCACCGCCTGTAAGAACAAAATCACCGAGAGATACCTCCTCAGCCTTCATTATCTCAAGAGCTCTTTCATCCACTCCTTCATAATGTCCGCAAAGGAAAATTATATTATCCTCAAGCGCAAGCTCCTCTGCCATCTTCTGATCAAACCTTCTGCCCTGCGGCGACATATACAGCACCTTAGGTTTTTTTGCTGTATCTCCGATCATTTCTAAAACAGCAGTGTAGCAATCGTCTATAGGCTGAACCTGCATTACCATCCCTGCTCCGCCGCCGAATGGATAATCGTCAGTTTTTCCGTGTTTTTCTGTGGTATAATCCCTGATATTGATCGCTTTTACATTTATTGCACCTTTTTTTATAGCTCTGCCGGTAATGCTCTCACTGACTCCGTGCATGATCATCTCAGGAAACAAAGTCATTACGTAGAAATTCATGATATCAGAGGTCCATAAGCCCGTCCATAATATGAACGGTCATTATATTGTTTTCTATATCCGTATCAAGTATACAGTCCGGGATCACAGGCAAAAGAAGATCCTTGCCGTTATCATAGCGTTTAACTATATAGACATCATTGGCTCCTGTTTCAAGAACATCCCTTACGACGCCAAGCTTATCACCTTTATCGGTAATAACCTCGATATCAATTATATCGGCTATATAATATTCGCCATCAGCAAGCTCTGCTCCCTCTTCACGAGGAATATAAAGCTCAGCGCCCTTATACTGTTCAACGTCATTGATATTGTCAATCCCCTTGAATTTAAGAATGACTATATCTTTAAAATGCTTAACACCTTCAATATGAAGCTCTCTCACCGTTTTGCCGGACAGCTTCAGTTTAACATGTTCAAGCTCATCAAAACGGAAAGGAGAGTCCGTGGTCGGATAGACCTTGACCTCTCCTTTTATTCCATGAGTCTTGGTTATCACACCTACTCTGAGATCTGCGTTCATACTCTCCTTTAAGTCAGCCGATATCAACTATGACTTTTGTTTTGTCATGTGATGCTGCAGCATTGATAACTCTTCTGATAGCCTTGGCAATACGTCCGGACTTACCTATGACTTTGCCCATATCAGACTGTGCAACGTTAAGCTTAAGGACAACAGCATCATCCTTAATCTCTTCCGTAACAACTACCTCATCAGGATTATCGACAAGTGACTTTGCAATTACTTCTAATACTTCCTTCATAGCCATCTCATCTCACTGATCAACAGATCACTTTGTGATGCCGGCGTTCTTAAGAAGCTTATCGCATGTAGCTGAAGGAATAGCACCGTTGTTGAGCCATTTCTTAGCGGCGTCAGCATCGATCTTTATTGTTGAAGGCTCTGTGTTAGGATCATAGTAGCCGATTTCCTCGATGAAACGACCGTTACGTGGTGATCTTGAATCTGCAACGATAACTCTGTAGAAAGGCTTCTTCTTTGCTCCAAGTCTTCTTAATCTGATTTTAACTGCCATTATTGTGTCTCCTTATAAAATAATAAATTATTTAAAACAATCCTTTTCCTCTGAACATATTCTTACCGAAAAGATTGCCTATATTACCATGTTTTTTCATGCCGTTCATCTGCTTCATGAGTTTCTGCATCTGCTCGAACTGCTTGACGAGTCTGTTGACATCCGCTATATCAGTTCCCGAACCTGCAGCTATACGTCTCTTTCTTGACGGATTCATAAGCTTAGGGTTGGCACGTTCCGCAGGTGTCATGCTGAGAATTATAGACTCTACTCTATTGAACTGAGACTGATCTACAGATTCAGGATCAAGACCCTTCATGCCAGGAAGCATTGACATTATTGCTGACAGGCCACCCATTTTTTTCATCTGATTCATCTGAATAAGAAAATCATCATAGGTGAACTGCGCTTTGCGCATATGCTCCGTTATCTGCTTCTGCTTTTCGAGATCAGCTGTCTCTTCTGCTCTCTCAATGAGTGACATAATATCACCCATTCCGATGATTCTCGAAGCCATACGATCAGGATGAAACTCCTGAAGGTCTGAAAGCTTTTCTCCCATACCCGCAAAATAAAGCGGTTTGCCAGTCACGGCTCTGATTGATAATGCCGCACCGCCCTTTGTATCACCGTCGAGCTTAGTTATGATCAATCCGTCAACGCCGACCTTTTCGGAGAATTCCTCCGCCACGGTTACAGCATCCTGACCTGTCATAGCATCTACAGTGAGTAATGTATAATCAACAGGTACCGCTTCTTTAATATTGTGAAGCTCCTGCATCATACCTTCATCTATATGAAGACGTCCGGCTGTATCAATAATAAGTACGCCGTAGCTTTCCTTTACAGCCTTATCGTATGCTTTTCTTGCAATGTCTACAGGATCAGCATCGGTTCCGAGACTAAAAGCATCAAGTCCGAGCTTTTCCGCATTGACCTCCAACTGCTTGATAGCTGCCGGTCTGTAAACGTCTCCTGCTGCAAGAAGCACACGCTTGCCTGCAGATTTGAATTTACCACCCAGCTTCGCTGCGGTAGTTGTTTTACCGGCACCCTGAAGACCTGCCATCATGATGACAGTAACCTGCCCTGCAGGCTTTAAGTTAAGCTCCGTTACTGTATCACCCATGAGATGAATAAGTTCATCTCTGACTATACGAATAACAGTCTGTCCCGGTGAAAGGCTTTCAAAAACCTCTGCGCCGATAGCTTTGCTCTCTGTTTCCTTTACAAAGTTTTTTACGACCTTGAAGTTAACATCAGCCTCAAGCAGTGCAAGCTTAACTTCCTTCATCGCCGCATGGACATCCTCAGGAGTCAGCTTTGTTTTGCCCCTGAGATTGCTGAATATATTTTGAAATCTTTCTGTTAAGCTTTCAAATGCCATTTATTGAAAATATCTCCTGTCTTTTAAATGCTCATGAGTTGAGCTTCTTCTCAAGTAGGTGGAGCTTTTCTTCATAGCCCTCAAGTATCTTATCACAGCGCTTTATAAGGTCATGCGCACCTTGTCTGGTTATACCGTTCAGCTCAGCTATCTCTGACAGCGACAGGTCATCATTAACAAGCTCACCGTATATCTTCTGCTGATGTTCGGTGAGAAGTTCTCCGTAGAGATCATATAACATTCCCTGTCTGACGATTTTTTCCATAACGCTCGATATTATACATGAACATAAGAGGGGTGTCAAGTAGTTTATCTTTACACCTTTGACGGATGAAAATAATCTGCCTAAAGCCATGTACAAAGCCATTATTAAAGCCCTGAGGCATTTATAGATTTACAGCCTCATAAGCTCTAAAAATATCTTACCTGAATATTGCCTTCATAAATTCCTCAGGATCAAACTTCTGAAGATCATCCGGCTTTTCTCCTACTCCGATATATTTGACCGGAATATCGAATTCACTGGATATTGCGATAACGATCCCGCCCTTTGCTGAACCGTCCATTTTTGTAAGTATAATACCCGTAGGTTCACAAACAGAAATAAACTCTCTCACCTGAGAAATCGCATTCTGTCCGGTCGTTGCATCAAGAACGAGAAGGACTTCCTTTCTAGCATCCGGAAGTCTCTTATCCAAAATTCTGTTAATTTTAGAAAGCTCCTCCATAAGATTTTTCTTATTATGAAGCCTTCCTGCCGTATCACAGATAAGGATATCCGCATTTCTTGAATTAAATACGTCCACAGCTTCATATATTACTGCAGCCGGATCAGCGCCGTCTTCCTGTGCAACTATTTCAACATCTCCGCGTTCAGCCCATATTTCAAGCTGTTCCTTCGCTCCTGCTCTGAATGTATCTGCAGCTGCAAGAATTACCTTCTTCCCCTGCTCCTTAAAGCTAATTGCAAGCTTGCCGATAGATGTTGTCTTTCCTACACCGTTTACGCCCACTACAAGAACTACTGTTTTCTCATCAACAAAGGAATATGCATCATCACATGGTTTGATCTGCTCTGATACAGCCTCAATAAGAGCCTCCTTGACCTTGTCAGGATCCTTAATGTGCTCTTCTCTTACTCTTTCCTTCATTCTGCTGATGATCCTGTCGGTCGCAGTCATTCCGACATCAGCCATGATCAGGACTTCTTCAAGGTTTTCAAAAAATTCATCATCAACCTGTGAGTAGTCTCCAAATACTGTGTCAAGTCCGTTGCTTATGCTTGTCCTTGTTTTTGCGAGTCCTTCTTTTAATTTGTCGAAAAATCCCATATGACCTCCCGAAGCTTTTTATGAAAGCTCTTCACTAACTAAATCTACAGATACGAGCTTTGAAACACCCTTCTCCTGCATTGTAACGCCATAAAGTCTGTCTGCAGCTTCCATCGTACCTCGCCTGTGAGTAATGACAATGAACTGTGTGTCATTCGTAAGCTTGTGAAGATAGCTTGAAAAACGAACTACATTTGAATCATCAAGGGCTGCCTCTATTTCGTCAAGAAGACAGAAAGGAGACGGTTTAAGATTCTGAATTGCAAACAGCAGAGCTATAGCCGTTAACGCCTTTTCTCCTCCTGAAAGCTGCATTATATTCTGCAGTTTCTTTCCCGGTGGCTGAACTATAATATTTATTCCTGCTTCAAGTTCATCCAAAGGCTCGTCATCATCGGAACAAATAAGCTCAAGATCAGACACACCGCCTCCGAACAGCTCAGCAAAAACGATTTTGAACTGTTCTCTGATCATTGCAAACTGCTCGCTGAACTGTTTTTTCATTTCTCTGTCGAGCTCGTCTATTATAGCAATGATCGATTCCTCTGATTTTATAAGATCCTGCTGCTGTGCACTGAGGAATTCATATCTTGATGAAACTTCCTTGTATTCATCTATTGCCTGAACATTTACCGGGCCCAATGACTTAATATCACGACGAACCTCAGCAAGTCTCTCTCTGATAGATGATAATGAACCACAGGATTCATCATAAAAAGCTCTTGCGGCTGAAGGTCCAAGCTCATATTCATCCCAAATATAACCTGATCTGTCATCAAGCCTGTCCTGCTCCTTTTGAGCAATGTTCTCAAGTCTGATAACTTCCTTTTGAAGTCTTAATACCTCGTCTGCCAATTCGGCTCTTCTTTGATCAAAGCCGGTTCTCGAGCCTGCTAATTCATCCTTTTCACTTACAAAGCTCTTAATATCTTTTTCAAGCTCATCAACAAGCGCTTCTGTATCTGAAATGTCTGCATTTCTGTCTGAAATATCCTTCTTTGCAGCCTCGATCCTTTCACGGCACTGGCGCATGTTATCATTCGCCCTGCGCATATCGGAATCCGCTTTATCTGCTGCTTCACAGATACGAAGTATATTATCTGAGATAAATTCAGTCCTCTGTTTGAGCTCACTGAAGCGAAGCTTCATATCACTGAGAATGTTTAAGCTAAGCTCATTTTTCTCAACGGCAATATCTCTGAGACTTGTCTTAAGCTCATCAACCTCTGCATTTTTATCAGCAATAAGCTTTTCTTCGTCCCTGATTTTCTCAGACGCAAAGCTGAATGCTTCTTCAGCTTCATGCTTTTTTGCCTGCAGCTCCTCGATCTCACGGCTTCTTCCGATAAGCTTTGAATTATTTCTGTATGCACCGCCGGATATAGAGCCTCCCGGAGACAAAAGCTCACCCTCAAGAGTAACCATTCTTAATGAATGTCTGTGTTTTGAGGCTATTACAAGCGCATTATCGATATTATCCACTACAAGCACAGAAGCTAAAAGATATCCTGTAAGCTGTCTGAATTCATCATCTGTCTGTACTAAATCACTTGCAATTCCGATAACTCCTCTTTCAGAAAGTGCCGCACGATATTCGGATTGTTCCTTATACCTTATGGCATCAAGAGGAAGAAATGTAGCTCTTCCCTGCCTGGTCTTTTTAAGAAAAGCCACGCTTTCTTTGGCACTTCTTTCCGTATCGGTTACGATGTTTTGTATTCGTCCGCCAAGGGCAGTCTCTATAGCAGTCTCATATTGCTTATCTGTTTTAATAAGATCGGCTACAACTCCTCTTATTCCGCCTATGCGTTCCCTTTCACGCATTACGGCTCTGATACTTTCTCCGAAGCCGTCATACCTTTCTGCAAGGTTTTTAAGTGAGTCATACCTGGCTGATATATCTGCCAGGGCCTTCTGCTTTTCGGCAAAGATCCTCTGCAGCTTCTTAAGCTCATCTGTGAGTGAATTGTATTCATCTGAGGCCTGTCTGAGCCATGCATTCGTTCGATCTTCTTTTTCCTTTATAAGATCAAGGTCATTACGTTTATTTTTAATGTCCTTAAGCCAGTCAGGCATTGCAAAAGAAAAATCTTCATCATCATCTTCTTCTTCTTCTGCTTCAGTGTCCGTTGACTGCATTGTGTTAAAAGCTATAGTCGAAGCGTCATCTAAAGAATCAGCGGTCTCTCCGACACTAAGCTCAGGGAAATGCTCCAAAAGCAATTCTTTAAAACTGCCAAGCTTTTTTACAAGCTCTTTAAGCTCATCAGTATCCACACTATCTCCGGAATTACCGTCCTTAAGCATTATCCTTAGACTTGACTCAAGCTCGCTTAATGCGGATAAGTATTCCGAAGAATGTTTTTCATTTTCCCTGGCATCTGCAGCTATACGCTCCATCTGCTCTGAAATTGTTTTTAAGCCGGTCTCCTCTGCCTTGATTTCTGCAATCCTTACATTGATCTGACCTTCAAGATTCTGTCTTAACAGATTTGCTCTGCCGAGCTCATTTTTCTTGCGCTCTATTATTTCATCAAGCTCAATGACCTTATCATTAAGCTCCGAGCCTTTATCCTTAAGCTCATCGTTTTCCTGCTCAGCATCCTTTAAAGAGGCATTGACGATAGAAAGATTATCCTCCGCCTTTTGCTTGGCATCCAGAATTGTATCTATTTCTCTGACAAAAAGATTAAGGTCCAGACTTTTCTGCTCATCCTTAAGTAAAAGATACTGCTTCGCAGACTCTGACTGCTTCTGTAAAGGCTTAATTCTCTTTTCAAGCTCATCAACTATATCAGTAACTCTCTGAAGATTAGCCTTTTCATTTTCAAGCTTTTTAAGTGAAGTCAGTTTTCTTCTTTTGAATTTAACTATGCCGGCAGCCTCGTCAAAAAGGCCTCTTCTGTCCTCAGGCTTTCCGTTAAGAATTGCATCGATCTGGCCCTGTCCGATAATTGAGTAACCTTCACGTCCTATTCCGGTATCATAAAACAGTTCCTGTACATCCTTAAGTCTGACGATTTGTCCGTTTATCATGTACTCGGATTCACCTGAACGATAAAGTCTTCTTGATACTGTTACTTCGGTATAGTCAACCGACAGGACCTTATCAGAGTTATCAAGAGTAATAGCCACATAGGCAAAGCCCTGAGGTTTTCTTATTTCCGTACCCGAAAAAATGACGTCCTGCATAGCCGAGCCCCTGAGCTGTTTAACCTTTTGCTCACCGAGTACCCACCTGACAGCATCGGAAATATTAGACTTTCCCGATCCGTTAGGTCCGACTATGGCAGTTACGCCATTATTAAAATTAAGCACAGTTTTATGTGCGAATGACTTAAAGCCTTGTATTTCTATACTCTTTAAATACATTTATCTGATATTCAGCCTCTTGCACGCCTTTCCGGCAGCATCCTGTTCCGCAATTTTTTTTGACTGGCCGATTCCTTCACTAACCAGCTCTCCGTTTATGTATAAGCTTGCTCTAAAGCACTGTAAAGCACCGTCAGTAGGAATTATTTCCTCGGTCTGATAGGAAAGAGTATTTCCGGCTGTTTTCTGAACATATTTCTGTATAAGACTCTTGCCATCATGCAAAAGACTCAGTTCATCGATACGTTCTGTTACAAACTTATATATAAAGGTCCTTGCCTCATCTATACCTCCATCAAGATACATAGCACCTATCAAGGCTTCAAAAGCATCGGAAAGTATGGATGGTTTTTCATAGCCCCTGCATCCTGTCTCTCCGATACCTAAAAGAATAAACTCTCCAAGCCCTATATTTCTTGCACATACAGCAAGTGCGGCCTCAAAGACCAATGAAGACCTCTTCCTCGTAAGCTCTCCTTCTTCCTCTGTCGGATGCTCCTTATATAAGTAATCCGAAACGACCAGCTCTAATACTGCGTCACCCAAAAATTCAAGCCTCTGATTGCTCTTATATCGTTCGAGCCCTGCCTCCGAGCTGTACGAAGGATGTGTAAGAGCAAGCGTCAAAAGATTTGCGTTTTTAAATGTGTAGCCTATTGTTTTTTGTAATTTATCTATATCCTTATGCATAAGAATCAACGCTGAGTTTCCTGAATAGCCTCAAGCGCGTCACCTACAGTGGTTATCTCCTCAAGAATGTCCGGATCAATATCTATCTGAAGCTCGTTCTCAACTGCAAAAATGATCTGAGCAAGATCAAGTGAGTCTAATCCAAGATCTGAAAATGCTGCATCCTCTGTCACTGCGTCAGGATCAACGCTGCCGCATGTATCAATAATTATATCCTTAAGCTGTTTGAAATCCATAATATAAATCCCCTTTTTTATTTAATATAAAATAATTAGGCCGATAAAAAAGCCATAAATTTAATTATGTAAAAAATCCACTTAAGATGTTTTACTTAAACTATATACTATAAAGAGGAGTAATATTCAATATGTATTTTCTTATCTTCCGCTCTCACTGAGTGCTGCTTCAATAAGTCCGTTTACATCTTCTTCTACATATTTTACGGCCTTTTCAATAGCAGTTGATATCTCGAGTCTGTTTGCATTGCCGTGACACTTTATAACAACGCCCTTAAGTCCTAATAAAATCGCACCACCGCATTTTGCTGCATCAAATGATTTCAGTCTGTTCTTAAGAGGCTTCATGATCAAAAGGGCTCCGATCTTAGTTAAAAATGTAGACTTAAGCACTTCCTTTATAAGTGAAATCAATACACCTGCTGTGCCTTCAAAGGTTTTTATGATGGCATTTCCTGTAAATGCATCCGCAACTATGATATCAGCCCCTCCTGAAGGTACGTCACGGCTTTCAATATAGCCCTGATAATTGATATCCGTAAGTTCTGAAAGCATCGGATGAACTGCCTTTGTAAGGGCATTGCCCTTTTCATCTTCTGTACCGAGGTTCACCAGCTTTACAGATGCACCCGGGCGCTCCTGAACCTTATCCATATAAATGCTTCCCATGCGGGCATACTGAACCAGCCATTCAGGCTTTGCATCAACATTTGCCCCGCAGTCAAGAAACAATGAAAACCCCTTTATTGTTGGGATCATTGTGGCCAATGGGCTTCGCAAAACTCCAGGAAGTCTGCCGATAATAAGCTGACCGGCAGCTAAAATTGCACCTGTAGAACCGGCAGATATAAATGCATCTGCATCATGATTCTTAACAAGATTGATTCCGACAACAATGCTCGAATCCTTCTTCCTCGAAATTGCCTTGACCGGAGATTCTTCTAAGCTGATCACATCAGGTGCATTTACGATTTCTATCCTTGCCTTTAACTTTTCGTCCCAGCTGATTATTTTTTCCTTAATAAGAGCCTCAGGGCCGACTAATTTGATCCGGACATAACTTATTTTGTTTAATGCATCATACGCACCGTCGATATTGATATCAGGGCAGTTATCGCCGCCCATTACATCGAGAGCAACTGTTGTCATGTATGCTGACCTCCTTATGAAAAAAGAGCTTTCGACACATTGCCGAAAGCCCTTCAACGTCCAAAGCCTTGACTTACTTAAGCCTCAACCTTAACAATCTCACGCTTGTTGTATGAACCACAATTCTTGCAAACTCTGTGAGGCATAACCAGTGCTCCGCACTTACTGCACTTAACAAGATTTGGTGTGCTCATCTTCCAATTAGCTCTTCTAGAATCTCTTCTGGCTCTTGATGATCTATTCTTAGGACAGATTGACATGTCTACACCTCCTTTTTCGTAAAACAACGTTATTAATATACATATAATTAGCTGCTTTGTCAAGCAATTTTTTATACATTATATATTTCACTTTTATGAGCCGGGTCACTTATATTGATTGCCTTAATTTAATACATAATGAATTTTATTCTTTATGCTCTGCATCAGTTTTTTCTGAATTAATTACTGCATAAATATCATTAAGTCCGTTTTTATCAATAGCAGAGAATGGAATTATCACACCGTCATCAGGAAGTCCGAATGTGTCTCTTATAAGCTTAAGCGCCTTAGGCTTCTCGTTTTTCTTAAGCTTATCTGATTTAGTAGCGATTATAACAGGAGCAAATCCCTGAGACACTATCCAATCATACATCAGTCTGTCGTCCTCTGTTGGCTTATGCCTCATATCAACAAGCAAAAACACCTTAATAAGCATGCTGCTCTTTTTAAGGTAACGCTCAACCATTTTTCCCCAATCAGCTTTAACATACTCGGCTATACGTGTATAACCGTAACCCGGAAGATCGACAAGATAAAAATCATCATTTATATTATAGAAATTTATCGTCTGTGTCTTACCAGGCTGTGCGGAAGTCCTTGCAAAAGCCTTTCTGTTGATAAGGGCATTTATCAGGCTGGATTTTCCGACATTGGATTTACCGGCAAAAGCAAATTCCGGATGCTCATTAGCAGGGATCTTGCTGGTAATGCCGCATACAGTCTCAAGTGAGACCTTTTTTACTACGAAATTAAAATTATCAGCCATAGATCCTCCGTAAAGTGAAAATTATTATTCAATCGGATTACTGAAACGAATTATCTTCGGCTCGGCACCGTTTTCTACGCAATCAGCATTAATAGTTACATTGTTGATGGTAGGATCTGAAGGGATCTCATACATGATGTTCATCATTACTGATTCAAGTATGCTTCTCAATCCTCTTGCTCCCGTCTTTTTAACTACAGCCTTATGCGCAATAGCTCTGAGTGCGTCATCTGTGAATTCAAGACCGACACCGTCAATCTCAAACAGCTTCCGATACTGCTTGACAAGAGCATTTCTAGGCTCCTTCAGTATGCGTACAAGCGAATCTTCATCCAACGATCTCAAAGCCACAGTTACAGGTACACGTCCTATAAATTCAGGAATGAGTCCGAATTTAGTAAGATCCTCAGGCTCCGTCTGTGCGATAAGCTCATCGATATTCTCTTCGGATTTATTAACAAGCTCAGCACCAAAGCCGATGCCTCCTGCAGAAACTCTCTGGCTGACTATCTTTTCAAGTCCGTCAAATGCGCCTCCGCATATAAACAGAATATTCGTTGTATCAATATTCATCATTTCCTGATGAGGATGCTTTCTTCCACCCTGAGGCGGTACTGAAGCTACAGTTCCCTCTATGATCTTTAAGAGTGCCTGCTGAACGCCTTCACCTGAAACATCTCTTGTTATTGAAACATTCTCAGATTTTTTCGTGATCTTATCGATCTCATCTATGTAAATGATTCCGTATTCTGCTCTCTCGATGTCATAATCAGCATTCTGAATAAGCTTTAAAAGGATGTTTTCAACATCTTCTCCGACGTAGCCAGCTTCAGTAAGTGTTGTTGCATCTGCAATAGCAAAAGGAACACCTAACATCTTTGCAAGACTCTGTGCAAGATATGTCTTGCCCGAACCTGTAGGTCCAATCATAAGGATATTGGACTTCTGAACATCAATATCAGTGATATCGCCTGTAATCCTTTTATAATGATTATATACCGCTACAGAAAGTACTTTCTTCGCTTCATCCTGTCCGATGACATACTCATCAAGGAATTTTTTTATCTCCTTTGGTTTCTGAAGCTTTATCTCATCTCTGAACGAAGGTCTGCTGAAACCACCCTTATCCATATCCTCTTTAAGGATCTCATAGCAGGTCTCTATACATTCGTCACATATATATGTATTATTTGCTCCGGATACCATCTTCTGCACCTGTCCGCGTGATTTGCCGCAGAAGCTGCATCTGATTCTTTCATGTTGTGTTTTATCAGCCATCTTTTATCCTCAGTGATTTTCGATAATGCTGTCGATAATACCGTAGTTAAGTGCCTCTTCAGCAGTCATCCACTTATCTCTTTCGGTGTCTGCAGCAACTTTTTCGTAGGTATTGCCTGTGTTGGCAGCAAGTATCTCATTCATTTTTTTCTTGGTTCTGAGAATCCACTCGGCTGTTATCTGTATCTCGGTAGCCTGACCCTGTGCCCCGCCTGAAGGCTGATGGATCATAACCTCTGAATTAGGGAGCGCAAATCTCTTGCCCTTCGTTCCGCCTGCGAGTAAAAATGCACCCATGCTGGCAGCCATACCGATGCAGATAGTTGATACATCGCATTTAATATACTGCATTGTATCGTATATAGCCATACCGGCAGTAATAACACCGCCCGGACTGTTTATATATAAATGAACATCCTTGTTAGGATCTTCCGACTCAAGGAAAAGAAGCTGTGCAACTATAAGTGCAGCACTCGTTTCATTTACCTCTTCTCCGAGAAAAATGATTCTGTCCTTTAAAAGTCTTGAAAAAATATCGTATGAACGTTCTCCTCTTGAAGACTGTTCGATTACGTATGGTATTGAAAATGGCATTTATTTAACCTCTGTAAATGTTTGATTAATGCGAACAGCTGTCAGGGCCCCGAAAATATCGGATATCCCGGCAGCTGCTCGATAATGATTGAAATTCACAAAGAGTATTTCATCTTGCTTATGCTTCCGGAGCCTCTTCCTTCTCCTCAGCAGCCTTCTTTGACTTCTTCTCAGGAGCCTTAAGAACAGCCTCTGCAACAAGCATGTCAACAGCATCACGAATAGCAAGGTCATCCTTGATACCCTGGATGTCAGCATCTGTGATCATTGACTTGAACTTTTCAAGATCCATCTTGTACATGTTAGCCATCTCAGTAAGCTTAGCATCTACAGATTCCTCTGACGGAGTGATATTCTCCTTCTTAACAATTTCCTCAAGTACGAGTCTTGTCTTAATGCTGTCTGCTGTATCAGGCTTCTGTGCCTCCATGAATGCCTCTGGAGTCATTCCCATGTAACCAAGGTACTGCTCAATAGTAAGACCCTGCTGTGAAAGTCTTCTTGCATAGTCATTCATCATGTTCTCAACAGCTGTCTGAACCATTGCGTCAGGAAGCTCAACTGAAGCATTCTCAACGACCTTTCTTACAACCCTGTTCTCATTCTCCTGAGTTGCAGCATTCTCCTTCTTAAGCTTAAGATCAGCCTTTATGGATGCCTTATACTCCTTTAATGTCTCAAACTCAGAAACTTCGCTTGCGAACTCATCATCGATAGCAGGAAGCTGCTTCTCTCTGATTTCCTTAACTGTTACCTTGAAAAGTGCAGGCTTGCCCTCGAGCTCCTTTGCCTGATAAGGTACAGGGAATGTAACATTAACGTCTACCTCATCGCCCTTCTTATGTCCTACGAGCTGCTCCTCGAATCCTTCGATGAAGCTGTGTGAACCGATTGTAAGAGGATAGTCATCTCCGCTTCCGCCTGCAAATGCCTTACCGTCTACAAAGCCTTCGAACTTGATAACTGCAATATCATCATTCTTAAGCTTTCTATTCTCGTCCTCAATAGTAACTATACGGGCATTCTGATTCTGAATCCTCTTAAGCTCTGCATCAACGTCCTTTGCAACAACAGATGCATCAGCCTTCTCAACCTCTACACCCTTATATTCTCCGAGCTCTACAGCAGGCTTTGTAGCAACTGTAGCTGTATATACTATAGGCTGTCCCTTCTCGATCTTCTCAACGTCGATCTCAGGACGGCTTACGATCTCAAGACCTGACTCCTTGGCAGCTTTAGGATATGTTGTATCAAGAATGTGATTGAGGGCATCCTCATAGAATACCTGTACGCCGTACATTTTCTCTATAACTTCCTTCTTTGCATGACCCTTTCTGAAGCCCGGTATATTGAACTTATTCTTATTCTTGTTGTATGCAACAACAGTTGCATCCTCGAATTCAGCTGCTGATACTTCAACAATGATCTTCGCTGTGTTCTTCTCTAATGTCTCTACCTTTACGTTCATTTAAACTGTCTCCTGTTGTTAAATATTGCATACTAATGCTATTATAAACAAAATCATACTTTATCACAAAAATCAGGGTATTTCAAGTACTCTGAAAGCTGCAAAACACGCATTATATATGGTTTTTACCATATTTATGTCTCAGATGCCGAGGCTGAATTTATTCATAAGAGTTTCATTACCCTCAGATAGCTCTGCATTGCTGTAGCCTTTAAGTAATGTGACATCCTCTCCAAACCATTCCGGAGGTTTGAATTGTATTGCCTCGTCCTCAGTATCAAATTCGATCTCAGCATATACAAGCCCATCGTATTCGCCCTGAAACACATCCAGTTCGATTCTGTATTTTCCACTCATGCCCGGTTTTAAAATATTTCCGGAACGATCTATTGGAATAACATAACGGCTTTTCTTTAAGACAATGCCTTCACATTTATTTAATAGCTTTTCAAAAGATTTTTCTTCTATGCAAAGCTCAAATTCTTCACGGCATAAATGACCTTTTCCTTTAACCGTAAGATAAAAGTCATTGTCGCGCTTTCTTATGCGAATAACCGGATCCTTTGATATATAGCCCTGATATATAAGTGACGAAGGGTATGAGTTTAAATTATCCGGGAGCTTTCCTACAAGCCATTTTCTTTCAATTTCCATTTTCCCTCTCACTTCGGATCTCATATAAATCCAGAATCTGACTATATTCATAAATCTTTGAAGCCGGGCTTTGTAAAAGGGCTGCCGCAAAAGCGACAGCCCTCAATGTTTATAATATAGATTTGGAGATTATTCCTCCTCTGACTCCTCTTCAGAATCGGTATAAACATCAGCTACCTCAGTATCTTCCTCCTTAGGAGCTGCTTCTTTCTTCTTGCCCTCGTTAAGAAGTGCCTTTACAGAAAGTGAGATCTTCTTTGCTTCAGCGTCAAGATCTGTAACCTTAGCCTTAACTACATCACCGACCTTAAGAACATCTGAAGGCTTCTCGATTCTCTCATTTGCGATCTGAGAAACATGAAGAAGAGCGTCGATACCCTGCTCAAGATTTACGAATGCACCGAAATCTGCAAGTCTTGCTACCTTACCCTCTACAACATTGCCTACAGCATACTTTGTAAGAGCAAGTACCCATGGGTTCTCATCAGGGAACTTACGTGTAAGAGCGATCTTACCATCCTCGCTGATGCTCTTTATCATAACTCTGATTGTATCACCGGACTTGAACGCCTTCTTAGGGCTCTCTGTTCTGCCCCATCCCATCTCTGAGATATGAAGAAGACCGTCAGCTCCGCCAAGATCAACGAATGCACCGAAGTCTGTAACATTCTTAACTGTTCCGTCAATAACGTCACCCTCGTGAATGCTCTCAAGAAGAGCCTGCTTAGCTGCAGCTTTGCGCTCTACAATGAGCTGCTTTCTGTCACCAATGATTCTGTGCTTTTGAGGATTGAACTCTGTAATAACGAACTCAATGTCCTGACCAACATACTTATTGAGGTCTCTCTCGAAATTATCTGAAACAAGGCTTGCAGGGACGAAAAGACGTACACCTTCGTAAACTACTGAAAGTCCGCCGTTTACAGCCTTATCGACCTTACCGGTAAGCACTTCCTTGTTATCGAATGCCTCCTGAACCTTCTGGTTATTCTTCTCTGTAAGAATGTCTCTGTGGCTGAGAACTACAAGACCCTCGCCGTCATTTACCTTTCTTACCTTTGCTTCGAGCTCATCGCCGACCTTTACTACAGTTGTAAGATCTAAGGATGAATCTGCTGAATAATCGTTTCTGTTGATGATACCGTCTGACTTATAGCCGATATTTAACAGAATGCACTCAGGCTTAACATCGATTACCTTTCCTGTTACAATCTCTCCTGTACGTATTGTTTTGAAAGACTCATTGAGCATATCTTCAAAACTCATCTCTGACATATTTTAGGACCTCCTGAATAATGGTTTTTGGGGTTGAAGCCCCTGCTGTAATACCAACACAGTGTACAGAACTATCTATATCTTCATCAAAATCCTCTAAAGATCCTATGTAATAAGTCGCTCTGCATGCTTTTTTACAAATATCATAAAGCTTTGCAGTATTGGATGAATTCTTGCCGCCGATGACTATCATAGCGTCACACTCTCGGCTTAACTCATAAGCTTCTTTCTGTCTAAGTTGTGTAGCATTGCATATAGTATTTACAACATTAACATAATATAACTTTTTGCTAAAAAATTCAATAATATCTTGAAATTTTTGTAGATTAAAAGTAGTTTGTGAAACAATACAGTATTTATCATCAATATTTACTAAAAGTTTCTTCGCTTCTTCGAGATTTTCTATAACAACGGCATCATTATTGATCTGTCCCAATATCCCAAGCACTTCCGGATGCACCGCAGAACCGGTGACAATTATCTTTTCTCCCGCTTTATAATGTTCAGTAACTATATCATGGATTTTTTTCACAAACGGACAGGTCGCATCAATGACTTTTATACCGTATTCAGGTCTTGACAATAATTCTGTTACTTCTTTTCCGACTCCGTGCGCTCTGATGATCACAGATGAACCGTTCATGCTTCCTGATAAGCAAAGTTCCTTGAGCTCGTCAAAGCTGTCTATAACATTCACGCCTTTTTCCTTAAGCTCTCCGACTACGGTTTCATTATGAACTATCGGACCATATGTATATATTGCTCCGTGATCATGAGAAAGCTCATCATAAACAGCATTGACAGCTCTTTCTACTCCGTAGCAGAATCCTGCAGTTTTTGCAAGCTTAACATCCATGTATTTCACCCGCTATCCTTTCGGCAACCTCATCAATACTAAGATCAGATGTATCTATTATTACAGCATCCTTCGCCGGTACAAGCGGTGCAATTTCTCTGTGCGAATCTCTGAAGTCTCTTTCTATTATATCCTTTTCGATATCAGAAAGCTCCGCTCCTTCAAGCTTGCCCTTAGCTTTAAGCTCGTCATATCGTCTTTTTGCCCTGACTTCCGGTCTTGCTGTAAGAAAGATCTTGGTTCCTGCATCAGGCAGGACCACAGTTCCTATATCTCTTCCATCCATAATGACATTATTTTCCGCAGCAAGCTTTCTCTGCAGCTTTAGAAGCTCATCCCTGACATTGCCGTAGCGTGAGATAACAGAAGCAACATGAGATATTCTTTCCGTTCTTATAAGACCTGTGACATCCTCACCGTTAAGTATCATATGCTGTTCGCCGTCAATGTATTTGATGCCTATATCTATGTTTGAAAGCTCTGCACATACTGCCTGTTCATTTTCTTCATCTGTGCCTTTTTTATCAAAATAGATAGCAAACGTCCTGAACATAGCTCCGGTATCGACATGAATACAATTGAACCTTTTTGCTGTGATATTAGCAAGTGTAGTTTTACCAACTCCTGAAGGACCGTCTATAGTAATATTAATATGCTTCATTAGTTGTTATCTCCCTTCGCATTAATAGCAGCGGTTTTCTCTTCTGCCTTCCATTTTGCAACCAGAGGAACGTAAAATGCAGCCCCGGCTATTGTAACAAGCAGCTCTGTCATAACAAAGGCAGCCCAGCTTAAATTTAGACTTATCCTTGAAAACACATAAAACAAAGGAACAAGACATATAAGCTGTCTGAATACAGATAGGAATGCACTTGTAAAATCTCTGCCTATAGCCTGAAAGAATATCGGATAAAGCCAGGATGTAACGGCAGGCACAAAGCTTAAGCCTATAAGCCTGAATGCAGGTATTCCTATCTCGATAACCTTTTCACTGTCCGTAAATATCCTCATCAAAGGGCCCGGAATAGCTTCAAAGCAGATAACTCCTACCAGCATCAATACAGCTGATATCGCTGTTGATTCCCAGAAGGTCTTCGTGCAGCGTTTGTAAAGCTTGAGCGCATAATTATAGCTTATTATAGGAACCACACATGTCTCGAGTGCAAAAAACGGTATGAAGAAGAAGGTCTGCAGCTTGTAGTAAAGTCCAAGTACGGTGACAGCCTCATCACAGAAGCCTGCAAGGATAAAATTAAGTAATGCGATATATACAGTATAGAGGCACTGCATTACAATCGCCGGATATCCAAGCTTAAATATGCGCTTTGTACACCTTAATGCCGTATTTATGCAAGGAGGCATAGTAAATGCTTTAATCCCTGTTATCGCTGCAGAAGCAAACTGTCCGAGTATACTTGCAATTCCGGCTCCTGCTATACCCATTTCAGGCAGTCCGAACATTCCGAAAATCAGTATAGGATCAAGAACTATATTAATAAGCGCGCCTATGATTTCTGCTGTCATAGGTCTTTTCATATTTCCGCCTGCCTGCAGGATTTTCGAGAAAATACTTTCTGCTATAAGTCCCAGACTGCCTATACCAACGATGTATCCATAGCTATAAGCCATTTCTCTTGCAACCTCTGATTGCGATGATGCATTTACAAACGGCTTAATAAAGAAAATACAGACTGCACTTATAAGCAGCCAGAGCATAAGGATAAGCAATGTACCGGTTCCGCCCGCCTGTTCTGAATTATCATTTTCTCCAAGACCGTAGTGATGTGCCATGACAATATTGACACCTGTTCCTGTACCTATTGCAGCGCCCATGATCAGCAGCTGTAGCGGAAAAATTACCGAAAGAGCAGTAAGTCCGTCCTCTGAGTACATTCCGATAAAATAACTGTCTACTATGTTGTACATAGCCTGTATAAGCTGTGCCAGCATAATAGGCGGTGCTGACTTCATGATTATCTTAAATATTGATTTTTCAGCGTATATCTCACCCTTTTGTACCTGAGATGCCATACACTTTTCTCCTGTCTTTAGCTACATGCAGCGAAAGGATATCAATAAATCTATTAAAATCCTTTTTATATACATCATTTTGAATTGCCGATAAATACTATAAGCTTGTATGCTTATTATCTGATGTTTGAACCTGCAGCATGTCCTGTACTCCATGCTATCTGAAGATTAAAGCCTCCGGTAAATGCATCTACATCTATCACTTCTCCTGCAAAATACAAGCCCCTGCATTTTTTAGCTTCAAGAGTTTTCGGATCAAGCTCCGAGGTCTTTACTCCTCCCTGTGTGATTATAGCCTCGTTAAAGCCTCTTGTACCGGTAATATCAAAGGACATATGCTTGATCTCATTTATAAGTGAGGATCTTTCATTGCGGCTTATGTCTCTTACTTTTTTTGTTTCCGGTATACAAACTCGCCTTAAAATCACCGGTCGAAGTGAAGATATAAGAAGCTTTGAAAGTGCATTTTCTATATTCATATTCATTGCATTCTCAAAGTCTCTGAGTATTCTTTCATCCAGAGCCTTATCGCTGAGAGCAGGCTTAAGATCAATCTCCAGCTTATATCTTTTGCCGTCCCTTAGTCCCTTGCTTATAATGGATGAAGTCGAAAGAATAATCGGTCCGCTTAAACCAAAGTGAGTGAACAACAGTTCTCCGATCTCGCTCTCATATATCGGCTTTTTTTTGTCTTTCTCAAAGACATTAACAGAAACATTTTTAAGACTTACACCCTGAAGGCTTCGGTGTTCCACAAAATCATCTGCAGTTTCCAGCGGAACCAGTGCCGGAGAAAGCTCTTCCACTGAGAGTCCATGTTTCTTTGCTATTATGTAACCGGCTCCCGTTGATCCGGTTGAAGGATAGCTCAGCCCGCCTGTTGCGACCACAACACTATCCGCATATAATACAGCTCTTTTACCGCCTTGTTTTTTTGCAATGACAGAAAATGCTGTATCAGTATCTTCATTGGAGATTATATCTTTCGGTGACTCAATATCAGCAGATTTTGAGGCCTCTATAGCTTCATTCTTTGTTTTTCTTATACTGCGAACCTCCATTACCTCGGTACAAAGGTCCACCTTAACATTATTAAATCTTATAAACCTCTCCAAGGCCTTTGTAACGTCCGAGGCATGATCTGATAAAGGAAATGCTCTCATACCTCTTTCAACCTTAGTTCTGCAGCCGTTAACCTCAAGAAAATCCGTTACAGCCTGCTGATCAAAAGATCTGAGCGAAGAAAACATAAACTTAGGATTTGAGACCACATTTCCCATAAACGTATTAAAATCACAGGCATTGGTGAAATTACATCTGCCTTTGCCTGTGATATATATTTTCTTACCTAATTTTTCGTTTTTCTCAAGAAGGCGCACGGTGTGACCGCCTGCAGCTGCTGCACAGGCAGCCATCATTCCGGCTGCGCCTCCTCCAATAATAATTACATTAGACATAAATAGTTATTTAAGACATATATCTGCGTGTTCACATTCGCCGTAGCCTTCAGGATTCATGCTCTGCCATCTGTATGAATCGCGGCACATTTCATATATACCGAGTTCTGCCTTCCAAAAAAGCTCTTTTTCAGCCTTTGACGGATCACAATAGCAGCATGCTATATCTCCCGGCCTTCTGGGATCAATAATTCTCTTTATAGGCTTTTCACAGGCCTTTTCATAAGCATCGATGACCTCAAGAACTGAATATCCTCTTCCTGTACCTAAATTATATATAAAGAGTCCGTTGTCGCGTTCAAGCTTGTTGATTGCACATACGTGTCCTTTGGCAAGGTCCACTACATGAATATAGTCTCTTACTCCGGTTCCGTCTGGTGTATCGTAATCATTTCCGAAAACATGTACAGCATCACGCTTTCCGATAGCAACCTGAGCTATATAAGGAACAAGATTATTAGGAATTCCCTTAGGATCTTCTCCTATAAGTCCCGAAGGATGTGCTCCGATAGGATTAAAGTATCTAAGCAGAATTACATTAAAGCTGTTATCCGCCTTATGTATGTCAGTAAGGATCTGTTCTATCATTCCCTTGGTCTGTCCATACGGGTTTGTAATTTCGCCCTTCGGACATTCCTCAGTTATCGGTATTTCCTCCGGATCGCCGTATACGGTAGCTGAAGATGAAAAAATAATGTTTTTGCAGCCATTCTTTCTCATGACATCACATGTAAGCATCAGACTGTTCAAATTGTTGTAGTAATACTCAAGCGGCTTTGCAACCGATTCTCCGACAGCCTTATAGCCTGCGCACATTATAACGGCTTCAGGCTTCTGCTTTGCAAATATATTGTTTATCACATCCTCATCAAGAAAATCAGCTTCAAAAAAGCTAAGCTTTTTCCCTGTTATTTCCTCAACCTTCTGCATTGAAAGCTTTGATGAATTATAGAGGTTATCTACAACTGTGACATCATAGCCTTTATTTAACAGCTCGACACAAATGTGTGAACCTATATAGCCGGCACCTCCGGCAACAAGGATCCTCTGCATTATGTATGCTCCTTATTATTTATCCGATCCGAACTTTGCGATAGCACTTATAACGTCAACCGCCTTCTTCATTGCATCAGTAGATATCTCATCAGCTCTTCCGGCATCAATAAGCTCTGCTGTATGCGGATCAATAGGCAGCTTTGCAAGAACAGACAGTCCGTACTTTCCTGCAACCTCATCAATATGACTCTCACCGAAAATGCTGTGCTGCTTACCGCAGTCAGGACAGGTGTAATATGACATATTTTCAATTATACCTACGACCGGCTTTTCCATCATTTTTGCCATGTTTACTGCCTTTGAAACTATCATGGATACCAGATCCTGAGGACTTGTAACCATGATTATTCCTTCTACAGGAAGAGACTGAAAGACAGTAAGCGGAACGTCGCCTGTTCCGGGAGGCATGTCTACAAACATATAGTCAACATCCTGCCAGAGTGTCTCCTCGTAAAACTGCTTAACTGCAGATGCAATAAGTGATCCTCTCCAAATGATAGGGTCTGTCTCATTATCAAGAAGCAGATTTGCTGACATTATCTTAATGCCATTTCTGCTTTCTACAGGAACCATAAGCTGATCTTCAGTAACTCTGAGGGTTTCTCTGTCTACGCCAAAGGCCTTAGGTATAGACGGTCCGGTTATATCAGCATCAAGTATGGCTGTTTTATATCCGGCTTTAGCAAATGCGCTGGCTGTAAGTGTAGTAACTAAAGATTTTCCTACTCCGCCCTTTCCGCTCATTACAGCATAAACATGCTTTACAGATGACCCTTTTGAAAGATGTGCTGAAAAATCGACCGGTTCACCTTTTCTTGATGCGCAGTCAGCTGTACAGCTTGAACAATCAGTTGATGTGCACTGTTCACTCATTATTAACTCCTCCTTGTTCTCTATATGCAGCTTCAGATTTTGAAAATCTGCAGCCGCAGTAATTCTGTCTGTAGAGCCCAAACTCCTTTGACAGCTCTATACTTCTTTGATACCCGCCTTTTTTCTTAAAATCAGTTTCAAGGCATTTTTCATTATACTGCTCCGAAAGCTCTTTAGCTATACTATTAAGTACCACAGCATCTTTCAATGGACTTAGTGTGAGCGTTGTGGCAAAAAAATCAAACCTTTTGTCTGGATACTCATCATTCCAGTTTTTCATGAATTCGGCCGTTTTCTTAAGCCTCAATCTGTAACAGAGATGACATCTTGCACCTCTTTCAGGATCAAGCTCATGACCTGCTGCTATTTCTTCAAAGCTCTCCGGATCATAATCTTCTATAATGCAGTCTATTTGTCCGCATTTTTTCATTTCAGCTATAAGTCTCTTTAGTTCATCCGCCCTTTTATAATATTCCTCACGACTGTTCATATTGGGATTATAAAAGTACATTGTTAGCTCGAAATACTTCGTCAGGTATTCCATGACATAGGATGAACACGGTGCACAGCAACTATGCACAAGGAGACTGGGACGAATCCCGGCCTCCTCATAGCTTTTAATTATATTATCAAGTTCATTCTGATAATTTCGTTTGTTCATTTTTACTGAAGGAAATCTCTGATGCGCTTTGAACGAACAGGATTTCTGAGCTTTCTGAGCGCCTTTGCTTCGATCTGACGAATTCTTTCTCTTGTGACATTGAATTCCTTGCCGACTTCCTCTAGTGTATGCGGATGTCCGTCTTCAAGACCGAATCTGAGAACTATGACCTGTCTTTCTCTTTCCTTTAAATCTCCCAACAGAGTATCTATCTGCTCTCTGAGCATAACTGACTCGACATTCTGCTCAGGTGTTACAACATTTGAGTCTGCAACGAAATCACCTAAATTAGAATCATCCTCTTCTCCTATAGGAGTTTCAAGAGAAGCAGGTTCTCTTGCAATCTGCATGATCTCCATAACCTTCTCTTCGGACATATCGAGTGCCTTGGCAAGCTCAGGTATGCTAGGCTCATAGCCAAGTTCAAGAGTAAGCTTTCTCTGCATCTTTGACATCTTGTTGATAGTTTCTACCATATGGACAGGAACTCTTATTGTCCTTGCCTGATCAGCAAGAGCACGTGTTACTGACTGTCTGATCCACCATGTAGCATAAGTAGAAAGCTTATATCCCTTAGTATAGTCGAACTTTTCTACTCCCTTAATAAGACCGAGATTTCCTTCCTGAACAAGATCCAGGAAGCTCATGCCTCTGCCCGTATATCTTTTTGCAATGCTGACAACGAGTCTTAAGTTTGCCTCAATAAGTCTCTCTTTTGCAAGCTCGTCTCCGTCTGCTTTTCTCTTAGCAAGCTCGATCTCTTCCTCTGCAGAAAGAAGCGGCACTGTACCTATTTCCTTCAGATACATTCTTACCGGATCGTCTGTTCCTACACCGTCCAGAAGATCAACAGCATCAAGATCGATATTTTCATCAAGTTCCTTATCTTCGAACTTATCATCATCGTAGTCATCATCTAATCCGATGTCTACACTGTCTAACTTATTGAGATCAAGGTTTCCGAAGTCATCCTCGGCTCTTGGCTCAACCTCTCTGTCTGAATTGACAATATCTATGCCTCTTCCCTCAATAAGGGTGTAAAGCTTATCCATCTGATCGGCATTTAAATCATCCTCTTTGAATGCATCGCCGATTTCATCATAGGTCAGGATGTTGTTGTTTGTTTTAGCGGCCTCAGTCAGCTTATTGACTTTCTCCAAAAATTTTTCTTTATTATCCAATATCCGTTCCTGCCTTCCTTTTAATTATGTCCCCATATAGATACGGCACTTATGATCGTAAGTACTGTAAGCAATACGGCAACAATGAGGTAAATTATGCCGGCTGCTTTTTTTCCGGATCTTCTCTGATACGTAACAAGGCTGTACCAGCCGGTTACTCCGGATAAGACGGCAGCAAATGCAAAAATCACAGGAAAAAGAAACATGTACTTAACAGGCTCAAATATCGCAAACACAGCCATGATCGTCACGGCAACGCCTATTACGATATGCACGCTATCGACAATAGTTCCAATTTTTCTCGGCGAATACTTGTGCTTATAAGCCATTGTCTCCTCCCTCCCGATTAGTTTAGTATTTTATTATACCACAAAACAGTTCATCAATCAAATTGATCTGTTATCCTGTAGTTTATGTTTAGGAAAGAATAGCCATAAATCAGAGCTTTTCCAATTATACATTCCTTCTTTGTCTGGACGCTTCAAAACATATAACCGCAGCAGCAACTGCAGCATTAAGAGACTCTGTATGCCCGCACATAGGTATCAATATTTTTTCATCTGCAAGCTTAGTAAGCTCGTCTGAAAGTCCTCTTGATTCATTTCCTATCATAAATGCTGACGGACCGGTAAAATCAACAGCTGTATAGTCTTTTGCACCGTCAAGATGTGCCGCATAGAGTCTGACGCTCTGACCGCAGAGCTCACCGCTTTTTAGTGAATTCGCAGCCTTTTTTAAATCCTGTACAGAAATATACGGAAGTCTCAGTATGGCTCCCATAGTGGACCTTACTACCTTTGGGGAATATATATCCACAGTTTCGGCATCAGCAATAATTCCTGTCGCTCCCGCAGCCTCACAGGCTCTTATGACAGTTCCTAAGTTACCGGGATCCTGTAAGGTCTCCAGCAATACAAAAAGCGGAGCTTTAGCATTATTAGCTGCAGCATACTTTAAGGATGCTTCTGCAAAAGCACCAAGACCCTTATATTTTTTTTGCTTTGCAACAACAAGGACCCCCTGAGGTGAAACAGTATCGGATAGCTGTTTCATCTCAGCTTCGCTTATAAGCGTATACGGTCTTGATTTTATCAGCTCGGCACAATCTTCAAAATGCTTTGAAGACAGAAATTCCTTTGTGACAAATATATTCTCTGCATCAAAAGGATCTATCTCTCCGGCCATTTTAGGTCCGTCTATAGTATACAGTCCGGATTCTCGTCTGAGCTTTGGTTTTTTCTGCAGCTCAAGAATGAATTTTTTATTTCGTCCGTCCAATTATAAGCATTCCTTCCTGAATGTTGTATCAGCCTTTTTTGAATGATGCTCTCTTTCTTAACAGCGGATCCAGGATTTTTTTTCTTATCCTGAGAGACTGAGGAGTAACCTCAAGAAGCTCATCGGTATCAATAAAGTCCATGCACTGCTCAAGAGACATTATTCTAGGCGGTGTAAGATGAAGCGCATCGTCTGCTCCTGATGAACGTGTATTTGTAAGCTTCTTTGTCTTGCAGACATTGATCTCAACATCTTCTGTCTTTGGTGACTGACCTACAACCATTCCGTTATAAACCTTTGCCCCCGGACCTATGAACAGCGTTCCTCTTTCCTGTGCATTAAACAGACCGTAGGTAATAGCCTCACCCTTCTCACAGGAAATAATAGATCCTGTAGGTCTGTAGGAAAGATCACCCTTGTAAGGACCGTAACCGTCAAACGCTGTGTTCATAATGCCGGTTCCCTTTGTATCAGTAAGGAAATCGTTTCTGTAACCGATAAGGCCTCTTGAAGGTATTGTAAATTCAAGTCTTGTGTTTCCGGCACCGTTAGGATTCATATTAAGAAGCTCGCCCTTACGCTGTGTCAGCTTCTGAATGACAGCTCCTGTATATTCATCCTGAACGTCAATGTAGCATTTCTCCATAGGCTCAAGACGCTTGCCGTTTTCGTCGGTCTTGTAAAGCACTTCTGCCTTTGAAACTGCAAACTCAAAGCCTTCACGTCTCATATTTTCAATAAGAACCGAAAGATGAAGCTCCCCTCGTCCTGAAACCTTGAAGCAGTCTGCAGTCTCGGTATCCTCAACTCTCAGAGAAACATCTGTATTAAGCTCTCTGTAAAGTCTGTCTCTGATATGTCTCGAGGTAACATATTTACCCTCTGTTCCTGCAAGCGGTGAATCATTTACCATGAAATACATTGCAATCGTAGGCTCTGAAATCTTCTGGAAAGGAATGGATTCAACCTTTTCAGGAGCACATACAGTATCTCCGATATGTATCTCAGGAATTCCTGATATTGCAACTATAGAACCTATACCTGCCTCGGCAACCTCGACTCTTGCAAGTCCGTTGTACTCATAGAGCTTTGATACCTTGGTTCTGATCATCTTTGATTCATCATGATGGTTGCAGAGGACAACCTGCTGATTAACCTTTATAACTCCGTTTGAAACCTTTCCCACTCCGATACGTCCGACATATTCGTTGTAATCTATTGTGGAAATAAGCATCTGAAGCGGAGCATCAGGATCTCCTGTAGGACAAGGTATATGATCCAGGATAGTATCGAGCAGCGGCTGCATATCTGTTCCGAGACTATCAGGATCCATTGATGAAACCCCTTCTCTTGCAGAAGCATATACGAATGGGCAATCGATCTGCTCATCAGAAGCTCCAAGCTCAAGAAGCAGCTCTAATACCTCATCTACGACCTCCTGAGGTCTTGCTCCGTCGCGGTCGATCTTATTGACACAGACAACAACAGGAAGATCAAGATCCATTGCTCTTCCTAAAACAAATCTTGTCTGAGGCATAGGGCCTTCAAACGCATCGACTAAGAGAACGACACCATCTACCATTTTCAGAACTCGCTCTACTTCTCCTCCGAAATCAGCATGGCCCGGAGTGTCAACTATATTGATCTTATGTCCTTTGTAGCTTATGGCTGTGTTCTTGGATAGAATAGTAATTCCTCTTTCTCGCTCTATATCATTGGAGTCCATTACTCTCTCAACGACTTCCTGGTTTTCTCTGAACACACCGTTCTGACGTAAAAGTGCGTCAACAAGCGTTGTCTTGCCATGGTCTACATGGGCAATTATTGCTACGTTTCTAATGTCTTCTCTCTTTGAAATCATTTATTTCTCCCGAATAAAAATGGTGAAAATTTATCAAAACAGTACCCGCAGTACGGAAACTGCATTAAAAGTGAATTTATAACACCTGACACAAACGAATATGTTATATCAATAGCCTCTCGCATCTATTGAACGCTGAGCGTAAGGGCTGTCAGGGTGTTCTCCGACTATCCTGTCAAATATCTCGTTAGCCTCTGTTGTACGATCCTGTGACTGAAGCAGCCTTGCTAAAAGGAACATTGCCTCCGGATCATCCGATTTTATGCTTAATGCAACTCTGTAATAATGCTCTGCCTGTTCCTTATTTCCGCCGTTCCACTGAGCAGTACCCAATTCCAGTACAGTCTTGAAGCCGTCGTTGAGCATGATTCTGTCAACCTCCTTAAGCTGTCCCAAAAGCGGTTCTGAAGTTATAACAGACCTGTCTATTTCTAAATATTCAGACGCTGCAGCCTCATAGTTGCCGGCAGAATAGTCACTTATTATCTTATTAAGCTTTTCGTATGCAGATGTAAATGCAAGATTCTGCTTTTCATAGGCATCAAGCTTCTGACTTACATCGTTATAGTTTTTTTCGAGCTCATTATACTCAGTGCTGAGCTTTGAATACGAAGCATTAACATCGGAAAGCTCCTGCGAATTTGAGATAATGCGCTCATTAAGCGCAGTATTATAAGCACGTCTTACAGACGGAAGTATCAAAATATAAAAGCTGAGCAGACCAATAATCACACCCGAGACTATATATAGGACAACTCTGTCAAGATTTGACTGAGCTTTCGTCTTAGGTATGATCACGTCATCATCTTCGAGCTCTCTGTGCTTATATGCATTTTCAAGCTTGGCTCTTTCAACTTCAGCCTTGCCGGTTGCCTTCTTGACCTCCTCCATAAGAAAGGTTGCCTGTGGATGGTTCTTATCGATGTCCAGGATCTGCATAAGAGCTCGCCCGGCCTTAATATGCTCTCCCGCCTGCATATAGAGTATCGCGAGAAGAAGCTGAGCCTTAACATAATTCGGTTTTCTCTTTGTGATATCTCCCAGCTCTACTATAGCAAAATCTTCGCCGCCATTTTGTGCAATATTCAGTGCCTGATTGAATCTTTTTACAAGACTTGAGGCTTCTGAAAGAGCGCCTGCCTTTCTCTGAATTTCATCCAGATAAAAGTCAGCAATATTGTCATCAGGCTGAAGATTCATACTTATGACCCATTGAACTAAAGCATCGGCTGTTTCTCCCATTTCATAGAAAATAAGACCGAGCAGATTTCTGGCGTCAGTACGGTATTTATCATATATCAGAGACTTTTTAAGATACTCGGCAGCACCCGACAGGTCGGAAAGCAGTGCCCTCTCAAGTCCTCGATTATAATAGGCCTTTGAAATTTTAATCAGATCTGTATTATATTTCATTCTGTTTATCTGTATCAGAGTCTTTCTTTGCCGCTGTATCAGCAGCATTTTCAACAAGCTGCATCATAAGATCGGTCATATCGGTTAAATCAATACCCGCAATTGCATCCTCGATGTTATCAACATCCAGCGAAGGCTTAAATCTGCGTATTTCTTCCTGAAAATTTATCATTCGCTTCCTCCGTTAATCACTTATGAATCCTGAGCACAGTCAGAATATATTTTCGGAGCTTTTTCATCATAGTAAAGGACCTCGCCAAGCCGTTCAGGCTCTGCTTGTCCCATACTCAGCTGTATTACCTTATCTGCAAATGCATCAGCTTCCGCTTTAGGTGAAAGAAGATTAAGAGTACAATCCTCCGCATATTCTTCTCCCATTGATGAAAGGCCCATGTTAGACGCCTGGCGCTTGATTTTTTCTGCAGCTGAATAGCCGCATTTGACCTTGAATCTTATTCCCTCAAGCACCGGTGCGAAATCTGATAAATTAATTGCCTCTTTTAAAGAATCCGAATATGCTCTTACAAGACCTCCGGTACCGAGCAGTGTTCCGCCGAAATATCTTGTAACAACCGCACAGACATCATATATTCCTGCTCCCTTAAGGATCTCAAGCATAGGCTTTCCTGCTGTTCCCGATGGTTCACCGTCGTCTCCGGAGCGTTCAAATACATCTGACGGCGTACCGATACGCATTGCAAAGCAATGATGTCGTGCATCATAATGCTTTTTTCTAATACTGTCGATAAAATCCTTTGCTTCTTCCTCATTGTGTACAAGTTTCAGCTCACACAAAAAGTGTGATTTTTTCACCTCGACATCTGATTCTGTCGCGTCTGTCAAAATATTCCAATTTGATGTATCCATAATTATTCCGCTCTTTCTGTCTGACAAAAACAGAGTTCAACGACATCCAAGGCACAAATTCAAAAAAAGCACAAACATCTTAACGATACAAATAGTATTATGTTTATTTTTTCATCAGAATCCGGCAACTGTTTCCACTGCTCCGGTTCTGACGATTGATTCAACCTTGAGATATGGTCCCTCTCCGTGATATTCTGTTCTGTCTTCTAGTGTGAATGCAGCTGTTATCTTTACCCAGTCTCCGTCGTTGAATGCATCAATATCTTTATAATAAGCAATATATCCAAGTGGCTGCATATCTGCCTCACAGCATGTCATGACCATTCTTACAGGAATAAATTCACTCTTTTTAAGTCCCTTAGGTTTCATGACCTGAGCTGTAAACTCAACGCTTTTACCCATGTATCTCTGAGGGTAGTCCTTGGCATCAATAAACCATATGCCGTAATCGTCATTACCGATCTTTATAACAGTCTGCTTGACATCATACGGAAGCTCCTCATCAAGAGTTTCAAGCTCAATTTCTCCGTATTTATTCTCCATAACAACTGTAGAACCGGAAATAAGCATAGGTCTGAGCTTTCTTTTATAATCGATCAGCTCCTGATCAGTTTTGCCGTCACAGCGATTAACAATGCAAAGCTCAGAGTTTTTAAGCATAGGACCCATAAGAGCCTTCATATTATTAAGATATGTTCCTACTGTAGTTCCGTCTATCAAAGTAAGCTGCTGATAGAGCACCCAACTTTCCGGATACTCAAGTTCTCCCGGATCTCCCCACATTCCGTTGTATTCAATAAGAACACGTTCAGGCTTGTAGAGAGCATTAAGCTCCTCAAAACGTTCCTTTGTAAGCTCTTCCTTTGAGTCAATGTCTATCCTTGTGACATCTTCTCGCTTTAAAAGCTTTTTGTCATACTCGACCTCTCCTTCTTCACATACAATAAGGAGTGTGCCGCCTTCTATATGAAAATACTCTTCAGACAGAGTATATGCTATAAATGAGGTCTTTCCGCTTTCAAGAAAGCCGTTTATCAAAAAAACCGGTATTTCGTTTACGTCTATCATTCCATTCATATCAATTACCCCAACCGATGATACACACAAAAAATATATCCCTTAACCGCGCTTACCGGATCGAGCTTTTACACCCGGTCCGGTACTTGAATATTATTTAGAAAAATAATGCCTTGAGCTCATCCTCATTGAGCTTGCTGCCTATAACGCATACCTTTCCGGTATAATCAGGCTCACCCTCTCTGATCTCATACTCACCCGGAACCATATCGAAATAATACCAGGTGTCGGCATCAGATGCCTTAAGCATACCCTTAGATCTGAGAATGATATTATCCTCATCCTCTGAAAGCTTTTCAAGTATGCTTTGAAGCTTAGCTTTGGATATGGCAGGTACATTCTGCCATCCGTAGGATTCAAACACTTCATCTGCATCATGTCCGTGATGATGGTGATGATGATGACCGCAGCCGCAGCCCTCATGATGCTCGTGCTCCTCTTCATCATGATGATGGCCGCAGCAATGGTACTCATGATCATCCTCATCGTCGTGATGGTGGTGTCCGCAGCAATGATGCTCATCACATTCATGGTCATGATGGTGATGATGCTCATGTTCTTCCTCTGACTCACCGTCAGGCTCTGAAAGAGCTTCATTCATCATTTCCTCAAGCATATCATCACGCTTTTCAATGATCTGTAAAAGTCTCTCTCCTTTAAGCTCTGAAAGCGGAGTTGTGATTATCTCAGCTTTCGGGTTGAGACCGTTAATATACTTTACTGTTTCAGCAATAACCTCTTCATCGGCAAGATCAGTTCTTGTAAGAACAACTGTTCCTGCGTACTGAATCTGATTACAGAAGAACTCTCCGAAGTTCTTTGAATACATGCGGCACTTTTTTGCATCAACTACAGTTACAGCTGAATTGAGAACAACTTGAAGACTTGCAGAAGCGTCTGTTACTGCCTTCATAACATCAGAAAGCTTGCCAACGCCTGACGGCTCAATAATAACTCTGTCAGGTAAAAACTTTTCTATGACTTCCCTGAGTGATTTTTCAAAATCTCCTACAAGCGAGCAGCAAATGCATCCCTGAGACATTTCTCTTATCTCAATGCCTGAATCCTTTAAAAAGCCTCCGTCAATAGCAATCTCACCGAATTCATTTTCAATAAGAACTACTTTTTCGCCGTTTAACGCTTCACCCAAAAGCTTTTTTATAAAGGTAGTTTTTCCTGCTCCCAAAAAACCTGAGATCACATCTATCTTTGTCAATTGAATCACCTCTTATGATCAGATCTTCTTTACACCTATATTAAGAGTCTCTCCGTTGATATCCCACTCCTTGGTATATCCTTCCGGAGTTCTCTGCTCTATACTGTCAGCCATGCAGTCACGGCAGATAATATCACCAAAGAGCTTAATTACATCATACAGTCTCTCTGAGCCCTCATATGTAATAACGATCTTGTTCATAACTTCAAAGCCGGCTTCCTTACGCATGGTCTGAACCTTTGAAATTATCTCTCTCATGAAGCCTTCGTTTACAAGTTCATCTGTAAGATTAGTGTCAAGAACTACAGTTGTATGAAGGTCTTCCTGTGTAACATATCCGTCCTTCTTTGAAGCATCGATAAGGAGGTCTTCCTTAGCAAGCTCAATGGCTGTACCATCAGGCGCTGTGAACTTAATAGCGCCATCCTTCTTAAGCTCTTCCATTGCTGCATGACCGTCTATCTCTGAAAGCTTCTGTCTGATGAATCCAAGGTTCTTACCGTACTTAGGTCCTACTGTCTTTAACTGTGGCTTAAATGTATATGCTGTAAAGTCACTGATATCTTCTCTGAACTCAACATTCTTAACATTAAGCTCATCTGTAATGATATCCTTGCAAAAGTCATCAAGCTCAATATCAGAACGAACATACATATTAGCTATAGGCTGACGGTTCTTAAGACCTGATGCATTTCTTGCAGCTCTGCCGAGGATAACTATGCTGAGCACCTCATCCATTGACTTTTCAAGCTGTTCATCAACTCTTGAAGCGTCGTAAACAGGGAAGTCGCAAAGATGGATAGATTCCTTAGCCTCAGGATTCACTGAGCGTACTATATTCTGATAAATAGCATCTGTCATGAACGGTATGAAAGGTGCTGCACAAAGTATTGTGTTGTAAAGTGCTGTGTAGAGTGTCATGTAAGCATCGATCTTATCATGCTCCATGCCCTTCTTCCAGAAGCGTTCACGGGAACGTCTTACATACCAGTTTGAAAGATCGTCTACAAACTCTTCAAGAGCGCTGCATGCCTCAGGTATCTTGTATGCTGACATATTAGTATCAACACTCTTTATCATGGTGTTCATCTTGGAAAGGATCCATTTATCCATAACAGGAAGTCCTTCCTTCCTGAGTGTATACTTAGTCGGGTTGAACTCATCTATATTCGCATAGAGGACATAGAAGGCATATGTATTCCAAAGTGTTCCGAGGAACTTTCTCTGTCCCTCCATAACTGCCTTTCCGTAGAAACGGTTTGGAAGCCATGGTGCAGAGTTTGTATAGAAATACCATCTGATAGCGTCTGCACCAAACTCATTTAACGCATCAACAGGATCTACTGCATTTCCCTTTGACTTTGACATCTTCTGTCCGTTTTCGTCCTGTACATGTCCTAAGACGATGACATTCTGATAAGGTGCCTTGTTAAAGAGGATAGTTGACTCTGCAAGAAGTGAATAGAACCAACCTCTTGTCTGGTCTACAGCCTCTGAAATGAACTGAGCCGGGAATTCCTTTTCAAAGAGTTCCTTATTCTCAAACGGATAATGATGCTGTGCAAAAGGCATCGCACCTGAATCGAACCAACAGTCAATAACGTCTGTTATACGAGTCATTTCTTTGCCGCACTCAGGGCAGGTAAGCTTGATCCTATCGATATAAGGACGATGAAGCTCTATATGATCTCCGTTCCAGCCCTTGTCGCCTGCTGCCTTAAGCTCGTTATAAACCTCGTCATAGTTGCAGCTCTTATCCTTAAGCTCCTTACGGCTTCCGATACATTCTCTGTGTCCGCACTCACATTCCCAGATAGGAAGCGGAGTTCCCCAATAACGGTTTCTTGAAAGAGCCCAGTCCTGAACATTGGCGATCCACTCACCGAAACGTCCCTTTCCTATATTCTCCGGGATCCAGTTGATCGTTGCATTGTTTCTTACAAGATCATCCTTGACCTTACTCATGGCGATATACCATGATTCTCTTGCATAGTAAAGAAGCGGTGTTCCGCATCTCCAGCAATGAGGATAGCTGTGCTCGAATACAGGCGCGTCAAATAAGAGACCTCTTTCCTCAAGATCCTTAAGCACCATAGGATCGGCCTTCTTTACAAATACGCCCTCCCATTTTTCATTACCGAGCATACAGCCCTTTTCATCAACAAGCTGTACGAACGGAAGATCATATTTTCTTCCTACCTTGGCATCGTCTTCACCGAATGCAGGAGCAATATGAACGATTCCGGTACCGTCTGTCATAGTAACATAGCTGTCACAAACGATGAAATGAGCGTTCTTATGCTGTTTTTCTGCAAGCTCTGCTGCTCTCATATAGAGAGGCTCATACTTCTTATATTCAAGAGCCTGACCCTTCATGCGATCTAAGACCTCATAGTCCTCGCCTAAAAGCTTTTCGCAAAGTGCCTCGGCTAAATAATAAATATGGTCATCTCCGGTCTTGACCTTAACGTATTCCTCCTCCGGATTTACGCAGAGCGCAACGTTTGAAGGAAGTGTCCATGGTGTTGTTGTCCATGCAAGGATATACGCATCCTCATCCACACACTTAAAGCGTACTATTGCAGAACGCTCCTTGACATCCTTATATCCCTGAGCAACCTCATGAGATGAAAGCGGGGTTCCGCAGCGAGGGCAGTAAGGAACTATCTTAAATCCCTTATAAAGAAGTCCTTTGTTCCAGATCTCCTTAAGAGCCCAGAACTCAGACTCGATATAGTCATCATAATATGTAACATAAGGATTCTCCATGTCAGCCCAAAAGCCTACTGTAAATGAGAAATCCTCCCACATGCTCTTATACTTCCAGACATTTTCCTTGCAAAGCTCGATAAACGGAGCAATGCCGTAGTTTTCTATCTGATCCTTACCGTTGATGCCGATCTGCTTTTCAACCTCGATCTCAACAGGCAGACCGTGGGTATCCCATCCGGCTTTTCTCGGAACCATTTTGCCCTTCATGGTCTGATATCTCGGAATAAGATCCTTAATACATCTTGTAAGCACATGTCCTATATGCGGCTTACCGTTTGCTGTAGGCGGTCCGTCATAGAAAACATAGCTTGGATCACCTTCGTGTTCTTTGATTGATTTTTCGAAAATGTCATTATCCTTCCAAAATTTCTCGACCTCTTTTTCTCTGTCGACAAAATTCATGGATGTATCGACTTTACTGTAAAGCGCCATTTCATTCCTCCTCTGACAATGGTTTGTTTTAAAGTCCTTAAACACTCTTTAAGAGCAATTTTAAGCAAATATGTATTTTATCACACAATAGTATACTTATCAAGCAATGCCTGCTTAAGATCCCAAAGCTCCCGGCTTAAGTCCACATGCACGGAGTGAGGATTTGTAAGACGTCTGGACTCATCCCAAAGTGTATCAAGATCAGCCTTACATATCTTCTGAAGCTCCATTACGGAAGGTCTGTCGTTATATACACATTTTCCGTCTATGAAAACAGGTATAAGCAGTTCCTTCATAGTATAGGTTCCGGCCTTCAGTAATGTCTTTTTCCATGTTTCAACCGGATCAAACAAAAGCAGATCCTCATTCTCGTTATAAACCTCATCCTTAAGGGTTATAAGGTCAGCGATTATCTTGCCTGTACTCTTTCCGTATATTCTGTAAATGACCTTGTCGCCGGGATTAGTGACCTTTTCAGTGTTCTCGGATATCTTGATTTTAGGAATGAACTTCCCGGTCTTTTTATCTGCGACCGCAGCAAGCTTGTAAACGCCTCCTAATGAAGGAGTATCCTTGGAAGTAATAAGATTAGTTCCTACACCCCAGCTGTTAATTTCAGCTCCCTGCTGCTTTAATGATGAGATAAGATTTTCATCAAGATCATTTGATGCCGAAATCGTCACATCGGTAAAGCCTTCCTTTTCAAATTCTCTTTTAACGACCTTTGAAAGATATGCAAGGTCTCCGGAATCCATTCTGATGCCGTAGCGCTTTGACTTAATTCCGGCTTCTCTCATTTCCTTAAATACTTTTATCGCATTCGGAAGACCTGACTTAAGAGTATCATAGGTATCTATCAGTAAAATGCAGTTATCCGGATAGAGCTTTGCATAAGCTCTGAATGCCTCAAGCTCGCTCTTAAAGGACATTATCCAGCTGTGTGCATGAGTTCCAAGTACCGGAACGTCGAACATTTGACCGGCAAGTACATTTGACGTACCGACGCATCCTGCAATAACGGCAGCTCTTGCTCCGTAAATACCTGCATCAGGACCCTGAGCACGTCTTAAGCCAAATTCCATTACACCGTCTCCGTTTGCTGCATGAACAACACGACTGGCCTTGGTCGCAATAAGAGACTGATGATTAATGATATTAAGTATTGCTGTCTCTATAAGCTGTGCCTGCATTATAGGTGCCATAACCTTTATAACAGGCTCTCTCGGGAACATGACGTTTCCTTCAGGTATAGCCCAGATACTTCCTGTAAATTTAAAATCTCTGAGATAATCTAAAAAATCTTCCTGAAAGGTTCCGAGTGAGGCAAGATAATCAATATCCTCCTTGTCGAAACGAAAATTATTGATAAGTTCTATTACCTGCTCAAGTCCGCAGCTTATGGAAAATGCATTTCCGTCAGGATTATTCCTGTAGAAAACATCGAATATAACATTAACATTCTGCTCTTCTTCTTTAAAGTAGCCCTGCATCATTGTAAGCTCATAAAAATCAGTAAGCAGTGTAAGATTTCTTTCACTCATAATTTACTCCTTAGACAATTATATCTGCTTTGCTTCCGCTAAACCAAAGCCTTCGTCAACAAACATTGTGTCAAGTTTTATGCCCCGGCAGATGCTTGTATTTCATATGATTTTTCAATATGTATTCCTGATCTTCAAGCATTGAGTATTCGTTTACTCTCTTGCCCAAGTGCAGATCGGATAAATGTATAAATTTCATGCCGGTCTCCTTATGATCCTATTTGATCACATATCCTCATCCGGGAAATTTTTCCTGATTTTTTTATAATATAAAAAGTTAGCAAGTGCCGTTACTACCCAGCTGACTGGCCATACAATAATAATAACTTCGTAATACGGGAATAAAACAAATACAGTATTCAGCCATATGATCCTGAATAAACATGATCCGAGCAGTGTAGTTATCATTGGCTCTACTGAATATCCGAAGCCTCTCAGAGCACTTGCTGTCGCATCCATTGTTACTCCGAGAAATTCAAGCATTACAACCGGTATAAGTCTTCTGACGGCAACAGCAACAACCTCATCAGATGTAGTAAACAGCGAAAGAAGCGGGAATCTGAATAAAACGGTAAGTATGCCGAGAATAAATGTTCCCGTCATTCCCCACAGCCATGCATTTCTGATAGTATTGCTGGCCCTCCTATATTTTTTCGCTCCTACGTTCTGACTCGTAAATGTAAGTATGGTGTTTAAATTCGAACTTATAAAACACTGCTGAAAACTTTCGATATTCTGAGCTGCAGCATTTCCTGCCATATATACAGAACCAAAAGAATTGACAGATGACTGTATGAGCATGTTGGATATTGAGAAAATACTTCCCTGCAGTCCGACCGGCAATCCCTGCTTCATTATTTCAGAAAATACAGCTTTATTTATCTTCATCTGTTTCGGATTAAACTTGAGGCATGAATCCTCTCTGATAAGAACACCCAAAACAAGAAATGCTGAAACATAGTTGGAAATTGATGTTGCAGCTCCTACGCCCACGACTCCCAGCTTCATAACTATGACGAATAACAGATTTAATATAACATTAAGAACACCGGAAAATATAAGAAAGTTCATGGGTCTCTTAGTATCGCCAATCGCTCTTAAAATAGCTGCAGCAAAGTTATAAACAGCTATTCCCGGAAGACCTATATAATAAAAAAGCAGATAGCTTGCAGACATGCCTATAACATCATCCGGTGACTTCATAAGCTCAAGTACCGGCCTTGCGCTGACTGCTCCCAAAACAGCTAATACAATACCTCCGATCAAGGCAGAAACGATGGTTGTATGCACCTCATCCGAAACCTTATCAAATCTCTCTCCTGCATAGTCTCTTGCAATAACGATATTAACACCGTTAGAAAGCCCTACGACAAAATTTACGATAAGACTGACTATAGCCGTAGTTGATCCTACAGCAGCAAGTGCATTCGGTCCTTCAAAACGACCTACAACAATTACATCAGCGGCATTAAATGCTATCTGAAGCATATAGCTTAATGTCATAGGAATTATAAAAGCCAGATACTTAGGAAAAACACTTCCGTTAACAATATCAAGCTCATGAGAACTTTTTCCTGCCATACATGTCCTCCGTTTTTACATTTCGATACCTTGAGATATAAGCGGCATCAAATGCGCATCTGATTTATTATACGGCTGTGCTGATTTAAAGTCAAACTGTAGAAAACATGGCGATTTTCTTAATGATTTTTATTTCATTTCAGACCTTCAATCTGTATAAAAAGCTGATCGGTTTACTTATTTAACTATTTGATATAAAATATTTTTCTGAAAGGAATTCCATACATAAAATAAAGGTTATGGAAAATGTGATTTGAAATGAGTTTGAACGGTTCAGAACAGCTGACAAAGGCTGATGTTGCACGTATAGAAGAAGAAATTGAGCATAGAAAAAATGTGGTTCGTCCTGCTGCACTTAAGGCTCTGAAGGAAGCCCGTGCAATGGGCGATCTTTCAGAAAATTTCGAATATCACTGTGCAAAAAGAGACAATAATCTCAATAACAGCAGGATACGATACCTTGAAAAAATGCTCAGGTTTGCCACAGTAATAGATGATGAATCCACCGAAGACACCATAGGTATCAACAACACTGTCGATGTATATTTTGAAGATGATGATTATACTGAAACCTACAGAATAGTCACGCCTATAAGATGTGATTCACGAAAAGGACTTATATCAAACGAATCTCCTCTCGGCAAATCCCTTCTTGGCCGCAAGGTCGGCGACCGAGTTAAAATAGATGTCGACGGAGGAGACTCTTACTTTATCGTCATTAAAAATCTGATAAAAACCGGCGAATCGGATGAGGATACGATCCACAGATATTAAGATTTATCTTAAATGTCTTTTAGCTATCTCCGCATATTCAGTTGCGGAATTATTAGTAATATGCCCCAGCTTCTTCTGCAGATCTGATATTTCTTCGCCTTCTTTAATAGCCAAAACAGCATAACTGTGTCTGAGCATCTCCGGTGTCACGTTCTTACCGATACCGGCGAGCTCAGAATATTTTTTCAGGATCTTCCATAATCCCTGTCTGGATATCCCGCTTCCCCCGCAGCTTAAAAATAAAAGCTCATTATCGATATAACTATTAATATGGCTGATTGGAACTTCGTTTCCTGTATTATCTGCTTCCATATTTAAAAGTTCATCTCTGCCTTTTAAAAGGTATTGTTTTAATGCTGAAAATGTCTTTTTATCAATGTTAAGCATTCTCTTATTTTTAATACCGGCTCTGAGCTGTCTTTTTTTTAAATCAATGTCAGTTGTTTTTAATGACAAAAGCTCGGCAGAGCTTATGCCGGTGGAGCTTATAAGCCTTATGATAGCGATATCTCTTTTACCTTTTGCTGTCCTGTGGTTTACTGCGTTTACAAGTCTTTCAATATCTGCTATGTCAGCTGTGGCCGGCATATTTTTAATAACCTTCGGTGCCTTAAGACCAACTGAAGGATCATTAAATATATATCCCTTTGCATAAGCCCATGAGAAAAATTTCCTGAAAGAGGTAACACATCTTGAAATTGTTGCAGTAGATCTTTCAGATGTCATAAGCTCTTCAACATATCTTTCCGTCATTACCTGGCTTATGTCCTGTGTATCATAGCCGGGAAAACTGTCCGAAAGCCAAAGAGCAAACTGTTTCAAATCTCTTCTGTAGGACAAGGCCGTATTATCTGAAACACCGGAAGCCTTAAGGTATTCTGAAAATGCATTGATCTTGTCAAACATCAGTCCGCTCCGTTTACTTCCACTGATCGCGCCATTCCTTTTGACGCTTTCTCCTATTGAAATAATTCTTGATCTCAGTGAAAATGCTTTCACCTCCGCTGTATACCATACGATAGAAAAGATAAACAGGTATGAGTGCAGCTATAATGGATATTCTTGTGTAAAGCATACCGAATATTCGTGATAAACCGTTTCCTACGATAAAATAAAAGGTATACAGTGCAAGCTCAAATACAGCAAGAAACTTTGCTTTTATAGGAAGAATGAAAAACAGCAGTATCGTTGATTCTGCATACATTATCGCAAAGGCCATAAACACTGAAAACTGTGTAAACATAGGTATAAAAGGAGCATTTATGCCGGTTATAAGATAATAAATAAGAGTTCCTATTTCTCCGAGAAAAAAGCTTCCGAAGAAGTAGACATTGAATTCAAACTCTCCCATCGACCTTTCTACCGATACAGCAAAGCTGTAATATATAAGTATTCCCAGGATAACATTAAAAATGCCACCGGTAACGGGCGGATAAAGAAATGCCGTAAATATTCTCCATACCTGTCCGTGAAGTACTTCCTTCGGCAGAAACATCATATAACCGTAAAATGGAGTAAGCATAAGAAGATAGCCTACAGCAAAGGCTATAGAAGCATAAACAGCAAGATTCTTAATAGCATATCTCTGATATTTAAATTTGAGTTTGTAAAATAAACTGTGCATATATCTCCGTTTCATAAACATTTTAAAAAATTCCGTTATCGCTCACTATACCATAAATGTCATCTTAATCACATATATAATTCAATTGTTCACAGATGTTTCATTTTCTTAAGCTACAAACTATTCATTAAATATGCTATAATCAAGACCAATATAATTATAAAATATGTATAAGAGCTGTTGATTTGTTTACATCAGCTCTTATAAATGTACCTTAAGTGAGATTAAATGGAGAAAAAAGATTACAGATTAGGTATCGATATCGGCTCGACAACTGTAAAAATCGCCGTTATCGATGAACTGAATAAAGTTCTGTTTGCAGACTATCAGAGACATTTTGCAAACATACAGGAAACGCTCGCCGGTCTGCTTGAAAAAGCAAAATCCAAATTAGGTGAGATATCATTTCGTGCTGCCATAACCGGATCAGGCGGTCTTTCTCTCTCAAAAGCAACTGAGCTTCCTTTTGTTCAGGAGGTCGTTGCAGTGTCATCTGTGCTTAGCGTAAGATCACCGGAATGTGATGTTGCCATAGAGCTTGGTGGCGAGGATGCAAAGATAATTTACTTTTCAAACGGTGTGGATCAGCGAATGAACGGCATCTGTGCCGGAGGTACCGGCTCGTTCATAGACCAGATGGCCGCACTTTTACAGACTGATGCAGCTGGCCTCAATGAATATGCAGCCAATTATAAGGCCATATATCCGATTGCAGCTCGCTGCGGTGTATTCGCAAAAACAGATATTCAGCCGCTTATAAATGAAGGTGCGACAAGAGAAGATCTTTCCGCTTCTATTTTTCAGGCTGTTGTCAATCAGACCATATCAGGTCTTGCATGCGGAAAGCCTATCAGAGGACATGTAGCCTTCCTGGGTGGTCCGCTTCATTTCCTTCCTGAATTGAGAAAGGCATTTATCAGGACACTCAAACTTGATGACGAGCATGTAATAGCTCCTGAGGATTCGCATCTTTATGCCGCTATGGGTGCCGCAATGGCGATTCCCGCTCCCGGCATGCGTTCGACTTATAAGGCTACTGATAATGTTATGCCTTGCGCTATCAGCTTCCTTATTGAAAAACTCAAAAAGCGTATTGATCTGCAGACTGAGATCAAGCGCCTTGACCCTATTTTTAAGGATGAGGAAGACTATCAGGATTTCCTTAAAAGACATGCCAGGTCTAACGTTAAGACAGCTTCTCTTTCAGAGCACAAGGGTAACTGCTATCTTGGTATAGATGCCGGATCGACAACAACAAAGCTTGCGCTTGTCAACGAAGAAGGTGAGCTTTTATATAAGTTTTATTCAAATAACAACGGCTCACCTATCGACACAGCGATCCGTGCTTTCAGAGAGATAAACGAACAGCTTCCTGCTGATGCTAATATTGTATATTCCTGCTCCACCGGCTATGGTGAGGCTTTACTTAAGGCCGCCTTTAAGCTCGACGAAGGTGAAGTCGAAACTATTGCACACTACTATGCTGCAGCCTTCTTTGATAAGGATGTAGACTGTATCCTTGACATAGGCGGTCAGGATATGAAATGCATACGTATTAAGGACGGTGCAGTTGACTCGATTCAGCTTAATGAGGCATGTTCATCCGGCTGTGGATCATTTATAGAATCCTTTGCAAAGTCTTTAGGCTACAGTGTTCAGGACTTTGCCAAAGAAGCTCTCTTTGCCAAACAGCCTACAGACCTTGGTACACGCTGCACTGTTTTCATGAATTCCAACGTAAAGCAGGCACAGAAGGAAGGCGCTACAGTTGCAGACATTTCAGCAGGTCTTGCTTATTCGGTTATCAAAAATGCTCTTTATAAAGTAATTAAGATAAGCGATGCAAGAGATTTAGGACGTCACATAGTTACACAGGGCGGTACTTTCTACAATGATGCCGTATTAAGAGCATTTGAGAAAACTGCCGACTGCGAAGCTACACGTCCTGATATAGCCGGCATCATGGGTGCATTCGGTGCTGCACTTATCGCAAAGGAAAGATATAATTTCAAGCTTAAGGAAGCACAGGCTAAAAATAAATCTGATGAAGGCAGCAGTAGCACTCATAACGGAACCGCTGTACTAACATCTATGCTTCCTATAGATGAGATACTTGATTTCTCATACAAGACTACACTCACAAGATGCGGCGGCTGTACTAATAACTGCATGCTGACAATAAACAATTTCGCAGACGGCAGACGCTATATTTCCGGAAATCGCTGTGAAAGAGCTTTCGGCAAGGAAAAAGCCTCCGATGAAATACCTAACATGTTCAAGTACAAGCTTGAGCGCATGTTTGATTATGAGCCTCTTGATGAAAAGGATGCCATAAGAGGAACCGTCGGTATTCCGAGAGTACTCAACATGTATGAGAACTTCCCACTTTGGGCTGTATTTTTCAAAAAATTAGGTTACCGAGTTGTTTTAAGCCCTGTCAGTACAAGGAAAATTTATGAGCTGGGCATGGAGACCATTCCTTCAGAATCAGAATGTTATCCTGCCAAAATAACTCACGGACATATTGAATGGCTTATAGATCAGGGTGTTAAATTCATCTTCTATCCTTGTATACCGTATGAGAGAAATGAATCTCCGCAAGCCGGAAACCATTATAACTGTCCTATCGTCACCTCCTATCCGGAGAATATTAAGAATAATATTGAGCTTAGAGAACGCGGCGTTGAATTTATGTGTCCGTTCCTTCCTCTTACTGATGAGGAAGTATTTACAGAATCCGTAATAAAAGCTTTTAAACCAAAATTCTCGGATAACAGCGGAATTGACGGCACCAAGTATCCTGTTCTTACTGAAAAAGAAGTTATTGCCGCTGCGCATTCTGCTTATGATGAGCTTATTAATGTTAAGCTTGAGACAGAAAAGAAGGGTGAAGAGATACTTAAATGGATGGAGGCTACCGGACACAGAGGTATAGTTCTTGCCGGCCGTCCTTATCATGTTGATCCTGAGATCAACCACGGCATTGCCGACATGATTACAAGCTACGGCTTTGCGGTACTTACTGAGGACTCTGTCAGCCATTTAAATGATGTTGATAGACCTACAATAGTAACCGATCAGTGGATGTACCATACAAGACTCTACCGTGCGGCTACTTTTGTAAAAACACGCGATGATCTTGACCTTGTACAGCTCAACTCATTTGGCTGCGGTCTTGACGCCGTTACAACAGACCAGGTAAATGATATCCTTACAGGCTCAGGCAAGATCTACACTGTACTAAAGATCGATGAGGTCAATAACTTAGGTGCAGCACGTATTCGTATCCGTTCTCTTATTGCAGCTATTAAAGTGCGTAAGATGCTGAATATTAAGAGAACTGCAGCATCATCCTCTTATAACCGTGTTCTATTCACAAAGGAGATGAAAAAGGACTATACGATACTCTGCCCTCAGATGTCGCCTATTCACTTTGATCTTCTTGAGCCGGCATTCAGGCAATTTGGCTATAACATGGTAGTTCTTCAGAACGACAATCGTAATGCCGTTGATATGGGACTGAAATATGTTAATAACGACGCATGCTATCCGTCACTTATTGTAATCGGCCAGATCATGGATGCGCTTTTAAGCGGTAAATATGATCTCAGCAGAACTGCTGTCATAATGTCGCAGACCGGTGGAGGCTGCAGAGCATCAAACTATATAGGATTTATAAGGCGTGCTCTTGAAAAAGCAGGCATTCCTGAAATTCCGGTTATATCAATAAATGCCAATAAGATGGAGACTAACCCTGGCTTTAAGATCACTCTCCCGCTTGCAATAAAGGCTCTTCAGGCCCTTGTCTACGGAGATGTATTTATGCGTGTGCTCTATGCCACACGACCTTATGAAAAGGTTCCGGGAAGTGCAAATAAGCTTTATGAAAGCTGGAAAGCACGCTGCATCGAATCATTAAAGAAAAAGAAAGCCGGACTTAATGAGTTCAAAAAGAACATAAACGGAATAATAAAGGACTTTGATGAGTTAGAGCGTACCGATGAGAAAAAGCCAAAGGTCGGTGTTGTAGGTGAGATCCTGGTTAAGTTCTCTCCTCTTGCAAATAACAACATTGTAGAGCTCCTCGAATCAGAGGGCGCTGAGTGCGTAATGCCTGATCTTATGGATTTCCTGCTTTATTGCTTCTACAACAATACCTTTAAATGGAAATATCTCGGAGGAAAGCGTTCAATAGTAGATCTCTCCAATATTGCTATAAGCTTCCTTGAAAAATGCAGGTCAACAGCTAAAAAGGCGCTTATACAATCAAAGCATTTTAAACATCCGTCAGATATAAGGGTAACTGCAGCAAGAGCAAAAAGATACCTTTCTCTCGGAAATCAGACCGGAGAAGGCTGGTTCCTCACAGGTGAGATGTTAGAGCTTATATATGAAGATGTTCCTAACATTATCTGTGTTCAGCCTTTCGGATGCCTGCCTAACCACATAGTCGGAAAGGGAGTTATAAAGGAACTTAGGAACGCTTACCCAAGTGCCAATATAATTGCAGTTGATTATGATCCGGGTGCATCTGAGGTCAACCAGCTCAATCGTATTAAGCTGATGCTTACTACTGCTCAGAAAAATCTTTATGAAAAACCTGATAGGAAAGTCATAAAGCCCAAAATAATACGTTAATAAAAAACATCACCTGTCATACAATATAGATCACTTATTTTAAGTGCCGTATTGTATGACGGGTGATATTTTGTTTAAGTTATTTTTGATTCAAAGCATGCTCTTGTGATAAAGCTTTTTCCATTTCCCGGAATAAACCCTGTAAAGTATATATATTCCTCTTAGTATCAGATCTATGATCATTGCATACCATGCGCCTTTAAGGCCGAGTCCGAGTCCGTTAACAATAATCATTGCTGCAGGTATTCTTATAAGCCACATAGATATGATAGATACCGGTACGGCTATTTTAACATCTCCTAAGCCTCTGAGTATGCCAGTTCCGACTATGTACATGCCGAAAAACGGCTGTGCATAGGCAACAAGCCTTAACGCCATGATGGCATTAAGCTTAACATCAGAATCCGGTGTAAATAAGGATATAAACGGATCTGCAAAAACATACATAAGTATTGCATTGAAGGTCATAATAGCAATGCTTAGCCAAAGAAGTATCTTGGAGTAATCCTCTGCCATCTCTTCATCCTCAGCACCTATAGCCTGTCCGGCAAGTGTCGTTCCGGCAGACTGCATTCCATATCCAGGCTGATAGCATATGGATTCAGCATTAACAGCAATATGATGTGCGGCAAGCATAACAGTGCCAAGCGATGCAACTATCCTTATAAATACCACCTGTCCAAGGTTGATAGTCACTCGCTCGATTGCAGTAGGCAAACCGACATATACGACCTCTCTCATATCTCTTTTTACAAGTCTGAAGCTCTCTGAAAAGCTGATCCTGAATTCTCCCTTTGAAAAAACAAGATATATAAGCGCTGCGGCACCTGAAACAGCCGAAGAAAAAGCCGTAGCTATTGCGGCTCCCTTAACTCCGAGTCCGGCACCCAATACATGCATTGTATTTCCAAAGAGAACAATATCTCTTGTCTGATATATAAGAAGAAAATTGCCTATTATATTCAGAGAATTGGCTGCCGCGGTAATCTTCATAGGTGTTGATGTATTACCGTAGCCTCTTATCGCACCACCAAGTATGATTCCCATATAATAAAGAGGATAACCGAGTGATACTGTCCTTAAATATATGGTGGATTCAATACAAACATCCGGAGCTCCACCCATCCATACAGGTATGAATGGTGCTAAAAACCACATGACCGCAAAGGCAATTATTCCAAAGCCTAATCCAAGGACAAGGGTCTCTCTTGCCCCCTGTCTGGCTCCAACCATATTTTTAGCACCGACATAATGAGCCACAAGCACAGAGCAGCCGGCATTTATTGCCATAGTAATAGCGTTGATGACCCAAATAGGTGAAGAAACGAGAGCCACCGCAGTTGTTGCGGCAGCTCCCAATGCACCGACCATAGCGGTGTCTACTATACTCATCAAGGTAATGAGTAGATTTTCAATGATCGCAGGTATAGATAAAATTACAGCAAGTCTAATACGCTGAGATCTGGTTTTTGCGTTTTTTATATCCATTTGATTTATAAAATGCAGTTAAGACTATCGATTACAAACTGCTCCATTTTATCAATATCAACTACGGCAGTGTGTCTTATTTCCTTTGTTTTGAGCATAGCAAGAGGAGTTGGTGCTTTTTCTCCTGTCTTTTCACTCAATGCACCCATATATGCAAATCCATCTGCATTCTTATCTGAAAGCTCACCAAAGATCGATTCATATACGTCCTTTGCAAACTTGAATGGGCTGGCTGTTGAAAGAATGACTGTAGGACGTCCGGAAGCAATATCCTTTGCTACCTTATAGCCTACTGCAGTATGAGGATCTATAAGTCTGTGATCGTCATTCCATGCATCACGTATAACCTGCATAGACTCATCGTTAGTTGCATAGCCGCAGTCGAATATATCCTGAAGTGTATCAAGAATCTCCTTTGCAACTTCAAATCTGCCCTTTTCTGAAAGATCCTTCATAAGTCCGGCAACATACTCCGCATCACAGCCGGAAGCATAGTAAAGCATACGCTCAAGGTTTGATGAAACAAGTATATCCATGCTTGGAGAAATTGTCTTTACAAAGTCTCTGTTCTTATCGTATACACCAGTATTAAGGAAATCAGTGAGTACATTATTTTCATTTGATGCAACTATAAGTTTTCCTACAGGAAGCCCTAATGCCTTTGCATAATAGCCTGCAAGAATATCTCCGAAGTTTCCTGTAGGAACAACAAAGTCAAGCTTATCGCCATAGCTTATAGCCTTGTCCTGCACAAGCTTTTTATAACTCTCTATGTAATATATAACCTGTGGAACAAGTCTTCCTACATTGATTGAGTTAGCACTTGAAAGAGAAATTTTTCTCTCCCTAAGTATTTTCTCCGAATCAGCAGCAAATATCTTTTTAACGCCTGTCTGACAATCATCGAAATTACCTCTGACAGCGGCAACATTAACATTTCCGCCTTCCTGTGTAGCCATCTGAAGGTACTGAATATCGCTGACTTTGCCGTATGGATAGAATACGGTAATCCCTATATTTTCAGCATCCTGAAAGCCTGAAAGTGCTGCCTTGCCGGTATCTCCGCTTGTTGCGGTAAGTATCATAACCTTCTCATCCTTAAGTGCCTTGCTCATAAGCTGAGGAAGCATACAGAGAGCCATGTCTTTAAAAGCTGATGTAGGTCCGTGATAAAGCTCAGTCATCCAATATTTGCCGAGCTTGGTTACAGGCGTAAGCTCGGCAGTCTCGAATTTTCCCGCATACGCCTTAGCGATACAGCTTTTAAGCTCTTCATCTGTGTAATCGTCAAGAAGGACCTTGAACACCTCAAATGCGATCTCTTCATAGCTCTTATCCATGAGCTTGCTCATATCTAAAGAAGCGCTCATGATGTCATCGCTTACATAAAGTCCTCCGTCTGTGCAAAGGCCCTTTAATATTGCTTCCTTTGAACCGCATGATACGGCCTTACTTCTGGTACTGTGATAAAGCATTTGTTGTTACCTCTTTATTTCTTTGTTTCCGTATATACAGAAACCTTGCTTTATGCTTGTTATTACAATGAGGCACTCTGTGATATAGCGGCTCATCAGTTGTTTAATTATTTACAGATCTCAGGACACTCGAATGCTATAAATTGATTTTTTTCCTCTGCGATCTTTACTAGCTCTTCAAGAGTACCTTCGTATTTAGTTCCTCCGATATATGCGCTTCCTTTAAGCATTTCAGGAACATATCTAAGCTTTCTGAAGAACTGGAATTCTACATCAACATTAACAGAATTAAATATTGAATATATATCTCTTAACAATGCATCAGCTGTTGGTGAACCGCCTGCACCCTGTCCGTAGAGCTTTATCTCGCCGCACATATCGCCTACAAGAGTTATCATATTATTATTGAGCGGTACATGTGCCTCAAGCTGATCCTTGCCTATAACGCAAGGAACTACTCCGAGTGCATAGTCATTGTCATTTCTTACGGAAATACCCATAAGCTTAATGGTCTTGCCTTCGGCTGCATATTCATCAAGTATTTCCTTTGTAAGCTTCTCTATTCCTGAAACAGGAAAATCTGACGTTACAAAGCCATGATATGCAGTGCTTGCAAGGATCATTATCTTATTCTTAACATCAAAGCCTCCGATGTCTGCTGTAGGATCAGCCTCAGCATATCCAAGCTCCTGAGCCTCCTTAAGGGTAGCAGCAAAATCAGAGCCTTCATTGATCATCTTATCCAATATAAAATTAGATGTACCGTTAAGGATACCATATACGGATGAAAGATAGTTTGTATGTGTAGTTGAGATAATCTCTGAAACTATCGGTATTGTTCCGCCGCTTGAAGCCTCATACTTAAGCTGTACTTCCTTTTTTGCTGCTATCGTGCAAAGCTCCTCCATAGCATATGCCAATGCTGCCTTATTTGCTGTAACAACATGCTTGCCGGCTAAAAGCGCACGCTTCATATAATCATATGAATCAATTTTACCTGAAAGTGCATCTACAACAATACCAACAGACGGATCATTAAGTATCTCGTCAAAATCCTCTGTCATGAATGGCTCTGTTGCCTTGCCCGGTCTTCTGAGTACATATGCAATCTGAATATCTCTGCTGTCTCCTTCGATATACTTACAGATGCTTCGTCCTACTGTGCCGTAGCCCAATACTGCAATTTTCATACTAATCCTCCGCTTTTATATTGCCGGTCAATCGCCGTTTATTACTTCAATTTCATCAGATGCAGCCGAAGCCAGGGCTTCTGCATCAGCCTTTGCCTGCTCGCTGACAGCTCCGTGTCTAACCTTGTCCACAGCCTCAGGTATAAGATCTAAAAGTCTGGTGAATACATCCTGATTCTTAACATTCACAAGTCTTGTTTTTCCGTCCTGTATTATAAGCAGTGCAACCGGTGACATTTTTGCACTCATGGCACCTGCACCATTATTTTTTGAGCTGCTGTTATTTATAAGTGCGCCTGAAGCAAGACCTGCAGATATTTCTATAAGAGGTATAATAGTTGCTCCACCAACCTCCATAGGCTCCCCTACAACGGTTTTTGACTGGACAAGGCCTTCCATTCCCTTGAAAAGCGCCTGGATCGTAACTCCGAGTCCGTCTTTTGTCTGACCGTATTCAACTTTAACGTGATCCTTGATATTAGCCATTTATCGTCTCCGTTTTATATGAAATATCAGCGTGTGTTTATTAATCATCGGCTATGCCGAGTATTTTACGTGATTTATTATATAGTGCCTTCAGATCCTTATTTAAATATATCCTAAGCAATGGAAATGCTATAAAGAATATCCCGAATCTGCCCTTTATGCTAAGTTTTCCTTCAAGTCTGCTCTGTGTAAAATCAGGACTTATATTGAGCCAGTCACAATAAAGCGGATAAAGCACTGCTGCAGCTTCCATAACCAATCCGGTATTGTATGGATCTCCGCTGCCAAACTCAAGATAACCGCTGCCTTTTTTAGGTTTGATTTCTTTCAGGATAGAAAATACTTCTTTTTTCAGAAAACCAAGAGCTTCTTTATACTTATCCTTATTAATAAGCTCATAGAGTTTTTTCAGTCGGTCAGTCTTATCCTTAACTGTTCTGTATAGTGCTCTGAAAAAATCATAAATATCTGAACATAGCCTCTTAATGCTTAAGATAGATTTATCTATGAACACTTTAAGCCTTTTTCTTATTCCCGGCGATTTAGATTTTTCTTTTGAAGCAGGTTTACTATCAGATAAAGGTTCAAATGTTTGTTTTGAAGTATCCTGTACAATGATCTCGGAATCAGATTTTTGCGTAGTCGCATTTTTTTCTGTATACGTACCGGCTATAGTCATATCCTTATCAAGGAATGAACTTGGTTTATCATTAACGCCCTTTTCATCAAACGGATCATATACCTTTTTCCCAAGGATAATTAAGCCTGCCGAAAGTCCGTCTTCCTTACTGAATAGGACATAGCCTTTAACCAAGGAAAACATCCAGCTTACAGAAGCACTGCCATCCGGTATTTCATCTATAAAGCTGCCATCAATTTTGTAACGAAGCGGCACAAAAAAGACGAGACCGATAATTAAAATAATAAGTCCCGCGAGTATAAGTAATATTAAGCCCAATACCTTAAGGATAGTAAACAAAAACAAATTATTAGCGCTCCGTTTGTTCTGAAAGTAAATGCCACGCTTCTTCGATCACAGCATTTACTGTCTGCTCTCTGATTTCCGGACGGGTACCTTTAAGCATATGCTCATAAACCTGAACATTACCTTTAATGTATACAGCTGTATAGACAAGACCCACGGGCTTACCTTCCGAAGGATCTGGTCCAGCATTTCCCGTAGTTGCAAGAGCCATATCTGTACCTGCCTTTTTGGCAGCACCAATGGCCATTTCTCTCGCTGTAACAGGTGAAATAGCACCTTCTTTATCGAGAATATCTTTGCTGATTCCGAGAGTTCTATGCTTTGCACCTATATCATAGGTAACAAAGCCCTCCATAAATGCATACGAGGCACCAGGTACGCTTACAAGCGTTCCGGAAACAAGACCGCCGGTAAGTGACTCCGCACATGCTATAGTCATGCCATTATCTCTGAGCATTCCTATAAGCTCGGCTTCCTTTCCCATCACATGCCTCCTTCTGTTATAACCTTGATATTCTTCTTCATATAATCAACAAGTGAAATAACTGTAAGCAACAGTGCCGCTGCAGTAAGTACTCCCACAACAGTACTGCCCAAAATAACCGGCATAGTAGGAAGAATCAGTATAATGCATAAAAGCATCTGTGATACAGTTTTAAACTTTCCCCACCAGCTCGCAGCAATAACGATTCCGTTATCTGCAGCCACGAGTCTGAAGCCGCTGATTATAAATTCTCTTGCTATAATAATAATAACTACTATGCATGACAGTGATCCCTCTGCTGTGAGAAGTATAAGTGCTGAGCAGACAAGCAGCTTATCTGCAAGCGGATCCATAAACTTTCCTAAATCAGTAACAAGGCCTCTGCTTCTTGCAATATAACCATCCAGAAAATCAGTAAAGGATGCAGCACAAAATATTATACATGCGATGATCCTGTATGAAATAAATCTGCCGTCAGCGGATGCTCTCAGCTCTGATGCCAAATGTCCGTCAAGACTAAGTATCATAAATAACACAAAGAAGGGTATCATAAATACCCTTAGTAATGTGAGTTTATTCGGAAGATTCATTTTCATATCAGTTCACCGATGAGATCGTAGCCATCAGCTCCGGTCACTCTTGCACTAACCATATCACCTGTCATGAATTCACGGCTTCCTGTATCGATATATATCAGACCGTCAACATCAGGTGCATCCATGTATGTACGCCCAACATAAATATTGCCGGCGGCTTTATTATCATTAACTGTCTCTGAAGTTCCTTCACTGTCGCTGCACGCATCAGTAAGTCTGCCTTCTATCATAACGAGATATTCCCTGCCGATCTTTTCCTCAGCCTTTCTTACAGCAATTTCCTGCTGAACAGCCATTATCTCATTGCGTCTTGCTGCTTTAGTTTTAGCTGAAACCTGATGGCTTAATCCTGCCGCCTTCGTGCCCTCTTCTCTTGAGTATTCGAAATCTCCCAGTCTGTCGAATTCAGTATCGCGAACAAAATTCATAAGAATATTATGATCCTTATCGCTTTCTCCCGGGAATCCGGATATCAGAGTCGTTCTCAAAACTATATCAGGAATCTCTTCACGCAGCTTCGCTATACGGCTGATTATTTCATCATGAGTAGTTCTTCTTGCCATTTTCTTCAAAATATGGTCAGAAGCATGCTGAATAGGAATATCAAGATAATGACAGACCTTTGGAAGCTTCTTTATAGCCTGAACAAGCTCGTCCGTGATTTCCTCCGGATAACAATAAAGGATACGGATCCATTTGATCCCTTCTATATCATTGAGCTTTTGAAGAAGCTCCGGAAGCATTTTTCTGCCATATAGATCAACTCCGTATAAGGTTGTTTCCTGTGCAACAAGAATAAGCTCCTTCACGCCATCTTCTGCAAGACTCACAGCTTCTTTAAGAAGATCCTCCATAGGGACCGAACGATATTTTCCCTTAAGCGACGGAATAATACAGTAGGTACAGTTCTTTCCGCAGCCCTCTGCTATCTTAAGATAAGCATAATGTCCGCCTGCTGTGATGAATCGCTCATTTACAGGTTTTTCGACAAATACATTGTCTGAAATAGGTCTGAATTCTCTGACCTTGGTATATTCATTCTCTGCCAGACTCTTATCGACTGCATCCACAATATCCTGCCAGGAGTTGGTTCCGACTATGACATCAACCTCAGGCAGTGTTTCCTGTATCTCTTCCTTATAGCGCTCTGCCATACAGCCCATTACAACAAGTAACGGAGCTGTCTCACCAAGTTCTTCCTTTAAGTCAGACATCTCTATAAGAGTCTGAACGCTTTCCTCCTTGGCATCTCTTATGAAGCAGCAGGTGTTAACTATAATTACATCTGCTTCCTGCGGAAGCTCGCAATACTCATATCCTGCCTTATACATAAGCCCGAGTGTTTTCTCAGAATCCACAAGGTTCTTATCACATCCGAGAGAAATAAGATGAACTTTTTTCTTTCCTATGCGCGGCATTATTCGTTCTCGTGCTTCTTTGTATATACTTTTACATCGCCGTCATATATTTCATCAACAGCTAATGTAAGAGGCTTTTCGTCATTGCTCTTTACAAGTACCTTTGCACCGTCAACTATCTGTCTTGCTCTTTTAGATGCTGCAATTACAACAGAATATCTGCTTGTAAGAGTCTCCTCGCCATTCTCTTCATTGACCTTCTTCATTATCTGTCCGTATGTAGGCTGAAACATTGCCATAGCTATAAACCTCTTTCTATAAATCAACTGAGCATAGTTCAAAAATACTATCTGCTCTTAAATTAATTCTATTTATATTAATTATTTAGACTTGTGTAATACGTTCTGAGATCCTTTCTGATCTTCTCAACAAAGTCGATCTGTGAACGGACTCTCATGTGCTGATCCTGTATAAGATAATTAAGATGCTTTGTTGTCTTATCTAAATTATCATTGATAAGGATATAATCATATGCCTCAATTCCCTCAGCCTCCTGAGCAGCCTTTGCCATACGCTTTCTTATGACCTCTTCTGTTTCCGTACCGCGCTTTCTGAGTCGCTCACCAAGCTCTTCAACAGTCGGCGGTGTAATGAAAACAAGGACTGACTCAGGGAATTTTGCCTTTATCTTGAGCGCACCCTGCATTTCTATCTCCAGGATAACATCCTTGCCCTTTTCCATTTCCTGTTCTACATATGAACGCGGAGTTCCGTAAAAATTATCTACATAAGAAGCATACTCAAGTAATTCGTCATTCTGCAGCATCCCAAAAAACTTCTGCTTTGTCACAAAGAAATAATCCTTGCCCTCTACCTCACCAGGTCTCGGCTGTCTGGTGGTTGCTGAAACGGAAAGTGAATAATAATCATAATTTTCCATAAGCTGCTTCATAAGAGTTCCCTTACCTGAGCCTGAAAAACCAGATATTACGACAAGCATACCCTTATTTCTTATAAATGGATGATGTGCTTTCTCTATGGTCTTATCACTCAATATTCTGTACCTGCTCTCTAACCTTTTCTATTTCAGTCTTTAATGCTATGGCAGTATCTGCCTTCTTGAGATTATTGGCCTTTGAAAGCGTAGTATTGGCCTCTCTGTTCATTTCCTGAGCTATAAAATCAAGTTCTCTTCCGCAGCTTCCTCCGGCTTCAAGCTTGCATCTTACAGCTGCAATATGGCTCTTAAGTCTGACCATTTCCTCGTCGGTGCAGATCTTATCAGAATAGATAGTCACCTCTGTAATAATCCTGCTCTCGTCAATATTAATGCTTGAATCCGCAAGAGTTTCCTTAATCTTGTCATAAAGACGCGATCTGTAATCCTCCACGATTGAAGGAGACATATTTATAAGCTCATCCACCCATGAATCGATCATTGAAAGCTTGCTTAAAAGATCATTCTTGAGATGCTCACCTTCTCTTTTTCTTTCTAAAACAAAGTTCTCGGCTGCAGCTCTGAGTGCCGGCTCAACAATATCCCAAAGCTTATCATCGGCATCTGAGCTTTCCTCCATTACAAGTACTTCAGGAAAACGTGAAAGTGCCGGAGCGCTTAAGTCGTTTCTTAAACCAAAGCTTTCCTCCATGTTCTTAATGTATTTCACGTATTCCTCAGCAAGCTCTCTGTTATATATAAGCTTTTTACTGGCACCCGTGTAGTCCTCGTAGGTGATATAGACGTCTGTCTTTCCTCTCTCCATGTACTCCTTGAGGACCTTTCTGATTCTGGCTTCAAAGCAATTGAATCTTCGTGGCATTTTAATGGAAAGATCAAAATATCTGTGATTGACTGATTTGATCTCGACAAGTATACGATATTCGTCATTTATGATCTCGGCTCTGCCGAAGCCTGTCATACTCTGTATGGAATGCATAATACTCCTTTTAATGTCAAAAACCCTGAAATATTTTAAGTTTAATTATAGCTTATCTCAGCTTTTGGTTCAATCATTATAGAATAATTAGTATGGTAAATGACAAAGCCCGGAGCCGCACCAGGAACTCGTTTCAGCTCCTTTTTACGGACATAATCCACCTCGATCTTGGCATTGGCATCAGCTCCGTTATAGGCCCTTGAATAGTAAGCTGCCAGAGCCGCCGCCTCAAGACAGGTGTTGTCAGGAAGCTTTATATTTCCTGTTTTTGCGATTACATGTGATCCCGGAAAGTTTTTAGCATGGAACCACCAGTCATTCGCATCCGCAACCTTGAAATCCAGTTCTTCATTCTGATAATTATTTCTTCCGACAAAAATATCTATACCGTCACTTGAAACAAAATGCAGAGGCTTTGATTTCTTTTCTTCTTTTCGCTCTCTTTTGCCTGTCGAATGCTTGCTTATATATCCGCTTTCAGCCATTTCTCTTCGAATTTCGTTAAGATCGGCTTCTGATTCGCAGAGTGAGAGTGAAGAAGCTATAGAACCGAGATGATAAAGTGACGCTCTGCACTCTTCAAGCTGAGCTCCAACTGCCTCTCTTGTACGTTTTAGTTTGTTATACTTATCAAAATATTTCTTTGAATTTTCCAAAGCGGTAAGATCCTTATCCAATGGGATCTTTATCATCTTTCCCTCATCGTAATAATTTGAGCAGACAAGCTCACTCTCACCGCCCTTAAGCTCATATCCGTAGGTATTTATAAGTTCTCCGTAAACTCTGAACTTATCCCTCTTATCGGTATCGGCATACTGCCTTTCCAACAGATCGAGCTTTTTGGCCGCCCTTTCTGTCAGATTTTTAAGAACGCCTCTTATGTCCTCAGATTTAGATCTGATTCGGTTTGCTTTATCCTTAGCAGAATAAAATAGTCTTATTACCTCAGACATGGAATCATAAAAAACAGTCTTCATATCCCCGCCTTCAAGACTTTTCAGTCTGATTGCAGAAAATTCAGTTATCCTGTCACCATCATAGACAATATTAGGCGTAAATTGACCATTTATGACATCTGTCATAAGTAAAGAAAATTCTTTAAAAAGACTGCTCAGCTCATCATCCGTTACTTCGCCGTAGGGTTTATCGGAATCGATTCCCGCTCTGTATAAAAGCTCGCCGGAAACAACAGGGCTTATACCTGTCATAGACATATAAAGCTTCTTGTATATTGATATGCCGGCTTTCTTATCTGAAAATATTTCTTTGAAAAGTGCTTCATCTTTACAGACGGTCTTTGGGTTATGTTTACCCATGGCATCCGGGATAAAATACATTCTGCCCGGAAGTACTTCTCTTACAGAGCTTGTCATGTGTGACACATGCTTAATGCTGTCGATAATAGTCATATCATCCTTTAAAAGTATGATATTTGAATATTTACCCATGAGCTCAGCAACAAGATACTTTGTGCTCATGTCACCCATTTCATCAAGATGTTCAATAGCAAATACTATTATTCTTTCAAGACCTTCTGTACCATCTGATATATCAGACGAAGGCTGGAATATCCTTGTTATCCTGCCGCCGCCTATGTGCTTTCTTAAGCTCATACAGAAATTAGGAGCAGTCACCGGAGAAAGGGTATTATCTTCCCTTAGATAGACCATAGGTGTTGAGGCATTTGCAGAAATAGCCAGTCTCACCTGCGCTCTGTTACATTTAAGCGTTAAAAGTAGCTCATCCTTTTCAGGCTGAGCTACTTTTGTGATACTGCCCGAAAGCAGTTTGTCATTTAATTCTTTAACCGTAGCCGCAGCTACGATACCGTCATAGGCCATTATTCCTCTTCCCAGTTGGTATAATATGTCTGTACGTCATCATCCTCATCAAGAAGATCAAGTGTTCTGCGCAGATTCTTCACCATCTGCTCATCAGTTACAGAGACTGTGTTCATAGGTATCATTACAACCTCTGCCTGAGTCATAGGAACATTTGCAGCATCAAGAGCCTCTCTGACTGCATCAAGATCCTCAGGTTCAGCAATGATCTCAAAGCTGTCTTCCTCTTCCTTGATATCCTCAGCGCCTGCTTCAAGAGCGATCTCCATAAGATCATCTCCGCTTCCTTCGTACTCCTCACGATCAATAATTATCTGAGCCTTATTCTCAAACATGAATGCTACGGAGTTAGGAGTTCCGAGAGATCCCTGTCCCTTTGTAAATGCTGACTTAACATTTGCAGCGGTACGATTCTTGTTATCTGTAAGTGTGTCAACAATGATAGCAACACCGCCTACACCGTATCCTTCATAACGAAGCTGCTGATATTCTGCTCCACCGTCAGCGCCGGCAGCCTTCTTGATACCTCTTTCAATAGTATCGTTCGGCATGTTATTGGCCTTGGCTTTCTGTATAACGTACTTAAGCTTGAAGTTATTATTAGGGTCAGGTCCACCTTCTCTGACAGCTATGGCAATTTCACGGCCAATGATAGTATAGATTTTTCCTTTTGCTGCATCATTCTTTTCTTTTTTTGCACGAATGTTGGCAAATTTTGAATGTCCTGACATATATATAACCTCCTATTAGTAAAAAACCAATTAATTTTATCATAATTAGACTTCTATAGCAATGTTTCTAAGCCACTTTTTCTTTGATACACGCCATAATCCAAGCACAAGCTTGTAAAATTCCTCAAGGCTGACCAGAAGGAACAGCACATGTATAGGTGTGTGCCACACAAGTGCACCTAAAAATGCTAAAGGTGCGCCGATAAGCCAGACTCCGGAGGTGTCTATAAAGAGACACATTGTGGTATCTCCGCCGGCTCTTAATATACCTACTACGATAATAAAATTCAGCATTTTAGGAACAAAGACAAGGATAAACATGTTGATTATCATTGCCGTATTGCCTGCCACATCCGGTGCGGCATTGAATATTGAAATAATGCCGTTTTTGGTAAAAAACAGAAGCGCCATAGCCGCAAAAGAAAGGATCACTGAAGAAATACAGAACTTATATGCATAATCCTCCGCCTCATCAAGCTTGCCGGCCCCTAAGGTATTACCCAATATTACAGATGTAGCTGCAGAAAGGCCTATCCATAGAACCTGAATCATATCTATTACAGTCTGAGCCACAGTCATTGATGCAACTGCATTATCTCCCATTCTGCCGTATGCGACTGAATACAATGTAGTACCAAGTCCCCACATGAACTCATTACAAATAACAGGTAATGCAGTAATCATAGTTTTACGTATAAAGCTTTCACTCCACCCTGTAAAATCAGATGTTTTCCCTCTGAACAAAGAGCCTTTCCTGAAGGTGAGGCAAATCAATGCCGAAAACTCTACAACACGCGCAATAAGTGTAGCAATCGCAGCACCCTTTACTCCGAGTGCAGGGGCTCCAAAGTGTCCCAATATAAGAGTGTAGTTAAGTACTACATTCACAGAGACCGCAACAAATGAGGTGTATACCGGAGCTTTAACTCTGCCGGTTGCTCTCATCATCTGGATCATTACGCTGTTTACACCAAAGAAAATATATGTAAAGCATGCTATACTCAGATATCCGCTTCCTATTACAACAGCCTCGGTACTGTTAGTGAATATCCTCATTATGCTTTGAGGTGCAAGCAGTGCCGGAATAAAGAATAATACTGAGGCACAAACCGAAAGAATAAAGCAGAGTCCGGTTATCTTTCTGACTCCTGTATGATCATCATTTCCGTAAAACTGAGCCGCAAGTACACTTGCACCTGAACAAATACCGAATATAAGCAGACTGAATACAAAGAAAAATTTATTTGCAAGTCCAACGGCAGCGATAGATGACGCACCCAGACCGCCGATCATAACAGTATCTACAAGATTAGTAAATGTCATCAGCAGATTCTGAAGCGCAACCGGAATGGCTATGCCCACAGCTTTTTTTATAAACTTCTTATCACTTAAGGTCTCTGGAATCTTTTTTGCGATAGTTTTAATTATCATACATACTTTCTCGGTACGCGTGACGATATTCCGCATACCACCTCATAACTTATAGTCTGACATATATCTGCTATATCCTCTGCCGAAACTGTATTAACACCGTCACTGCCAAGAAGAACAACAGGTGCACCTACTGAAACATTATCAACTCCGGTAAGGTCAACCATAAACTGATCCATACAAATGTTTCCAAGTATCCTGCAGCGCTTACCGCCTATAAGAACACTGCCCTTATTTGAAAGCAGTCTTGGATAACCATCCGCATATCCGCAGCATACAGTTCCGATCTTCATCTTCTTATCTGCTGTGAATGTATAGCCATAGCTTACGGATGTTCCGGGTTCAAGCTCTTTTATACGTGTCACATATGAATACCAAAGCATTGCCGGTGCCAGATTCACATTTGTATGACTTACCTCTTCCGAAGGATACATTCCGTAAAGTCCTACACCGCATCTCACCATATCCATATCGTCATCAAGACCTATTCCGTCAATTATTGATGCAGTATTTGCACAATGCCAAATCGGAATGCTGATGCCGCTTTCAACGCAAAGCTTTTTGAAGTTTCTGAATTTATTATATGCCTCAAGTGCATAGGTCTTATCCGAGGCGTCAGCTGTAGCAAAATGCGTGAAAATGCCGTCAATGACAATATTTCCAAGCTCAGATATCTTTTTGATGATTTCTGCACCGTTTTCGTCAGGAGTAAGACCGATTCTCGACATACCTGTATCAACCGCAATATGTATATGCGCCTTATAATCAGGTGATGTATATTGCATCTCCTTGAGCTTATCTAAATTGTCTGTAACAAATTCATTAACACTCTCATTAAGCGCTCTGGCTCTGTCAAGATCAAAAACAGTCTCGGTAAGACCGTATAGGATCACCTGATCATCTTCTCCGGTAAATGTCGGTCCGAGTATAAGAATTGGTTTTGTAATGCCTCCGGCAACTCTCAGATGAACGCCCTCATCAATAGTTGCAGTAGCAAACATATCACTCATATCATTGATTGCATTTGCAGCTTCACATGAACCATGCCCATAAGCATTAGCTTTCATAACGCTTAGTATTTTTTTGTTTCCTGCAGCTCTTTTGAGTTCTGAAAGATTATGCCTTATGGCATTAAGATCAACAATAGCTCCACATCTGCAATAATCACTGTGTTTCATTAATATTACCTCCCTCGGCTACAGCAAAGGCAGACACCATAGTATCTGTATCTGAAATAGAAACATGAACAGCCGATATTCCGTGAACTCGGCAAAAATCAAGTGCTTTCTTATGAAAAACGATATATGGCTTACCTGAAGCTTCCCTTAAAACTTCTATGTCGGAAAATCCGATTCCCGAAAAACCGGTTCCGAAAGCCTTTGCAACCGCTTCCTTTACAGCAAAATCGCCGGCAAGCCTTTTTTTATTTGAAAAGGCTTCCCGACGCTCATTTTCAGTGAAAACACGTTTATAAAACGACTCCCTATCGCAGGCCTTAAGGACACGATCTATCTCCACAAGGTCCGTACCAACGCCGTATATCATATCAATCTATAGTCTTATCGTTATTAGCAATTTTATAATTAAGTATCATAAGGCTCTCGGAAAGATGTACACTCTCAACAGCGATGCCGTTTGGCATTTCATAGTCTATGTGCGCAAAATTCCAAACACCTTTTATATGTGTTTTCTCAAGTCTCTTCATTACATCAAAAGCATTATCTGTAGGAATAGCTACAATAACGATCTCGACAGCATTTTCATCAAGAAAAGTTTCAAGCTCATCCATGGAGTGAACTTCGATATCATGAATATGTGAGCCTATCTTATTCGGATCAACATCAAACACAGCTAATATATTGAAGCCGTATCTAGGAAATGTTTTATATCCGCAAATGGCGCTTCCAAGGTTACCCGCACCGATCATAACCATGTTGTGCGGTTTATTGAGATGAAGTATCTTTCCTATCTCATTGTAAAGATATTCGACATTATAACCGTAGCCCTGCTGGCCGAAGCCTCCGAAATTATTAAGATCCTGCCTGATCTGTGAAGCCGTAGCATTCATCATCTTGGATAACTCACTCGATGAGATCCTCTCAACGCCTTCAGACTTAAGTTCTCCCAGGAACCTATAGTAGCGCGGCAGTCTCTTTATAATAGCCGGAGATATATATTTGTTGCCTTTATACATCCTGTTTTCCCCTTAACATTCTATATAAAATAATCGTCTTAATCAATTTATTATAATTTAACAATTTTTTTTAGTCAATGTGCTATTGGAATAAGTGAGAAAATACTTTATTAATTTTACATGCGAATAGCGCAAGCTTCGCTTGCTCCGCATGTGAGTACGCTTATTCGCATTTCGCCTTGTTTCTTGCTTATATGCATTCTCTTTTTATTTTTTAACATGCGTATAGCGCAAGCTTCGCTTGCTCCGCATGTGAGTACGCTTATTCGCATTTCGCTTCGCTTCATGCTCATATTCGTACTCACATGCTTGAATAGCCAATAAAATAAGGCGGCGGAGAGCAAGCTCTCCACCGTCTATATTTTATTGGCTATTCCTATTCGCTAAACGCTTACATCATTCCGCCCATGCCTGCGCCGCCTGCCGGCATTGCTGGTTCCGGAGCAGGGATCTCAGCTACAGCTGCTTCTGTTGTAAGAAGTGTTGAAGCTACTGATACTGCGTTCTGAAGTGCTGATCTTGTTACCTTTGCAGGATCGATGATGCCGTTCTTTACCATGTCAACATATGTCTCGTTGTATGCATCAAAGCCTACGCCGTTTTCAGCTTCCTTAACCTTATTTACGATTACAGCTCCGTCAAGACCTGCATTCTCAGCTATTCTGTAAAGAGGTGCCTCAAGTGCCTTAAGTACGATCTGAGCACCTGTTCTCTCATCGCCCTCAAGATCCTTAACGACCTCTGCAACCTTCTTTGTTGCAGCGATGTATGCAGTTCCGCCTCCGGCTACGATACCTTCCTCAACTGCAGCTCTTGTTGCATTAAGTGCATCTTCCATACGAAGCTTAGCTTCCTTCATCTCAGTCTCTGTTGCAGCACCGACTCTGATTACAGCAACTCCGCCTGCAAGCTTAGCAAGTCTCTCCTGAAGCTTCTCTTTATCGAACTCAGATGTAGTAACCTCAAGCTGAGCCTTGATCTGAGCTACTCTGTCAGCGATCGCATTCTTATCGCCCATACCATCAACGATAACTGTGTTCTCCTTGTTTGTCTTTACAGACTTTGCACGGCCAAGCATATCGATGGTTGTATCCTTAAGCTCAAGTCCTAATTCCTCAGAGATAACTGTACCGCCTGTAAGGATAGCGATATCCTTAAGCATCTCCTTACGTCTGTCACCATAGCCAGGAGCCTTGACAGCTACTACCTGGAAGGTTCCGCGAAGCCTGTTAACGATAAGTGTTGTAAGTGCCTCACCCTCAACGTCCTCAGCGATGATAAGGAGCTTTGCACCCATCTTTACGATATTCTCAAGTACAGGAAGGAGGTCCTGAATATTTGAGATCTTCTTATCTGTGATAAGGATATAAGGATCGTCAAGAGTTGCCTCCATCTTCTCCATATCTGTGCACATATATGCTGAGAGGTATCCTCTGTCGAACTGCATTCCTTCAACAAGATCAAGCTCTGTAAGCATTGTCTTTGACTCTTCGATAGTGATAACGCCGTCCTTGGAAACCTTCTCCATAGCATCTGCTACCATCTCGCCTACTGAATCATCAGATGCTGAAATAGCTGCTACTCTTGAAATCTGTGATCTGCCGTTTACAACCTGAGAATCAGCCTTGATAGAGTCAACAGCTGCATCAACAGCCTTCTTCATACCCTTACGCATAACGATAGGATTTGCGCCTGCTGCAAGGTTCTTCATTCCTTCGTTGATCATTGCCTGTGCAAGAACTGTAGCTGTTGTTGTTCCGTCACCTGCTGCGTCATTTGTCTTTGTAGCAACCTCTCTTACGAGCTGAGCGCCCATATTCTCAAAAGCATCCTCAAGCTCAATATCCTTAGCTATAGTAACACCATCATTTGTAATAAGCGGTGTGCCGAACTTCTTATCAAGAACTACATTTCTGCCCTTAGGTCCGAGTGTAACTCTTACCGTATCTGCAAGCTTATTTACGCCTGCCTCCATAGCCTTACGTGCATCTACGCCGTACTTTATATCCTTTGCCATCGTCATTGCTCTCCTTTTATCAATTTGTGTCAATGTCATCGGCTGTGTCTGTAACAAACAGCCCTGAACCTTATTTTACGTAAATGTAAATGTAGAACAGTTATTACTGCTCAATAACAGCTAAAACATCACCCTGTCTGATGATAACAAACTTCTCGCCGTCAAGTTCAACGTCTGTTCCTGCGTATCTTGAATAAACGATATGCTGACCAACCTTAACTTCCATCTTTATTTCCTTGCCGTCAACAACTCCGCCAGGTCCAACTGCGATAACCTCTGCCTGTGCAGGCTTTTCCTTATCCTGTCCCGGAAGAACGATACCTGACTTAGTAGTCTCCTCAGCATGGAGCTTCTTGATAACGATTCTGTCTGTTAATGGTACTAACTTCATTTGCTGCCTCCTTGATATTCTGACATCATCTCAGTCTGTAAAACTGTCAAGCCAGACCGAAACGATCTGTTTGATTATATAAATTCTCTGCCGTACTTTTCTTTTCCGACAACGTTTGTATTATACAACCGTGTGTTAGCAGTGTCAAGAGTTGAGTGCTAACCAATTGTAAATTTTCAGAGAATATTTATATATTTTTTCAGAGAATCTATATCAATAATCAGCACCTTCATCCTCTATAAGATCTCTGCTGACAGCTGCTTTACATGCAAGCTGATCGCAGCGCTCGTTTTCAGGATGTCCGTCATGTCCCTTGACCCATATAAAATTAACCTTATGAACCTCCATAGCTTTCAAAAGTCTCTTCCACAGATCAATATTTTTAACCGGTCCGCTCTTTCCTCGTTTCCAATCATTCTTGACCCAGTTCTTTATCCATCCCTGATTGAAGGCATCCACCAGATATTTAGAATCACTGTACAGATCAATAAGACATGGTCTGTTCAGAGCTTCAAGGCCTGCTATAGCTGCCATAAGCTCCATTCGGTTATTCGTCGTTCTTATGTAACCCTGAGAAAGCTCCTTCTCATGTACAGTTCCGTCATTGCTGACATATCTAAGTATAGCTCCGTAGCCGCCCGGTCCGTCCGGATTACCCTTGGCTGCTCCGTCAGTAAAAATGCTGACTGCGCTCAAATTATGATCACCTCATCTTTTCCACCAGCTCATTGATCCTTCTTACAAGCTTCATCTTGTCTGCATTTGCGCCCTGCTTCATCATTTCAACAAGCTCAGTAATATTATTAAGAGCTGCATCAAGCTCTCTGTTGACATTTTCATTGCGAGCAGTTGTCGCTGTTTCCTTCTTTATGAATCTTGGAGGAGCAACATAATCCCACTGTCCCGCTGCAAGATCAAAAATCGATCCCGAATACGGACATTCTACAGTATTTCCGGTCTCTTCTTCAATAGCTTTTGAAAGCGATTCCATTGATTCATCATTACCATGAACAAGGAAGACATTTCCAGAAAGCTTGCCGAATTCACCTATCCATTTTAAAAGGCCTGCTCTGTCGGCATGTGAGCTCATATCCTGCATAGTCTCTATATGTGCTCTTACTGCTATTTCTTCACCAAAAAGCTTGATAAAATCAGTCTCTCCGTCCTGCAATACTCGTCCGAGTGTTCCTTCTGCCTGATAGCCAGCAAATACTATGCTGCATTCAGGTCTCCACAAATTGTGCTTGAGATGATGTCTGATTCGTCCGGCATTACACATACCCGCTGCCGCAATGATAACCTTCGGTGTTGTATCATTTCGAATAGCCATCGAATCCTCTACAGTTTTTGAAAGAATCAGATTAGGGAAGCTTATAGGGTTAATGCCTTTTAAAACAAGCTCTCTGGTTTCTTCATCGTAGCAGTCTGCAAGATTCTTAGTGAATACACTGGTAGCCTCTACTGCCATAGGGCTGTCAACATAAACCGGGAAATAATCGTGTCCCTTAATTAAGTTGTTATCCTTAAGCTCTCGTATCAGATACAGAAGCTCCTGAGTCCTTCCCACAGCAAATGCCGGAAATACAACATTTCCGCCTCTATCCAATGTCTCCTGAATAATGCGTCTCAAATCTTCTATGTGATTAATGGTCTTATCGTGATATCTGTTTCCGTATGTGGACTCCATTATAACGTAGTCGGCATCATGTATATACTGAGGATCACGGATAAGCGGCTTATTAATATTTCCTATATCACCTGAGAAAACAAGTTTCTTCCCAATGTCATTTTCATTGATCCACATTTCTATAGATGCTGATCCAAGCAGATGTCCGGCATCTATAAATCTTATTTTTACAGTATCGCTTAATTCAACAGTTTCTCCATATTCTACAGTTCTGAAATACTGCAGAGTTTTCTCAGCATCCTCTACAGTATATTCAGGCTCGACCGGATCCTTACCGGCTCTTTTACCTTTACGGTTTGCCTGCTCTGCCTCCTGTTCCTGTATATTGGCACTGTCAAGAAGCATGATAGCATTAAGATCTGCTGATGCCTTAGTCGCAAGTATGGTGCCTGTAAAGCCCTTTACCACTGCCTTCGGAAGCATTCCTGCATGATCTATATGTGCATGTGTAAGTAAAATATAATCTATTTCCGAATAGCTTACAGGCAGCTCTTCATTAACATAAACATCACGTCCCTGCTGCATGCCGCAGTCAACGAGAAGCTTAAGATCCGCTGTCTCAATAAAATGCATTGATCCGGTAACCTCATGATCGGCGCCTAAAAATTGAAGTTTCATAAAATACCTCCGACTATCTGCAGCGGTGCTTTCAGACCGTTTTGCCAATTTCGCAATAAGCCTGATAACAAATTAATAAATAACTATGTATTTATTTTATATCAATACTTCACTGTTGTCACTTGTCAATATTGGACATTATGTCTATTGAAATACAAATGAAATTATTTATGTTTTAAACAAGATATAATTCAAATTATTGATTTTATTTATATAGCAAAAGCGGCCTTCCGGCGATGCCGTATGCATTCACCAAAGCCGCTTTCTTTCGTTTAGTTATAAAAATTTGCCGCTTAACACTCATGAACCAATTTGCCACTCATGTGTTCTATATCAAGCTCTAAAACTTGAGCTAAATGAGCCTCTTTATTCATGATTTCTTCTACTGAATCAGGTGTTGGATAATATTTTTCTGCCAATTTCTTTAATGCTGCAAGGTCATGCTCCTTGTCACTACTAAGATGAAGGCGTCCGAAAACTATAATGCTTTTTATATAAAGAGCCCAATCACCGTCCTTAAGATACCCTTCATCGTAAACACAAAAAGATACCTTATCATGTTTGCTGATTGCATCAATCTTATGACCTTCTCTCGCTCCGTGAAAGTAAATTTTATTATTATCTTCACAGTAATAATAATTCATAGGCACCGCATACGGATACTCTTCATCTCCGAGCACAGCGAGAACACCTCGCTTACCTTGCTTTAAAACCTCTTTGCATATTTCCTCAGAAAGTTCCTGTTTGCTGCGTCTCATTTTTCTGAACATTTTTCACCTCGCTAAATCATAGTATATACTAATTATTTAAGATTATTTTATGCATTTTTCTCAAATATAGTCTTTCATATACGTTAATGTCAACATGAAAACAAGGCTGTTAAATCGGTGAAATATAAACTATTTTAAGATTTTATCTACAGCAATACTAAATCACCTTTAATCAATGTTCAATGATTATTTATTGTATATTAGTCCCGGTAATCCCATGGATATTCCAGGTATAAATGTAATGATCATCAACAGTACTATGAGCAGAACGATCATAGGCAGAATTTTTTTCGATATCTGAGGTACTGTAAGTCCTGTTATTCCGGAAGCAACAAACAAATTCGCACCATACGGAGGAGTAATGAATCCTATTGCAAGCGCTACAGTCATAAATACTCCAAAGTGAACCAGAGAATAGCCACACTCCTGAACAATTGGAACAAAAATAGGAGTGAGAATAGTCATGGATGTTATATTATCCATAAAGCAGCCTATAATAAACAGGAATATAAGAAGCATAAGTATTATAAGGTACGTATTGCTGGTTGTACCTAATAAAAATGCTGCAAATTTTGCCGGAACCTGCATGGTTGTAAGCAAATATCCAAAACCGGTTGCACACGCTATTGTAAATAAACATGAACTTGTTGTAAGTGCTGTATTTTTTAGTGCGGTGATCAGTGTATGCCAATCAAGTTCCTTATAAATAAACCTTCCGGCAATAAGAGCCCACACATTTGCAACAATTGCAGCTTCTGTAGGTGTGAATATTCCAGCGTATATTCCTCCAAGAATAATAAGCGGAGTTAACAATGCAGCAAAGGAATCCTTAAAAGTATCCCAAAGGCTCATCTGCTCTCTATGTTCTTCATTCTCAAGTCTTTCCCCGTAACCGTTTTTCTTGCAAACCCACCAGCTATATGCACAAAGTGCTGCACCAATAAGAAGTCCAGGGACTATGCCTGCAATAAATAATTCGCCGATAGAACAGCCTGTGATTACTCCGAAAAGAACAAATGGTATTGATGGAGGTATTATAACTCCGATAATTCCTCCACAGCATGTAATAGCTGTTGCCCATGCTTTATCATAATGATCCTTCTCCATTTCCGGAATCATCATGCTTCCTATTGCTGAAACCGTTGCAGGACCTGAGCCTGATATAGCTGCAAAGAACATGCATGCACATGTAGTTATTATTGCTAATGCACCTGCAAGATTTTTCACAAAACAATGTGCCATATTAACTATACGGCGTGATATGCCACCCGTACTCATTAGCTCTCCTGCCAAAATAAAATAAGGGATAGCAAGAAGCGTAAAGCTGTCAAGGCCTGTAACTGCAAGCTGTGCAAGTACATCAGGACTCATCTTTGTAAATGATATCATTGATATAAGCGTCGCACCGCTTAAACTTATACCAATAGGAATTGTCAGGAATATTGCAGCGAATAAGAGAACAAATAAAACTACAAGTACCATATTTATACCTCCTCCCTTTCTTCACTTCTGAACATTTTAATTATATGCTCAATATATCTGATCATCATTAGTATGCAGGATACCGGAATACACGCATATACGTACGACATTGGAAGCTTTAACGCTGCAGATGTCTGCCCCATCCTTGATACCATCTGAACTATCTTTATTCCCTTAAATGTCAGGAAAATAAGGAATGCTATACTTACAATAGTAACAAATGTCTCAAATATATTATTTACTTCTTTAGGAAGCTTATGCGTGAAAATATCTATTCTGATATGGCGATTCTTCTGTACACAATAGCTTGAACCAAGCCATATCTGCCATATAAATATATATCTTGCCAATTCTTCAGACCATGACAACGAATGGCCTAAAACATACCTGCTTATGACCTGTGCAGTTAGTATAGGTATAACAACAAGATACGATGCTATAAGTATGCTTTCTTCAAGATGATCCCATATTTTCCTGATCATTTTATTTTCTCCTTATGTCTAAAGCGTATATGGGCAGACACACCGAAATATAACTATCACTTTTTCGGCAGACTGCCCATTTTCATTCAGCTTCAGCTTTTATGCATCTATCAATAGTTTCCTGCCTGAGCATCCTTTGCAATATCGACAAGATCCTGTCCTACTTCTGATGCTACCTGATCATATACAGGTGCTGTCTTTTCAACAAAAAGCTTTCTGTTTTCCGGTGTGATTTCATTCACTTCCATCTTAGTCTTAAGATACTCTAACGCTTCCGCATTCTGCTTATCACAGAGTTCATACTGATATTCTCTTGCTACGTCTGCTGCATCCATAAGCACCTTCTGAAGGTCTTCAGGAAGACTATCGTAGAACTGTTTATTGATAGTAACAACACCTGATGTATAGAGATGACCTGTTAATGAAAGATACTTCTGAACTTCATCAAAGCGTGATGTCTGAATAAGGAAAATTGGGTTTTCCTGAGCATCAACTGTTTTCTGCTGAAGAGCAGTGAAAAGCTCTGTGAAAGCCATAGGTGTAGGTGAAGCACCAAGAAGCTCAAATGCCTTCATATGAATATCATTTTCCATTGTTCTTATCTTAAGTCCCTTAAGGTCATCAGGGGTATTAATTGGCCTTGCACTGTTTGTAATCATTCTCATACCATTTTCAAGATATGTAAGTTTTACAAGCCCTATATCCTCTAATCCTTCTGCTGCTGCATCTCCAAGCTTTCCATTTACAGCCTTTCTTGCTGCATCCTCATTTTCAAAAAGGAACGGAAGATCGAGAACCTTAAGCTTCGAATCGAAATTTGCCAGTACTGAGCTTGTACCATAAGCCACTTCAAGTGTTCCCATCTGACATGCCTCATACATAACTCTTTCTGAACCAAGAGCCGAGTTTGGATATATCTCTACAGCAATACGTCCGTTACTATTCTTCTCAACTTCTTCTTTGAATTTAACAAAGCCCTCATGTGAAGGTGTATTTTCCTGAAGAGTATGTCCGACTTTTATTGTATATTCAGCGTTAGATGTATCAGTTGCAGAACCCCTGTTATCTGCTGAACTTGTATCCGCTGCCTCTGATGATGCTGCTGATGACTCTGTTGAAGTTGTGCCGCTATTACTGCCGCCACACGCTGTAAGACCTGCTGTCATAGCAAGAGCAAGAATAAAAGCTATCGATTTTTTCATTTTTTCCTCCTTAAATCTCCCAGTTTATAAGGTTTCATTATTTAAAGCCTTCGCTGAAGCTTTGTTAATATATAGATATAAAATAGTTAAACAGATCTTCTCCTGTTCTGAAAATATTTATCCATTGTTGCAGCATTTATTCCTATAGGTGGCTTATGTCCCTTCGGCAGTAAACATTCGTACTGTTTTCCACTCATACGTTCACGCCACTCTTCCTTTGCCTTATCAATAATATCCGGTTGTGTCAGAAGGTCTATGGCAGATGCCGTCGTTATCTGAGATGCTCTTGCCAAAGTTTTTTGTCCGATTGAACTACCGGCACATGCAGTTACCATCCAATTATGCCATCCGGATGTTGGTCCCATAGCCAACCAGAATGTTGCATACGGAGCATTCCATGTGAACTCCGAGGTGTCACATATAATCGTTTCGCTTTCTCCGAAAGGATCTATATCAGTTCTTAGCCCTATTGGTTCTAAACCTGCATTTTTCTGCATTTCTTTCACAAAATTCTGCTCATCAGCAGTAAAATCAGGAGCTCCGTAATACTCCATGTTTTTATGGACTATCTCAGCAAGAGTCTTATTAGGTATTTTATTATGTGTATAAGTTACGATTTCACGATCAACCTCTGTTCCTGTTGCTAACGCAGCGCCTTCTGCAGCTTTCATTATTCTGTCGAATGCATCTTTGGAAATATCAAGATCGTTAAATCTTCCATAAAGCTGTACATCCGTCTTGTCTGGAACAACATTGGCATATTCTGCGCCGACGTCAGTAAACGTGTAGTTTATTGTGTGAGCAGCATCAGGTCTGGCAGGAATTATATGCTCTCTAAGCATTTCAAGCGCATGTCCGAAGAGCATTGCCGCATCAAATGCACTGCGCCCCTGCCACGGATAAGCTCCATGTGCTTTCTTACCTTTGAAATGATAGATACAAACAAATACACTATTGCATTTATCATAATCCGCTCTGTTATAGTGCCAAGGATGCCAATCCAGAAATGCATCTACATTTTTATATGCGCCTGTTCGTCCAACCAGAGGTTTGCCAACACTGGCTTCTTCATATGGGGATCCAAAAAGCTTAACGGTTCCTGCAAGCTCAAAATGTTTAATCGCTTCTTTTACAGCAATGCCAGCCTTTACAGCTGCAGTTCCCAGAATATTGTGTCCGCATCCCTGTCCCGGAGCTCCATCTATTACAGGGCATGGATAAGGTTTATCTTTTTGTTGCGAAAGTCCTGGGAGACAATCATATTCAACATTAATACCTATAATAGGATGCCCATTTCCGTAACTGGCTATAAATGCTGTAGGCATATCCCCTACATTTGTCTCAACGGTAAACTCATTTTTTCTCAAAAGTTCAGTAATAGCTGAAAATGCTCCGAATTCCTCAAGACCAAGTTCAGGATTCTCCCATATAAAATCCGAAAGTCTGTTAAACTCGTCAGAATTTTCTTTTAGCCAGCATTCTGCATACTCTCGTATCTTTTCTGCATTCATTGCTTTTCCTCTTAAGTAATTATCAGATTAAATAGCTTCATTACATAAATGCTGTTAAAACTATAGTGGCTTTGTTTTACATGCTTGCATTTCTGTATGCTTGCATGTTAGCATGTATATAGAATTATTACAATTGACAAATAATAATGAAGTTGTACGATATTTTTTATTCAAAATGCCATTTGAATTCATTTTCACTTTTAAAATATTATGGTAAAATCAATTGAAGAAAGAATTATGAGGTGTTATCATATGACAACATTTACTTCACAGGTCAGTTCAATTAAGGATCAGGTTTACAATATAATACGAGATAAAATTGTATATCTCGATCTTCGTCCCGGCGAAAGGATAGATGAAAACTCTATAACCGGACTTGTCGGAGCCAGCCGCACACCCAGACGCGAGGCAATGATGATGCTTGAAATGGATGGCTATGTCAATATTTATCCTCAGAAAGGAACCTATGTTTCTCTTATAGACCTCAATCTCATAAGGGAAATAATTTATATGCGTTACTGTCTTGAGCTTAATATTTTTTCTGAACTTGCATCAAAGGCTGTTTTGGTATTTCCATCAATTGAAAAATATCTTGTTATGCAGGAATACGCCTTCAAAAGCCGGGATTTTCCTGAATACATAGATAACGACTATACTTTTCATGAAAAACTTTTCGATCTTGCCGGACACAAACAGATATGGAATATGATTGAAAGTAAGTTGCATCTTACTACACGCTTTAGGATACTAGGATGGCAATCCTGTCCGGAGGAATTTAAAAGTACTATAGACGAACACAGACATATTGCAGAATGTATAGAGAAAAATGATATTGAAGATCTTAAAAATACTCTTTTACTGCATCACGATGTTAGTTTAAGCAGATACTACGAGTTTCTTCACAATTCCAACCCTGAATACTTTGTTAATACATAATTTATCCGATAAAATCAGCGCCGTGATGTTCATCATCATCGGCGCTTTATGATTTTAGTTAATTTATGATATTTTTATTTTATCACCGCGCTGTCGGCTCCGGATATCACTATATGGCTCTTGTAAAATGCACTTAAAGCATCTGCCATATAGCCGATGTCATAGCATCCGGCAGTTTCAAAGCTTGAATGCATAGCAAGCTGAGGAAGTCCGATATCAGCAGCATGCATACTGACTTCAATATTAGAAAGGTTGCCGAGGGTAGAGCCTCCTGCAACGTCACTTCTGTTAGCGTATGACTGAACAGGAATACCGCTCCTATGGCAGATTTCTTTGATTATCGCTCTGCTGAAAGCATCTGTCGTGTACTTCTGACTTGCATTTTCCTTTATGACGATTCCCTTATTAAGGTATACAGCATTGTCAGAATCAGTTTTTTCCGGATGATTCGGATGAACTGCATGAGCATTGTCGCAGCTAAGCATATATGATGCTGCAGCAGCTCTTATAAAGCCTTCATCATCTCTTCCTAATCCCTTATTAATTCTCTTAAGTGTATCAGCAAGGAATGTGGACATTGCTCCCTGCTTGGTGTTTGAACCAACCTCTTCGTTATCAAAGCAGCAGCAAACATTTACAGTACTGTTATTTGATGTATTAGCAAGTGCAATAGCTGAAATAAATGCGCATTCAAGATCATCAAGTCTCGGTGATGATATAAACTGATGACCCACACCCCAAATTACCGGATCTTGCCTATTTACAAGGTTAAGATCCTTTCCGAGAATATCTTCCGGTTTTATACCCAAGGCAGCAGCAATTATGTCTGCAAGTGTACCGCTTTTACAGCCCGATGCTGACATAAGCGGCAGCAGGTCGATCTGTTTATTGAACTTATAGCCGTTATTTGCATCCTTATTAAGATGAATAGCCATGCTCGGAATAATAAGCATATCCTCGTCAATATATATAAGACGTGACTTTATGCCTCCGTTTTCTCTTACCAGCACTCTTCCGGCTATGCTTAAAGGTCTGTCAAACCAGGTATTTTCGATCATGCCGCCGTATCCCTCAACATTAAGTCTGAGATAATCTGCCGGGCCTTCGACCTCAGGCACATCCTTTAATTTAAATGTCGGTGAATCACCATGCGATGCACATATCTGAAAATGCAGATCATCAGCGGCTTCCTTTCCTACGCTGAATGCAATAATGCTGGAGTTATTTCTTTTTGTATAGTATTTTCCACCCGGCACAAGACGCCATACCTCATTTTCAGGCAAATACTCAAATCCGCAGGAAGTATAATAGCGGCTAAGCGTTTCTGTGGTATGAAAAACACTTGGGCTTGCTTTAATAAATCCCAGTAAAATCTCTGCATTTTTAACTGTCTTACTATAATCCATGACTTTATTATCAGTACTCATACTAAACCTCTGCTCTAAAGATTTTCAAATTAAAAACCTGTACAAAATATATTTTAACGCAAATCATGCGCAAAAACACTATTTGTACAGGTATCATATATGATTTTAAATAAAAGATATTTCTTGCTGCAAATACTATTTTTCGCAATAAAGCAGCTTATATTTATTCTGAAAGATATGCAGCCTTTACCTGCGGATCTGTCATAAGTTTCTTGGCATCGCCTTCAAGAACGATTTTTCCGGTCTCTAAGACATACGCTCTGTTTGCAACACTGAGAGCTTTATTTGCATTCTGCTCAACAAGAAGAACCGTAACACCGTCCTCATTAATTTTCTTTATAATGTCAAAAATCTCATTAACATAAATAGGTGATAGACCCATTGACGGCTCATCCATAAGGATCATCTTAGGCTTCGACATAAGAGCTCGTCCCATTGCAAGCATCTGCTGCTCTCCACCTGAAAGTGTTCCTGCAGGCTGATCAAGTCGCTCCTTAAGACGAGGGAATCTTGTGTAGATCACCTCGAGATCTTTGTTCAGCTCTGCTTGGCTGTCCTTTCTGGTAAATGCTCCGAGCATAAGGTTCTGATAAACTGTCAGATCAGCAAAAACTCTTCTTCCTTCAGGAACATGCGCAAGTCCTCGGCCTACCAGCTTACAGCCCGGTGTCTGAGTAATGTTATCACCGTTATATATAACCTCTCCGCTTCTTGCTTTTATAAGTCCTGTAATTGTCTGAAGAGTAGTTGTTTTACCCGCTCCGTTAGCTCCTATAAGTGTAACTATTTCTCCTTCACCTACGGTAAAGGAAATGTCCTTTATAGCGTGGATAACGCCGTAGAATACATTCAGATCTTTTACTTCAAGTATATTTCCCATTGCGTTCTCCTTTTAATCTCCGAGATATGCCTTAATAACATCAGGATTATTAAGAACAGTCTTGGTCTCTCCTTCGGCAAGCATCTGGCCAAAGTTGAGAACTGTAAGTCTATCACAGATTCCGCTTACAAGCTTCATATCGTGTTCTATCAAAAGCACAGTCATGTCAAACTTATCTCTTACAAAGCGTATGGTATCCATAAGCTCCTGAGTTTCCTGCGGGTTCATTCCGGCTGCCGGTTCATCCAGAAGAAGGAGCTTCGGATCTGTGGCAAGTGCACGTGCAATCTCCAGCTTTCTTTGTTTTCCGTAAGGAAGCTGGCTTGCCTTAAACTCTGCAGACTCATCAAGTTCAAAAACCTTTAAGAGCTCATGAGCCTTATCTGTCATTTCCTTCTCTACGCGTCTGTACCTGCCAAGATGCGTAACACCTTCAAACAAGCTGTATTCGTGATGCTGATGCAGACCAACTTTAACATTGTCAATAACGCTGAGATTGCTGAAAAGCCTAATGTTCTGGAAGGTGCGGGCAATACCTGATCTGTTGATTTCTATAGTTTTTTTACCTGTTAATGCATCGCCGTCAAGAATGATCCTTCCGGTATCAGGCTTATAAACACCTGTAAGCAAATTGAACACTGTAGTCTTTCCGGCACCGTTAGGGCCGATAAGACCATAAAGCTCATTCTTCTTTATTTTAATGCTGAAATTATTAACAGCCTTAAGTCCTCCGAACGATATACTTATGCCCTCTACGTCAAGGAGAACTTTTTCATTTGTATCAGCCATGGTTATACCTCCCCTCCGTCTGCATTTTTCTTATCCTTTTTGAAATACTTCTCTGCCATGACCTTTCTCCATTCAACTACCTTAGGAGCAGAGTTGATGATCATCATAACGATAAGTACAATTGCATAGATAAGCATTCTGTAATCGCTTAAGAATCTAAGCTTTTCAGGAAGTATGGTTAATACTACTGCAGCGATCATTGAACCTCTGATATTGCCGATGCCTCCCAAAACAACAAATACAAGAATCATTATGGACTGGTTATATCCAAAGTTCTTGGATGTAGCCTGAAGGTTTGCAAGATTATGGCTGTAAAGAACGCCTGCCACGCCTGCAAGAGCTGCAGAAATAACAAATGCCGTAAGCTTATATTTTGAAACAGACAGGCCTACAGATTCTGCGGCAATTCGGTTATCACGAATAGACATGATAGCACGACCATGTCTGGAATTTATAAGGTTAATTACTATAAACAATGTTATAAGAAGCAATATTATGCCGAATGTAAATGTCGAATTTCTAGGCAGACTTCCGATTCCCTGTGCACCTTTGATAATGACCTCTCCGCCATCCTCAAGTCCAAGGCTCTTAACATCCTTAAGAGACACATGAAGTCCGTTTGAATCAACTCCAAGATAAACTGCATTAATAACATTTTTAATAATCTCTCCGAATGCGAGTGTTACTATTGCAAGATAGTCCCCTCTCAAACGAAGAACAGGAATTCCAATGAGGAATCCGAATATTGCTGCAAATACAGCACCGATTATAACTGCAACAATAAGCTCAACCATGCCTGGAAGATTTGCTCCGAGAGTACGTGCAAATACAGCAGAAACAAATGCACCGACACACATGAAGCCTGCATGTCCGAGGCTGAGTTCACCGGAAATACCTACAACGAGGTTAAGTGATACTGCAAGTATCATGTAGTAGCAAAGCGGAACCAGCAGTCCCTTCATAAGAGAACTGAGCATCCCTCCCTTAAGCATAGCCTCCATAACAGCATAGAATGCTAATACAAGACCCAGAGTTATAATATTTGACCTGAAGGTTTTTGATGTTGTATTCATTTTTTACCTCCCGTCATACTTTTTCCTGAATCTTCTTGCCCATAAGTCCTGTAGGCTTAACAAGAAGAATGATTATAAGAAGAGCAAAAACAATAGCATCTGAAAGCTGAGAGCTTATATATGCCTTTGAAAGGTTTTCTACAACTCCCATTACCATGCCGCCGATCATAGCTCCCGGTATTGATCCGATTCCTCCGAATACGGCTGCTGTAAATGCCTTAATACCAGGCATGGCACCTGTCTGAGAGGAAAGCACCGGATATGTAGAGCAAAGAAGCACACCTGCTACACCTGCAAGAGCGGAACCAATAGCGAAGGTAAGTGCAATAGTCTTATTAACATCAATTCCCATAAGAGTAGCAGCTCCGGTATCCTCAGATACAGCAAGCATGGCCTGTCCTGCCTTGGTCTTATTTATAAATAATGTTAAAAGCACGATAACGATTATTGATGCAGCTATTGAAACAATAGTTACTCCGGAGATTATGACCTCTCCGTTCATAATTGTTACCGAAGGAATATTTACAAGTGATGTAAATGTCTTGGAATCAGCACCGAATAAAAGCAGTGCCGAGTTCTGAAGAAAATAGCTGACACCGATAGCTGTAATAAGAACGCTCAGCGATGATGCCCCTCTAAGCGGCTTATATGCTATCCTTTCGATAAGGACGCCAAGAATAGTACATCCTGCGACAGACGCAAGAATAGCGACGACCGGAGGAAGTCCCATATTTGTAAATACTATGAAAGCTATATATGCTCCCACCATGATAATATCACCATGCGCAAAGTTAAGCATCTTTGCGATTCCGTATACCATTGTGTAGCCAAGCGCAATGATCGCATATACCGATCCTAAGCTTATGCCGCTTATGAGATAGCTCAGAAAACTTGACATAGTTCGCTCCTTACCTTTTTTATAAATTTATAAGACTTATTATGTGAAATGCCCTCATCCACACTGCAAATATACATTAAGGCTGCATTATATTTCAAATGCAGCCTCCAATCCGCTATTTCTAACGGTTTTGATCAACTAATATAACAATTATTTATCAGTCAGCAAGTACGTATGCTCCGTCCTTGATAACAACAGCCTTAGGTGCCTTATCAGGCTCACCGTTTTCATCAAACTTGATTGACTCACCTGTAAGTCCGTCAAACTCGATCTCACCCATTGCAGGCTCCATAGCATCGCAGATATCGCTGATGCTCATATCAGGAGTGATGTTTGCTTTTTCTGCTGCATACTTGATAGCATATACGCAGTCGTATGCATCTGCAGCGAACTGAATAGGTGTCTCGCCGTACTTATCCTTGTATGTATTTACAAAGTTAACTGTAAGCTCATCCTCTGCATCTGCTGAGAAAGGAGTAAGAAGCATCAGTCCCTCAGCAAGTGACTTATCAAAGTTATCAAGGTTGAGGATACCGTCCATACCGTCACATCCGAAGAAGATCGGTGAATAGTTAAGCTCCTTTGACTGCTGAAGTACTAAAGCTGCCTCTGTGTAATAGAATGGAAGGAATACAAGCTCTGCTCCGGCATCCTTCATCTTCTGAATCTGTGTCTTGAAATCTGTCTTTGAATCAGCTGTAAATGCCTCTGCTGCGACGATCTCAATTCCATAGTTTGAAGCTTCTGCATCAAATGACTCATAGATACCCTGTGAATAAGGATCTGAGCTGTCATAGATAACACCAACCTTAGTAGCAAGCTCGTGCTCACCGATGTACTGTGCTGACTTTGCACCCTGTGCAGGATCTGAGAAGCACATACGGAAAACGTTAGGGTTAACTGTGATATCAGCTGTTGTTCCTGAAGGTGTGATCTGGAACATGTTATCATCAGCTGTTTCCTGAACTACTGAGAGGCAAGGGCCTGATGTAACAGTACCAACCATCATCTGAAGGCCTTCATCCTTAAGTGTATTGTAAGCATTAAGAGCCTTTTCTGCATCATGCTCATCATCCTCAAATACCCACTTGATCTGATGTCCGTTAATACCGCCGGCTGCATTGATCTCATCGACTGCGATCTGTCCGCCGTTCTTAACTGCGATACCGTAAATAGCTGCGCCGCCTGTTAAAGGACCTGATCCACCGATGACGAACTCACCGTCAGCTGATGCTTCTGATGCCTCTGATTCCTCAGCAGCCTCTGTCTGCTCTGAAGACTCCTTGGCAGCTTCTGTAGATGTACCTGATGAGCTGCCGCATGCTGCAAGTGATGCAGTCATAGCAGCTGCAAGTGCAATACTTAAAAACTTTTTCATATGCTTCCTCCCTTTGAAAGCTCTATGCTTTCCTTTAATAATGCTTAAACAAAAATCGCTTTTACCCCTGCGATTGTGTTAGATTATATGTAGCTAAATTGTTTTATGCAAGCCATACAATAAGAAAAAGCGAATATTGTACAAAAAATTCGCTTTCGATAACCAATAGTTATGTCTGACTATTACCTATGCGCATAGGTTATGCTTTTTCTATCAATTTTATCTTATTTTCATTTCCGTTCATAAGACGGACTATATTAGCTTTATGCCTGTAAATAGCTATTGCAGACATAATTCCTGAAATTATCAATATCTCAGGTGCATGAGCCGGATCAAAGGTCTGAGGATAAATACTCCATCCCGGTGTTCTTCCGCTTACAACTGTAATTATATTAAATATGAAATAAAATATCGTCGCAAGCATTGATCCGACAGAAACATATCCTGTAATTATTGCCGTACCGAATATAGTTACAAAATCTATAACAAATATTATCGGATCGGTAGTCAGTATTACTCCGCCGGATGTAGCTATGCCTTTGCCTCCGTTAAAGCCCAGCCATGGTGAGAAATCATGCCCAAGGACTGCGCCCAAGCCGGTATAAAGCGTTATAAGATATCTCATTCCTGATATTGAGCCAAACAATGCTGACATTACAATTATAGGAACTATAGATTTAAGCATATCGCAAACCATCGTTATAGCACCGTATTTTTTGCCCATACTGCGCAGAACATTGGTACTGCCGACATTGCCGCTTCCGGTGTGCTTAAGATCTATGCCCTTGGATCTGGCAAGCAGATATCCCGTAGGAATACTGCCGCACACAAATCCAACCAAAAGACAGATAATACGAATACCCATCTGAAATTATTCTCCTTAGTATTAAAGCAGCTTACTGCTCAGATTTTTTACGTTCTCTTATAATAAAGTGAACCGGTGTTCCTACAAAGCCAAAAGCTTCTCTGAATCTGTTCTCTATATATCTGAGATATGAGAAATGGAAAAGTTCCTTATAATTAACAAATATAACAAAGGTAGGCGGATTTACACTCACCTGTGTTGCATAGAACAGCTTAAGTCTCTTACCCTTATCCTGCGGCGGCTCATGCATAGCCGTAGCCTCTGTAAGGATCTCATTAAGAACACCGCTCTGTATACGAAGAGTCTGGCTCTGTCTTACCTTATCTATCTCATCATAGAGCTTAATAAGTCTCTGTCCGGTCTTTGCTGAAACAAACATTATGTCAGCATAGGACATAAATGCAAACTTCTGTTTGATTTCTTCCGTAAACTTATATATAGTCTTGTCGTCCTTTTCCTCGACGGCATCCCATTTATTTACAAGAATGATAGCGCCCTTTCCTCTTTCATGAGCTATTCCGGCTATCTTTGTATCCTGCTCCGACACACCCTCTGATGCATCGATAACAATAACGGCAATGTTGCATCGATCTACTGCGGCAACTGTTCTTATGATTGAATATCTCTCGATATCATCCTTTATCTTTGATTTTCTTCTGAGTCCGGCAGTATCGATAAATACATACTCCTCGCCGTTGTGGATGACCTTTGTATCGATAGCATCTCTTGTGGTGCCCGCAACATCAGATACAATAAGTCTGTTCTCTCCCAAAAGCTTATTAATTATAGATGACTTGCCGACATTAGGTCTTCCGATAACGGCAATTCGAGGTCTGTCATCCTCTTCCTCTTCAAGATCTCCTGAAGGGAAATTCTTTACAACCTCGTCAAGAAGCTCTCCTATGCCAAGTCTTCCTGCAGAAGAAACAGGTATCGGATCTCCCATACCAAGATTGTAGAATTCATAAACATCATTTACCTGCTTTTTGAAGCTGTCGACCTTATTGACACAAAGAACAACAGGCTTCTTACTGCGTCTTAACATATCGGCAACAGTGTAATCCGCATCGGTAAGTCCGGTCCTGACATCAACCATGAAAATGATTACTTCTGCAGTTTCAACCGCGATCTGAGCCTGTTCTCTCATCTGCTTAATAATAACATCATCTGATTCAGGCTCAATTCCTCCGGTATCAATAAGAGTAAATTTATAGTTCTGCCAGTCACAGTCAGCATATATTCTGTCTCTTGTAACTCCGGGTCTGTCTTCTATAATACTTATATTCTCTCCGCAAAGAGCATTAAAAAGCGTTGACTTGCCGACGTTAGGACGTCCGACTACCGCTACTATAGGCTTTTTCATCTATCTCTCTCCTATTCGTTTAATCCCACTATAACTAATATATTCTATCATAAAAGAGCTTTTTTACAACTGCATATAAATCAATACATAGTAAAAACAAAAGGAAAGATTGAAACTGCATGCCCCTGATGATAAACTATCATAAGCATTATAAATTTATCTGAAAGGAATATGAAATGGCTGAAGACTTTACAATTGAAGCTGTCCCTGTCGCCCCACTGAAGTTGGCTGCGCATGTAAGTGCTGAAAAGTTAGCTCAGGAGGTTGACGCCGCACTTGTTGAGTATAGAAAACACGATTTTGAACAGCTCAAAGAAAAATATACCGATTTTACACTGCTCCGTGACTTTGCTCCGGACAGCTTTCTTTTAGACCTCTCCTGTCCTCGTTTCGGAACAGGCGAAGGAAAAGGTGTTATTAACGAATCCTGCAGAGGTGTTGATGAGTTTATTCTTTGTGATATCACAAACTACTCCAACACATACACCGTAAGCGGATTTACCAATCACATGTCTCCTGATGATAACTATCAGGATCTTAAGAGAATTATCGGTGCCAGTGTTGCAAAGGCTCACAGAGTAAATGTCATTATGCCTTTCCTTTATGAGTCACGTCAGCATAAGCGTCAGAAGAGAGAATCTCTTGACTGTGCTATGGCACTTGAGGAGCTTGTAAACATGGGCGTTAAGAACATCATCACATTTGATGCTCATGACCCAAGAGTTCAGAACGCCATCCCATTAAACGGCTTTGACTCATTCATGCCGACATATTCCTTTGTTAAATGTATACTTAAAAAGTTCCCTGACTTAAAGATCACCAAGGACACTCTTATGGTCATTTCTCCTGATGAGGGTGCTATGGGAAGAGCTGTATTCCTTGCCAACAACCTTGGCGTTGACATGGGTATGTTCTATAAGAGACGTGATTACTCTAAGGTCGTAGGCGGACGTAATCCTATCGTAGCACACGAATTCCTCGGAAGCTCTGTTGAAGGCAAGACTGTTATCATTGTCGATGACATGATCTCTTCCGGTGAATCCATGCTTGATACAGCAAGAGAGTTAAAGGAACGCAAAGCAAAGAATGTTATCGTATGCTGTACATTCGGACTCTTCACCAACGGCTTTGCAAAGTTTGACGAAGCATATTCCAATGAATATATCGATCTTATCGTAACTGCAAACTTAAACTACAAGCCTGCAGAGATATATGAGAAGCCTTGGTACATGGAAGCTAACTTAAGCCGTTATCTTGCAGCTATCATCAACTCATTCAACTATGATATGTCTACAAGAAGCTTCGGCAACTCTGACAAGATCCAGAAGGTATTAAACGTACACAATGCCAAGTTTATGTAATCATCTTCCATGATGAAGCCACATTAACTTAGCTAATAGTTATATATACCGCAAATAATACTTTTAGAAACAGATCCCTGAGTCAGGTTTAATCCAAACTCAGGGATCTTCATTTTTTTATAATATATATTTTTTTTCAAGCTTTGATCAATATCGATCCGTTAACAGCTTTCTCTTTCTTTCAAGCATTTCTTCTGTTCTGTCAAGATATGAGGCAATATCTTTAACATTCTCACATCTTTCCACACTTTTATCCGGATTGACTCTTTTTGTGCTGGAACCGGCGCCGCAGGATATAACAGAGTGCTTTTCCTCCATCATGAGTATGTTATACAAATTTTCCTTGCCCGGCTTAGCGTATCCTATATTTTCAAGGTTGCCTGCCATGTTCTTCTGTCTGTAAAGGTAATAAGGATTAAGCCCGTTCTTATCAGCACACTCCGCGCCCAGTTCTGTCATTCTAAGGACTTCCTCCGCACCTTCCTTATCAAGGCCTTCTCTGTCCATTCCGCCCCAGGCATTTCCTTCGGTATTAAGTCTGGATGCTCTCTTTACAGCAAGCGTGTGAACTGTCAGGTTATCAGGATCCAGTTTTGCTATTTCTGACAGAGTATACTTGAAATCCTCAAGATTCTCTCCCGGAAGTCCGGCAATTATATCCATGTTAATGTTATCAAAACCAAGCTCTCTCGCAAGCATAAAGGCTTCCTTTATTTGCTCAACTGTATGCTTTCTTCCAATCAGATCAAGCGTCTTTTGACACATGGTCTGAGGATTAATGCTTATACGGGTAACATTGTGTCTTCTTAATACCTCAAGCTTATCTCTTGTAATAGTATCAGGACGGCCTGCTTCAAAGGTAAATTCAGCAAGCTTACTTATATCCACATACTTTTCTATCGTCTGCATCAGCTTTTCTATAAGCTCTGCAGAAAGCACTGAAGGTGTGCCTCCTCCGATATAAATAGTCTGAAGCTCCTTACCGCTGAGTATATTCCCCTTGTGGTGCATTCCGGATACATTTACATTTTCTGAATGACTTATTATTGAAGCATTTATATCCTGTGCTCTCAAAGCCTCACTTGCTGCAGGAGTTGAGTTCATCTTAACAATATCCGCAAGCTCTTCTCCTAACTTTTCGATATACTCTTCTGCTCTATTTTCCCAAAGATGATACGGATATGCCGTAAAGCTGCAGTATACACATCTGGTTGGGCAAAAAGGAATACCTATATAAATGCTGTAGCCGTTTTTATAATCTATCTGCGACAACACATTTTTTTCTCTTCCATATATATCTAACAGCAGATCAAGCTTCTCATCAGTAATGAGAAAATCCTTTTTAAGCAGTCCTCTAAGCATTCTTAACGAAGAATATTTATCTTTGAGAGCTCTGCAAACCTCCCCAGTAGAATTATATTCATGCTTATCCTTCTTATACGACTTATAATCGGAACACTCAATATCATTTGCTGTAACTGCATTATCTGTATCAATAAATTCGGCCTCGTACTTTTCAGCTATCCTTACAGGTCTTATACCTGTAAGCGTACCCCATGGAAGCTCTCGTCCCGTAAAATCAACCAGATATTCATACACAGCCTTTTTTACAGCAGATTTATCATAGAATCTGTCTTCACTGCGATCTATATTGCTGCATATCTCATCTATATCAAAGAATAAATCCGAACTGCATTCTGTGTATTTTATCTGCACTCCCGGATAAAAAGAATTTATCAGAGGTCTGATGTCCGGTTCATATGTATTAAATTCATTGTTTTTAACGTATATCATTATTCCCTGTAAGACAAAATGTCATATATTCTGATTTCGCCGAATAAACATTATAAATGCTTATCCGGCGAAGTTCGTTTAACAGCTGTCAGCCAGCAGTTCTGCTTATATCTATGATATCAGGAATGGTGCGAAGCTTATCAATTATCTTTGTCAGCTCATTCCTTCCGTGGATATCAAATGTCAAGGTTGTGGTACAAGTACCATTCTTGGCATTTTTCAGATTAATACTCGTAATATCAATATTAAGATCTGTAAAAATACGTGAGATATCAGCAAGCATTCCTATACGGTTGTTGCAGAAAATCTTTATCTCTGCTGAGTATGTATCGTCTGTTCCATCCTCAACATCCCACTCAGCTTCAATAAGTCTGGTTCTTTCAGACTGAGGCAGGTTGATCATGTTAATACAGTCAGTCCTGTGAACAGTTATACCTCTTCCTCTTGTAACAAAGCCTACTATCTCATCACCCGGTACAGGATTACAGCAGTGTGCGCATCTTGCCGAAAGATCATTTACACCTTTGACAAGGATTCCGCCTCTAAGTGCCTTCTTTACTGTAGGATTGGATATCTCCGGATTTCCTTCCGCACTGTGAGCCGCAAGTATCTGTTCATCAGTAATACGCTCCTGCTCGTGCTTCTTCTTAGCCTCAAGAAGCTTACCGATGATCTGGCCTTCCTTTAATCCGCCATGACCTACAGATGCTAATACAGCATCCCAGTCATGCATGGCATAGCGCCTTAAAACAGCTTCAACAAATTCAGGCTTAGTCAGATCTCCGTAGCTGAAGCCCTTAGACTTACAGTATTTATCAAGAATATCACGGCCTCTGAGGATATTATCCTCTTTATTGGTAGTCTTAAACCATGCATTTATCTTTGATTTAGCCTGTGTACTTCTGACAAGATTGAGCCAGTCCATGCTTGGCCCCTTAGAGTTCTGAGAAGTAATTATTTCAACTCGATCTCCGTTTTTAAGTTTATAGTCTATAGGAACTATACGCTCATTTACACGCGCTCCGACCATCTTATTGCCGACAGCCGAATGAATGCTATACGCAAAATCAATAGGTGTGGAACCTGACGGCAGACTCTTAACATCACCGCTCGGAGTAAAGCAGTAAACATTGTCATTAAAAAGATCGAAGTCTGATTTGACCATGTTCAAAAAGTCCTTGTTGTCATCGGCATCCTTCTGCCATTCAAGAACTTCTCTGAGCCAGCTCATTTTTTCGTCATTTTCAGAATCCGCTTTTACCTGTGATCCGCCTGACTCTTTATATTTCCAGTGGGCCGCAATACCGTATTCAGCAACCTTATGCATTTCAAAGGTCCTGATCTGTATTTCGAACGGGGTACCGTCTCTGCCTATAAGAGTTGTATGCAGTGACTGATACATATTCGGCTTCGGCATTGCTATATAATCCTTAAAACGACCCGGTATAGGCTTATACATTTCATGTATAACACCAAGCGCAGCATAGCAGTCCTTCACACTTTCAACCAGAATTCTCACTGCAAACAGATCATATATCTGATCCACAGTCTTATTCTGATTGATCATTTTCTTATAGATGCTGAAAAAGTGCTTAACACGGCCTGTCATAACTGCATGTATGCCGGCCTCTTCAAGATTTTTCGAAACCTCTTCTTCTATATCGGATATAAAAGCTTCTCTTTCTTCTCTCTTTAAGGCAATTTTCTCGACCAAATCATAATAAACATCAGGTTTAAGATATTTGAGTGAAATATCATCAAGCTCTATCTTGAGTTTCATGATACCGAGTCTTTCAGCCAATGGAGAATATATCTCCATTGTCTCTGTTGCCTTTTCTATCTGCTTCGCCTTACTTTGATATTGAAGAGTACGAAGATTATGCAATCTGTCCGCAAGCTTAATAAGCACCACTCTGATGTCTTTTGCCATGGCAACAAACATCTTGCGGAGATTCTCTGCCTGTATTTCGATCTTATCAACATCAAGGGAAAGCTGAGTCAGCTTTGTAACACCGTCCACAAGCAACGCAACATGATCACCGAACATTTCTCTTATTTCATCAAGAGTCATGTTGGTATCTTCGACCACATCATGAAGAAGTGCCGCACATATAGCTTCCTTATCCATTTCAATTTCAGCGATAATTATGGCTGTATTAAGCGGATGAATAATATACGGTTCGCCGGATTTCCTTTTCTGATCCTTATGCTGCCTGCAGGCTACCTCATAGGCCTTCTTAATAAGCTCTGTATCGCCTTCAGGCTTATAGGATCTGTATATCCTGATAAGCCCGTTATATAATTCCTCAGGAGTCGCATCGGCTCTCGGTGCGTCCAGTTTTCTTGGTTCACTTATATAATCTACAACACTTTTAGGTTCCGGCTTTGCTTCAATAACCGGTACATAATTAAGATTTTTTTCAGTTACTGTTTCAGACATCTATGTAAATGTTCCTTTATTTCTGTACCTTATATGAACTCTTAAGGCCGACAATTCTGTTAAATACAGGTCTGCCTTCCTCAGAGTCTCTGCAATCTACATTAAAATAGCCGTTTCTGACAAACTGGAAACTGTCAAAGGTCTTTGCATCCTTCAATGCAGGCTCTAACTTACAATTCTCAAGTATAGTCAGCGAATTAGGGTTAAGATTCAGATTACCGTCTGCATCAAGCTTACCCTTTTCCTCATCAACAAGGTTTTCATAAAGTCTGACTGTAGCATCAAAGCAATCATCAGCATTTACCCAATGAATTGTACTCTTGACCTTTCTGGTTTCAGATCCTGACTTCTGCTCAGGATCATATGTAACATGAACAGCAGTTACATTGCCATCTGAATCCTTATCGCAGCCGACACACTTTACAAAATATGCACCCATAAGTCTGACTTCATTACCAGGGAAAAGTCGGAAATACTTATGAGCCGGAACTTCCATGAAATCCTCCTGCTCAATATAGAGATTCTTTCCGAATTTAACCTTTCTTGAACCCATCTCAGGAACCTCGAGGTTATTTGGCATATCTACATATTCTCCGTCACACTCATAGTTATCTATAATAAGCTTGAGCGGATGAAGGACTGCAAGCATTCTCGGCTTCTTAAGCTTAAGATCATCTCTTATGCAGTACTCAAGCATGTCTAACTCACAGCTTGAATCAGCCTTTGAAATGCCGGCAAGCTCAACAAACTTTCTGATGGCCTCAGGTGTATATCCGCGTCTTCTTAATGCTGCAATAGTTACAAGTCTTGGATCATCCCAGCCGTCAACTATCTTATCTTCAACGAGCTTTTTAATGTATCTCTTACCTGTAACAACATTTGTAAGATACATCTTTGCAAATTCGATCTGTCTTGGCTTTTCTTCAAATTCACACTCTCTTACTACCCAGTCATAAAGAGGTCTGTGATCTTCAAACTCAAGCGTGCAAATACTATGAGTAATGCCCTCAACTGCGTCCTCTATAGGATGAGCATAATCATACATCGGATAGATACACCATTTATTACCTGTATTGTGATGCTCCATACGTGCTATCCTATAGATGACAGGGTCTCTCATGTTAATGTTTCCGGCTGCCATATCTATCTTTGCACGAAGGACCTTCTCTCCATCCTCAAACTTTCCGTTCTTCATATCCTCAAAGAGTGCAAGGTTTTCTTCAACACTTCTGTTTCTTGAAGGATCCTCTTTGCCCGGAGTTGTAAAATCTCCTCTGTATGCTCTTATTTCATCTGCTGTGAGATCAGAAACATAGGCTTTTCCTTTCTTAATAAGAAATACAGCCTTTTCATACATAACGTCGAAATAATTAGATGCGAAAAGAACCTTGCCGCCAAAATCGGCACCAAGCCACTCAACATCCTTTCTTATTGACTCAACAAATTCAGTCTTCTCTTTTGTAGGGTTTGTGTCATCGAAACGAAGATGAAACTTACCATTATACTCTTGTGCCAGACCATAGTTAAGAATGATTGACTTGGCATGTCCTATATGAAGGTAACCGTTAGGCTCCGGCGGAAATCTGGTGCATACATGATCATATACACCTTCAGCAAGATCCTTATCTATCTCTCTTTCTATAAAGTTTTTTGAAACTGTTTCTTCTGCGTTTGTTTTTACGATTTCTTCAGCCATAACAAAACCCCGTGTAATTATATATAATATAAACCATATAGAAAATGGCTTTAAATAAAGCTTATACAGCCTTTATGCAGCTAAGGATATAAAAGCTGCAAATTTTAAGTGCATTATAATATATTATAATTTTTTCACAGTTTAGTCAATAAATGCTCAGTGAATGCTGCATTTTTACTATAGAATTAAAAACAGTCGAAATCCCGTATATAACAGAATTTCGACTGTAATTATCAGCTAATATAATTTATATATCTAACAGCTTATTTTGAAGAAATGATAAATCTGTAAATTAATGACCCATCTGCTTTGCAACTTCCTCTGCAAAGTTCTCTTCCTTCTTCTCAAGGCCTTCGCCTGTCTCGAATCTTACAAAGCCCTTGATGTTGATATTTGCATTGTTTGCCTTTGCAACTGAATCAACATAAGCCTTAACGCTCTGCTTTCCATCCTCAGCCTTTACATAGATCTGATCAAGAAGGCAGATCTCCTTAAGCTCCTTCTTGATACGTCCCTGTACCATTCCCTCGATAACCTTTGCAGGCTTTGAAGCCTCCTTAGGATCATTCTGGATCTGAGCCATAAGAATTTCTTTTTCTCTTTCGATGTAATCAGCATCTACTTCATTGTCTGAAACATAGACTGGCTTAAGAGCTGCGATCTGCATGCAGACATTCTTAGCCATTTCCTTGATTGCATCATTCTCAACATCTGTCTCAACATCAAGAAGAACGCCAATCTTTCCGCCTGCGTGGATGTAAGACTCTACGAAACCGTTCTCTTCCTTAACGATTTCATATCTTCTGATCTTCATATTCTCACCAATGATAGAAATCATTGAGCTGAGCTTCTCTGCAACTGTAAGAGACTCATCAAGAGCCCACTTCTCGTTGAAGAACTCATCAATATCAGCTGCTGCTGAGTTGAGAGCCTGATCTGCGATCTCTGAAACGTATGTAAGGAACTTCTCGTTCTTTGCAACGAAGTCTGTCTCAGCGTTTACTTCAAGAACGATACCCTTCTTTCCGCATGGTGTGATCTTTGTTGTAACAACGCCTTCTGCTGCGATTCTTCCTGCCTTCTTCTGTGCTCCGGCAAGTCCCTTCTCACGAAGGAAATCAACAGCCTTATCCATATCGCCGTCTGATGCTGAAAGAGCCTTCTTGCAGTCCATCATTCCGGCACCGGTCATCTCTCTGAGTTCCTTTACCTGTGCAGCTGTAATAGCCATGGTTATTCCTCCTGTATTAGATAGTCGTAAAAAAGAATTACTCTGCGTCTGCAGCAACTTCCTCGATGCTCTTCTCGCCTTCTGTCTCAACAGCTTCCTGCTCCTCAACATAAGCCTCATCGCCCTGCTTTGCCTCAATAACAGCATCAGCCATCTTAGAAACGATAAGCTTTACGGCACGGATAGCGTCGTCGTTACCAGGGATAACATAGTCAAGGTCCTCTGGATCACAGTTTGTATCACACATACCGATAAGAGTGATTCCGAGTGAATGTGCTTCCTGAATGCAGATTTTCTCCTTCTTAGGATCAACAACGAAGATAACTGATGGAAGCTCCTTCATCTCAACGATACCGCCAAGGTTCTTCTCAAGCTTCTCCTGCTCCTTCTTAATGTTGATAACTTCCTTCTTAGGAAGAACATCAAATGTTCCGTCCTCTGCCATCTTTCTGATAGCCTTAAGTCTCTCAACTCTTGATCTGATAGTCTTGAAGTTTGTAAGCATTCCGCCGAGCCATCTCTCATTTACATAGAACTCTCCGCAACGAAGTGCTTCAGCAGCTACAGCATCCTGAGCCTGCTTCTTTGTTCCTACGAAAAGAACAGTGCCGCCCTCTGCAACGATCTTGTTGAGTGCATCATAAGCATCTCCTACCATTCCTACTGTCTTCTGAAGATCGATGATGTGGATACCATTTCTCTCGGTGTAGATGTATGGAGCCATCTTAGGGTTCCATCTTCTTGTCTGATGACCGAAATGTACTCCGGCCTCTAAAAGCTGCTTCATAGAAATAACGCTCATTTTTGTCCTCCTTGGTTTTAAGCGTCTGCCGCGTCATGGCATGAGACCTGTTTCAGGCACCTTCATGTCCTCCGGACCAGCGGCATGTTTACTGGTTACAACTGTGATAAATAATCATATTTAAAAGAAATTATTTATTCACAGCAAAAAATACATGTTTTTGCACATGCCCTACAATATTAGCATATCCTTTTCATGTATTCAAGCAATTTTTCTCGTTTTTTACAGTTCTTATTTGCCCTTTGGTGCATCAGGAAATTTATTCTCGATTTTCTTTCCCGGCACATATTTTTCATTATTCTCAAGACAGTCATATAAAATATTTATGACCTCTATTTCAGTATGACCTGCAAGCTTTGCAAGTGGGAAATCCTCATTAAATCTGGCCTTATATTCATTTAATAAAACTTCAAGCATTTATACTACTCCTTTGCCGTCCTTCAAATTTTTCATTTAATATATCACTACTTATCTTTATGCTAATGCTTATTTTTTTGTCAGTGTCCTACATATTTATTTTCATCTTCATTAGAACTCAATTTTTCATTTCATCAGATACTTTTATCGTTATCTTCTTATGTATTTACATTTCATCAACGACCTGGAATATAATAAACTTAAGATAATATGATTCGTCTGCAGCCCACAATATAGGATGATCAGGTGACTGTGTACGGAACTCAACCTGTCTCAATCTTTTATGAACTGCATGAGCAGCTTCCTTTATCGTCTTTTTAAAAAGCTCCTCAGTCATAAAATGTGAGCATGAACATGTAGCTAAAAATCCGCCGTTTTTAACAAGCTTCATGCCCTTCATATTTATTTCTCTGTAGCCTTTAACAGCCTTTTTTGTGGCTTCTCTTGATTTTGTAAATGCCGGAGGATCAAGTATTACTACATCATACTTTTTTTCTTCAGCAGCAAGCTTAGGTAACAGATCCAGAACATTCTCTGTAATAAACTCTACTCTGTCCGTAAACCCGTTTATTTCAGCATTCTTCCTAGCCTGTTCTATGGCTGTTTCAGAAATATCTACTGCGGTTACATGACTCGCTCCGCCTAACGCAGCATTTAAAGCAAAGGATCCTGTATGTGTGAAGCAGTCAAGCACTTCAGCTCCACTGCATATTCCCTGTATAGCTTTTCTGTTATATTTCTGGTCAAGGAAAAATCCGGTCTTCTGACCATCCTCAACATTCACAAGGTATTTAACTCCGTTTTCGACTATGTCAACTTCTGTATCAAAGGGTTCTCCGATAAAGCCTTTAAATGGTTCCATGCCTTCCTTTTTTCTGACAGGTGCATCAGATCTTTCATATACTCCTCGGATCTTTATGCCGTCATTCTCAAGGACTTCTACTAAAAAATCAATCAGCTTATTTTTCAGTTTGTCAATGCCAAGTGCCAATGATTCAACAACAAGCACATCATTAAATTTATCGACTACAAGTCCCGGAAGGAAATCAGCTTCACCGAAAATAACTCTGCAGGCATTAATGTCAACAGTTTTCTTCCTGTATTCCCATGCATTTCTCACACGCCTATAAAGAAAATCATCATCGATTTTATCACGCCATCTTGCAAGCATCCTGACAGTGATCTTCGAATTTGTATTAATAAAACCGACTCCCATCTTAAAGCCGTCAAAGTCCTCAACTCTGATAATGTCTCCGTTTTCAAAATCTCCGTATATCTTATCTATTTCATTATCAAAGATCCATGCCCCACCGGCCTTAATTGTTCGTCCTTCGCCCTTTTTCAGTATGACTGTTGCCATTTTTTCTCCGTAATCAATCTAGTGACATTTATAAATTCTCATTCACTTATTTTAGTCGTCTTATTATAATAAATGTCAGTTAATTTATGTTTCCTTCATATCTTATATAACATCATATAGTTTGTATTATATATTAGTGAAAGAAAAAGCTTCGAATCCATGCACACTTTTACAGTATACATTAAACCCGAAGCAAAAACTATTATTTTACTTTATTATTCACCGACTCCATAAGGATATCCGTTCGGATTAACATGAACCGTGATATGCTTGATCTCAGGATGTTCTTTCTCAATCAAGCCATGTACATCATCCGCAACAAGATGAGCTTCATGCAATGGCATGTTACCGTCAAGATTTATCTCAAGATCAGCGAAAAGTTTTTCTCCGAACTGTCTTGTCATAAGTGAATCAATTCCAATGTTCATGTCATGCTCTTTTGAATATTCATTGACGATTTCTTTGATTTCTTTATCAGTTTCCGGGTCTCCCGCATGGTCGACAAGCTTGTCAACAGCATCCAATATAACCTCCACAAGACCTACATGTATGATTATCGCACAGATAACAAGACCTGCAAGTAAATCCATGATAGGGAATCCCATTCTTGCGCCGAGAATACCTATAAGAGAACCAACTGATGAGAATGCATCTGATCTGTGATGCCATGCATCCGCGCGAAAGGCACTGGACTCGATCTTATCTGCCGCAAATATCGTATACCAATACATTCCTTCCTTTGCAGCTATGGAAACTACAGCTGCTGCTATCGCAATCATTCCCGGAGTCTGAGCAGTAAGATATTCTTTATGAATAATACTCTGAATGCATCCCCAACCGATATGAACTCCTGTGTATGTAAGGATGAGTCCAAGCAATATTGATGCAAAGCATTCAAATCTCTCATGTCCGTAAGGGTGTGATGCATCTGCGCCTTTTTTAGATATCTTAACTCCTACAAATGCAATGAATGTTGCAAATACATCAGAAAGTGAATGAATGGCATCAGACACCATTGCAGTAGAATTACCTACAATTCCGGCAAACATCTTGAATGCAGTAAGTACTACATTGCCGGCAATTCCAACAGCTGCCACCTGATTAACGATTTTGTGTTTTTCAGCTTCTGTTAAATGAACCTTTGTTTTTTCTTTGCTCATAGCTTTCTCCTGTCAGAAACAACGCATATCACGTTCCTTATACAACAGCTTTCTTTGTATAAAAAAACTGCCATAAGTGCAGCTTATAAAAAAGCTGCGGAACAAATACTACTGTCCCGCAGCTATAAATATCAAAAATATAGTCTGCTGTCCGTAAAGACCCGGCTAACGATCACCCGCCGCCTGCTCAGTTTGTACTGTAGAGATATGATACTTTTTAAGTGTCCTATTGCAGTGCAAATTGTTTAAACACATATTATCTTTCGAACCCCTTGTTAGTCAAGCGTAAACGTTAAAATAATTTAACCAATTTTCAAATATTCAATCATATACAATTAGAGCCTATGTTTCTTATATAATATTCACTAATATTAACGAAATATCGCACGATGGCAGTCAACTTATAAATGTTGATACACAAAAAAACGGCGCACCAAAGGTACGCCGCTGAATATCCATTATCAGAATGTCAATCTTAAAAAGACCAGAATCAATTTTTGCCGTATGCAGCCTCAAGAGCCTGGGTGAAGTCTCTCTTAAGATCCTCGATATTCTCGATACCAACAGAGAATCTAAGAAGACCATCTGTGATACCCATAGCATATCTCTGCTCACGTGTAAGATCTGAATGTGAGCTCATTGGAGGATATGACATAGTTGTTCTGTATCCGCCAAGTGTCATTGCATAGTGGCAAAGCTTAAGTGAACGCATGAACTTGTTCATCTTAGCCATCCAGTCAGCGCCAGCCTCAGCCTCCTCAGGAAGGATGATTGAAAGCATTGGGCCATAGTTTCCGTTAAACTGTTCCTTAGCAAGCTCGTGCTGTGGGCAGCTCTCAAGTGATGGATGATAAACAGCCTTTACATATGGAGACTCCTCGAACATCTTAGCAAGAGCTGTAGCGTTATCGCTCTGTCTCTTTACACGAAGCTCAAGTGTTCTGATAGAACGGCAAACAAGCCAGCTATCGAATGGTGAAGCCTGGTTACCCATAAGCTGCTGCATATGGAATACCTTGTCAATAAGCTCAGCCTTACCTGTTGCTGAACCTGCAGTTGCATCAGAATGTCCGTTGTAGAACTTTGTAAGTGAGTTAACAACAATATCAGCACCAAGCTTAAGAGGCTTTACAAGTGCGCCTGTCATAAATGTGTTATCAATAACAAGGATAGCATTGTTAGCATGAGCGATCTCTGCAATAGCCTTGATGTTAGGAACAGCTATAACAGGGTTAGCAACTGTCTCACCATAGAAAAGTGTTGTATTAGGCTGTACTGCATTCTTGATAGCATCAAGATCAGTGAAGTCTACAAATGTAACTGTTACGCCATACTTTCCAAGAATGTTTGTGAAGATCTCGATTGATTCACCATAAAGTGTGTCACCTGAAATGATATGATCTCCAGCCTTTGTATTAGCGATGATTGAAGCGCAGATTGCACCCATACCAGCTCCGCAGCAAACTGAAGCCTCGCCGCCCTCGATGTAGCTCATAAGCTCATTAAGAGCTGAACGGTTAGGGTTACGATATCTGTTGTAGCAGAAGCCCTTCTCGTCATATCTCTTCTGAAGATCATCAAGGTCATTTACATTATGAGCTGTAGCAAGATGGATTGGAAGCTGCTCAGGATTTGTTGCAGGCTCTCTGAAATAAGCACCGGCCTCAAGAATATTTGTTTCAAAAGTGTTCTTTGGATCAAACTCACCGATCATAGAAAATTATCCTCCAATAATAAAATGTATTGATTATATAAGGCTGCCATCGAATGACGACAGCCTTATAGTATTAGTCATTATCAGTCAAGAGCTGTGAAAGCCTGCTTGAAGTCGTTGATAAGATCATCAATGTCCTCAGTACCTGTTGATACTCTGAACATACCTGGTGTGATACCAATTGCTCTTCTGTCAGCATCAGGCATATGGCTGTGTGAAGAAGTGCATGGGTGGTTAAGTGTTGTTTTGAGTCCGCCAAGTGTTGTTGCATAGTGAACATACTGAAGCTTAGCCATGAATGCGTCGATCTTCTCCTCATCCTCTGTGCAAAGGATTATGCTGAGCATACCTGAGATCTTCTCGTCATTGCTCCAAAGCTTCTTAGCAATGTCTCTGTTTGTGAAGCTGTCAAGTGAAGGATGGTTAACCTTAACAACGTGTGGATCAGCCTCGAAGAACTGAGCAAGCTTAGCTGCGTTGTACATCTGTCTCTCGACTCTCAAGAATACTGTCTCAAGAGCTCTGATCATCATCCAGCATGGGAATGGATCTGCAGGTGTACCGAAGAGCATTCTCATAGGTCTTACTGTCTCAATGATGTCATGGCTTGCTGTCATGCATCCAAGGATAGCATCTGAATGTCCGTTAAGGAACTTTGTCATTGATGAGATAACGATATCTGCGCCAAGCTCAAGCGGTCTGATTGAGATAGGTGTTGTGAATGTGTTATCCATCATAAGAAGTGCGCCATTCTTATGAGCAAGCTCTGCCATAGCAGGGATATCAATGATGTTCATTGTTGGGTTAGCGCAAACCTCTGAATAGATGAGCTTTGTGTTAGGCTTAATAGCTGCCTCAACATTCTTAATATCATCCATATCTACGAAGTCATGCTCTATGCCGAATCTGTCGAACATCTTTCCCCATACGTCGAATGTCTCGCCATAGATGAACTTGTTGCAGATTACGTGGTCTCCGCTCTTAAGGAGTGAACCAACTGTTGTTGAGATTGAAGCCATACCTGATGAGAAGATAAGTGTATCCTTATCAGGAAGATTTGGAGCCTCAAGCTTTGTCATCATGCCTGCAAGTACATCTCTGTCAGGGTTGTTAGTACGAATATAAGTATATCCCTGTCTGTAAGCTTCCTTGATCTCTGAAAGAGTGTTAGCTCCGAAAGCTGTGCAAGGATAGTATGGGAAAGACTCTCCCTTACCAAGGTTAACTGCGTCTGCTCTGTAATTTCTGGTGTACAGAAGTTCTGTTGAAAGTGCCATTTTTAATCCCTCCAATTTACTTAAAAAATAGTTTTAAGTTAATCCCTTTTGTTTACGCCCTAAGCATAAACTTTATAGTAACAATAGAGTCAATATAATATTCCAAAAAAAAATACATATTTTTTAAATATTTTTTTTGTGACATTTTTTGTATAACTTTGGCATATTTTTTTATATTATTATATTAAGTATTAACAGCTTTACTTTTGTTCCTTTACATTTTATTTGCTTTACATTATTATACGGATTGCATCAGATTTTTTTCTGCTCTGGAGGTAAAATGAAAAAAAATTATACCATTGGTGAAGTTTCGAAAATAATGGGCATTTCAACTCAGACTCTGCGCTATTACAGTTCTATCGATCTTCTTAAGCCCGCTTATGTTAATCCGGATACCGGGTATAGATATTATTCTGATGATCAGTTTCACTTCATTGACAGAATAAGATATCTGCAGAAATTAGGAATGTCTCTTGATGAGATCAAGGATATTCTCGTGCATAATGACATCAACTCTCTTATAAAAAATCTTACGGATCTTGAAAACGAATGTCAGAAGAAAATCAATGAGCTCAATGACACCATTGATACAATAAAATGGTATCGAAATTATTTTTCGGAATCTGCCGAAAACGATGATAATAAATATGCATATGTTCAGCATTTTCCTAAAAGATATATGGTTGCCGTCAGCATAAATGAAGGTGAGAGCAAAGAAAGCTATCATTTAAGGCTTATAGCGCTTCGAAATAAGCCGTTTATGAGGGAGCTTCCGTATATGCGCCAGTATTCTATCATTATGGATTATAGTAATCTCATTGATATGAAGCTTAAACCTCTGTGTCTTGGAATGTTTATAAAAAATGCTCCGAACGACGAATCACTTCAAAAGCCGGTTCCTGGCGCAATAATTGAAATTCCGGAGGGGGATTACTATTGCTTCAGATCACGTATCCTAAGCGATGGATGGAATCCTTATCTCATCAAGATGTTCTTTTCTGATAATAAGAAAAAACCGGGACTTGTCCTTGCAAATGAATTTGAAAATAGCCTTAAAGAATATCAGCAATGCCCTTATGAGGTGCAGACATTAATTTTAGATAATTAACAGAAATGTTTAATAGACGTTCAGGACGGCGGCGTGATCCGCCGTCTTTTTTCCTTATGTTTTAGTTAGTTTATGTCTCAGTCAGTTCAACACCTGCTCCAATAGCCCTTCACAACCTTCTGCAATCTGCTCAGCACAGTAATCAAACTGACGTGTATACCACGGATCGTCAATAATTACATTTGGTCTGTCCGAGTATTCCATCAGATAATGAATCTTCCCTTCAGGATCATCACCGAGGATTCTCTTCATGTAAAACATATTTTCTTCATCCATACCAATGAAAAGATCATACTTATCATAATCTGTTTTCTTTAATTGGCATGCTCTGTATGTTCCGATCGGTATAAGTTTTCTTTCCAAAGCTGATTTCATCGGCGGATATATAGCATTACCTATCTCTTCCGTTGATGTAGCAGCCGAGTCTATCACGAAATCTGCCGCAAGTCCTCGTTGATTTACCATGTCTTGAAGAATATATTGTGCAGAAACGCTGCGGCAAATATTGCCGTGGCAAACAAAAAGTATCTTAATCACTATAAAATCCCTCCTTCAATGCCGTGATTTGCCCTGTTTTGCAAGGTTTTTTGCGTTTTTCATTCTGTACACATATTATGCCGACATTAACAGAATAGGCAAAACGGGGCAAAATGTAGCCTTTTGTACTACTCAGTTGTAGTCAAGTAGTAGTCTGTTTAGGGGGGGTGCAGACTACTGCGTTTTTGGCACTATCGGTAGACAAAAACATATCCATTCATGATAAAAAAACGTGTCTAATTGCATAACTGTAATAATCTACTACTAATCTAAAATAAAGCGATTATAAGCTATCCTTTTTCCTGTGTTTGTTTTAAAGTTTTCACCTATACACTTTTTTATCTTTTCCTGTTCTTTTTCTTTATCCATAACCGTTAAATTTTCAAGCAAATCAGCTTCCCATTGTA
>JALELZ010000009.1 GCA_022768465.1 Lachnospiraceae bacterium
AATTTTGCCATATACTTCAAATTACGAACAGAATATCCTTTGCTTTCTGGAAAAGCAATCCGAATATCTGCTGCAAGGTTATCAATAAACTTGTTTCCCCATGATTTATGTTCATTGATTACGCAACCAATATCATAATAAAGAAGCAGCATATCTGCATTCACATGAACTGCTGCACGGTACTGTGCAGCCCTGATTTCGCTCTTGATATTTTCGATAATGGAGAGATACTCAGTTGTATTCATTAACACATTCATCGCCTCACTTTCACATAATTCTTATCATTATTTTCTCTATAATAAGATGCTCATATACAATTTTTGAAATCTAAATCGGTTTGAATTGCTCATAATTTCCCTTTTCTATTACTTAACTGAATTCACCTATATTATATAAGATATATTATAGCTTTATTATTTTTTGAATATTCAATATTTGAAGCAGCAATATTTTGAAGCTATAACGAGGTTATGAAGAGTTTCATGAAACTCTCCATCAAAAACAGCTGCATCAAGTTCTCACTCAACGCAGCTGTCTTTTACGGCCTCATATATTTAAGCCTTCACTCTTTTCTTTATCATCATAAGTACCGCAAACATCATCACTATGCCTATCGGCAGACAGATGACCGCACTCCTTACGAATCCTGTTATTATGTAACATATAAATGTGACTATAGCCACAGTCAGCGCATACGGCAGCTGTGTGGAAACATGCAGCAGATGGTCACACTGTGCTCCCGCAGATGCCATTATCGTTGTATCCGATATCGGTGAGCAGTGATCTCCGCATACGGCACCTGCCATGCAGGCAGAAATGGCAATGATCATAAGCTCATTGGAAAGATCCCCGCCGAAAACATTAACAACTATAGGGATCAGCACACCAAAGGTCCCCCATGAGGTTCCGGTTGCAAATGCCAGGAAGCAGCCGATTAAGAATACCATTGAAGGCAGGAAGCTCATGATAGCTTCATTTTCAGCTACGACTGCTACGAGTCCGGCAACGTATTCCTTTGCTCCGAGCGAATCTGTCATAGTCTTTAATGACCATGCAAACGTCAGTATAAGTATCGCCGGCACCATGCTCTTAAAGCCCTCCGGCAGAGCGTTCATGCACTCCTTAAAGTCAAGCACTCCGGAAGCAATAAAGAATACCACTGTTATTATAAGTGCTGCTACAGAACCGATTGAAAGGCCGACTGAAGCATCCGCTCCTGAAAATGCCTCCACAAACGGAGTTCCGTCAAAGAATCCGCCTGAATATATAAGTCCCGTAACACAGCAAACGATAAGCACGCATATAGGAAGAACCAGATGTATAACCCTGCCCTTTGCGCTTACCGGAGGCTCCGGCTGATCATCAGCGCCTGTAATATTAGGAGAAGGCTCCGGATCAGGTGCCGAGTAATTGAGGTTATTGGTTCGCTCAGCAGACTTCATCGGACCGTAGTCAAAGTCTGTGAGTGTGAGTATCACCATCATTGCCACTGTAAGCAGCGCATAGAAGTTATACGGGATAGCACGGATAAAAAGCTCCAGACCGTTTGCATCCTCAACGAAGCCTGATACAGCTGCTGCCCATGATGATACCGGTGCTATGATGCATATCGGTGCTGCTGTAGCGTCTATAAGATACGCAAGCTTTGCTCTGCTGATACCATGCTTATCTGTGAGAGGTCTCATGACAGAACCTACGGTAAGGCAGTTGAAATAGTCATCGATGAAGATAAGGCAGCCCAAAACTATTGTTGAAAGCTGTGCGCCTATCTTTGTTTTGATATGCTCCTGTGACCAACGTCCGAATGCTGCCGAGCCGCCCGCGCGGTTCATAAGCATTACCATAGCTCCGAGCACTACCAGGAATACCAATATGCCGACATTATACGGATCAGATATTGAACCAATAATTCCGTCTGTCAGCACATGCTCTATCGTGCCTGTGAAACTGAAGCCTGAATAAAGCAGTCCGCCGCACACAATACCTATGAACAGTGAGGAATATACTTCCTTAGTGATCAGCGCCAAAACAATCGCTACTACCGGTGGCAGCAGCGACCATATAGTATTTATAAACATAACACCCTCCAAATATTATTACGGTTTGCAGTATATAATATATGATACCCTACGTCAAATACACTTTTTGCTTTTTGATGTATATTTACCGTTATTTATTGTAAACCACATAAATACTGAGAGAGTGCGCTTTTTTTTCGTTGTTTTTGCACTGTTTCTGCCCTGATCACACTTCCGGGATCGGCCTTTTCGGCAATACCCTTTCACAGGCTGCAGCTATTTTCAATAGCTCATGATCATCCATGATTCGGCCGACCAGATTAAGTCCGACCGGCGCACCGCTTTCTGATATACCGCACGGAATAGATATGATTGGATTTCCTGCTGTTGCAGGTATTCCCTGCGCTGTAACTCCCGGCAAAATAAGAGCATCAATCTCATATCTATCAAAAGCGCCCCATATACCGCGCTCACCGCAAATATCCAGATCATTTGCTCTGGCATCCACAAATGCCATATTCATGATCGGATTTTCTCTGTTTTCTACATATTCCAGATAATCCTGTCCTATTGGTATCGCCTCCGGATGCGCCTTGTTCCAGGCGATAAGTTCTGCAAGACTCTTAAATGGTAAATCTTTTTGCTTTGCCAGATAATGATTTAATCTTACCTTGAATCCATCACACATAACCACATCATTGAGACGCTCCGTATGCTTTTCAGGCACTTCCAATGCTTCAGCATGCAGAAATCCTTCTACATCTATGATATTAGCTCCGGCTTCTTCAAGCTTATTTACAGCAGCCTCCAGCACCTCTATTTCATCTCTTATCATACCTCCTGCCGCTGACATATATCCGGTTCTCACTATTCCTATACGTTTTCCTGATAATTCAGCATCGTCAAGTCCATCTGTAAGCTTTATACCCATTTGTACATTTGGCGATATCTCTGTCAATGCATCTGCCACTGCGCCTAAGTCTAGGCTCTTTTTAGTAGTGTCCACTGTCGCTGTCTTTGTACTCTGCCTGATTTCTTCAGCACGGAAGGTATCGGGATCATCTTCGTCCCTTGCTATAATGACATCCGCTATGATTGCTGCATCCTTTACACATCTTGTAATAGGACCCGGGACGTCCTGACACATTAGCACAGGCAACACTCCTGTTCTGCTCACAAGTCCTACTGTAGGCTTATATCCGACAACTCCGTTAAAGCATGCCGGCTCAAAAATCGATCCGGCTGTATCGGTGCCGATTGATGCTGCTGTAAAATCCGCCGCAACAGAAACTGCACTTCCGCCGCTGGAACCACCAGGTTTCAGTTTTTTATCTTCTTTGCTGAAAGGATTTATCGGTGAACCATTTATAATTCCGCTGTAGCAGTTGGGTGAACTCATTGAAACAAAGCCGTAGTATTCAGATAGATTATTCTTTCCGAGTATAATCGCACCTGCCTCTCTGAGCCTTTTAACTATAAATGCATCTGATTCTGCATAGTGATCCTTAAGTGCCACAGACCCGCAGGTCGTATGCATTTTATCGCCTGTATCTATAGAATCCTTAAGCATTATCGGTATCCCATGCAGCGCCCCTCTGATTTTTCCGTGAGCTCTTTCCCAATCACGCTCTCTTGCTATTGCAAATGCATCAGGATTAAACTCTCGCACAGATTTGAGCCTTATTCCTGCCGTATCCTCAGCCGCAATATGCTCAAGATATGCCCATACCAGCTTCTCGCTGGTGGTTTCTCCTGCTTCAAGCATACTAAGAAGCTCCGAAATGGTTTTTTTTCTTATATTTTCTTTGTAAAATCTATATTTCATGGCTTTATTAATAGCCTTCAGGCTTTTCTCTATATAATAATTATCTTAAAAAGAAGATCTTGCTTGCGAGTATATATGTCTCAGTTCCGTAAGCGAGATCCTCTTTATATCATTTATTCGTTATTCACCTATTTCTCTATCCGGCTCTGTTGCATAGAACAGCTTAGCATCTGCCTTCACTGTGCCCTTATGCAAATAGCGTGCTTCATAGTCCTTTGTCAGCTCCACAAACTTTGGCGAAAGTATCAAAAGTGCTATAACGTTCCAAAGAACCGGGAACCAAATGATTATGTTTACAAATTCCCAATAAAGGTTAAAGTCCGAACCTGTGTAATTAATAGTTGCTACAATAAAAATATTCGGAAGACCGAAAACGATCTTAAATATCATTGATGCACGCTTGCTTAATGCAGGCCATTTACGTAAAAGATACTGAAGTGCCGCATCATAATAACCAAGTGCTGAGGTTGCTGTCGTAAATCCAAACAGAAGCATCATAAAGCATATCATTGCAACTCCTATACCGCCGAACTCATGACGGAACACGCTTATTGCCAGTGTCATGGCTGTATCACCGCTGCTCCAAAGTCCTGTTACCAGACATGAAAGACCGGTTACCGAGCAAACTACCATAGTATCTACAAATACTTCAAATACGCCCCAAAGGCCGGCACGTACAGGGTGTGCAGTCTTTGTTCTTGCATAGATCATAGGTGAAGTTCCCATGCCTGCTTCATTTGAATCTACTGCACGAGCAACACCTGTTCTGATTGTCGTTGCAACTGTTGCGCCTACAAATCCGCCTGTAGCAGCGGTTCCTGTAAATGCTCCCTCAAATATTGATACGATTGCAGCAGGAACATTGCCGATATTTTTAAGAATGATGATAATTCCCATGCAAAGATAAAGTATGCACATCCATGGAACTATCTTACTTGCAACCTTTGCAAGATGCGGAATTCCCTTCCAAAGAGTATATGCTACGAATATGCAGAAAAGAATAGTGAACGGCATCATAGGGATACCGAATGAGGCATGAAGAGTCTCTGCTATAGGTCCTGCCTGTGATCCTGAAAGGAACATCGCTACAAAGCCAAAGGAGAAAAGACCTGCAAGTGCAAAACCAATCTTCCAGCCCTTGTCATTACCGATACCCTCTGCCATGTAATAATAAGGACCACCGACATACTCACCGTCTCCGGTTTTTTTTCTGTAGTATGAACCGAGTGTAGCCTCTGCAAGCTTAACTGTCATTCCGAAGAATGCCCATACCCACATCCAGAATAATGCTCCGGGTCCGCCTACAGCGATAGCAGCAGCGACGCCGGAAATATTACCGGTACCTACGCAGCAGCCGAGTGCTACGCAGACCGCCTCAAACGGAGATACGCTTTTTCCTTCATTTTTATCACGAGCTTCCTTGGAAGTGAGCGAACCGAGCGTATTCTTCATGATGTGCCCGAAATGTCTGAAGACAAAGCCCTTTGACATGATAACGATGATCGCACCGATACCCATAAGTGAAAATAGATACGGATTTCCCCATAGGAAACCATCTATGGTTGACAGGATTTCATACAAAGACATAAAGTCCCCCTCTCTGTGTTGCCTCAGTGGGGGACTCATGTGCTTTTACTAAACTGTGCTTTCTCTGTTTCCTGATGCTTTTGATATATACACAAGTTAGGTAGATCCCACTTTAGGCGAATAGCAAAGCAGACCCCGTTGAAACCAGACCTGTCGTGTTATCTATAAAGTCTATAGCTTTGCATAAACAAAATTGAATTTAGACCTATAATATCACTGCACAGGGGTAAATTGTACTCTGTATACTAAATGAATATTTAACTTATTTGTTGTGCAATATCCACATAATATCGTATGTGTGCGTTATGTTATATGTTGATTATTGCCAATGCTTTTTATAAGAAGTTCAAATCTTAAGAACTGTTTAGCTAACAACACCCATTCTTTTTCCTTTATTTCTCAAGCAGCAGTGTTGCCCTTTTATGTATCAAAGATTCTATTGCTCTAATCCTTCTGTCAGGTAAATTGTATCTGGAATGTTTTTTGAATCCAAACTCCAGAAGCTTTCGTAACGTTTCTCTTTGCCTGTTTTCCATCACACTTGCCGCAGCTTCCATAAAATCATCATAGACAAAAGGCATAAGTGTGGATGCATATGCTTCCAATGCATCTTCACTATTTAAATCTGTATCCATTGCGTAATTTAAGAGTGAATTACCATGGTCAAATAACGGTGCCGGTGCAGCTATTGAATTCGTTTCATTATCCACCATAAACCCGAAATTACCAAAATGCCTGTCGGTGTTGCATATAATGGCATCGAAAACAAGCATATCATTAAGTGCACTTACAAATTCAGCCCCGAGCTTTGAATAGTATTCCTGCACAGCCTGCAGGCCGCCGGATTTTACGATACGGCCAACCGGCATGAATGAGTATCGTTTGTCTGTGAATAACTCACATGTTGAGCATAGTTCGCCTTTCCATTTAGAAAGGTTATAATTTATAGCATTTACATCCATTACTTCCGCGACTTGCGCAGCATAGAATTCCGAATATGGTTCGTTTCCTGTATTCGCTGCCCCTTTCGTGCCGCCTTTGTATAGTTTTATCTTTCCGGCAACTCTTCGCCAGCATTTCGGCAGCATTCCGTTTGTAGTAAATTCCGGACATGATTCCAATGAGGTTCGTATACTGCTGCCATATCCTGTAAATGCAATCAGCGCAAGCACACGACTGAATCGATTATCATAAAGATTATAGTTGTTAAAACTGCCGTCAAACGCTTCTTCTGTGACCCAATAGCAGTCATTAAGCGACAGACCTTTAGAAACTCTTATGATGTTCATAGGCCTGTTCAGACTTAACCCGCACTTACTTAAAAAGTTCTGCACATATGCCCTGTTTTTAGGAATTGACCTGTGCTTTAACCAGCTTCTAAGGCCTTCCTCTGTCAATGTAAGATCAAGCGGCAGCAAATTTCTTTTTTCTTCATTGATCCATTCAATTCTAATCTCAGGTATGCTGCTGTCTTCAGATGCAAAAAACCTGCAAAGCGGAATATCAAATTGTTTTAATGTGTAGATCATTTTTATCCATTCCTATTATATGTCACTTATTGCCAATACTTTTTATAAGAAGTTCAAATCTTAGGAACTGTTTGTTTTTAAGAGCTTTTTCTATTTCAGCCATACTACTGCTATTCGTCTTCATATCAGTGAAATACGTATTGATGAGATTATGCGTCAAAATAAAAACGGCTTCTCTTATTTTTCGACTTTGTTTACGTATTCTTCCTGCATTCATGATACTTTGCTTAAGTAAGTATTCATATGCTCGCTGATCATATGAAAGCCCGAACAAAGGAAATTCTTTTAAGCATTCCTCTGTTATCCAATAGGTATCAATGCTTTTCTTCTTAGAAACTGACGTATATGTAATACTTTGCGGATTTTGTCTGTAACCATACACCATTTCATTTAAGCATTCATAACTGTATGGCAGTCCAAACAATATAAATGAGATAGGTGTGTCCTCATACCAATATCCTTCCGGAAAGCAATAGTTTTCTAATACTGTATACCTATATATTTTTCCCCACGGGTAGCCTGACAGAGTATTTATTTCTTCTTTTATGTGTTCCCTTGCCCTTTTTTCTAAAGGCTCGATATCCGTAAATCTATATAATTCACCCTGGATAATATCCTTTTTACTGTTGTATGCCTTGTTAAGCATTGTCTGTACGGCACCCGGCACCAAAACATCATCAGAATCCAAAAATGAAATATATGTGCCCTTAAGCACCTTAAGCCCGGTATTTCTCGCCCCCGAAAATCCCTTGTTTTCTTGTGTTATGATTTCAAGCCTGGTATTACTTTTAGGCTCGACTCCTTTAAGCTTTTCTAATATTTCTGTTGTTGCATCAGTTGATCCGTCATTTATTACTGTAATAAGCACAGAATATTCATGTTCTTGAGATAAGACTGACTTAAGACATTCCTCTATATATTTTTCCGAATTATATGCCGGTACAATAATCTGCAGATCATATTTTATATCTATGATATTTTTGGTCAAACATATCCCATTTGGCTTCGGTGACCATTGCTCTAATAATCCTTTTGCCTCACTTATGCTTAAGCGTGATTTTAGTGTGAATAATCCTGCATTTTTATATATTATTTTTTTTATAAACTGTTTACACTTATTCATGTTTAATTCTTAAGCATCTTCCGACTCTGTTAAATATCTCCGACATAATCTTGTTTCCGAATGCCAGATTAATTATCACATAGACCAAAGCTCCTCCGCATATTGATATCAGTAAAGACCCTATATCCGATAAATTTATCATTTTTAAAAGAACAACTGCCGCACTCATTCCTAAAGCTGCTATTCCTATTGAAAACAACGGTTTTAAATCGATCTTATATTTAAGGCTTCTTTTTATATAAATATACTGAATCAGATTTGTAATCAGCTCACTTAAAACCGACGCAATAACAGCTCCATTTTGAGCTAATATTGGGATGAAAATAAGATTCAGAACGATATTAATTATCGATGCTGCTGTTGATGCAGGGATTATTATTTTTTCATTTTTTGTACTGAAAGCTAATTGATAGCAAAACAGATCTCCGAATCCTTTAATAAGTATCAGCGGACACATATACACGATGCCTGTTGCTGCCGGAGAGAACGCATCTCCATATAGAACCTTAACTGCAGTTTGTGAAATCAGACATATCCCTATACAGCACGGAATCGTTGTCAGACTCAATACCTGAAAGCCTTTGTTTAATAGGCTGTAAAACTCTTCTTTAGAATTTTCATAATAATAACTGAGTCTTGGCAGTAAAGCTGTAGTTATTGCAATTGTCATTGTTATAACCAGATTTATGGTTTTCTGTGAGTAAATATAATATCCGACAGCCTCTTCCGTTGACAAAATATTCAGCATCGTAACGTCAACTTTATTATAGATCGTTGAAAGAAACGCTATAAGAGCAATAAGCATCAATGGCTTTAAATGAGCTTTGACCGACAGTCCTTTAAATGTAAAATGTACATATTTTCTTGAATTTATAATATTGAAAATATAGTTGCTGCCGGTCGCCAGGCATATGATTAAAGCATAGGTTATATAATCATCCTTTGTTTTAACAAAAACCAATAGAGCTGCAAATGATATTACCTTTACAATTAAGCTTCTTACGGTAATATATCCATACTCTTCCAGACCTTTGTATATCCAATCAATGTTGATGTAGTTGAAAAATATAGACAAACTGCATATTATATACAGCTTCCATTCCCCGTTAAAACCGTTATTCAACATTACTATGGCAATGTAAATGATTACGGCAACTGTCGTGGATATAATATTTATTAAAAAAAGCTCAGTAAATACCTTGTTTTTTTCTTCTTTTTTTTCTCTGACCTTGGCAAATTCTCTTACTCCATATGCCGGCAGTCCAAACGCTGCTATAGCAACAAAATATGAAGCCAGATTCTGTGCTACAGCTACCTTTCCTACGCCATAAGGCAGCAGGATCCTTGACACATATATCGACGTCAGAAAAGGAAAAATTATATTTGATAGTGTATAAATAATATTAAAAATTGAATTTTTAAATAATGAATTTTTCATGTTATTAAATTCCTATCTTTAATATTTTAAACAGTTATTCCCTATCTTTAAAAAGCAACTCAGAAATCCAGAAGAAAGTAAAGTTATAAAAAGGTATAAGCATTAAATTCTCCGTGCACATATGCAATAATATTGCCATCACAGCTACATACGGACCAAACTGCTTATTAACCCTGAAATTATGCATCAGCATTACATTCATTATTAAATAAAATATCAAAAAAACTGCACCATACTGTAACAGCAATACACAGTATCCTATATCAAGAACCGCTGTCTGCCCTATAAGATCAGGCATATAATTTCCAAAGAGGTTTATCGGATATCTGGTAAAAAAGTCATAGCTAAGCCACAAGCGGCCGGTAAGAAAATCATTCAGTTTAATAATCCACGGTGTCTGCCAGTTAAAATTAATGGATGCATAAATCAGTATTATTATAATTCCAACCATTCCTATATTCGCAGCAAGCATCAGATACTGAAAGACTTTTTCAAATTCTTTCTTCTCTGCGAATTTTCGCAGTATAAATGTGCCTATAAGCTCTATTGCAACTATAAGCATAGCAGTACGACAAATAGTTAATTTATATAGAGCTATATTAAAGATAAACAGCACTGCATAATGCCAGAGCTTCATTTTTTGATAAAATAAAGATATTATCAAACTAACAATAATTAGATAGAATGCGTGGTTTCCGTTTGCATCATTAATTCCCATGGAATGCTTTATAACTCCCGGCACGGCTGATGCTTCTCTTGTAAGGTCAGGAATTATACCAAGCATTGCTAATATCATTGCTAAGAAGTATATAATGCACAGCACTGCCAGCATTTTCTTCATCAGGCCTTTTATATCGACTCCGTATGAAAATGTCAGCAAAATCGCTATCCAAAGCGCATTATTATTTTTTGTTGATAAGGCAATATACGCACCAGCTAACAGTATTGCCGCACTTATGGCGATTCGTTTTATAGAATACTTAAACGGAATAAAAACTGACAGTATAATCAATCCAAATGCCGGTAATGTCAGTCTTATGCTTGGAAGTGTAACTGTCGTTCCAATAAGGTAAACCTGTGCAAATAAAATGCACATAGCTGTTTGAAATAAAATATTTTTAATCTTGCTGTCATTATTCTTTATGAAATCTAAGATATTCTTCATTCTGATACTTTTTCTTTCTTGCCTGTTTTGTTTTTATATGTTTAAGGTCATTGAATCATTTTATTTGAGTCAGTGTATTTTCTTTAAATAATATCTGAATGTTTCCTTTATTCCCTTATATCTTGTATATTGTATAAATACTGCTGCTCTCCAGGCATTTTTCATTCCAAGCAGCGGTGTAAGCTTTTGGCGCATTTCTGTGACCTTTCTATCTGCCTCGTCCCTCCATGATGCGGCATACCAATGAATGCTTATCGTATTTTCTGTTACCGCTAATTCACCAGTTTGATAATTAAGCGGACATAAATATTCCTTTGGGAAAATACGGACATTATCTATAGTCTGATCTTTTCCATTTAGACTGAATCCTTCCTGAGCAATATATGGTGTCTGTACTTTCGGACAAGTGTTATTGATATACTGTTCTTCGGAAACTAGTTCTGGTATTAATTTATACTTTTCCATCATTTGTCTTAACGGTTCATATCCGGCTTCAGCACCATATCCTAGCCCTGTATTAATTGTTTCATTAGTTTCAAAGCCAAAGAAAGCCTTGTATTTTAATAAATCGTCTATCGGCTTAATAAGCTCAACATCAGTATCAAGATATATTCCGCCATGTTGATATACAACATCAAGTCTGACATAATCTGTTACAAAGCTCCACTTACCGTCAGCTGCTGCCTTTTGCAGGAAACGAATTGAGTCAAATTGATAGTTATCCTCGCTCCATCTTTTTATTTCATACTCAGGACAGAATTTCTGCCACGACTCTATGCATTTTTTTGCCTTTTCCGGTAGCTCGTTTCCTCCGAACCAACAGTAGTGAATAATCTTTGGTATCATAATTTCTTTCCAACCGAATTAGTGTTTGTTTTATTGTTTTAATCAAATTAGTTTTGAAAATACTGCTAATGCTCTCTGTACACCTAAAAATGATATTACATATCCAAATATATGATATTTTTTCTGTCTTGCCTTTTTTAAAATATATATTCTATTCTTTAAAGCTTCTTCTATTTCAGGACAAGTCCCTATCTCTTTTGAGTAATTAATAAACCATGCATACATGCACGCAGCCCTGTCAATATAGCATGATGACACTGCTTTGCTAATTTCTTTTTCATCAGATAGTCTAATCAATTCGTCCATTACTCTGATTTTATCCCTCAGATTTCTTTCGCCTATCTTATTCGATATTGACCCATTTCTGTTTATTCTGTATCGATAACAGCTTTCATTACAAAATGAAACAGTTTTTGCATTTAAAAATATCTGCGGTGTCCATAGCTCATCTTCATGCAAAATACCATTGCAGAACCTAAAACTATTCTCATTTATATATTTAAGTTTCGGAACAATAAATGTTGCTGTAAGTGGTATGTCACCATACAAACAACATTGTTCATATTTTTCAACAGTTGATAGTGATAGATTATTTAGAATCTTATCCGGAATCTTACTAGAATATGTTAATTCTCCATTGATGTTATTTAACATTCTAAATCTTGTTACTATGATATCCGGATTTTCTTTTTCTATTATGGTGTTTAATTTTTCGAGCGCCCTTTCTTCTAAAATATCATCTGAATCAAGGAAGTATAAATATTCCCCCAAAGCTTTGTCTATTCCATAATTTCTCGTATGCGAAAGTCCGCCGTTTTCCTTGGAATAATATCGTATTCTGCTGTCCTTATCAGCATAACGTTTACAAATCTCAGGCGTTCCGTCCTTTGACCCATCATTAACCAGAATGATTTCAAAATCTGAGAAGCTCTGATTTAAAACGCTGTCCAGACATTCTCCGACATATTCCTCGACATTATAAGCCGGAATTATAATACTGAATCTCTTCATAATATAAGGTTTTATATCCTTTCACACTGTCATTTTTCTATTTGTATATGCCTGAGCTATCCGAATTTTTGTGCACGTCAATCTTTTGATTTTGTCCCTGCAAATTAATTTACAGATTATAAACCTCTCTCAATATCTCTTCGCTCTTTTTCCAACTGAAATGCTCTTTTATGTATTCGCGGCTTCTTTGGCCTAAATCTTCAAGTTTTGTATCGTTCATGCTTAAAAGCTCTATTATTCTATCCGCAAACTCTCTGTCTGTTTCAGCCAGAGCGATAACATTTCCGTCCTCGTCGATACCCTCAGCCCCAACCTGACCTGTTATTACAGGAGTGCCGAGTGCCATGCTGCGAAGTACCTTGACCTTTATCCCGGCTCCCATATCAAGCGGAAATACTGCTGCCTTTGATTTTTTAAGATGGATGTCCACATCTTCGACGAAGCCGGTGACAGTTATCCACTTTTTATTGGCGGCGTTGTTGTTTTCTTTTTCTGCTTTGTTTATAAGCTCCTTCGAAGGCTTATTGCCAACTAAATATACCTTAAGATCTGGCATGCTCTGCTTTACGACAGTACATATATCTATCAGACGTTTTCCGGCTCTATCATTTTCAGGACGTCCCATCTGTCCCAAAAAGCAAATGCTGTATGGCTCTTTCTCTGTTGTGTCTCTATGCGCTTCTTCAAACACACTGTCCTCAATACCGCAGTATGTATTAAGAACCACTGTATCCTTACGTCCGTAAAACTCTTCTATAAGTCTTTTATCCTTTTCGTTAAACGTAAAGAGCTTATCGGCCCCGAGACAGTACCTTTTCTCATGCTTTTTTATCTTTTCAAACTGATTACTCAGATACTTAAGCTTAAGCGATGCTTTTAACCTGTTGCTTGAAGCATCCGCATTTTTATTAGAGCTTCTCTCGGCTTTGGCTGAATCCGCACCGCCCATTGTCACACTTTTCGTATCATGTACAATTTTCGCATCCTGCACCTTTCTCTCAAAGGACTGTGCAGTCATATCATGCTCGACAAGATTAAATTCAAGCTTTGGGAACAGTCTTTTTATCCACAGATACTGTCCCATCGATGCATACTCGGCATGTATTGCATCGATCTTGTTCTTTCGCACCATTTTTATCAGTTTTATCGCAAATCTTAGTGAGCTTCTTGCTGCAAAATAATTCGGCATCCACGGCATCGTAAGCACATGAAAGGCTCTCGACAGCTTTGATATCCTTACATGCTGCCATTTTCCATCGCCTTTATGCTTTGCCGCCAGCTTTTCATCAAACGGCTGAGATATAAATGTCAAAACATATACATTATTAAAAAGGGCAAGGGTCTCTATTTCCTTGCCCATACATACACCTCCGGCATGATTTGCCTCGATGTCAGGATAATATGGTGATATATGTAATATGTTCATAATTTATTGTTTTTAAATTTATTGTTTAATCAGTCCTGATGACCTTTATATTTTAATCCCAAACCTCTGCTTCTTATCTGATCACTAAATGTCGTATCTCATCAAGCACCTCATACATAGCTCTTACTGAAAATCTTTCCTCATACAGTCTATGTATTTGTGCCCGATCTGCGCCTGTAAATCTTAATATCAGCTTTGCTGCCTCTGATGCATCTTTACCGCTCGCTATTGGCGGCTTAGGCCTTTCATTCTTAGATGCATGTGTATCATCAACTTTTATTTTGCTGTGGACATCATCCTTCAGAGCCTTATCAACAGACACTTCAATAGGTTTAACTCCAACATTTACGCCTATCTGCTCGCCTTCAACCATATTCCAGGTATCCCCTGGGATGTTGTTAATAAGCTTTAGTCCGTTAGCCATATACTCGACCGATTTCATTGTGAGTCCGACCTTTACCCCGGGCTTCATAATGTTGATGCCCCATTCGCAGCCCTGCAGTATTTTTTGCTTCTTGTCCTCATCAAATACTGCGCCATGCCAATGGTATTCTATGCCCGCATTTTTAAGTGCTTCTGTAAATACCTCTGCCTGCTCACCGTTTCCGATCACTTCAAGTATAACATGCTTTTGCTTATTCACCTCGCTCAATATCTCGCTGATAAGCGGTATGTCAATGATATTATTGATTGATCCGAGATAGGCAATTCGAATAGCCTCTGTAGGTATATATGCTTTATCATCGCTAAGCCTGACCTCTTCAGTCTTGGGCCAGTACATAATGCTTAAATTCTCTTTATTAAGCCCGAGTAAATCTCCGTACAAAGCGCATTCTGCAACTATATGACCTGCCGCTTTCAGGTAATTATCTCTCAGATTTTTCCAATATCTTATTGGATATGTTTTTTCAACGCCGCCGACCGGCAAAGACTCCGGCCAGAGATCGATGATATCAAATATCAGACTGCAGTTAAGTTCCTTCTTTAGTCTTGCTCCGACCTTTGCAAGAGAATTTCCCGGCAGCAGCAGATATATCAGTGACTCTGGCTCAGATTTTATAACTCCACCTTTTTTTTCTATCACCTCTGACTCTGTCGAACCGGAACCTGTAAAGTCTTTGCCTGTCACAGCTGATCCTTTAAAACCTGAATCTGTCAGGATTTGCTCATCTTTAACTAATACTTTCAGCAGTCTATATGCCTTATCCGCAAATCTATGATGATACCAAAGTCTTGCCGGCGAGATATTCTTTTTATAGCCTCCGGCATCTAAATATATGTGACGTATTCGTTTTTGATTTTCAATATCTGCCTCTGAGGCACTGCCTTCTGCAATATAATTCATGACATCTCTTTTCAGCGTGACCTTATCGCCTTTCAAAATATCATTTCTCTTTTGCTTTTTCCTGTGGTCAAAGCAGGTTACTATCAGAGTGACGTTGTCTCCTTTCTCTGCAAAATATCTGGATATCAGCTCGGCTCTCGGCTCATATGTAGAGGAATCTGTAACTATATATATATTCATTGCAAATCCCTCTCCTTTCAGTCAAACATTTTAAGACGTCCCGGCAATACAAATTATTTAGAAAAATTCATCTGCCGGTCACTTAATTAAGTAAACGATTGTGGCATTGATAGCATTTAATTAGAACAACTCTATTTATGCTTTATTTTCATTCTGTCTTCTGCTTGCTTCGCTTATCGACTCCGACTTTTCCTTATCAAAGCCCTCAGTGCTTTCCTTTGTAAAGAGCACCTGCACAGTCTTAAGTATGATTTCCATATCAAGCATCAGGCTGTAATTTTGTATATATAATAGATCTAATTTCAGCTTATCGTATGCAGAAGTATTGTATTTGCCGTATACCTGTGCGTAGCCTGTAAGACCACCCTTTACAGACATACGGTATTTGAATTCCGGTATGTCCTCGCAGTATTCTCTTACATGCTCTATACGCTCCGGTCTCGGACCGACTACGCTCATATCTCCGCGCAGTATGTTTATAAGCTGCGGAAGCTCATCAAGTCTCGTTGCTCTTATAATGGCTCCGACCTTGGTAATTCGCGGATCCTTCTTTGTTGCCGGCACGGAAATGCCGCTTTGCTCAGCATTTACTATCATCGAACGGAACTTGATTATGTCAAATTCTCTTCCGCCCTCGGTGCAGCGCCTCTGCTTAAAGAATACAGGGCCACCGTCCTCAGCCTTTATTGCTATCGCGATAACTATCATGAACGGAGAAGTGATTATGAGTCCGATCAGTGACATAATGATATCGCTGATACGCTTTACCAGTGCCTGTTCGATCGATAATCCGCTGTTGCGGTTTAAAAACAGAGGACTGTCAAATACTGCCATCGTCTCACTGCTTTTTAAAATAACATCGGTTATCTTCGGCAGTGAATAAGTGCGGATACCTCTTGAGTAGCAGTTTTTCAAAATATCATTTCTAAGCTCTGCAGTAAGATCTCCGACAACCACGCCGTCATAGGCCTCAAGTCCGTCAAAGAACTTTTTACGAAGTATTACCTCGGAGCTTTTCTTGACTGTATGCTCATCATTTTCATCCTTCATAAGAACAGCTGCCGGAGTTCTGTGCAAAGCTTTATGCCCGTATACCTCACAAATCGTGCTTCCGGGTATGATGATAGTGTCTGCAATGTGATATCTGTCCGAGCGCTGGGCAAACTTTGCCTTCAGCTCGTCTGCTCCCGTCCCCGCTATAAGCACTAACTTATTCGGCGGGAATATGCGTCTGAAAAGTCTGTTGAAAATAAGTCCCCAGACTATGACTATGGCAATGTCGATCAGACTCATATAAAAAACTGCAGGTATTGGTGACAGAAACCAGGTAGCAGCCTGAAGTATAATTATGAAATACGCCGCGATATTAGTAAGTATCGCCGTCATGCTGAGTCCGAAGATAATGTTGAAGGATCTGTGATATCCTAATTTCAAGCCTCCGTAAAATCTTTTCATTAACAGCATCAGCACTGAATACACGCATGCCGCAAATACATTACCCTTGAAAACATATGGATTTCTGAAATTCGGATTATAAAAATGCAGCCAGACCTCATAGAACACAAAGGCCTCAGCCAATAATAAAAGCAAATTACAGGCAGCTCTGTAGAGGTGCCTGCATTGTTCGCGTCTTTTACTTTTTTCTCTTGCAGGGTTCATATTCCCACGCTTTCCACACTGCCGTAAAGCCTTGCCCCTTATTTAAGCTACATGACAGCATTTTTATAATACTACTCAGCCTAATCATGATAAGGCTGCATGCTTAATCCTTAATGTAACATTAAAAATGTATATCAGCGTTAGTTTAAATCTCTTTATCCCTATTCCTTATTATATGCACTGCTGCGTCCTGCTGCGGAGGCCACTCCCATGCAAAGTATTACCATAGGTGTAAGACATGGGGCGCTGATATTTACAAATGATACTAATGTATATACTAATGCTCCGAATGCAAAGGCTGTTCCTATATTATGCATTTTCATGCGTGCTCTGCAGCCTGAGATGATCGAAGTTATCACCCAGCCATAGTAGCTTACAAAGCCAAGTATGCCTGTTGTAAACAGATACTGCAGCCACTCGTTATGCGGTGAATCATAGACCTCATTATAGGCATTGACCATATTATAGTAGTCGTAGCTGTAGGTGTATATCGGATAGGTCTCCGGGCCGGTGCCGAACAGCTTTTTAAAGAACGGGAAATCCTTAATATAGCCAAGCGCAAGATTCCAGTTAAAGCCTCTCCTGGTTCCCCAGTCGGCATTGAATATCAGAAGATTGGAATAAGGTGCGTAAAGCTCCGGATGTCCTCCTGTATTTGCATCGTAGAAGATGTAAATGATAAGAAACACAGCCATGACTCCGAGTGCTGCCCATACGCTTCTCAGTATTAATGGTAACTTTTTCTTTCCGCACATATTTAACGACTCATGAGTGCTCTTTTTATTAACTGCGCTGTAAATGAGCTTTGCGGCAATACTTATGATGATCAGAGCCGCAAACAATACTTTAAGCTTGTCGGCATATTTTACGCATACTTCCAAAAGCATGCCCCAGTGCTCTATGGATACGGTCTGTCTGCCGGAAGCTATAAGACTGCCGATGCACACAAACGCTCCCGCATAAGCTGCAAGCAGTGTCAGATATCTGACCATGCGCTTCCCATTTCCGAAAGCAAAGAACGGCAGGAAGCAAACAGCGGTTCCCACTGATATAAATGCATTATCAGAAAAGCCGCAGATAAGTCCCATAAATGCTGTAAATGCAGTCACAAGATACAGCGCATCGTTTAGCATCAAAGTACTTCTGCTGCTATTTTCAGAACCTGTCTTAATATTTCCGTATGTGTTATCGTCTCGTTTATTGCTGCCGCTATTTTCCGGCTCTGCCTTGTCTCCGTTTCCTATAAATAAAGCAGAAGCCACAAGCAGTATGATGCCGTCAAATCCGGTAAGCAGATTAACATTTCCTATAGTAGATGAAAAGTCAAAGGCCATATAGTCTCTTGCCGCTATCTGCCAGCCGAAAGGACTCTTAAAGAAGAAATCGAGTACACCCCAGCCGCATACTATGATGCCGATCAGCATGAAAATATTAATGTGCCATCTTCTTGGTGTATAAAATCTTGATATCATGAGATAGCCTGCCATGTAGAAGATCCACATATAAAGGCCCTGATATCTGCCCATATTGCCCCAGAATGCCTCATATTGCCATTTTGAAAAGATGGTTGAGATCAATAAAACTATAAAAAAGCACAGCGCAAAGCGGTCGGGTAAAGATGTATTGCTCTTTACTATCCCGATAAGTCTTGCTGCAGTGCTTTCCTTGCCCTCTGTGGTGCTTTTTTTATCTCCTGCCGTATTCTTGTTTACGGCAGGATTATTATTAAATTCAGCTGTTTTAATATTTTTTCGTTCCTTAACAAACAGGATGATACCCATGACGCATACCGCAGCCATAAATGCCGCAGTAACATACATCATAAAGTACATCTTATCATCCTGAATGTCATAATACTTATTGGTCATATACAGCGGAAAGCCCGCCATGAGCAATAAGGTATATAAGGTTGCGATTTTTTGAATTTTATTCTTCAATATGCAGGCTCCGCTGTTTATTCTGCTTTAGTCTCAGTATCAGCTTCGGTTTCAGCCTCGTCCTCAGTTACTTCCTCTTCCTCTGCAGTCTCTGCTGCCTGACCCTCTTCAGCCTCAGCCTCAGCTGCTTCCTCTGCTGCAAGCTCTGACTCGTACTGTGCTTCCTCGTCCTGCTGTCCCTTCAGATAAAGGTTTCCGTATTCCTTCCAGTCTTCCTCATATTTCTCAATATCAGGATCAAGCTCGATCTCCTCGCCTGCCGGAATGTCTAATGTAAACAGCTCTGAGCCGTCAGCTTCATTGGTGATATTTACATTTACACTGTAAGTGTCATAGAGATTTCCGAAGCTGTCCTGATCGCTCATCTCAAAGGTCGTATACTGATCGCAGGCTGCGTCATTCATATGTCTTAAGAGCGCTGCTGCAAAGTGCTCTGCGTCCTCTTTTGTCGCACCGTCTACAGCCTTAACGTCTGCTGTTATCTGCTTATTATCATTATTACCGTCTATGCTGACTGCTGATATAAATGTATAAGGAGTATCGGTAACATTGCCGAAGCCTGCAATAGTCATGTTGTTAAGCTCTGTAAAATCAAGCTCTATAACATCCGGCTCACTGAAATCCGGATCAATGGAGACCTTGGTCTTATTCTCCTTTGGTACACATCCCACACAGGTTCCTGCAGCAAGCACTGCCGCCATAAGTATTACAAGTGAACGTTTCATTTTCTACCTCTTATATTAATATTTCTATTCATTTGATTTGCATTTGCCATTATACTATAATAATTAAGCTTTTGGGCGATTTTCACTATTTTTTAAGATAAGCGAAATTTATCGCCCCAAGTCATAACGATCATTTCTTTTTGTGAGAAGGGAGGACTTTTGATGAATTTTGATCTGCAGCTGAATTTAACACAAAAGCTGGTTTTATCTCAGGCGCTTCAGCAGTCCCTGACCTTTTTGCAGCTTCCGCTTTGGGAGCTTTCAGCACATATTCGTGAGCTTTCTTTGAGTAATCCGCTTATAGAACTTGAAGAAGAACCCCTCGGAGATGTTTCTCTTGAACACATGTCCGGCATGGAAGAAACCAATGCGCTCATAAAGGAATATGCTTCTGTTAATGACAACGACTCCGAGCAATCTGCCATCACCTCAACCATTGAATATCAGGGTGAATCCGCTATCAGTGCTGACACTGCGGACGGCTCCGAAGCTCAGGATTATACGGCATATTTATCAAAGCCGCAGACTCTTAGTGAATATCTGCATGAGCAGCTTGGCTTGAGAAGTAATATTGAGGAGCCTTATCTTTCTTTGGTTTCTTATCTTATTGACTGCCTGAGCAGCACAGGTTACCTTGATATTCCTATAGAAGAGCTTGCTGCTGAGCTTTCGGTTCCGGTTTCCGATATGGAGGAAGCTTTATTCACGCTGCAGTCCTTAGATCCTGCCGGGGTAGGTGCAAGGACTCTTTCGGAATGCCTGCTTATCCAGCTTTCCCAGCTTGATGCTGCCGCTGAAAATGTAAGCATTGACAGCCTTGTAACTATTATTATGAAGGGCCTGCCTCAGCTTGCAGCCCATGATTATAAGGCACTTTCCAAGCTCACCGGTCTTTCCGATGAAGCGCTTATGATAGCCGTAAATATCATCAAATCCCTAAATCCGATTCCGTCCAGAGGCTTTTTCTCGGACAGTCCTAATGCTGTCATCATTCCGGATGCTTATGTAAATGTTGATAACGGAAGCATTAACATAAGCATTAACAGGAGGGCTCTGCCGAATATTTCAATAAACAGCTACTACAGCTCGCTCATATCCGGAAGCGAAAAGGATTACAAGACAGCCGCATATCTTAAGGATAAGATAAAGGAGGCCAATGAGGCCATAAGCGGGCTTCGTCAGAGAGCATGCACACTTGAAAAGGTGTTAAATCTTGTAGTATCCAGACAGATCGACTTTTTCCTCACGGGCGGTTCATTAAAGCCGCTTACCAGAAATGAGCTCGCCGAAAAGCTTGGTTTAAGCAGTTCAACTATAAGCCGTGCCGTAAAGGATAAATATCTGCAGTTTGACGGGCACATCCTGCCGCTTGATACATTCTTCTCAAATGCTGTTTCGCCTCAGTCAGGTCAGAATATTTCATCAAGAGCTATTCAGGATCAGCTAAGGCGAATCATTGCTGATGAGGATAAAACTAAGCCGCTTTCCGATCAGGCTATTGAAGAGCATTTTGCCGAAATGGGTATAAATGTATCCCGCAGAACTATTGCCAAATACCGCTCACAGATGGATATCCCGTCTGCCTCGGGAAGAAAGCACAGATAAAGATTTTTAATAATTATATTTCTTTCTTTTTGCGAACACGAACATTCCTGTCACTATGAATGATATAAGCTCCGCTGCTACTACAGACATCCAGATCCCGTCTATACCAAGGATAAGCGGAAGGATCAAAAGTGCGGCAACTTCAAACACAAGTGTCCTTAAGAACGAAATAAGTGCCGAGGTCAGTCCGTCTCCAAGCGCTGTAAAGAACGCCGAGCCGAATATTGAAAATCCGCTGAATAGGAATGCACACGCAAATACTCTGAAGCCATGACATGTGATCTGCTTAAGCTCTGCGTCATATCCCACGAAGGCTTCCGCAACAAAGCCGTTTAACAGCTGTCCGGCAGTAAACATTACCACTGACGTTGCTGCTATTATTAATATACTCTTTACAAGCAGTTCCTTTATCTCTATGACTTTTTTAGCGCCGTATTTAAACGAAAATACCGGAGCGATTCCCACCGAATAACCTATAAAGATGGAAATGAATATAAAATTCACATACATTATCACGCCGTAGGCAGCAACGCCGTTTTCTCCGGCATACTTAAGCAGCTGAATGTTGAAAAGCATTCCCACTAAAGACATTGAAATATTGCTCATAAGCTCTGATGAGCCGTTTGTAATGACTCTTAAAAGAGATTTCATATCCGGACTGAATACTCTGATACGAAGCTTACTGGAGTTTTTGCTTATGAAATAAATAAGCGGAATTCCGCCTCCGATATATTCACTTATCATGGTTGCGGCAGCAGCACCCTTTAAGCCCCAGCCGAATACCGCGCAGAACAAAGCATCAAGTATTATGTTTGTGACACCTGCAGCAACGGTTACCATAAGTCCCAGGTGTGGTTTTTCTGCTGTCGGAAAAAGTGCCTGGAACTCATACTGCAGTATATAAAACGGCATTGAGCACATTAGCATGCGTCCGTAGATGACACTGTTTTCCAAAAGCTCACCCTCTGCACCAAAGCTTCTCGCTATAAAAGGCATACACATAAAGCCTAAAACAGCTATGATAAGGCCGAGTATGAACGATACTGCAATGTTCTGCGAAAATACCTCATTGGCCTTTTCATCCTTGCCTTCTCCCATGCATCCGGCAATAATGGCACTGCCGCCGGTTCCGAACATGAATCCCAGGCAGCTCAACATCATTATTACAGGCATTATGAAATTGACTGCGGCAAACTGAATTTTTCCTGCGAAGTTAGAAACGAAAAAGCCGTCTACTACGCTGTATATTGAAGTTACTACCATCATCATTACCGATGGTATCGTGAATTTGAATATTTTTCTTAAATTAAATTTATCTGAAAGCTGTATCATATATTTATACCTTATTCTGGCATATTTCTTATCTTTCCTCTTTACGTCATCCCTTTCTGTATTCTTCGGCAAGCTCTGCTGCTGCCTTCTTTATATCTGTAAGATATCTTTCTGTAAGACTGTTATACATGTTTAATTCGATTTCACTCCACTTGGCAAGTATCTCGTCTTCTTTCTGCATAAGTCTCATGACTGTAGCCTCTGAAAGCTTTCTGCCCTCATCGCTTAAGAACACCTTTTTATGTTTGCCTTTATCTGATTCAAGATATAACATACCCTCTGCCTCAAGCTTCCTTAATGCAGAATTAGCAGTCTGCTTCGGAAGTCCGGATAGAAGAAGTATTTTCTTTAGTGAACAGCCCTCTCCCTCACAGCATACTGCGTAGAGTATCATCATCGAGCTGTTGCTGAGTCCCATATCTGTAGCTATGCCATGGTAAACGGCCTCTGATTCACCTATAAGATAATTCCACCTCTTTAATTCTCCCGAAATTTTTATCTGCATTCTGTTCACCTCGTTTTTTTGCGCTTTGGTACGGTTTCGTACTATTCGTATTCATATTAGTATGATTTCGTACCATTGTCAAGACTTTTGCACTTCATCGTTGTATTGACATTGTCATATATTCTATATACAATATATATAAGATATAAGGAGGGATGTTAATATTATGGCAAATACAAATATAAATATTCGAATAGACAGCGATTTAAAAAAACAATTTGAAGCTTTTTGCACTGACATGGGAATGACTATGACAACAGCATTCAATTTATTTGCCAAAAAAACTGTAAGGGAATACCGTATTCCTTTTGAGATTGGTGCCGAGATTCCTAATGATGAAACCAAGAAGGCTATGGAAGAAGTATGCAAGATGAAAGCCGATTCTTCTATTGGCAAAACCTATACTGACGTAGATACTATGATGAAGGATTTACTTTCATGAAATATAATATTAGACCGACTAATAAGTTTCAGAAAGATTTAAAACGTGCACAGGCGCGCGGTTATAACATTTCACTTTTAACTGATATCATTAAGAAACTTGCTGACGGAACACCACTGCCGCCCAAAAACAAGGATCATGCATTAATTGGTGACTATATAGGCTTTAGAGAATGTCATATTACTCCTGACTGGTTATTAATTTACGAAATTTCAGATGAAGACTTAATCCTTTTTTTAACAAGAACAGGCACTCACAGTGATTTATTTTAATTTTTCATTAAGAAGGAGGCTTCCTCATGTGTACAGCAATAACATACAAGACTAAAGATCATTACTTCGGTCGTTCTCTCGACTATGAATTCTCTTATGCCGAGGAAGTAACCGTAACTCCGAGAAATTTTAGATTTGATTTCAGACATGTCAGCTCTATGCCGACTCATTATGCTCTTATCGGCATGGCTACTGTCATTAATGACTATCCGCTCTATTATGATGCGACCAATGAACACGGCTTGAGCATGGCAGGACTCAATTTCCCGGGCAATGCAGTATATAAGCCGCTCACTGCCGCCGATAACATTTACAATATTTCACCATTCGAATTTATTCCATTTGTACTCGGACAATGCAAAACAGCCGATGAGGCACGCTCTGTCATTGAACGCATAAACTTATGTGATACAGCATTTTCCAAAGAGCTTCCGCTTTCACCTCTTCACTGGATGATATCCGACAAGGATAAGAGCATTGTTGTCGAAGCTATGGCCGACGGCATTCACATACACGATGATCCTGTCGGTGTTATGACCAATAACCCGCCGTTTGATTTTCAGCTGTTTAATCTCAATAACTACATGGCATTAAGCCGTGAACAGCCGGAAAACACCTTTGCACCGGAGCTTTCACTTTCAAAATATTCAAGAGGCATGGGCGGAATGGGGCTTCCGGGTGACTTGTCCTCAATGTCCAGATTCGTAAGAGTTGCATTTACAAAAATGAATTCCGTTTCAGGTGATTCAGAATCCGAAAGCATCAGCCAGTTTTTCCACATTTTGGGATCGGTTGAACAGACCCGCGGCCTCGTTCATCAGGGCAATGATCAGTACGAAATAACTATATACAGCTCTTGCTGTAATACCGATAAAGGCATATATTATTATACGACGTATGAAAATTCTCAGATCTCCGGTGTCGACATGCATAAGACCGATCTGGACAGCTCTGAGCTTTCACGTTATCCGCTTATAAAAGGACAGCAGATCAGAATGCAGAATTAAGCTTTAATACAGCACTAGGATCAAAGCGAGAACCAACTCATTCAAATTCACTTATCAGCAATGTCTTGTAAAAGAAAGGAACTATCATCATGCTTAAAGACTGTTTTGATAATGTCAGAGCTTCCGTGCCGCTCGTACACAATATAACTAATTATGTCACAGTAAATGACGTTGCCAACATTCTGCTTGCCTGCGGAGCAAGCCCGATAATGTCTGACGAACCTGAGGATGTTGTTGACATCACATCTATCTGCGGCGGCCTCAACATTAACATCGGTACTCTTAATAAGCACAGCGTCGAAGGTATGTTCAGAGCCGGCCGAAAAGCTGCAGAGCTCGGACATCCTATCCTTTTAGATCCTGTCGGCGCAGGCGCAAGCACTCTTCGCACTGATACTGCAACTCGTCTTATGGAAGAGCTGCCTCTTACAGTTATCAGGGGAAATATCTCAGAAATCAAAACCCTTGCTCACGGAAGCGGTACTACAAAGGGTGTTGATGCCGACGTTGCTGATGCCGTAACCGAAGAAACTCTTCCTCAGGCAATTGAATTTGTTAAAGCCTTCGCCAAAAAGAGCAATGCTGTTATAGCTATAACCGGTGCCATCGATCTTGTTGCAGATGCAAAACGCTGCTTTGTTATCAGAAACGGCCGTGCCGAAATGGGAAAAATCACCGGAACCGGCTGCCAGCTTTCCGGAATGATGACAGCATTTATTACTGCGAATAAGGATAATGTCTTAGAGGCTGCGGCTGCTGCAGTATGCGCTATGGGGCTTGCAGGCGAAATAGGCTGGGCACACATGCAGGCAGGTGACGGCAACTCCACCTACAGAAATCGTATTATTGACGCAATATGCAATATGACCGGTGATGAACTTGAAAAGGGAGCAAAATATGAAATTCGATAATAACTGCAACTGTAAATCCGAAGATCTCCTGCTCTATGCTGTTACTGACCGTCACTGGCTCGGTGATAAAACTCTTTATGAGCAGGTTGAGGAAGCTATAAAAGGCGGTGCCACCTTCATTCAGCTTCGTGAAAAGAATCTTGATGAAGAGCATTTCCTTAAGGAAGCGCTAGAGATACAAAAGCTTTGCAAAAAATACGGCGTTCCGTTTGTTATTAATGATAATGTTGAAATCGCAAAGAAGATCGACGCAGACGGAGTCCATGTCGGACAAAGTGATATGGAGGCTCTTAATGTCAGAGAGCTCTTAGGTCCGGATAAAATAATAGGTGTTTCTACTCAGACTGTAGAGCAGGCGTTAAAGGCCGAGGCCCACGGAGCCGACTACCTCGGAGTAGGTGCAGTCTTTCCTACAGGCTCAAAGGATGATGCAGAAGTTTTAGACCATTCTACTCTTAAAGCTATTTGCGACGCAGTTCATATCCCTGTAATCGCTATCGGCGGAATCACCCATGACAATGTCAAGGAGCTTGGCGGAAGCGGTATCTGCGGGATTGCAGTAATAAGCGCTATATTTGCTCAACCTGATATTGAACATGCGACCGGTGAGCTTAAAAAAGCTGTCATTGATATGCTCAAAAAGTAACTTGCACGATAAATATAAATATATTTGCCTGAGTTTTAATTATTACGAAAAGCCCTTCCGGGTCTGTGTTGGCTTTTACTTTACACATTCCCGGAAGGACTTGTTTTTCTAAGATACCTTTGTGAATAGTTCTCTGTGAATAGTTTTCTTATGCTTGGCTGATTTGCACTTTAAAACAACACTTTTTGTCCACCCTGACTTCTGTTTAAAACACATATTTTACTATTTCGCAGTTTGCCACTCCAAACCCGGCATATTCCTCATTTGTCATATCATAAAAATATGAATTAACGACTCTCGCTATACCGTTGTGGGCAACTAAAATATATGTCCCATTATTTATAACACCGTGAAAAATGATCAAGGATTGCAATTTTTGCATGGTCTATAACCGTTTGATAGCGCACTATCACGACTTGAAAGCCCGACCTTGTTAGAATCCTTCATTTTTCCAACGCTTGCGCAGCCTTGTCTGTGAAAGATCTTTGAATTTCTATTTCCTATATATGAATCTTCTACCGAAACTCCGGTTTTATTATTGTTTGCTTGTGTCTCATTAATTTCTGCTTGTGTTTCTGCCGTATTCTGCTGTGTCTGCTCTGCACCAACATATATTGATTGAACAACACCATCAACAACCCACTGCCCTGATTTATTTACTATGCTTCCATCCGGAGCTTGTCCATCAAGCAAAATATATCCATCATTTTTAAAATAATAGCACTCAGCATAATTATCGCCATTATCATCTATCCAATTCCATCCGTCACTGCACCAGCTTGTGTTTTCAGCATTTGTGCCGTACCACCATCCGGTCTCACCGCTTCCCTGCCAACCATAGGATAATGCTGTTATGCTTGTACATAACATGGTAATCACAGAAATAAGCATTGCCAGTAACTTCTTCATAATCTCTCTCCTCTTCAGCTATATACTGATTTATTCTAATAAATCATATTTTAACTATACCACTATAAGAGAATTATTGAAACACAACTATAGATATGCCTTTATAATTCCTATATGCAAACGGCAGGAGTTTTCGCTCCTGCCTAAATCAATACAATTATCCTTATTAAATATATATTTTTATTTACCATTTTTTAGAATATATTTATTACCTTCTCTTGATACAAATCATACAGCTTGTTCCACCACGTTTGATATGTACTATATTTCCCGCCGCTTTTCAGGTAATATTCAGCCATCTTCTCTTGTCCTTTAGTGCATATTTCCGCAAGCTCATTTATATCTCCATCACTATTTTGAATTTTTTTCTTATATGTATTATATATTCTTTCATATCCTGATTTAGCGGATGAGTTACTTTTTTCGTCAAAATCTGTATCTTTGTTTTCACCAACAACATATTTCCCGGCGTTTTGAACATTTACTTTTTTATCATTACTATTACTGTTCAGATCAGCTGATACTGATTGAGCAGGTATTAAATCCTTATATTTTGAGACATAATTAACTAAACTGCAATTAATAGTGCTTCCTGTGTCCAAGTTGTATATTTTTGTAGCGATTATACACGGCATATCATATTTTGATGCATATCCAAAGTACAATCCATCTATACAAATATTATGACCTATAAACTGAGTATAAGTTTCTTTACTTGTAAGTCTTGGATTATCAATCATGATATACCAATTCTTTTCATTAACATCATTTAGAATTCCACTATAGGCACTTTCATGGTCGTCTTGTATTTTTGTTATATTTCCCTCTATCCAGTATGGATTTCCATCGAATTTTGATGAAAGATCAGCATCCTTTAAAACGTTTATATCGCCTTTTTGATATCCCATTTTAAAGTTCTTAAGTCTACTGTCCGTTTTTATAACTCCGTTTTCAGTCCATTGACCGGCATCGTTTACATAATATCCGTCAGGTGTTGTCGTATTAGACAGCATATAACCGTCCTGATCAAAATAATAAAATTCATCGTTTATGACTTGCCAACCATTTTTTGTATATCCACCGTCAGCGTTCAAATACCACCATTTACCATTATCCTGTTTCCATCCTGAATATGCATTTAAAGAAGTATTGACTGAACCAATCAGTAATGCACATAAAACTGCTGATAGTAACTTTTTCATAATAATTCTCCAATTTTACTTATCACCAAGCCATTGCTGATACCTCTACACTATCATGCTGAGGCCATCCGTCATAACTTTGGAATTGAAATGCCTTTGTCTGTCCGGCAGATAAGTTATCAATAAATGAATTTTCTGCGTAAACTATCTTTCCATCTTTTCTTAAGAGCATTGCCACATTAACAAGATCCTCATTATACTCAGATATATTTTTTACTTCTCCTGTCACAAAGCTCTCACCTGAATTTTTTTCTGAAACATTGCTGACAAGAAAATTAGAAGTTCTTTTGTATTCCATATTGTTATTCGATTCATTTATAAAGTCAGAACATTCAACGCTGTAATGTATAGTTGCTCCTTCTAATGTTTCCGGCTCAGGCATTGACATTAAGCCTACCAATGTTATAGTGTCATTTCCCATTATATAGCTTCCCATCTGATCACCAGTACCGAGGATACTTCCATCCGAAGCTTTTATCGTCACGATAAGTTTTGGAAACTCTGCTATCTTGTTGTTATTTGGGTTATTGATTATCCCTGCATATGTTACATACTCTGTGCCGCCGAACGACGACGTCATTACTCCGAATGAATCCTTCAAAATCAATGCTTTAGGTTCTTCAGACTGTGTAGACTTTATTGTTTCAGTACTTTCTGCAGTGCCAGTCACTCTTCCCGTAGCTACTACATTCTCAAGATCAGCAAGATAATTTCTCTGCGCACTGCCGTTATTTGCCTGCATCGCTATAATACCGATTACTTTTTTGATCTTAGTATCATAAAACATAACTACATCACAATCATAATTACCTAAATTCATAAGTGTTCCGGAAAACCTTGCTCCCTGTGCAAGTATTCCTGCAACCTCTGAGTCATAAAAGCTTATATCTTTGCCTTCAAGCCCTGAACAAAAACCGCTAAGAAAATCTTTTGCATTCTCAATAAAATAGTCATTACTTGTCATTACTATATCTTCTGAGTAAAACGAAAGCATCCCGTTCAGGCCATTATCTGCCATGAAATATTTTTGTGTCTCATTTACCGATCCGGTTTCGCCCCCTAAACTATTCATATCAGTATAGTAATCCGGAATGTTAAATGTATACCCACAAAATTCTATCTCCTGTCCGGAATAATCCACCTGCTTTTTGCCGTCTCCTTGCTTTTTATCAATGTTGTCTCCACAGGCTGTAAGACACACTATAAATGCTGTACTTATTACAACTGTTCTAAAAAGATTTATTACTGCCTTCATAGCTCCTCCTAATATAAAATGCTCTTTAATTATTATGTTTGATTCATGCCCATCTTGTATTGAATATATCTATTCATTCCTGAATCCCGCTGGATCTTAATGGCTGCATATTATTTTTTAAAAGCAGTTCATTAACATCTATAATGCTTCCCGGATGTTCATTGAAGCACACCATAAGCAATGCATCTCTGGGATCTCTTGCATAAAGAGTTCCCATATGATATAACCGCAGTGCCTGCTGCGTTTCATCTAATGACAATTCTGCCGCATAGCATATCCTTAGAATAACATCTCTTTGCCGTGTCACCTTTTCCTCTGTCAAAAGCTTATATCCATAGCCTTGTGGAATATCCGCCTTCAGTAAAACATCCTGCTTTCTGAGTTTTTTCTCCTTAAGCTTTTGATTCATATATTTCATAAAATCTCTGCTGCCGTTCATCATCTCATCAGCATTTGCTTCCACAAAATTATCAATCTCTGATGGATGAGTACTCATAAGCATCCGTTCAAGCTCATTAGTTTTTCTTTTGTACATTTGTATTTTCCTTTGCTATACTGAAATAAACACCGAGGTATAAATATGTTTGATTCCAAGTTGCCTGTGTCATATTACAAGGAGATAGGCGTACTCAATAAAGAACACGATCTTTATATCTTCCAGCATATAGAGACAGGCAAAATCTATATTAAAAAGCTTATGACCGTTTACAATTTGGCTGTATATGAACAGCTTTTTAAGCATCCCATAAAAAATGTACCTCGCATCTATGCTATGTATGAAAACAATGGACTTCTCACAGTAATTGAAGAATATACATCAGGCGATACCCTGCAGGAAATCCTTGATATACACGGTCCGTTAAGTGAAGCAGAGGCTATAAGCTATACCATGCAGCTTTGTGATATCCTATCAGAAATGCATTCGCTTAAAACACCTATCATTCACAGAGACATAAAGCCTTCCAATATTATCCTCACAGAGGATGGTCGTGTTATACTTATTGATCTTAATGCTGCCAGACTTTATACAGGTCCAAAAGGCGGCGATACAAGATTGATTGGAACTGTCGGTTATGCGGCTCCCGAGCAATTTGGTTTCAGAAGTTCTTCTCCGCAGACAGATATCTATGCCACAGGAGTTCTTCTGACTGAGCTTATAGGTTGTCCTCTTGAGAATGATAAATCCTCTTCAAATCACCGAATATCTCACAAACTCGGCAAAATAATAGACCGCTGTCTACGCATGGAGCCATCAAAGCGATACAATTCAGCATACGCACTAAAAACCGCATTGAATAATTGCTTTAAGCTTTCGCTTTAATATTTCTCCATGCCTTGATTATATCAGATAATATTTTTATTACTCCCACCTCAAGGGTGGTGATATATCACCATTTTTACCAATTTGGAGTGTATATGTATCTTATTAACTGTCCTACATGTGGAAAAAGAATATCGGTTTCAGACAAGAAATGCCCTTACTGCGGATTTGAATTGGCTGATTTTCTTAGAGATAAACCATCCAATCATAACTTGAAAAAAAGAAACATTTTTTTGTTTTCAGGTATTTTATTAACCTTTTGTATCCTGTGCACTATAGTAATCTCGGTAATTACTTACTTGGGAGATGAGAATATTTCTGATAACTCAATTATTAGCGACACATATCCCGACGATTTCAAAAAATTTAATACTAAAAGTTCAGCAGTTTCACCAATCATAAACACAACACAGCTTGCAGGTGTATATATGGGCGATGAACATGCCATGCTTATATTATCCGATGACGGTACTGCACATTATTATTCAAATGAAGTTGCATACACTGACATAAACTGCAGTTGGGATATTTCTGAATCAAATGTTAATGTGTATCTCGAGAAAATTCACTGCACAATTTCAGCGGACACAGCATCTTATCCAAAACTTATTTTCACATCTGACAGCTCCAATTGGGAATCAGAGGAATATGAAAAAGTTGACGTTGATCCTGATTCATACTTAAAGCGTACTATTGTTACTAATGATCATTCTGCTTACATGCTTTCTGATGGCAGACTTCACTACGAAATATCCGGACTAAGTTTCATTTTGCCGAAATATTTTTGTGATACTGCAGATGCTCTTGATAGCGACCCGCATTCTTCGATTTTCATAGATGTTGATGTGACCATGGATTTTACAGGTACAGTATTTTTTAATGACAATCTGACAACATATTCCGAAGATCTGTCGTCTGAGAATGCCGGTGACATTTTCATTTCCTTTGCATCACGATTTGTCGATAATCCAAGCTTTTCTAAACCTGAAGCTGTTACAGTTGCCGGACTTCCTGCATACAAAGCCTATCTTAAAAATGCCACTTACAAAAAAAGCTATTACTCATTTGTCGGTTACCAATCAAATGGATATATAGTTATTATTCCTAAAAATGACATTAAAAAAAATATCATCATATTTTTCTGCCAGACTTCCGACAGAAAACGTGATGATACAGATGGTTTTTATGAGATTTTAGAAAGTGCGTCTATACTACAATGACAAATATTATTCTTATGAATGCTTAATTTAATCAATTTATCCTAATCCTCACGCAACTACCACTGCCAGATACAGTATTACCAGCAATGCGAAATTGATTAATGTAAATCTGCGTACAAATTTTCCCGTCTCGGCAAAGCTTTGTGCCGCATACAGCTTATAGGTTATTAGACTTGCCATTGATGCTATCAAGGTTCCGAGTCCGCCTATATTGGTTCCGAGTATAAGTGCTCTGCCGTTTGCTGTAAAATTCGATAACAGCACTGCTGCCGGAACATTACTTATTATCTGAGAAACAACTATGGAAATAAGCAATGCTCTGCCTTTAATAAGCTGTTCGATCAGGTTACTGACCGCAGTAAGCTTTCCCATATTTCCTGAGAAAATAAAGAAAAACACAAAGGTCAAAAGCAGGAGGTAGTCAACATTTCTTAAAGCTTTTCTGTCTGTTATCAACATTGCGGCGGTTATGCCAACAAATAACACATATTCATTAAAAACTTTTGCCACTGTCAAAATGCAAAGTACAAATAACAAAAGGAATATGAACAGCTTCATTTCCTTCGTCTTTTCATTGTTTTTATAAGAAGTTGAGGTCGAAGCCTGTAGTTGTGCTTGACCTACTGTTACATTAACAGTTTGCTTAGCTGCCCGGGTGCCTTCAAAATCATGTTTTACTTCAATCTCATTACTGTCACCTTTCCCAATGCTAATGAATGTCAGCAAAACTATGAGCAGCAGCGACAATATAAAGAGTGGCAGCATCAGCTTTATAAAATCAGGCATAGTGTATCCATATTTCGCATAGAGATATAGATTCTGCGGATTTCCGAGCGGGGTCAGCATGCTTCCTAAATTTGCGGCAACCGTCTCCATTACAAGACAGTTTATAAGCTCTTTGCCGACACTGCCCAGTCTTTCAAATGTCATTATCGTAAACGGCACCATGGTTACAAGTGTCACATCATTGGTTATAAACATACTTAAAGCCATGCATGTCAGCACAAGCAGAAGTGCTACCTTTCTTTGACCATGTGCTCTTTTTAAAAGTGAAGCACTCATAGTATCAAATACACCTATATCCTTAAAGCCCTGTACGACTGCCATAAGACAATACAGCAATATAAGCACCCTTAAATTTATGTATTCTAAATATCCCGTATTCACCGGTACGAAAAATACAGACAGGAGCGCTGCCGCCCCTGCCACACATAATACAGTTTCTTTTTTGAAAAATTCTTTAATTAATGTCATTGCGTCATCTCGTCTTATTGAATTAACAGAAAAAATTATACCCCATTATACCTTCGAAAGCAAAGGTATAATAGGGTATAGCATCTGGTATGTTTATTCCTGATTATTCTCCAAATTTAAACTTCCTTTATCCCATCACTATATGCAAGCGCCATCATATCAAATCCCGGTTTTGCATAGATTCCGTTATTGAGATACAGAACAAGTCCATCATTTTTTGCTGTATAGGTGTATAGTGTATTGCCGTAAAAATCCTCTATCCTTCCGAGTATCTCTCCCTTTTTAAACCATTGATTCGCCTTTACCATAGGCACCCACATGCCGTCTGCCTCGCCTCCGAGATAATCATTGTCGCAGCATACGATTTTTTTACACATCATCTGCGGATTAAGTTCGGCCTTGTGATAAATTCCAAGATGATCAAGAATAAGGAAAATGTTGCGCATATCAAGATCTATCCATTCTTTGCAGGCAAGACTTGAATGGCCGGTCTCGATAATAAAGCCCGGAACATCAAACTGTCTTGCAGCCCAATGCACCTCTCCTTTTTCTGCTTTTGAAATAACAATATGCGGTATATCAACAGCTAAAGCAGCTTTATAAGATGCCTCTTCCGACTTACAGTTTATCGGATAAAATAACAGCGGATACATAAATTCACCATTACCGCCGCTATGAAAATCGCAGCAAAAATCGATATACGGGAAAATATTTTTAACGAAATATGCAGCAATTCTTTCGCCCTGTGTACCATTCTCGTCACCGGGATAATTGCCGTTAAGGTTCGCATCATCCTCATAAACAAGGCCGTTCGTGCGCATATTAAACCCTGATACATTAACATTATGAATCAGGATTATATTGCCTGAAACCTCCATTGGATCAATTTCCTTTGCAGCATGTACTACCGCAGCCACTCCCGGAAATTCACCTGCATGTATTCCGGCTGTAAAAAGTGCTGTTTTGCCCGGTTTCTTTCCGCAAATCAATGTTGCCGGCATTTCATAATTATTTGTTCCCTGTGCGACCTCCACATTTTCTGGAATATTCGTCACTTTTCCGACATGTCTAAGATTTCCCATGTCTACGCCTAATATAACCTGCTTTTTTGTTCCCGGCTCCAACTCAAAACCGCATATTTTAAACATAATAATTCTCTCCTTAATTACGGCTGGTTTGTTTTCATATTAACAATGTCTAAATATGTTTTTATTTGTTTTTAAACTTGTGACAGGCTATCATGTGGCCTTCTTCAACTTCATAGTAGTCCGGCTTTTCTTCTTCACATATGCGCATACACTGATCACATCTGTTTCTGAACGGGCATCCGCTCGGGACATGCAGCGGACTCGGGATTTCCGACTCAATGCTTTCAATCTTCTTTGAAAAATCCATGTCTAATGAAAAAATCGAATCAATAAGAGCCCTTGTATACGGATGCGCAAATTCCTGTCCAAGTCTGCAGCTGGGAACGATCTCTACAACATTTCCCAAATACATAATAATGATTCGATGTGACATTGATCGAATAAGTGCAATATCATGGCATACGAATATTATTGTGATATTCTTTTCTTTTTGAAGTCTCAGCAGCAGATCCACTATACTTTTCTGTACAGATACATCCAATGCAGACGTTGCTTCGTCAAGTACGAGCACCTCCGGATCTATAGCTAAGGATCTTGCAATACCTACTCTTTGTCTTTGACCTCCGGAAAACTGGAATGGATATCTGTCTTTAAACTCTGCAGGCAGTTCAACCATCTTTAAAAGTTCTTCCGCTTTTTCATCCACCTGTGATGAATTGATTTCGCCATAATTCAGCAATGACTCACATATTATCTTTTTTATTGTCATTTTAGGATTGAATGATCCGTCCGGGTCCTGAAACACCATTTGTATGTGCTTCCTGCTCTGGCGTTTTTTTTCTCCCTTCAGTTCAGACAGATCTTTTCCTTTGAACAATATCCGGCCTTCTGTCGGACTTTCCATCTGCAGTATCATTCGTATAAAGGTTGATTTTCCGCATCCGGATTCTCCTACAATTCCAAGTGTCTCTCCCTTATAAATATCAAGGTTTATGGAATTATTGGCTTTAAGCTTAATACCCTTGCCTAAATCAAAGCTTTTAGATACATTTACTGCTTTTATAATTACTTCTTTATTATCAGACATATATCTCACCATCCATAACCGGGATTGCTTCTATAAGCTTCTTCGTATAATCCATTTTTGGATGCTTCAAAATCTCATCACGTGTTCCGCTTTCCACTACACTGCCATTTTTCATTACAAGGATTTTATCTGACACATAGGCCGCCACTCCCAGGTTATGGGTTACCATTATTACCGAAGAATGGTACATGTCCCTCATCATTAATATCTGACGCACTATTTGTGCCTGAATCGTAACATCAAGGGCGCTTGTCGGTTCATCTGCTAATAAAAGCTTAGGTGCAAAGCTCATAGCCATTGCGATTCCTATACGCTGTCTTTGTCCTCCCGATAATTGAAACGGATAACTGCGCATAATGCGTGAACTGTCAGGAAGACTCATTAATGTAAACATAGATTCTGCCTTTTTTCGCGCTTCATCTTTGCTTAATTTCTTATCATGAATTCTAAGATATTCCTGAAACTGTGATCCTATTCTGCGTATAGGATTCAGCATTGCACCGCAATCCTGAAATATCATTGATATTTCACTGCCCCTTAAGGTTTTCATTTCCTTATCGCTCAGCTTTGAAAGATCTCTTCCATCATATATGACGGCGCCCGATTCTATTTTTCCGTTTCCAGGAAGCAGCCCCATAATTGCTCTCACGACAGTTGTCTTTCCGCTTCCGCTTTCACCAACAAGGCTGACGATTTCTCCCGGTTTTACCGATAGATTAAAATGTTCAATAACACGATTATCTCCGTATGAAATTGTCATATCGTTTATATCTAACATTTATTTTTCCTCGCTGATGCAAAATTCCCTGCAGCAGCTTTTATACTGCTGCAAGGTTGTTTAGTCTTTAATTAAAATCATTCTGCAGGCTTAATGTCTTTATTTATCCAATAATACTCTGAAGGATTATTTACAACATCCGTTATTGCAGATGTATAGCATACATTTGTTGCATAGTATCCGTTGCAGCGTGCTGCAGCATCATCAATAATGATCTGCTGAAGCTGAATTATATAATCTCTTCTCTTGACAGAATCGAATTCAACGATCATCTTGTCAAATATTTCATCAAATTCAGAATTTGAATATCCGCAGCTATTGTCGGTTGCCCCGGTTCTCCAACGAGAGAAATAAGATCCCGGATCACCTGTAGGCATTGTTGAAATAGAGGCATTGATGATATCATAATTTCCGTTTGACAGATAATCATTCAAATGCTCAACAAGCTGAATATTTGCCTTGATTCCGACCTCATCAAGCTGAGCCATAACCGCCTGAGCTATAAGATCCATACTTCTGTTTGCCTGAACAACGTAGTTGAGCTCTATGTTCTTTCCATTGCTCTCGCGGTATCCATCACCGTCGGTATCAACGTAGCCTGCATCATCAAGTATTTTCATTGCGGCTTCCGGATCATATCCGTCGTCCCACTTAAGCTCGTCATATCCATAGTCATAGCTTGACGGAACAACAGCATAACCATACATATATGCGCCGTTTGTGGTCACATTCGCAACAGTCTCTCCATCGATTGCTTTATTGAATGCATGTCTGAATTCCGAATCTGCCAGTATAGGATTGCTGAAATTGAAGAAGGTATCACACACACGGCCTCCGGCTGTAACCTCTACATTATATCCGCTGTCTTCAAGCATCTTACGATCTGTCGCTGCAATATTAATCGCAAGATCTGCGCTTCCATCCTGAAGTGCCATTGTACGTGAAGATGATTCTGCGATCCTCATAACATTAACATTTTCAAAAGGTACTTCATCGTAATAATACGGATTCTTTGATAGCTTAATCTCCAAACCTTCTGTAAATGAGTCCATTACATACGGACCTGTACATATCGGAGCTGATGTGATCGTATCTATATTTTCCGTTGCCTCAGCGTCAACTATCATCATCCATGGATAAGCTACAACTCCAGGCATATCCGGTGTCGGCTTATCGGTAACTATCGTTACAGTACCGGCTTCGTCATCCGCTGTAATTGAACTGTATGTCATATATGCCTGCGGCAGGCCTTCTCCGCCGTTTGCAGGATCTGTAAGTCTGTACAATCTTTCTATAGACTCCACAACCTTTGTTGGAGTCATGTCTGTGCCATTTGAGAATTTAACTCCGGGCTTAATATTAAATGTCCATGTAAGCTCATCATCGGCAACACTCCAACTGTCTGCAAGCCATGGCTGCATGGTTCCGTCATCTCCGTTTCGAATCAGACACTCACCGATTCCGTATCGCTGAACATACCAGCTGTCCCATCCTGTTGCCGGTTCGTTTGTTGTAGCCATAAGTTCTGTGGCCACATTTAATTCTGTTTTCTTAGCTGACGAAGCTTCTGTACTTGTATTGGCATCTGTCGAAGCAGCTGCTGTTTCCTCCTGATTTGAACCACAAGCTGAAAGAGTTGCTGCAATCATTGCTGCTGCCATAGTTATTGCTATAGTTTTTTTCTTCATACTGCCTCCGTTACTTAATTATTTTATTCACATTGCTTTTAGGGTTATAAAGATCTCTGACTGAATCTCCGAACAGATTAAATACTGATACTACGATAAATATCGCTAATCCCGGAAATATCATCAGCCAAGGTGCTGCCTGCATATACTGCCTTCCTTCACTCAGCATGTATCCCCATTCCGGTGTAGGCGGCTGAACTCCAAATCCAAGGAATGAAAGAGAAGCTAAGGAAAGCATAAATGTTCCTACATCGGTTGCTGCCGTAACGATTAAGTTCGGCAGAATATTTGGCAGAAAATACTCTTTCAGCAAATATCCGTTTTTAGATCCCGTAATATATGCCGCATAAATATAATCTCTGTTCTTGATCTTCAGTACTAAACTTCTTGACAATCTCGCATATCGCGGCCAGCTTACAATTGCTATCGCCGTGATTGAATTCACCAGATTCGGCCCAAGTATTCCGGCAATTGCTATAGCAAGTATCATATCAGGGAATGCAATCATTATATCTGCTATGCGCATAATGATCGTATCTATAAATCCTCCGAAAAAGCCTGCTATAATGCCCAAAAAGCTTCCGGTCACAAGTACTATTCCCAACAATAAAAGTGTACTGGTCAAGGATACTCGTGTTCCGAATATCACCCTTGTGAATATGTCTCTGCCTAATGTATCCGTTCCAAACAAATGCTCGGAACCCGGTGCCTGTAGTGCATCCTTAAGTGACGCCTTTACCGGATCATAATGCGTGATCTGAGGAGCCATGACAGCTGTCAAAGCTATAATAATTACGATCACACCAAAGATAACCATTTTCTTTTGTTGTCTGATAAATTCCGTCAGCTTCATGACTGCCTCTTTTCTCTGACACGCGGATCAAACAAAGAGTATGAGATATCCACAATTAGATTTATCACCATGTAGATCAAAGCTATCCACAGTACAAATCCCTGAATCAGCGGATAATCTCTTCCTCGTACTGCACGAATGCCAAGCTCTCCGAGACCCGGATAAGAAAAAATCATTTCTACAACAGCTGTTCCTCCGAGAAGAGAACCAAAGGAAATACCCAATAAGGTAATGAGCGGGAGCATTGCATTAGGCAAAACATGCAGGAATAATATCTGAGCATTACTTAAGCCTCGCGCCTTTGCACCTACCACATAGTCCATGCTCAGCTCATCCAATACCGCAGCTCGCACCTGTCTTGTATATTTCGATGTCATTGCAACCGCCAGTGTACTACTCGGCAGGATCATCTTATTTAATCCCATGCCCTGTGAAGCTACCGGAAGTAATTTGAGATTGATTGCAAAAACATACTGCAGCAAAAGTCCAAGCCAGAAGCCCGGCATTGAAATGCCCATGAAATTCAACACTCTGATCAAATTATCACACCATTTGTTTTCTTTTACTGCCGAAATCACTCCTAAAGGAATAGATATAATAAGCATTATACCCATTGACAAAAACGACAATTTTACTGTTGCTCCCAATCTTCCCATGATCTGATTCAGTACAAGATTTTTATTGGAAAACGATGTGCCGAAATCTCCGTGAAGACAGTTTGTCAACCATGTCATATACTGTACAAAGAATGGTTTATCCAGTCCCATCGAGACTCTTACCGCTTCTAATTGTTCCGGCTTCGGAGTTACACCTGCTGCACTGAACATTGCGGTTGCAGGATCTCCCGGAGCAAGATATGTCAGCATAAAAGTAAGGAAACTGATTCCCAACAATACCAACAGCATTTGCAATATTCTATTTATAAACTTCTTCAGAGTCATAAATCCCACCGTTCATTCAGAACTTGTATTATATAGTCATACTACGTATTATCACATATATTAACTATATTTTCAACAGCCTGCATAATAACAGCACAGCTTGAATGATAAATCTAATAGTTTTTCACAATAATTATGTCAATCTTTTAGTACTCTAATCTTCTGTAGTATCGTCTTATATCCTGTGTATGTTTACGAATATCAGCCACATCATGTGAAATACGATAATATATCATTAAGAGTGTAAGCGGGGATAAAAGCCAGCGGAATTCTTCACTTATACCGTTGAGCGGATAATCCTTAGTATCAAAAATAAAAAGTTTATCAGTATGTGGCTTACAGAATCTTGCTACTCTTTCATCTAATGCTCTGGTTGGTCCTTCGCCCATACCTATGCAGACCGGAAGTCCCTTTTGCACCAGTTCAATCGTTCCGTGGAAAAATTCAGGCGATGTTACGGACTTTGTTCTCAACCACTGACATTCTTCCAAAATACACATTGCCATGTCATAAGTGAAGCCCCAGGTATTGCCTGAACTTACCCAGATCTGATATGGTTCATCCTGTGTCTCAAAAAGCTTTGCATATTCTAACGCCTGCGCATCAGCCTGCTTATGGATATCACAAATGATTCTTCCAAAATCCTTCATTTCCTCACGAAGCTTAGAATATCCGTCAAATTTTCCCATGTTGTAAAGTATTTTTCCAAACAGGTACAGAGGTAATATGTCGTGCGGATCTCCTTCTCCGTAGCAAAGCGTATATGATGTAAGCTCAGCCAAAGGGGAATTCTCTTTTCCACAGAACGATATTGTTGTTACTCCTTTTTCTTTAAGCCATTCAGCTACTGCTACAGTCTCTTTTGTATCACCGGATTTAGACTGCATAAGTGCAAGCGTTTTACTGCCGACTAAACTATTTCCTACGAGAGGCAGTTCCGCCGCAACTTCAGTAATTACAGGGATATCAGAAAATTTACCGATCATATATTTGTATTGATCCAGAGACGCTAATGATCCGCCTGACGAAGTCAGCAGAATATTATCAAAACCCGCCTCACATACACTATCTGCAATTGATTCAATATCGCCGACTAAGGCATACATCAAATCCGCTTTTTTTAAAATCTGCTGCTCATCATAGCCAATCATATTAGATCCTCCTGAATTATAATGAAAATGTCTCGGCTCCTTTCACTTATATTAACTCGTATTAATACATCATGTCAACTTGTATTGTTCGAATCATACTTTTATCCATGATGTATTTCAAGACTGACAGAGATCAACAAGGTATTTTATGATTTTAATGTATTGGCTTTGTAAAAGACGCTTTTATTCAAGTGGGATAACTTGTCATAATACAAGTTATCGGATATAATCAAATATGAATAAATGTGGGGTATATATATGCTAAACAATAAAAGTCCGGTTCCCTTATATCAACAGATCATAGACAAAATCAAGGCACGCATTGACAGCGGCGAATACAACCCGGGTCAGCTTTTGCCCAGCGAGGCAATGTTCTGCAGCGAGTTCGGTGTGAGCAGAGTCACTGTCCGCAGTGCATTGTCTGTCCTTATCGATGAAGGAATAATAGTCACAATACACGGTAAAGGAACCTTTGTAAAAGAACATATAAAGCAGCAGAAATCAAATCACTTCAGAGGATTTTCAGATTTTTGCAAAGAAAACAACAGAAGCTTATACACTCACGTTCTGCTTTTAGAACAGCAGCCTGCTACCTCAAAGCTTATATCTATTCTTTCACTGCAGCCGGGTGAGCCTGTTGTTTATCTCAGACGGGTGCGTTTTATTGATTACAAGCCGATATTAATCGAGGAGACCTGGCTTCCTTTCGGGAAATATGCTTTTCTTTTGAATAAAGATATGGAGAATAGATCGCTTTATAAAACGATTATGGATGAAACAGGTTTTGACCCTGCTTCCAATGGCAGCAATACTATAGAACTAGAAACATCGATTGCAACCAAAGAGGAAGCTGAACAGCTGAATATTGACGAAGGCAATCCACTCTTTGTTTTAAAAGAAACCGTTCTTGATAATAATGAAATTCCTGTTCATTTGACAAAACAGCTTATGGTAGGAAGTAATGTCAAATTCATGATGAATGAAGACAGTAATGGGTTGAAATTAACCATCGATTAGAAATATTAGTTACAACCCAACCATCAGAAACCAATATAATTGAATCAATATAGTTATTAAAAAACTGTATCCTGTGATGCCACTTTTATAGTATTCACAAGATACAGTTTTCTGGTTATTGGAGTCTGATGCCTGTTTTTTCATAAAACTCGCTGAAGCTCATGCCACAGCCAAATGCGCCTTTTATTTGAGTAGTTGCCCTTGCTCTCATATTTCCTACACACATCGCGAATTCAATTGCATGTTCACGATAGTCAGAAATATTAGCTTCGGTCAAAAAATCACCATATGTTGTTTCCCTATGAATTATGAGGCGCTTCATGCATTCTGTATATTCAGTTATAAATCCGCTTATCCATGAATCCCCGCATCCTGTAGTATCTACAGCATTGTTTTCCGCATTATAAGGTTCTTTATAATAGGTCTTTACGCCATCATATATGTAAGCACCTTCTGTTCCAAAGGTCATTATGCTCATCTGCATATGATATTTGTCAACGGCCATTCGCATCATTTCATGGTTTTCTTCTTTTGTAAGCTCTTTCTTTGCGGAAAACAACATATATGAGGAAAATTCTGAAGCCACTGCAATCTTTTCTTCATCTCCCGCTTGTGAAAAATCATATATGATAGGCACTCCGATACCTTTAAGCTTTAGAAGCTCCTTATCAAGATATGCCCAATAATTAGCATGAATTATGTCAAAGCTTTTAAAGTACTCTATATCTTTTTCATCAAGCACGACCGGATCTGTGTAAAGTACACCGCCATGATTTTCCATGCTAAGTACCCTGTCGCCATTAATAAGCTTACAGCAGCAACGTTCGGTTTCTCCATTTTTCACCACTTTGATCCTGCTTTGGTCAATTCCGAATTTATCCATGGAGTCCATTACAAGTTTTCCAAATTCATCATCTCCTACTGACCCTATGTATGCCGCTTCATGCCCGAGCATACTGCTGTATACAGCGACATTGACGCTGTTTCCTCCGGGCATAATCATACCGTCGATATAATTAATATCTACACAGCTTTCTCCAAAGCAGGCTATCCGGATCATTTTACTACCTCCATGTATATAATATTTAATTTCATGTAAGCTTTCACATCGAATTCTAATTTTTCCGCAAACGCCACATCGCTAATTGCAGATTATCCATAATATAACCCCTGTTAATAAGTCCGTCAATCGTATACATTTCCACAATTAAGCTGCAATTATTTTGTAACTCCCTACAATTCTTATTATTTTTGTTCGGGTTTCCGATCACCAGTTCATCACATACTTACGACTAATGCGGAAGATCCTGCATCAAAAAAAGAGGCCGTTATACCGCAACAGCCCCTTTGCATTAACTATCCGAACCTTAGTGATTACCTTGAAACTTTTTGTTTGCACGTTTGGTTCTTATTAATTTATTCAGTTTTAAATAGCTTTAAATATTACATATAATTGAACAATTTCGTTCATTGTTCGAATCTAAGTTTTAAATCCTCAGCTTATACATAATATTCCATCGGATATGTCATATACCCGATCGGATCAAGCTGATCACATGTTACATATCCCGCAGGTGCCATAAGCACTGAAGGGATACGGTTTACAACTGTTGCGCAGGTATGCTCAACTGTTGATGGCTTAACAACGTGGAACGCTGTATCAGGCTCGCCTGAGATCTTCCAATCGCACATATCTCCGTCATCAGGTCCGTAAACCTTACCGATAGTCTCTTCTTCAATGGTGATTCCCTGCATAGTCTCGATGGTTACTACTGCAGACATACCGATAGCATTACCTGCCTTTATTTCCTTGCCGAGAGTCTCACTGTAGATATCCTTGTCAATGATGCAAGGAACATGCTTCTGTGAAATACTCTTGATAGTAAGTCCGAGCTTGCTGCAGATCGCCTCTGAAGCATTCCATGCATATGAAGGCTCAAAGTCTGTAGGATGAGCTATCTGCTCCTCAAATTCTGCCGGTGTAAGGTCACATCCGTGAGCCTGTGCCAATGCTATGCCGTACTCATCAACATTATAGCTGTATGCGCCCTTGATCTTTGTTATATTGTGACAGCCTGCTGCTACAAGACCAACGATATTGATCCAGAAAATATCCTGCATACCGCTTCCTACGATCGTACAGTTATTCTCTTTTGCAAGCGCATCAAGCTTATTTATCATTGCTGCAGAGGTTGTCCACGGGAATATCGCCTCCTCACAAGTTGTAATTACATTAATTCCTCTTAAAACACATTGCTCGATCGACTCATAAATATCGCCGATAAAGCTCTTTGTTGTAATGATCGCAACATCAGGATCGCACTCATCAAGAACCTGCTCTGCATTATCCGAAATAATAATTCCGGTTTTGACACCAAGTCCTGCCCAATCTCCGATATCCTGTCCTACGGAAGCTCCGTGTCCGATACCGCCAACGATCTGTGCCCCTTTCTCGTAAGCATAACGAAGTGTGTATTTACTCATTTTTCCGCAGCCATACTGTACTACTTTGATTTTATCCATTTTCTTGTCCTCTCTCAATATGAGCTTTAAAGCACTTACATTTGTTACACTTTTAACATATCGCGTGTTCAGAAAAGAGTCAAGCCGTTTAGTGCGATGTATACAGTAAATACATTTTTCACATTTCTGTTTTTATAAAAAATGTCTAATAATCAGCTGAGTTTGATATTTTGCTCTATAAGCGCTATATTAATCACCTTATTGTCAATACGGATGCAATCAGCTCCCTTGTTTGTTCCTGCTGAGGGTTATTAAGTAGAGCTTTGGTTTCTCCTACCTCAATTATTTTCCCTTTATGCATAACTGCTGCCCTATCGCATAGGACTGCCGCAAGCGGAAGATCGTGAGTAATAAACAGCATTGACATGTTTTGTTCCTGTTTTAATCGTTTTAATAAATCAACGATCTGCGCCTGAATAAGCACATCCAGAGCGCTGGTAGCCTCATCACAAATAAGCAGCTTTGGTTTGCAGATCAAAGCTCTTGCTACCGCTGCACGCTGACATTCTCCGCCGCTTAACTGAGACAGCTTTTTGTCGGCATAGCTTTGCTTAAGTCCTACATAATCAAAAAGCTCCAGAGCTTTACGCTCTAATTCATCTCTCATGTACATGTGGTAGGATAATGCGCCCTGCATGACTCCCTTTAAAACCGTATCTCTTGGATCAAAGGAATCCAATGGATTCTGAAATATCATCTGCATTGCGCTTCCGGCCGGCATAAGTCGTCTGCTGCCGGTAAGCTCTTTCCCGTCAAACAGAATAGTTCCGGAGCTTTCTTTAAGCAGTCTTGCTATCATACTGGCAGTTGTGCTTTTTCCGCAGCCGCTTCCGCCTGCCAGACCGAGACATTCTCCCTGAGCGATAGAAAAGCTTACATTATCGACCGCCTTAAATGCCTGATGTCCTCTGACAAATTGTTTGCTTAAGTTTTGTACAGTCAGAAGCTCCATCAGTTTTCTCCTATGCATAAGCATGCCGCAGTGTGTGTTTTGCTGATCTGCGCATTCTGCGGTGTTATTTCATGGCAAATATTTTGGCATTTCGGACATCTTTCCGCAAACGGACAGCCTTTCATTTCTGCTTTAAATGCCGGCGGGATCCCCGGAAGCCCTTTTGAGATATTTCCATTCAAATCAGGAACCGCCTGAATCAGCGCCCTTGTATAAGGGTGACAGGCATCATGCAAAATTTCATCCCTGCTTCCGTATTCAACGATTCTGCCGCCGTACATAATTGCAATATTATCTGAAATTGCAGATACCACACCAAGGTTATGAGATATCAGGATCATTGATACATTAGAGCGTTCCTTAAGCAGCTGTAATTCTTTTATGACCTGCAGCTGACTTGTCACATCCAGCGCACTTGTAGGCTCGTCTCCTAATATAAGCTTAGGATTATTAATCATTGCTGCGGCTATCATCACGCGCTGGCACATTCCTCCGCTAAGCTCAAACGGATACGCTTTAAGTATTCTCTGCGGATCCTCAAGCAAAAGATCTTCCATCCGTTTTGCAGCTAATGCATCGCTCACTTTTCGGCTGACCTTCCTGCCATGCATTCTCATGGTTTCCAAAAATAACGATGAAATCGTCTTGGTTCCATCCATAGCGGCATAAGCATTTTGAGGGATCATAACTATATCCGCACCCCGGAGCTTTCTTAGCTCTTCATTAGATAGCTCGGTCATTTCCCGTCCGTCAAAGCAAATGCTGCCTTTAATCAGACCTTTGGCAGCTTTTTCAAGCATCATAAGCGAACGCAGCATCGTGGTTTTCCCACAGCCGCTTTCACCTACTATGCCGAGAAATTCACCTTTTCTTACCGTAAAGCTGATATTTCTTGCAATGTCTATACCGTCACTGTATGAAACACACAGATCCTTTACACTTATCATATTGTCCTGTTCCATGAAAATGACCCCGTTTATTACATCAAGGGCTGCATAGCACAGCACGCAGCCCTCACCTGATCGATCATTATAATATTAGTTTTCTGCAATAATATCCTTGTTAAGAAGATAATACTCCGAAGGGTTTGTCTTAAGCCCCTGAACATCGGCACCCATTACATAATAATACTTAGAATGACTTATTACGATAAATCCGGCATCCTCATCAATTTTATCCTGGATCTGCTTTGCAAGCTCAACTCTGCGCTCTCCATCGAACTCCTCATCAAGCTCATCTATCAATGCATCAACATCAGCATTTGAATAAGCTCCGTAATTGCTGCTGCCTCCGGTTTTAAATGCTATGTCAGCAAAATACTGCGGATCTCCGGTAGGAGTCATTGTAAAGCTGACCATGAGCATGTCGAAATCACCGGTCTTCTGCTGCTCTGCAACTGATTCATAAACCTCAACATTGATCTCAAGGCCAAGCTTCTTAGCAGATGAGCTGATCTCATTGCAGAAATTCGGAAGCTCTGCCTTAGTGCTGTATGTAACTAAACGCAGTGATATCTTCTCTCCGTTAAGCTCACGATAACCGTCCCCGTCCGTATCAACAATGCCTGCATCATCCAAGAGCTTTGCGGCTGCATCCATATCATATTCTGTTCCGTGATCTGCTCCGAATGCCATAAAATCAGGATACAGTCCTGTAGCAGGAACAGATGCTCCTTTATTCAGAATTTCCGCATAGCTCTTCTTATCTATCGCCATAGCAATTGCCTGTCGAACAGCAGACTCCTGAATCTGTGAATTTCTGAAGTTAAAAAATATTACCTGACCTCTTGATCCCGGAACACCGTCAACATTGTACTTGCTTCCATCATTAAAAAGCTCGAGGCTGGTTCCCGGAATACTAACAGAAACATCACTTTCTCCGTTCTGCTGAGCCATTGTCAGAGTATTGGTATCTCCGATAATGTTAATGACTGCTCCGTCTGCTTTTGGTTCTCCGCCCCAATAGTCTGCATACTTTTCTACAACTGCTTTTGATTTAACTTCGTAGCTTACAGCCTTAAACGGACCTGTTCCTATAGGAATAACAGCCGGATCCTCTTCTGCCGTAACATCTATTACTCCTGTAAGCGGCTCACACAGAGTGTTCTTAAAGCCTGGAACGACCTTAGATGTCTTAACTGTCAGCACTTGTCCGTCCGCTTCCATGCTTTCAATAAAGAGAAGTTCATTAAAACGCGGATTGATATCTGCTGTACGCTCCCAGCACGATTTAACACTTTCCGCAGTCATCGGATTGCTATTCTGGAATGTAACATCGTCTCTTAGTGTTATCTTCCAGGTATGCTCATCTATCATCTCACAGCTTTCAGCTAATAACGGCTGTGCTTCAAGCTTGTCATCAAGCTTAAATAAAGTCTCTGTTATTCCCCAACGGCTTGTATACCAGCTGTCCCAGCTCTGTGCCGGGTCTAATGAAGTCGGGCACTGTGTGTCTGCTACAGTAATAATATTGTCGGTTTCCTGCTCAGCCGACTCCGTCTGCTGCTCAGTCTGCTGTGACTGCTGCCCCTGTTGTTCCTCCTGCTCAGAAGCCTTGCTTCCTCCGCAGCCAGCAAGCATAACTGAGCACATGGCTGCTAAAAACAGAGTGCCTAACATTCTTTTTTTCATTTTGTTCCCCCTTTTTCTTTCGTTATTTATTTCAATCTATCACGCAGCTTCTCGCCAAACAGATTGAACAAAGCTGATGTAATAAATATCGCTGTTCCCGGAATCATTATCATTTTTATATCAGTCTGCATATAATTTCTTCCAAGGTTTATCATCGCTCCCCATTCCGCTGTCGGCTCTGCCACTCCGATACCGAGATAGGACAAAGCGGCGATCTGCATTATCATAGAAGCTATTCCCAGGCTGGCATTTATAATAAGCGGCGGCATCACGTTCGGAAAAACTCTCCTGAAAATGATACTAAGGTGTGATTCTCCGCATATCCTTGCTGCTTTTAGGAATGTCCTGTTTCGCATTGAATAGGTAAAGCTTCTGGCTAATCTCGCATAATCTACCCATTGAACAAGGCACAATGCTATAATCAGATTTTTAATTCCGATTCCCAGTAAGCCTGCGATGGCTATTGCCAAAATGATCTGAGGAAAGGCCTGCATTATTGTGATCAATTCGTTAAGAACCGTGTCCACTGCGCCGCCGAAATATCCGCACAATATTCCGACCGTCGTTCCGATCGTAAATACAATCAGTGTTATTAACAGACTTGTAAATATCGAAACTCTTGCACCATACAGCATTCTGGAAAGCATGCATCGTCCCAGTCCGTCAGTCCCGAGCGGAAATTCCCTGCTGAAGCCCTGCTGTGCCGCCAGCAAGTTCGTTTCATTCGGATCATTCGGTGCTAAAATCGGAGCGGCAAGTGCAGTTATCAGCAACAGACAAACCAGTGCAGACAAAATATAGAAGGATAAATTCTTTTTCATGCCTGATCCTCCGTGCTTCGGCTGTACTTTATTCTCGGATCGATAACAGCAGATAAAATGTCTATTATCAGATTAATAATGAGATATCCCAGCGCTACCCAAAGGACAAAGCCCTGCACTACATACTGATCCATTCTCGCAACCGAGCTGACCGCCAGCCTGCCCAGGCCATTTACAGAAAAAATGCCTTCAATCACTGTGGATCCTCCAATAAGTATGCCAACATATAAACCGATACAGCTTAAAATGGATGCCGCACAGTTTTTTAATACATGTGAAAACAAAATGCTTGAAAATTTAACGCCTCTTGTTACCGCTCCGTCCACATAAGGCTGCTCAAGCTGTTCCAACACGATGCCTCTGATCTGCCGTATCATTTTTGCAGAGCATTGAATCACCAATACTGCGCTCGGAAGTATCAGTCCGCGAAAGCCTTCCTGAGCAAGCACCGGAAACATTCTCAGCTTTATACAGAAAAACCACAGGAATATCAGTGACAGTAAAAATGAGGGCATCGATATTCCGAAAAAGGAAAATATGCGCATTATATTGTCCAATAAACGATCGCGATACACTGCGCATAAAATGCCTGTCGGAAGTGAGATCGCCACGGTTATGATCAATACAAATACTGTCATCCTGAGTGTCGGACCCATGTTGCGGATAAGTTCTTCCGTGACCGGCCGCTTTGTTGTAAATGATACTCCAAGATCACCGTGTGCTGCCTTTCCAAGCCATGTCGTATACTGTTCCATAAAAGGCTTATCCAACCCCATGATTTTTTCCTGTTCACGGATAGCTTCTTCAGAAATAACTCCGACATTTCCTTCAGATCCAGCAAGCCATAGCTCGGCAGGATTTTTGGGTGATAAAAACATGATGGAGAAGGTCAAAAACGTTATTCCTATAAGCACGACCGCAAACTGAATCAGTTCCGATAATGCTTTTCTTACAATAATTGCCGCTCGCATCATTTACCTCTTTTTACAGTAACTAAAAAGACGGAATAATTTTGATACTGAATCTGCTCCTTTTCACTGTATACGACCGGATTCATCGACTCACGTACATCACAGGTAAAACCATTGTCCTGCCAGAATTTTATATCCCATTGAGGTCTGTCCTTATATGTCATCGGAAGCTCCTTCGCAAGCTCTTCCATTTCGTTTGACTTAACATAAAATGAACCTCCCTGCTTAAGGATCGTCTCTCTGCTTGTAAGCCAATGCCTCATATTTTCCTTATTTTTAAGGTAGTAATACCATTCAGCATCAAAATATTTAATGATTCCGTTTTTCTTAAGCAGTCTGCCCCATGACATCAGAGTTTCTTCAGGTTCTGTAAGTGTCCAGGTTACATCTCGGGAAATTATCAGATCAAAGCTTTCAGGCTCAAAAGGAAGGACGTGACCCACCTGCTGAAATTTAACTTTAACCTTTGCCTGCTCAGCATTTTCAGAAGCCTTACAAAGCATTTCTGCATTCATGTCCACCGCTGTAACATGATGCCCTCTAAGTGCACTTATAATTGCAAACAGTCCCGGGCCTGTACCTATATCTAAAATATCTAAAGGTCTGCTTTCATCAATATCAGCGAATAATGCCTGTTCCCATGCGCTTTTCTTTACACTGTGAAGCTGTTCGTTATTGATATCGCTGTAGCTTTCAGAGCGATGTGTCCAATAATGATTCATGTTTTCTTCCGTGTGAATTAATTCAAGCTCTTTTTCCTTACAGTCAATCATATCCAATACCCACTACCTGCTGCCTCACCGGCAAATGCTTTGAAAAATAAAAAAGTCACAAGACATATTGCTTTTCTTCTGAAAAGTCATATGCCTTGTGACATATATTTACTAAAAACTCTGACAAATAATCCGGGATTTCTTCCCATTATATCGACTTCTGTCGAAAATTCTTTACCATGCTACCACAGCTTTATTTCACAGTCAAGATATCTTTCATGACGATTTTTGTTCTTTCCGGCTTTTTTAGCCATGAATTGTCAAACTAATTGCAACGAAGTTGAGTAATATACCTCCTATGTTGTTCGGTATACCAGACATTTCCCAGGTCTGCAGCTTAGGCTCTTTTATTTAATACCTTTTAAAAACGATATACTTTAGAAAAACGGACAAAATGTCAAAAATCTAAAATGGAGGAGGAAAGGGAAGGCGAAACGATAATTAGCAGGATCGCCAACGCACCGATCACAAGGAAAACCTACGGATGCTCGGCCACATAATCCAGTGCTTTATCCTTGAATTCAGCCAGCCTCTGTCCCAAAGACTTTACGCCTGCAGCACCTTCCCCGGCTGCCGTGCTTGCGTTTGCTGCTTCCATGCCCTGAGATGATGGAAGTAATTGGACAGCACCTTGTAGCATCTGCTTTCTTCCTGGCGGTATCTCTGTTCTGGGGTAGGCTCTCGGATATGGGGCTTGATTCTGTGCTTCTGCCTGTTGTCGTAGCTGATACCGAAATCGTCAGCCAGCTTCATAGCGGCGACTTTGCTGGGCAGTCCGAACAGACGGGAAACAAAATCAACTGCATCTCCATCCGCTTGGCAAGCGAAACAATGCCACCTTCATGCTGGGATTCTTGTCATTGTGAAACGGGCAGACTGCCATGCCATGACGGCTGACCTGAATGCCGTACAGCTCTGCCGCCTGTCGGGTGGTCAAGTTCTGCTTGACCGCTTCAAATACATTCAATAGGCTGTTCCTCCAAAAAATAATTGTTGACTTTTCTGTGGATTTTTCGTCTAATAGATTGACTGTGCAACGCAAATCACATATAATATAAGTGCAATAGCAAGGAAGGGAGTTGACATTCATGGCTACAACAACTAATTTCAGTGTCCGTATGGACAGCGACATTAAGAAACAGTGCGAAGCAATGTATGGTGAATTAGGTATCAACCTTACTACCGCTATCAATGTGTTTCTTCGCCAGTCGCTCCGTGTCGGCGGTTTTCCTTTTGATGTTCGCATGGAGCGGCCGAACAAGGAAACGATGGCAGCAATGCTGGAAGCAGAACGCATTGCCCGAGATCCGTCTGTAAAACGCTACTCTGATGTAGAGGAAGCATTGAGGGCGTTAAAAGAATGAGTAAACATTTAGACATTGTTTGGACAAATCAATTTAAGAAGGACTACAAGCTGGCGATGAAACGTCATCTTGATATTGACCTTCTGGATGACATCATTCGCAAACTGGCAAGCAGCGAACAGCTTCCAGAAAAGAATAAAGACCACGCTTTAACCGGAAACTTGGTCGGACATCGTGAGTGCCACATTCAACCGGATTGGCTATTGGTCTATCGGATTGAGAATGATTTGCTCATCTTGACATTATCCCGAACAGGAACGCACAGCGATTTATTTGGAAAGTAAGAAAATGCACTCGGTACAAACGCCGGGTGCATTTTTCTTTCCGCAGAAATGAAAAAGCACCCGCTATCTTCAAAGTCGAAAACGGCAAGTGCCTTACAGTTCCATATTCTGTTTTTTCTGTTGCGGGGTTTTCTGCTCCTGCTGGTGTTACAAAAATGCTTGACCAGGACAGTAGCTCCTCATCACAGGTTAGTACCTGAAGAATGATATGTAGTTTTCAAGGTTCATGTCCGGAGTTTTCTTGGCTCCTTACATGTTCAATTTTAGTGGATAGGGAGATATTTCTTTAGGTACCGGCAGTACGGGTTGCCCGCCCTGCTTGTAAGGATTTGCAGTTTTTTTTGTAAGTGATGCCTTGAACTTGCTTTTTCGTGCATCGCCGTTAGACTTACAGGTTTTTTGCGATTTCCGCCAGCTGAGCCACCACATCCAGAAGTTTTGTGCGGTTGTCCACCTTGTCATGATCTTTCCCCATAAGCAGATAGTTGGTACTCACATGAAAGTAGCAGGCCATAGTCACAATCAGGGCGATAGACGGTTTTCTCTGACCCCGGTCCCCGAAAAAGGGTGCACTAAAGTAAAGGTACCGATACTGCTGTTTCGAAAAACTGAAAATTTTCATTTTTCGAAAGTGAACAATATATGTATCCTCAGCCCTTAATGCATGTCAGGCTTTCGATATGATGTTTGAGTTTCGAAAGCCTTGCCGGAATAAAAAAAGAGACCACCGGCAAGGCGGGGATCCTAACTGTGTAGGAATCCCGTCTTGTCGGCAGCCTCTCATGTATGTCTGGTTTAACTGACCGATCTTACGGCATGTGACCTGGAGATGGATTTATGAAGCCTGTTTCATCTCAACCATTCCGTCGTTACGCCACGTTCATTTAGTTGTTTTAGATACACTCCTGACCGACAGGGGCATAGATGTCGATGCGATCATGCCTGCGGCCCATTCTCCTGCTGACCATTACGGTCTAATATCTGTCACAAGTCATTCTTGTTGCCCCGTCTTTGTCTTCATAGCCAATGACCAAATGGCGGCAGTTGGGGCAATATAGCTTTCTAGAGCGCCACAAAGAGGCAGCGAAAAGATTTATATTCAGGTCAGCGACAACATTTCCTGGCAGGAAACATTTGAGAGAGAATGTTCTCCTCTGCTTCAGATCCGAGATGCTTATCCGAAAATGATTATTACCAGAACGAAACATCCAAAATACAGCTATGAAGGAATTGAAATTCATGATATAGCCGATTGGCTGCTGCACGAATAAGCAAGAAAATATCTCCATAATTCTCTTTTGGAATGATGGAGATATTTAACAGCACAACCGTTTATTCCTCATTCAAGGCCTTCCGCAGCATGTCCTTGTACTCGACTAACACATTTTGCGGGGCTAGGATCCTGATCTTGCCGATAAATCCGAAGACTCAGCGATAAAATGTCGAACTGGTACGCGCATTTACGGTGGCCTTGAAATGATCGTCGTCAATCACTTCAGACTCAAAATCAGTGCCGAAGTTATCGATCAGATACTTCATGACAGAGGAGTGGCAGAGGAGTTGTACATCCACCGGTTCATCGGTATCAAACATCCGAAACACATGCCTGCTGTATTCGGTAGGATTGTAGCCATCCGGCGGCATTACAGCGATCTGATTCAGAATCTTTGGCTGCTCATAGATCCGGTCAACACGGAAATTCCGCACGCAAAGATACTGCTGCATCTGCAGCCCGGTGATCACGCCTTCAAAGCCCTTCTAACCGTCCTTGCCAAAACCTGCCGTCTGCTTCAGCTCGTTGGAATAGTACTCACGATCCTGCAGCTCCTCCGCATACAGATCCATGATCCGTTTCTGCTTGTACGACGCCTTTCCGTCCTCCCAGAGTGCATCAAAATCGTATCCATCCCGCCGGAAGTTCAGAAAATACGGCAGCCATTCTCTGGAAATGAAGCCTGCCTTCTTGTCAAAGAATTTTCCGTAGGCCACATCGCCGCGCCGTGCAATGATTTCGCGCCACTCCCAGGGATCCCGCGCGGGATCCTCCGACCACCAGAGCTCCGGCACCGTGCGATCCTCAAGAGAGAAGCCTGGGATGTCATTCTTGAACAAAGGCAGGAAGCCAACCTTGTTGATATATTCAATTGTCTCATCCACTGTGTGAATGCACTCCGGATCATCCCAGGAAACGCCATGTATGATCCAAGTTCCGCCTTCATTTGCCGTTCTTACGTCACCGCCTTATACCTTGTGCTCCAAAAAACAGCCCTCATCATGAGAATAAATCACGCCCACCGCCTGCAGGTAAGCGTAGATTACTGTGGTTCCGACGAATTTCATGCCGCGCTTCTTCAGGTCCTTCGAAATCAGATCCGAAAGCTCGGAATGCGACAGTCCTTGTTCATAGATCACCTTGCCATCGGTCCAATGCCAAAGGTACTCTGCAAAGCCACCGTATTCCTGCTGTATCTCACGGAAGATCTGCGCATTGCTGACTGCGGCCTGTATCTTTAACCGGTTACGGATAATACTAGGATTATTCTGCAATGATTCCAGCTTGTCTTCGCCGTATGCACAGACCGCATCCAGATTAAAATCGTCGAACGCCTCACGGAATGTATCCCGCTTATTCAGGATGCACTCCCAGGACAATCCGGCCTGAAAGCATTCCAGAATCAGCATCTCGAACAGCTTGTGATCGTCATGAAGCGGAACCCCCCATTCTTCGTCATGGTAACGTATGTACCGTTCATTTTTCGGATTTGCCCAGCGACAGCGATTTTTTCCGTCGGACCATTGCATATGAATCACATCCTTTCTGCAGGAGAGAGTCTCATGACATCTTCTCAGGCTTTTGTTCTCCAGGTACAATCATCATTGAGTAGCCTGCATACATTGCGACACTGTGCCTTGTCCAATGAGCAATTATCTTGATTATTTGATCCTTCTGAGAATACTATATTCGTTATTTACGGATGTTATACATATATCCGTACCTTTCATTAATTCCATCCTACACTTGGATATAATCTTTTTTTCAATTGAAATATGGTCTTCATTTTCTAATGTACACGAATAGAATCTGTAATGGCACACTTCTAAAATGACGTTAATGCTAAAATAATTGTGACGGATACACAAAAATGCCAGCGTTACATAGAAAATTAAAAATAAAACCACTTGATCCCATTGAGTAAAATCAAATGCAAATAATGGCAATATGTACGACAGCAAATACTCGGCTGAAATAGATTTTTCTTCTGAGCAGGATACAAGCCTATAAACTTTTTCCCCATTTTTTTGCTTTGGCCTTAGCTCATTCCAAAGAATGCAGCCGCTTATAAAGGCATGTATCACAATTATTATGATTGATATAACCTCTGTCCGTATCTCTCCGCCGGTAACGATGCTCTTTACATCAATAAACAATATCGATATCCATAGCGGAACAAATGACATAAAAAACAGGCTAGCGGAAAAAATCACTGACATATTGTTGCCTCATTCCCATTTCTTTGCACTTGGAACTTCCATAGGTAGACTTTCAAATGGATCTACCATTCCTTTGTCGCGCAGAATTTTCACTATTTTTTCCGTGACACCTTCTTGATTTGTATCAAATTTTCCACCATCCATAGGAATAGAGAATTTCGTAGCAATTTTTCGCCTTGTACTTGCATTTTTTAGTTTCTCAAGGTGCGATTGATTATACGAAACGAATCTGCGTGGGTTATGACCACTGCCTGCAACAGATGAAAACTTCTCGATATTTACAACAATTTCACTGTCCTGTACTTTGGCAATATAATCACTGTCCGCTACGTGTTTTATTCGTAACAAGCGCTGAATGCAGGCCTCATTTCTTCAATCTGTTTACGGGTCAGGCCATATCCAGCAGCTGTTTTTTCCCAGTTATCTCTGACGATTTTAAGAATTTCTTCCGCCTGCGCCTCAGCATCCGATTCTAAAATACCAAATCTCACAGCGGTCTGCAATGCAAGATCAATACTGATACTGTTATCTTCCTCATACACATTGAGAGACAACTCATCACCGTAAGGAACAGGGTTTACATCATACAAAGGGGAAAGAATCCAGCCCTTGTCTGTCAGGATAAATGCATGGTTTCTCAGGTGATCATCCGTATTAGTAACCGCCATATTAAACACAATACGTTTCCAAAGCTCGCCCAGATCCTTCTTCGGCTGCGCACCATAGGACTTGATAAAGGCTGCAATATCCAGA
>JALELZ010000026.1 GCA_022768465.1 Lachnospiraceae bacterium
AAGGACAACAGCCGGCTCACAAAGATGGCGATGTAAGAAGTGTTTGATGACTGTAACACCAAAAATTGATAATACATCAAAACAATTACAGATATTTTTAAGGTGGTTGTTCGGTAAACAGAGTCAGAAAGAAATGATCGGAGATGGGCGAACATTCCGCAGAAAGACAGTCAGGTTTTGGGACATATGGCCTATGCCGCCCAAAATAGAAGCATCCAGAGAGGTTGTATATGTTGATGGCATTTACATGGGGCGAAAAGCCTGCGTATTGATATGCTGCGACGATAAAAATGTACTAGGCTGGTACTTATGCAGATATGAACATTCAGGGGCGTATAAGGCATTAATATCGCGTATAGCAGAACCGATAGTGGTCGTGTCTGACGGTGGTACAGGTTTTGCAAAAGCATTGAAAAAAGTCTGGCCGAATACCAGACATCAGAGGTGTATATACCATGTGTTCAGTCAGGTGAAACGATATACGACAAGCAGACCCAAAACACCGGCCGGATCAGAGTTATATATACTCGCAAAAGATCTGTTGTATCTGGAAAAACAAGAGGAAATGCAGCAGTGGATATACAGATTCATTGATTGGAGAGAAAAATATCATGAATTTCTAAGTCAAGTAACAGAGGATGAAAACGGACGATTCAGGCCAACACATGAAAGACTCCTAAAAGCTCAGAATTCACTTATTAAACTAATTACAGAAGGAACAATGTTTACATATCTGGATGAAGCACTTCAATGTGAAATAGACAGTATCCCTGCTATGAATAACCTAATAGAAGGTGGGGTCAATGCCCAGCTTAGAGCCATGCTGAGGGAGCATAGAGGATTGAATATAGAAAGAAGGATCAAAGCTGTATTTTGGTGGTGTTACATGCACTCACCGGATCCGCTGCCTGCAGCAGAAATATTGAAAGTAATGCCAACAGATAAAAGCATTACCGATATATACAATCGTTTTTCATCGAAGAAAAAACTTGATGGATCCATTCCGACATGGGGTGACGCTATAGTGTGGAGTGAACTTCATAAATCTTCTGATTATCCTGAAATGTGGAATTAGAGTAATTATCAAAAATCCTTCCGTTGCTTGTTTATATTACATCTGACAATTGTTGCAGTGTCAAGGCTGCTTTGCACCATAGGCTTTGGCCTTGACACTGCACAATATGTCAGATATGTGACTTCCAAGCAACGGAAGGATTACATTAATTTAACGATATGTCACCAACACTTTTTGTCCTATAACCCGAATTCATAGTACTACCTGCCTTTCCTGTTCATTCCGGATTCGTCCTTGAGCGTTTTTACCGATTTTTATAATACATATGAAAGTTAGAATATGTGCCTATTAAAAACAATATAGTACTTGCCATAATCTTAGCCTTATGCCATGGTAAGGAAAGGGAGATAGAGGCTTGGCATATAATGAACTTGTGAAAAACTTCGAGCGCATACGTGAGTATTGGAGGATAATTATGAACTATAAAACAAATATCATCTGTGAATACGGATCTTATCGTAGCGTTGATCCAGAACATACTTTACCACAACTTGCCTGGAGGCTTGACACAAGCTTGCCAATACTTGGTGGGGAGATACTTGTTCGCGTAGAGTGCATAAATTTAAATTCCGCAAGCTTTAATCAAATCAAATTGGAATCAAACGATGAACCGTTCAAGGTAATTCAAAGAATTCAAAATATTGTTGCTACGAGGGGAAAGATGCACAATCCGGTAACCGGATCCGGAGGTACACTTTCGGGAATTGTAGAGCAGGTGGGATCGGAGCATCCGGATTTTGGAAAGACATTTGTGGGAGAGCGGATCTGTACGTTGTTTTCTCTGTCTACAACTCCTTTGATTATTGAAAGTGTAAAGAGTATCAATATGAGGACGGGACAGTTGGACATAGAGGGGCACGCGATATTATTTCCAAGCAGTCTATATGCCAGAATTCCAGATTGGTGTCCTGCGAAGTTGTGCGTATCTGCATTGGGGGATGCCGGATCCACATATGAGACATATCGCTTATGTAAGCCGGGCATGAATGTTCTGATTGTCGGAGCGTATGAAACTGTCGGCATGCTGTGTCTGGTAGCAGCAAGGAATAAGATAGGGAAAAGTGGTCACATTGTTGCTGTATTAACAGGACAAAAGAAGCTTTCAAGTGTGAGAGGCCTTGAAATGGCTGATGAAATTTTGATTGAAGAACTGGAAGATCCGTTCAGGGCTTATAAAGATGCAAAAGAAAAATTGAATAACATGAGTATAGATCTAACTATTGATTGTACTTGCATTCAAGGATCGGAAATGTTTGGCGTACTAATGACAAAGCAAAATGGATCGGTTTATTATACCAGTCCTGCCGCAAATTATTCTGCCGCTGCACTTGGAACAGAAGGTGTAGGAAAAGAATTAGATCTTCAATTGTATCGGGGATATATTAATGGCCATGTCGCATTTTGTATTAAGTTGCTTGAGGAAAACCCGAAGCTTATTCAAGTGCTGCGCGAAAGGTATGAGGATCAAAGTCAGGTATTCCATTTAAATGCTGTTCAACAGGGGGAACTTGCAGAAATCCCAGGAATAGAATTAGTGATTAAAGACACCGGAATGAAAAATATTCTGGAACTGGCAAAACGTATTGCGATTTATGATACTTCTGTCATCATATATGGAGAGACTGGAACGGGAAAAGAGCTTGTAGCCGACATTGTAAATCGGTATAGTCATAGATTTGGTAAGCCTTATCTAAAGATAAACTGTTCAGCGATTCCTGAAAACTTAATTGAAGCAGAATTATTCGGATATGAATCAGGCAGTTTTACAGGAGCACTTAAAACTGGTCATAAAGGTTTTTTTGAGATTGCAGATAACGGAACCTTATTTTTAGATGAAATAGGTGAGATTCCTATTGCCGAGCAGGCTAAGCTTTTACGAGTTCTACAATCAAGGGAAATCATAAGAGTAGGAGGAACTAAACCAATTCCGGTAGACGTAAGAATTATATGTGCAACTAATCGTAATCTCTGGAAAATGGTTGAAGAAGGCAGTTTCAGAGAAGACCTGTACTATAGATTAAATGTAATAGATATTATGGTTCCGGCGCTTAGAAACAGAAAAGAAAGTATACCGGACCTGGCGGACATGTTTCTTAGGCGGTATAACGGTAAATTTGGGATGCACAAAAGATTTTCTGATCACGCATTAGAGATGCTTTCTGAGTACAATTGGCCAGGAAATGTGCGTGAGATGGAAAATATGATTCAAAGACTTCTGTTGGCAACTGATGAGAATGTTATCACACAACAGATGCTTGTCAGGGAATTTGGAAAGACAGGATATAAAAGTAAAGAAATACAGGAGAGGGGGATATGGAACCACGATAATAAACAACAGGTTCATGAAGGAAATGAAAGAAATGGAAGACAAAAAAGGTTGATACCGGAAGAAGAATTCCGCGAAGCTGCATTGCATTGCTCTTCCACCAGGGAATTGGCAACTGCTCTGGGTATCAGCCAGACCACGGCCTCAAGGAGATTGAAAACGCTTGGTATTGTCCTTAAAAATCCTTGGACTAACAAAAGAACCGAATAATACAGAAAAGCATATGAGTCTATATAAAAACGGATTCGAATTAGACTCAAAAACAACTCGGTTTACATGACTCAACTATTATAAGGTAAATAAAAACAGCACCTTCTGAATGCATTCAGAAGATGCTGTTTTTTTGTTAGATAGTGTTAGATTTGTGAATCCAAGTTTAGCCTTAATGACAAAAATGAAGATAATTTGAATAGAACTTTGATTTTGGCACGATACATGCTCATTAAAAGGTAGAGGCGTTACAAAACATACAGAAAGGAACAATTTATGGGCGATACTTTTGTAAAATCAGAACTTAATGAGAAGCCTTTAACCGGGGTAGTTGTTTTGGACCTTAGTCAAGCATATGCTGGACCGTTCTGCACAATGCACATGGCCGATCAGGGCGCAACCGTTATTAAGATTGAAGTGCCAGGAAGGGGCGACCAGTCTCGAACCTGGGAGCCGGTCAAGGAAGGGAAAAGCGCATATTTCAGTTATATTAATCGAAATAAGTATGGTCTCAGCCTTAACCTAAAAGCGGAAGATGGAAAAGAGATCTTTAAAAAACTTGTGAAAAAAGCTGATGTTGTTATTGAGAACTTCCGTGTTGGAACTATGGATAAGCTTGGCCTTGGGTATGACGTGCTGAAAGAGACCAATCCTAGTATTATTTACGCACAAATTACCGGTTTCGGTCTAAATAACAGGTTAGCAATGCGCCCTTGTTATGACCCGATAGCACAGGCGATGGGCGGAATAATGAGCATCACAGGCTTTGACGGACAGCCTACAAAAATCGGGCCGGCAATCGCAGATAGTGTTTCTGGCACCTATATGTCGGCAGCAATTGCAATGGCGCTTTATCAGAGAGCAAAGACCGGAATGGGAAGATATATTGACGTTTCAATGCTTGATACAATTTTCTCTCTCTTGGATAGTGCGGTCCCTGAGTATACCTACAAGGGAAATGTTTCTAAACCTAACGGCAATGATGATTTGTCTATTGCGCCATTTGGTTCCTTTGTGGCTAAGGACGGTCAATTCATGCTGGCTTGCGGTTCAGATAAATTCTTCAATAGCTTTTGCGAGCTGATGGGGAATCCTGCCCTGGCTGAAGATCCTCGTTTTTGTGAGAACTCAGGTCGTGTTCAGAACACACCGGAGCTGAAACCGATCATCAATGCTTGGACTTCGCAGCATACATTGGATGAACTGGAGGAGATGATCGTCGGTGCCGGTATTCCGTTTGGCAGAATCCAGAATGTGAAGGATCTTTGTGAAATGGATGTGATCCGAGAGAGAAACATGCTTTGGGAAATAGACGATCCATTCCTGGGAGAAAAAATCATTGTACCAGGAACGCCAATCAAAATGCACGGCTGTGCGGATGCACCTCAAAGACCGGCTCCGATGATTGGTCAACATACATCTAAGATTCTTTCAGAAATGCTGGGTATGGGAGAAAAAGAACTGGAAGAACTTAGAAATAACGGAGTCATTTGAACTAATGTCCATAAGATTAAGCTGATAAGGAGGGACAAATGAGAGAGTGTGTAATTGTTTCAATGGTAAGGACGCCTGTGGGAAGAGTCGGCGGCGGATTGTCTTCAATTTCCGCAGCTGACCTCGGTGCTATGGCAATACGGGAAGCAGTTAGGCGTGCCGACATTGATCCAGTCACCATTGATGATGTGATCTTCGGCAACATTTTAAATAACGACTGGCAGAACATCGCGAGAGCATCGGCATTGGCAGCAGGGCTGCCTATGTCCGTACCTGCAATCAAGGTCGACCGTGAGTGTGCCTCCGGTGCTAATGCTGTTGTATTCGGATCCATGGCTGTGCAGACCGGTTTCTATGATATCGTGGTCTGTGGCGGTGTGGAAAGCGATTCGACCCGTCCATGGGTCATGGCTAAGCCGAAGAGGGCGTTCCAGGTTCCTTGCCCGGATATGTTCTACGATCCGCCTTCAGTTACGGATGAAATCGGCGAGTGTCCAATGGTTGATACTGCCCAAAATGTCGGTGAGAAGTTCGGCATGACGAGAGAAGAGTGCGATGAGTTTGCGCTTCGCTCCCATGAGCTTGCAGAGGCTGCCTGGAAGAGGGGATTTTTTGATGAGAGCACGATGGAAATCGAGGTTCCACAGAGAAAGGGTGATCCGATCCGTGTCAGGAAGGATGAGACGATCCGACCGCAGACGACCATGGAATCTCTCGGCAAACTGAAGCCGGTTGCGTATAGGGGTGACCTCGTTACAGCCGGCAATAGCTCCCCGCTTTGCGACGGTGCGGCTGCGCTCGTGATGATGGAAAAAGAGACTGCAGAAAAGTTGGGTCTGAAACCCATCGGTAAGGTAACAGGTTATGCGGTTGCGGGCGTACATCCGCATTTCATGGGCATGGGTCCGATGGAAGCAACTCCGAAGCTCCTGAAGAAGATCGGTCTGAAGTTGGATGATATCGACGTCATTGAGATCAATGAAGCCTTTGCGGCGCAGGCGGTTCCATGCTGCAGAGAACTCGGTTTTGATATGAACAAGGTCAATGTAAACGGCGGAGCGATTGCTCTTGGTCATCCGATGGGCGGCACCGGTGCAATCCTGACAATCAAGGCGCTGGATCAGCTGCGTGACATGGGAAAGAAGAACGGCCTTGTGACCATGTGTATCGGCGGCGGACAGGGCATAGCCATGCTGATAGAAAATATGAGATTTTAAAAAGAAGGTGAGGTACAAAATGAGAGTTGCATTTTTAGGAGCCGGATCGTTGGGACTGATATCAGGCGCGTTGATAACACGCAGAGGATATGATTGCACACTTATTGACGTGAATAGACCACATGTTGATGCATTAAATCAGAATGGAGCAAAGATTGTTGGACTTTATGAAGCGGTAATTCCTGTAAAAGCTACCATCCCAGAAGAGGCAGAAGGCATCTTTGATGTGATTTTCTTACAAGTAAAACAGATGGATATGGCTGATGCATTGGCAGGAGTGAAAAAAAACATTGGTCCGGAAACAGTGATTGTAACATTGGAAAACGGCTTACCTGAGGATAAAGTAGCTGCAATAGTTGGACGCGAACATGTAATCGGTGGAAGCGTTTATCATGGTGCAAGATATATTTCACCTGGTGTTTCAGAACTTACAACTGAGTTCTCTGCCATGCATCATTATATTGGTGAGTTAGATGGTTCAATTACTCCAAGGTTGAAGGCTATTGCCAACATTTTAGAAAGCGTGGGAGCTGTTAGCATCACTGATGATATATATGGTATTAAGTACACTAAGCTTGCTATGAATGCAACGATAAGTGGAATGTCAGCCAGCTTGGGCTGCACATTTGGAGAAGCGTTAGAAAACTATGATGGTATGAGGTGCATGCTGTATATAAGTCAGGAAGCTGCAAAGGTTATGGAGGCTAAGAAGATTAAGCCTATCGATATGGAAGGCTATTGTCCTGAGGTAAAAAACTTCAGCTTCAGCACTATCGATGAGATGTGGGAGTGCGAGAAGGGTCTCAGGAAAATGATCCTATTAAGCTATAACGAGATAGCCAGTATGTTACAAGATATCCGTTTAGGTAAGACCAGATGTGAAATTGATGATTTAAACGGAAAGGTAGTGCAAGATGCAAAGGAGTTTGGCATACCAGTTCCTTTCAATGAGACAGTTGTATATATTGTGAAAAAAATTCTGAAAAAAGAACTTGAACCATGCATGGAAAATTTAAAATTCTTTAGTATTCCTGAGTTGAAGTAAAAGAATATGTGTAAGCTTGGACATTAGAGAGGGAGAAAACATGAGTAATGAAATATTGAACCTCGCGGAAAATGAAATATTGAACCCCGTGGAAAATGAAATATTGAACCCCGTGGAAAATGAGCAGTTGGAGCTGAAAGGTTCGTATAATCGAGCACTTATAAAACTTATAATTACAGCAACGTTTGGAATCATTATCTTTTTTGTCAATTTTAATGGAGCACCGGTTTTTAACTATCTATACAAAGATATTTTCCTTAATAAAATTATTGGAAGCAGGGCAGCTTTCATTGTGGGGATTATTCCTCCGCTGATGCTCGTAGGAAATATTTTTGGAAAGAACTTTGCAAAAGAAGGATCATTTTTATATAACTACTTTAAGGATGACAAACCTCTTCATTTTGCAATGTACCTTATCTCAACTATTTTCAGTGCTGCATACTATTTTCATATCGACCTACCGATTCTTAATCTCATATGGACTCCTGAGGTGGGCGATGTAATGATTGGTGACACGCTCCATACTGTAATTGCAATCAGCCCTATAGCCATGGCAGTGTTGCCGTTGCTTGCTTCCTATGGCTTGCTCCATATTGTAGGCGGATTGATGGAACCTTTGATGAGACCAATCTGGAAGACACCGGGTAAGAGTGCTCTGGATATGGTCACATCAATTGTAGGAGCAGCTGTCGTTGGTATTTTGCTGACATCAAATCTTTATAAAAGAAAGGAGTATACCAACAAAGAATCATTCTTTATTGCTACTAATTTCAGTTTGAACTCGGTAGGATATTGTACATTTCTAATTACTTACTGTGGTCTCATAAGTCATTTTGGACCAATGTTCATTATATATTTCTTGCTTACCTTTGTTATGTCAATCATAATTGTAAGAATACCGCCAATAAGTAAATATCCGGATGTATATGTTGATGGTGAGGTACAGACAGAAGAAATGCGTCAGGAAAATCTGCACTATAGCAAGGCGCAGCTGAAGAAAGCACTTGATGCTGGAGTGAAACAGGCTGACGGTAGCGGAAATGTTTTCAAAGACATTTTATTCGGATTTCTTGGTGGTTGTAAAGTAGTTACCGGGCTTGTTCCTATGATGATGTGTATAGGTTGTATAGGACTTATTATCAGTAACTATACTCCGATAATGGGATGGCTTGGAGCGCCTCTGACTCCGTTACTTACTTTTCTGCATATTGAAGAGGCCGGAACTGCAGCCCAGGCAATTTTACTTGGTGGAGTGGACCTATTCCTTCCTTCAGTTATGATTGCGCCTGTGGCGAGTGAAGCAACAAGATTTTTTGTTTGTATTGTTTCATTACTTCAGATTTTGTATATCTCAGAGACAATACTTCCTGTATATTTCTTCGGTATTCCTTGTAAATTTATGGATATTGTGATTCTGTTTGTAGAAAGAACACTGATTGCTATTCCGTTAGTTGCCGCAGTTACGCATATCATGTACACGTTTGTGTGGTAATAATAAGCTTATTCAAAAATAGTTTTTATATTCAGATGCACGGAACACCTGTAACTCAGGGTTCTGTGCATTTTGGAAGGAAAGAAGAAAAGAGTCTTTCAAAAGGAATGCGTTGATATACTAAGAAAAAGTCGTTACATTTTAATTAGGTTCATATAGAGGCGGATTATTTTGGAGAAGATTATTAATTCAGCAAAGAACACGGAGGACACACTATGCAAAACATGAAGGCATTTAGTGGCATTCATCATATTGCTCTGAAATGTGGTGACGCGGAAGAATATGTAAAGGTCATCGGTTTTTACAGAGACACTCTCGGACTTGAGACAGTACGCAGCTGGGGCACCGGTGATGATGCCGGATGTATGCTCAGTGCTGGAAGCGATATCGTAGAGATTTTTGCGACAGGTAAGATCATGGATGGAATCGGTGGACTCAATCACTTTGCATTTGAAACAAATGTTGCGGAAGATGTCGATACCTGGATCGAAATTGTGAGGAGTGAAGGATACACAGTGACTCAGGAGGCTGAAGACGAGACGATTTGTTCGGATCCGCCCATGTCGATCCGGTGTGCTTTCTTTACCGGACCGTTGGGTGAGACAATAGAGCTGTTTTATGTCTATTAAAGCAGATTGAACAAGACATTTGCCTGCATCGTTACTTTCTGCAGATATTAACAGATTGAAAGAGATAAAGAGCTCATATTGAGAGCTGTTTGATGCTGGTATTTAAGTATGCTTTGCCGATAGTATGCCCTTCTGTATATTGGTCAAAATCAGGTATTCTTACGCAATAGTAATCTTCATATTCTTGAATATAAACAGGGTACACAAGTATATCTTTCATATCAATAACTCTCTAACAGCTAACTATACTATACGCATCACAATGCGTATTATCAATAAGAGGCAATGGGAATCATTAATAAAAAAGCTCCCATTTATTCCTAATATTAATATCTGTGTATACGTTTAAATCAGGCCTTTTGGCTCTTAATATATAATATTTATTTATCAAAGCTATTTGCTTTTAAGCAACTCAAAATGATTACGGTTTGTCTTCAGCAATCCTTCCCTTTGCAGTTTTGAAAGCTCTACAGACATTGCTGCACGATCAACACACAGAAAGTCAGCAAGCTGCTGACGGTCAAAAGAAATGTCAAAGGACAGAGAAGCATGTCTGATAGATTCAGAAGATAAATAGGATAAAAGCTTTTCTCTGGTCGTTCGTTTGCTGACATGAGTGATTTTACCATTTAAGATCAGGATCCTGTTCGCCAGTACGCTGACAAGATTACGAATCAGCTTCAGATGATGATCACAGGCGGTCGGGCAAGAAACTAACAGACGCTTAACATTTAAAAACAATATTTCGCAATCTGTTTCCGCCACAACACTGATATTTAAGACTGCACCCGGATTTGAGGCATAGGGTTCTCCGAAAAAGTCTCCAACAGAGCATTTGGATAATATATTGCGCTGCCCCCAAAGGTCCTCCTGAATTATCAATACTGAACCGCTTAGCACAAGCCCCATAACTTCTGTGGAGTCTCCTGCTCTGAAAATATATGAACCACGAGGTCTGAAGATTTTGGAAGCATTTACACAATAAAGAATAGACAGGATTTCATTATCATTAAGCCCTGTGAAAAAAGGACAGCTTCTTAAAATTGGTAAATATTTTTCCATAAAAATGCTCCTATTGTTCGAAATCAAACATACAAGTTAGATATATCATACTATGATTAGGCCACAAAAGCAAAAATATCTGCAATGGAGGAAAATCAGATGATTCGTAAGATTATTTATATTGACGAAGATAAATACACCGTATTTTGACGGAGCAAAATTACTTATTGTAGCAGACTGTGCTGCATATGCTTATGCAAATTTCCATCAGGAATTTATTCGTGGCAAGGTGACATTGGTGGGCTGCCCTAAGCTTGACGGTGTAAATTATAGTGAAAAGCTGACGGAAATATTGCGAAATAACGAAATCAAGAGTGTTACAGTCGTACGCATGGAGGTACCGTGCTGCGGAGGGCTGGAAATGGCTGTAAAGACAGCACTGCAGGCCAGTGGTAAGTTTATTCCTTGGCAGATAGTCACTATCTCGATCGATGGAAAAATTATTGATTAAATGTTTATATAGCCGGAACTGAATGATTATCAGTTTCGGCTATTTTCATCCGATAAACAAATTAGAGTATCTTTAAAGGATTGGGGGTTTTAGCGCAGCCCTTATATAGCTTGCTAAAACGGCTGAAAGCCGCATGAAATGGGCGTTTTAGATAGGTTGATATTAGAATGTATTGTTGTGTATTATTCGAAATTATATGGTTTCATTAGTAACACATTAGTAACAAATTAAAGAAAATCTGAGACTTTTATTTTTTCAATCTCAAGTCTTAAATCTTCAAGCTCTCTATGCCCATAAACTGCATTAGTGACATCTTCAAATACATGTCCGAGCATACGCTTTTTATCGTTCTCTTTAACATTATATTTATCGCAGAGCATGGCAAAGGTGTGACGGGTGTCATGCGGTGTGTGGTAGGTCATGCCGTGAGCTGCACAATATTTCTTGATATCTTTTCGCAGTATTTGCGGAGTACCGATAAGTTTTTTGTCCCTGCGGAGGCGCTTTTTTACAAGCGGAATGATAGCGGAATGCATCGGCACGATCCGGACCTTACTTGTTTTAGTTTTCACGCCGCCTTCAAAATATGCTTCTTTGACATTTATTTTCGCTACACCATATTCGGAGACTCGGTGCCCGGAGAATATCATGATAAGCAGCATCTCAGCCGTAGGATCATCTTTATCCTTCCAAAGCTGTTTGATCTCATCGATTGAAAAAGGTACACCGTGCTCATCATCATCGGGCTTACGAATCGATACACGCTTAGAATAGTCCTTGTCGATATACTCCATGAGCTCCGCATAATTAAACACCTGCTTGATCAGTGTGACCATGAGCTCAAGCGATGAGTGCTTAAGCGGACAATCGTCTATGACCTTCTGCAGGTCAGCATAACGCAGATCCGCAATAAGCCTATCATGTAGAGGGCTTACATTCTTAAACGCTGCTTTTGTTGAATTAATGGTTGATACTGAATACTGCTTTTTAGACTTTTCAAATTTATCAATAAAGTATTCGTGATAGACTTCCGCGAAGGTCTTTTTGATTTCAGCTTCTTCTCCCGTGATACGCTGCGTGATAAGGGCATAGTTATTAAGCATGCCGCGTATAAGCTCTGACATGTTTTCAGCTGCTTCTTTCGGCTCTGAGCCTATATCAATATGATTCTCCATGCCAGGCGTGTACGTGCCCGCATTGTAGGCCGTAAGGATGGCAAATCCCTTATACCAACTGTCAACATAGCACAGCGGTTTCGGTCTGATCGGGCAGCCGTTAATGTCGAGCCCCTGGGACGTGGCCTGCACGCAATACGGATTCCTTCTGTTGCCTGGCAGCTTCCTTATGCTGCCAAAGCCTGCAGGCAGCTTCGGATATTTCTTTTTCTTTTGTGCCATAGTGACCTCCTTTCCTTTATTGAGTGGTTATTTCCATTTTGGAAATGACTACACAAATCATCTTCTTGACGTCACGAAAATGATATAGCATTTATCAATGCGCAAAAATCGCGTGTTGTTTTGGTAAACCCATCGAATTCGAGGGGTTTAGAACTTTATTCATCATCTTCGTTTTCTATTAATGATGCCGATGTGTTTATCATCTCTATCAGAGCATTGTTAAGCTGTTCGGCATTTTTAGCAGTGATTACAGGCTTACCTGTTTTTCTTTCAATGTCCTTGCGTGCATTGCCGGCAATCTCTCCGCCGCTTCGAGCCACCTTTTTATTTGTAGCGAGTCCTTCAGGATTGTGGACTTTTGTAAGTTCTGTAGTTGTGGCTTCGGCAAGCATATTAAGAGCAAGCTTAAGTGTGCTCATGTTATCTCTGAGATTTTCCTTTTTTAAGCCCTTGAGGTCTTTATATTCTCTTGTGTCCATACCCGACCATGCTTTTGTGACTTCATTCGTGAGTATGGCGTATTCTTTTCCTTCCTTTACACCGTGAGACTTCCAGGCATCTGTTAATTCTTTGCGTGCTCTGATAGTCTGCAATCGCTGGTTGATCCAGTCGGCATCGTATCCTTTACGCGCATAGGCTTCAAGTGCTCTGTTGATGGTAAGCTCAGGATCTATATCTTCCTCTATGCGCTCACGACCTACCATAGCAAGCCATTGCTTGAATGGTTCAGCCTTTGGGGACGGGATGGACTGGATGATACGCAAAAGCTGTTCAGTATCTGCTACGTCAGTTTTATATCGCTTACCGTCTTTTGGAGACTTTAATTTCAGTTGGTGACAATTTGTCACCGTCTCATTTCCTTCGTCTTTGAGACGTTGTTTAAGTTTATTCCAATATTTACGGCTATCTGTACTTTCAGACAGCACGCCAACAACATCAACTATAGAGAAGTACCATTTCTCATTCTCAGCATCCCATGCTGTGCGAATTTTCTGATTTTCAAAAAGCTGTATTTTATCGTTCATAGTTTCTCCTATCATTTAAGCGTTGCGATTTTCCTGGTATTAGGAAAATCGTAGATTTCTAACCGTATGCAATTACATACGTTTAAAACGGTTGTAGAGGATTTCTCGGTATCTGAATATCATTTTGTTGACGTCAACAAAATGGTGACAATTTGTCACGGTTTCATTTTTTTCAGTCGAAAATCAGCGTCTATCATATAGAGTTTTTCATTCCCTTCAGGTGAAGAATCCACAGAAAACGGAGCAGGAATTTCTTTTCCTTCATCTTCGTAATATATGACAAGTGATGAAATACAATCTTTTGCCATCATCATTGCTTCATTAAGGGTATGACCTTCCGTGTATTGCTCGAGGTCAGGAATACTTACGCAATAGCAGCCTTCACATTCTTGAATATAAACAGGGTAAGCAAGTGTATCTTTCATAAATACCTCCTTAAGCTACTATCATTTTGTTGACGTCAACAAAATGGTGACAATCTGTCACCGGTTGAAAAACAAAAACAAAAAGACCTTGAGAATTTCTTCCCAAGGTCTAATGCAATCAGGCACGCTGGTCATTCGCTTTATTGCATGTTTATATTAACATGACTGAAGAAGAAATTCTACAACATCAGTGTGCAAAACGATTTTTTACCGAAGGTGTTCGTATTCCGTCAATATGCTCGTATAAATCAGGTCTTATTGTCGATCGCATTGGGTCAAGTATAAAGTCAATCCCTTCTCTGCGGGCTTGCTTTGCCGCCGGAACAAAGTCGCTGTCACCCGAAATCAGGATTATTTGATTTACTTGCTTTTTGAAGGAAAGTGAAGCGATATCAACACCAATTCGCATGTCAACGCCTTTTTGTTCCATATGGAGCTCCATATCATGCATTGAAGCATCATCAATATTTAAACTTCCAGATAAAAGCCTTTTTGTGGCATCTGCAGTAAAATGATACGCAAGTTGATTATCATTTATGTTGCCTAAACGCAATGCAAGTTTTCTTTGATGTTTAAGCTCCGATAAAAAGCTATTCATCCAAATATATGCTTCGCTGTCTTTAAGCTTAATAGTCTTTTTTGTGATTGGGTTGTAGATATTCTTATCAATAGGAGGGCAATCATAATAAAAGATCCTATACAGATATCTATTTTCATAGTTATCTCTTAAATGAAGCATGCAATAGTGATAGAGCTCTTTTGATCGTGCTTTTGGATCAAGCTCGCCCCAAAGATTTTTAGCTCTTTTTCTATAAAAACCTCCATCAACTAATATTGCGGTTGAAATATTATGCTTATAGTTTGTTTTGTCAAAACTGTTATTCATGCAACCTCCATATAAACGAAAAAACCTTAGGTTTCGTGGCTTCCCTTATCATGGGAGGACTACTACCTAAGGTTTACTTTTTATGCTACAAGCCGAAGCTTGTATATAACAAATACAATAAAAACGGGTAATAGTCAATCCTTTTCATGAATTGTATTTAAATAAAACTTTTTTCCTGGCGTCGTCAACCCGTGACAATCTGTCACGCTTTACATCCGGATAAGCGATTGAAAAAACAGCGCCTTTCCTATGACGTATACTCCGTCAAGCTCATCATCACGGTATATAAGAGGTGCGTATTTGGGATTTTCCGCAATGAGCTGCAGTGTGCTTGTCTCCGGATAGAAGTAAACTCTTTTAAGCGTGACCTCATCGCCTATTGCAACTACAGCTATCTCTCCGTTCTCGACATGGCTGCACTGCTTAACAAAAATAAGGTCGCCGTCATATATCCTGGCATTAATCATCGAGTCACCTTTAGCGGTGAGACAGTAATCAGCATCTATATCTTCATCAGCTAAAACATAGCTGTCATGTTCTTCATTGGCAAATATGGGAGTACCGCAGGCGACAGTGCCGAGCATGGGAATAGGTTTTTTATGAACATCAGAGAGTCGGGTAAGACCGTAGTCCTCTGGAGTGCGTGAAGAACGATTATGAGCTTCAATCAAATCCGACTTATTAATATTAAAATAATTAGCAAGAAGCTGAACCTTGCCCATTCTTGGAAGTGCAACGCCTTGGCACCATGTGTTAAAAGTCTGTGGCGATACGCCTATAGCATCAGCTATTTCCTTCTGACTCTTCTGTGATTGTGAAATATAATATCTAAGGTTCTTTACGAATATCTTTTTCTGATCTTGATCTGTCATTTTAATCACCTCATAAGCAATAAAGAGTTGTATTTACATCATATAAGAAAAAATCAAAATTCACAACTAAAAATAAAAAATAATTTGATTTTAGTATTGACATCAAATTAAATTTGATTTATACTCTGGGTATCAATTTTGAAAGAAATGAGGTGATAAATTGGCAAAAATTCAGATATCATTAGCAGCTGCCAGAGTTAACGCTGGTCTCACTCAAGATGATGTGGCAAAGGCTTTAAAGCTTAGTAAACAGACCATTGTTAACTGGGAAAAAGGAAAAAGCGAGCCTAGCATAAATCAAGGCAGAATGCTTTCAGATCTTTACAAAATCCCTATGGATTATATTTTTTTGCCTATTAAATCAAATTAAATTTGATTAAAGGCATAGCATAAAAAAAGAAAGGAGTGGAGACTATGAACGAGGCTAAATGCGAGCGCGTCCCGATCAAGGTCGCTGCTGAGGTATTGGGAGTATCGGTCTTATGCGTTCAGGAACGCATGAGGCGAGGCATTTACCCGATCGGTCAGTTTATAAGCAAGAAGCAAAGCGGTAAGCGATACGACCGCTTTGAGATATACAAGCCTAAGTTAGAGGCCTTTATAGGGAAGGAGCTAAAACTTTGAAGATCATAAATTATGCAGCGGGTTTCATTTTCGCTGTGTCGGGCTGCATGCTCGACTCGGACATGTGGGTTGGAGCATTAGCAATGGTAATAGCATCCGGGCTGTGGCTCACAGCCGCAGGGATTAAAGGAGGTTATTTGACATGAACAATAACATTGCAAAAGCCGTAAGGCTCTACGACAAGGCAATGACACTCATTAAAGAGGCTCAGGAGATATTTAAGGAGGAAGGCATAACAGTTGGCGAACCAAGTTCTAATTATTACAGAGGCATGGAAGAATGGGAGGCTCAGTGTTTCCGAGGAATAAAGAACTTCGAGAGCAATGCGAAAAAAGTAAAAGATAGGCCGCCTATGTTCAAGGGCTTTGCGATTGATAAAAACGCCGGTCATATAAAGGTCGGCAAGATGAACTTTTTCCAGTTAAAGGACGTAAAAGAAGATGGACTTTATCTTAAATAAAAATGAAAAAGAGCCTGCGGCAACAGACTCAATTTCATCGTTAATGTTAAGAACTTAATTTACAAGGAGATTATAACATGAAAAACACTGACAACACAACATTGTTTGACCTCACGGGGACATTATTGAGGCTGTATGAAATGATGGATGATCCTGACATCGAGCCTGATGTTCTGATCAACACAATGGAAGCAGTCGAGGGAGAGTTTGAAGCTAAGGCAGACGGATACGCCGCTGTAATGGCAAAGCTCACCGGAGACATGGAAATGATAATGGCTCAGGAAAAGAGACTGTACAGTCGCAGGAAAGCCATTGAGAGCAATATTAAGCGTATGAAGGAACATCTTCAGGAGTCTATGGAGATAACGGGCAAGACGAAATTTAAAACAACATTGTGGAGCTTTGGCATTCAGAACAATCCGGCATCGCTCGTATTAGATACAGACGATGTGGACAGCCTTCCAAGCGGTTACATCAAGGTCACGAAAGACTTTGATAAGGCGGCTATCAAAGAAGCCATAAAGAACGGAGTCAACTTTAACGGCATCGCACATTTAGAGCAGACAAGGGGGCTGAGAATCAGATGAGAAGAAAACAGCAGGTCGCAACAACAGATTCGATGCGTGAGACGGTTCTCAAGCTCTTTGATAAGGGCTGTGATGCCGCGGAGATATCAGAAGTATTGGAGATTTCCTACACTTCAATCAAAAGAATAATTGCTGCTATAAAAACCGCAAGAAGCAATGACCTTGAGACCATTAAAGAATATAAATCCAACTATTTATATACCGAACCTAACTGGAAGTGGGCAAAGGCTAAGTTCAATATTGTGGAGAGCGAGGAGCCCGAAGAACCCGAAGAAGAATGCAACACATGCTTTGATATACCGACACTCGTTAAGCAGAACGAGATATTGCTTGTTGAAACAAGACTGTTAAGAGAACTTCTTGAGGGCGAACTTAAAAAAGTCAATACAGCGCTTACAACTATATTGGAATGTTGGGGCGCTGATACTGAGGATAGAAAAAATGATGGCTGACGAAGAACGTATGGAGGCATACGCAGATAGCAAAACATTAGATAAAAGCACGGCGCAGCGCATGCGTCTTGCGTGGATAGAGGAAGAATCATGACAATATATGAAAAGCTTTCAGCAGTACAGACTACGCTAAAGGCACCGAAAGGACAGTACAACGACTACGGTAATTTCAAGTACCGTAGCTGTGAAGATATCTTAGAAGCCGTAAAGCCACTTTGTGCTGCCAATAAAGCAATAGTGATGCTCACAGATACAGTGGAGCTGATAGGCAATAGATACTATATCAAAGCATTTGTAACCTTCAGGGATCTTGAGTCAGATGCTGAAATAACATCAACAGCATACGCAAGAGAGGACGAGTCAAAGAAAGGCATGGACGGTTCGCAGGTAACCGGAGCGGCAAGCTCATACGCTCGTAAATATGCTTTGAACGGTCTTTTCTGTATCGACGACACAAAGGATTCTGACACGAATGAAATGAGGGTGGAGCTCGAAGCGAGAGCAGCACAGAGTCAGACAAGGCAGACGCAGAGAACGACACAGAAGCAGACTGCAAAGCAACCACAACCTTATGAGGTTAATAATCCGACAGCCAAAGACGTTCAGGCATTAGCTAAAGAGGTCAACGAAAATCTTGAGACAAAAGCCAGACTCATAGCTTATTGGAACAAGATGAGCAAGCACGGTCAGCGTGCAATCCTTGACGGATACAAAATAAAGGCAATAGAAGAGCTTACTCCTGGCATGTGCGACCATTGGAGCAATTGCCTTAAGGCTAAGAACATAGCATTTTAAAGGAGAAAATATGAATAAAGTAATTTTAATGGGCAGAATCGTTAGAGATCCTGATATTAGATACACACAAGGTGCTGAGCCTATGTGTGTTGCAAGATATACACTTGCGGTCGACCGAATAAGAAGAGCTAACGGACAGAATGAAGCGGACTTTATCAATTGTATAGCCTTTGGAAAGGCTGCGGAGTTCGCTGAGAAGTTCCTTGTGCAGGGCACAAAGATCGTTATAAGCGGTCGTATACAGACGGGTAGTTATACCAACAAGGAAGGGCAGAAGGTATACACGACGGACGTTGTTATAGAGGCTCAGGAGTTTGCAGAAAGCAAAGCAGCTTCCGAAAACCGTTCGAACGGCTCGGGCAGCAGCTATGGCGGCGGTTATGGCAATAACGGAAATTCCGGAAGCTATAACGACGGCGGACGTCAGGCTGATTATTCTTCATTAGTCGGCGAGGGCTTTATGAACATTCCTGAGGGAGTGGAAGACATCGGACTTCCTTTTTAACCAATGACAGAGTACAAGGCTATACAAAAGAGCATTTCGACGGATTATGAGTCCGGCAAAAGGCTCATAACCTACGAGATACAATCAGGAGATTCACCTGAAAGCCTTGAAGCTTGTAAAAACAAAGTCTTAAGGCTGACGGTGAAGCAGTGGAAGGATAAAAGAAGTCTTGATGCAAATTCAATGTATTGGAAACTGTTAGGAGAATTAGCAAAAGCTTTAAAGATATCAAATGCATATTGCCACAATATTATGCTTAGAAGATATGGCGTAATTATTCCTGATATGTGGGTATATGTTCCAGATACAGACGAGAAAGCCAATGAAATTGATGAACAAACAACGTACCATTTATTGCCAACATCATCATTCAGTGGCGAGCTAAGAATATATTACATGCTAAAAGGTTCGAGTCAAATGGATAGTTGTGAGTTCTCAAGAGTACTTGAAGGTCTGATAGAAGAATGCAATCAATGTGGGATAGCTACTATAAATCCCAAAGATATGGAGATGTATTTCAATGGAAAAATGGAAACCGATAAAGGGGTATGAACAATACCTTATAAGCAGTGAGGGCAGAGTTTACAGCACTAAAAGTAATAAAATCATAAAACCTGCTAATAATAACCAAGGTTATCTTAGGGTTGTGCTTAATCCAGGGAAAAAATTTTATTTTGTTCATCGCCTTGTTGCTGAAGCTTTTATTGATTCAACAGGAAAAAGCAGGGAAATGGTAAATCATAAAGATTTTAATCCACATAATAACAGTGTTGAAAATTTAGAATGGGTAAGTCGGGCTGAAAATATGAAATACTCAGCTGATCGAGGAAGATTTAAAAAGACTTCATCATGGCGAACAAAAATACACAATAGTCTTGTGAACTCAATGGGAAAACCAATTATATGCATTTGTCCTGATGGAACAACAAAAGAATACCCATATATTCTTGCTGTAAAGAAGGATGGTTTTAGACCTGGAGATGTGTGTAGATGTTGCAAAGGGAATAGAAAGACACATAAAGGATGTAAATGGAAATATGAAGAGCATCATGCAAGATGAAAGGCGCTGTTATATATGCGGTTCGCCGTATTGGACGGAATCACATCATATTTATGGAGGTAACAAAAACCGCAAGAACAGCGATAAACACGGGTTCACTTGTTGGCTATGTGAGGCTCATCACAGAGGCATATACGGAGTTCACGGCAGAGAGGGAAAGTTCATAGACGAAAAGCTAAAACGTGAATGCCAGGCTAAATATGAGCTTACACACAGCCGTGAAGAGTTCGTGAAGATTATAGGGAAGAATTATTTATGAGTACGGACAAATCAAAAGCATCTCAGTGCAGAGACATATTAGCTTATCTGCAAAAAGGCAGCAGTATAACGCACATAGATGCGCTTAACATGTTCGGATGCGCAAGGCTAAGCGCCAGGATATGGGACTTAAGGCACAGCGGTTATCAGATCGTAAAAGAAATGATAACCAACAACGGCAAGAGATACGCTGCGTATCGATTAGAGGAGGACAGTAATGTATAAGGTCAAAATAAGGCAGAATAACGACTGCATCACCTACAAAGAAGAGACATTAGAAGGCATAGAGCCGCTAATGCAGGCGCTGCTCTTTAACGATCACGGCATATCGATAACGGTCGAGGCTGAGGATAATGAGTAAATATCACTCAACTAAGGTCACTAATCGTCACAGCAGATTTGACAGCCGTAAAGAATATCGAAGATATCTCGTCTTAGCCGATATGCAAAAGCGAGGCGAGATATCAAACCTCGAAAGGCAGGTGGAGTTTCTCTTAATACCATCACAGAAGGACGATAAAGGCAAGGTAATAGAACGAGCTGTAAAGTATAAGGCTGATTTCAGATACATGCAGAACGGCGCTGTAGTGGTCGAGGATGTAAAGGGAGTTAAGACTAAGGATTATATCATCAAGCGCAAGCTTATGCTTGAGCGGTTTGGGATAAGGGTGAAGGAGACATGAGGAAGTATGAACGAGAGTTTTGTTTTTTATAGGAGCTTCCATGAGGCAGCAGAGAGGCTTAATGACGAGCAATACGGGAAAATCATGCGACTGCTTGCAGAATATGCCTTGAATGGCACAGAGCCGGAGGAAATGGATGCAGTAACAAAGCTTGCATTTACCTTGATGAAGCCTCAGATAGATGCAAACAGCCGCAGGCGTGAGAATGGTTCAAAGGGCGGAAAACCGAAAAATTCAGAACCTAACTCTAACCAAAGCGTAACCGAGAGCGAACCTAATGTAAATGCTAATGTAAATGTAAATGCTAATGTAAATAATAACGCGCGTGCGCGCGAGGAAGATTCCAAGGCTAATCTGACTGTTAAAGTGCAAAAAAGTCTTGATGAGTACTTTGACACCTTGGAGAAACTAAACCAAAGACCGCTGACTATGGCAAGAAGACAGAACATCGTAAAGAAACTTCTGTCGATATCTCAGGATGAACAAAAACAGATAGAGCTTATAGATACAGCGATAAAGAATGGGTGGCAAAACGTTTATTCTGAAAACAGTAAAGCAGAGGCAAAGAAAGAACGCTTTGGGATTCAGCGAAGCAATGACCTTGATAAGCTAATTGCTGCACAGACAGCTGCAAGCATCGAAGGAGGATAATGAAAGGCAATTTAAAAATGAGCGAGGAGCAAAAAGCCGAGTGGACGTATTGGACGACCTTGCTCATGAAGAGAGTAAAGAATTTAGACGATATCGAACTCGTCTCAGTTCCAGGCGAGAACTATGCATCTGAGCCGACACCGCTTGAGCAACGTATCATGGATCACTACAAGGGCGAATGTCGAGTGCTCGGAAAGTGTGCTAAGGCAATAGGCATTAAATACAATCGCATGTACCACTTGGTACACAAGCAAGCTAAGTGGCATGCAGATGAGAAAAAGGCACTGACTAAGCTGTTAGAGCTTACACCGGAAGAGAGGAGGCAATTCTTTGGTTAACTTGTATAAAGCCGAATATGAGCGACAACATCCAAAGCGTGGGATGCTGTGGCTAAAGGTCTTAAGTATCATCATAGCGGTATTGATCATGTTGTTAGTCGGCAGTTTAGATGCAAAGGCTGCTACAGCTACACAGACAGAGTATTCAGACATCAGCATAAGCGATGAGGAATATGAGCTGCTTAAAAGAATAGTGGCAGCAGAGAGCCAGACACAAGAGCTTGAAGGACGTAAGGCTGTAGTAGAGGTGATATTTAACCGTGTATTGTCTGACGAGTTTCCGGACAGCGTAAAGGGCGTATTAAGCCAAAAGGGACAGTTTAGCACTTGGAGCATGCGTAATGCATCGTGGGTAGTGCCTGAGCTTGCTACGGAGGCGATAGAAGCTGTTAAAGAGGACGGCTGTACGGTACTGCCGGACACGGAGTATTTGTTCTTCAGTAGAGGCAAGAGCCGATACGCTAAGGACTATATCAAGATTCAGGATCATTGGTTCGGGAGGGCAAGGTAATGGCTGACTGGGAATACAAAGATAATGCTGTTAAGAGACTGACAGACGAACTTAACAGAGCTTTTAATGCCGGAGTTCAAAGGGGATTTGCCCGTGCAAAAAAAGAGTATGGGCAAAAAAAAGGAATCGTAAAAATTACACGGTTATCACCAGAAAAACAAGCAGAGGTAAATGCTTCGTGGAATCATGCTTGGAATATAGATGCGTGGTGTGAGTGTGGCAGACCTTTGGAGCATCTTGCTCTTATTAATTTTTGCCCATTCTGCGGCAAGATTATAGAGATCAACAGAGATGGGGATGAGGCATGAAAATACTGAGCTACAAGTACATGTGCCTTGACAGTAAGGGCGGAGTTAACGGAAGCAAGTATATCAAAATTGAGGGTGGCAACACCTACGGAGCGGAGAGATGATAGCACATTGTATGTTTGAGCAATCCGGAACGTTCAAGAATGAATTTAAGAAACTCGGCATAGAAGCTTACGATTATGACCTTCAGGATGAGTTCGGAGAGACGGATTACAAGGTTGATCTGTTTGATGAAATCAAGAAAGCCTACGAAGGTTGGGAAAGCATCTTTGACCGTGTGGGGGGGGAGGACATCATAATGGCATTCTTTCCTTGCACGAGGTTTGAAGCGCAAATTTCAATAAGCTTTAGGGGTGAGGCAACTCAGCAAAAGAAATGGACTGACTTGCAAAAACTACAGTACTGCATGAAGCTTCACAGTGAATTGCACATGTTATACGAGCGGCTTTGTCAGCTTGTAGTAGTGGCGGAGCGTAAAGAGTTGAAGATGGTTATCGAAAATCCATACACCCAGCCACATTATCTGACAACTTATTGGTGCATTAAGCCTACGGTGATAGATAAAAACAGAACCGACAACGGTGATTTTTTTAAAAAACCGACACAGTTCTTTTTTATCAATTTGCAACCGAGTCAGAATCTTGTTTTTGAGCCTTTAGAGTACACAGAGACAAAGGTCATATCAAAGGTGGCAGGAACAGACAAAACTACAAGGCAAACAGAGCGCAGCATGATGCATCCGCAGTACGCAAGGAGATTTATTAAGCAGTACATACTGCCGAGGGAGAACGTATGACAATCGAAGAGTTTAGGGACGAACTGAGGCAATTGACAAGGGACGGGAAAGAAAAAGAGCTTGAAAATCTTCGAAAAGAAAAGTCGCAAGAAATCAAGCAAAAGTTTGAAGCAATGAAGGAGGAATTTGAGAGGTGGAATCATGAAAACACCTATACCGATTAAACCGTGTCCGAAGTGTGGAAGCGTGAAGATATGGCATGTACACAGCTTCCCTTCGGGCACATGGAGCATGATGTGCAGCGAGTGCAATTATTGCAGTAAAGAGCACAGACTACACCGTAAGGCTATAAGGAGATGGAATAAACGTTATGAATAAGTGGCACAATTTGAAAAAGAACCCGGAGGACTTGCCTCCAAATGCCAAACACTTAGGCGCATTTTGTCCGAAGTATGATGTTATGACTCAATATGGGAAGACTGTCGGATGGTACAATCCTGATCATAATGCATGGTTTATCCTGGTATGGCGCTTCGTGCATCATAAACCGGAGATTGATTTTAAGAGAGGAGATATACCGCAGCTTCTTAAGTGCAATAAAGATTCAAATGCTGTGATTGCATGGAAAGAGATTGATGAATATGAGGAGGAGACATGACCTACAAAGAAGCTAAAGATAACCTTGAGGAATATAGGAATAATTGCGCAGGCGAATTAGATGAAAAAACATTAAAAACAATAGGGCGTGCAATAGATGCACTCGAAAGGAAAGACCCATGGGCGCCGGATGTATATGGTGACGGCTATGCAGATGGAGAGATGGTGTATGACATGTGGAAATGCCCTAACTGCGGACAGTCGTATGAGTTAGACCATGATGAATATTATTATTGCCTTACGTGCGGTCAGGCTATTGATTGGTCGGATTATTGAGTAACAGAGAAGGCAGCAGAATGAGAGAAATAATAGACTATTTAAACAATATGTCGCTCTTTGAAAAAACTGTATTTGTTTGGTTCGGACTAATGTGCATGATTGCTTTAACAACATTTAGATATTATTTAAAAAAGCCATCAGATATTAATATTTACTTTATAACTTTTACTATTACTGGATTAGTGATTACAGTTGGGTGCGTGATAGGGTATCTATGTGGGTGTCTAATTTGAGAACAATATGAGAGAGCTAATAGGCTTGTGGATTGTAGCTATGGCAATAACCATATTTGTAAGGGGAGGAACAATATTAGCTATGTTATTAATCGGGGCGTATCTGATTAGGAGGATGAGACATGACAAATTTTGAAGCTATAGGAGTGCTTAAGGACAAATTTTCAAATGTAGATATCGGTGATAGGTCTCAGGCTGAAGTCTTTCAAGAAGCGTTCGACAAAGCGAGAGATGCGCTTGTGAAACTTGATCTTATCAAAACTCACGGTTGTGCTGTTTGTTCCATGTCCAAGGAGTATGACTGTAACGGCTGCGCGTTCTTGACGGTTGACGAGGGGAAAGACCCTTGCAGGATGTGCATGAGGAACTGTAAGGATTATTTTAGGAGGGCAAAGAAAAATGCAGATTAAATTTACTTTAGATCCAGGTGCTTACGCACCTGAGAAGGCACACGAGGCAGATGCAGGATATGACCTGAGAGCGATAGAGGATGCAACAGTAGGAAGCCGCTACGGTGCGATAGACGGAGTAATATTTGACACGGGAGTACATGTCGAGATACCAAAGGGCTATGTTGGTTATGTACAGAGCAAAAGCGGTCTGAATGTAAGGTACGGTATTATCTGCCCTACAGGCACAATCGACAGCGGTTATACCGGAAGTATCAAGGTAAAGCTCTATAGCCTAAGACCTGATTCGTACAAGATATGCAAAGGAGACAAGATAGCACAGCTTATCATTCAACCGTTAGCTGATACGGAGCTTGTGCAGGTTGATAGCTTAGAAGAGACGGAAAGGGGCAACAATGGCTTTGGAAGCACAGGAAGATAAGAAATGTGTTAACTGCAAGTACGGTGATCCTGAATCGTTTGATGCTTGTTGGAATGCTGACAGCCCATACTGTTGCGATTGGGCACCGGATGATACTTGCGATAAGTGGGAGGCGAGATAATGGAGATTGTTGTTAGTTTTATAAGCATAATCGCAAAAGACTGTAAATAAATCAATAATTAAATAAACATGAAAGGAGGCGAAAGCTCCGGCCGGGCTAAGTGATATCAGGCTTTCTTTCATTTATGACATATCAAGAGTTTTTAAACAGTAAAGTTGAGCTTGCTGAGAAATCAGGCTTTGACGTAAGACCTGAAGAAATAAACCCAGCACTTAAACCACATCAGAGAGATGCTGTTATATGGGCACTTAAGGGCGGTCGAAGAGCGTTATTCGAAAGCTTTGGACTTGGCAAAACAGTGCAGGAAATAGAGTTTGTACATCAGGTAGTTAAACATAAGGGCGGTAAAGGGCTTATAGTTCTTCCACTCGGAGTAAAGCAGGAATTTACAAGAGATGCTAAGGAGTTGTTAGGCTATTCTGCACCGCCTTATGTAAGGACCATGGAAGAAGCTAAAGCAGCTGATGCCGATATCGTGATAACTAACTATGAGAGAGTAAGAGACGGCGATATAGATCCTAAATACTTTATAGCAACGAGCCTTGATGAAGCATCTGTATTGAGAAGCTTCGGCTCAAAAACGTATCAGACGTTTTTAGATAAATTTAAAGGCGTACCGTATAAGCTTGTTGCAACGGCAACACCGTCACCGAATAAATACAAAGAACTCATCCATTACGGCGGATATCTTGAGGTAATGGACACAGGTCAGGCGCTTACAAGGTTCTTTCAGCGTGACAGTACAAAAGCTAATAACCTTACGCTTTATCCTAACCAGGAAGATGAGTTTTGGACATGGCTCGGCAGTTGGGCGCTGTTCATTACAAAGCCGAGTGATATTAACAAAGAATACAGCGATGAAGGCTATAACCTACCGCCGCTCAAGGTCAATTGGATAGAGCTTCCGATAGAGTATGGAAACGCCGAAGATAAAAACGGACAGATAGCACTGTTCACGGAAGCAGCGGCAGGATTAAAAGACGCAGCAACTGTTAAGCGTGAGAGCATGGAAGCACGTATCCGTAAGGCTAAAGAAATAGTAGACAGTTCACCTGATGACAGCTTTATCTTATGGCATGATCTTGAAGCAGAGCGCCACATGATAAAACAGATGATACCTGAAACAGTCGATATATACGGCTCAATGGATTATGACGAAAGAGAACGCCGTGTAATAGACTTTTCAGAAGGCAAGACAAGACTGTTTGCGACAAAGAAAGAGCTTTCGGGCTCAGGCTGTAACTTTCAGAAGTATTGTCATAGAGAGATATTTGTAGGTATAGATTATGAGTTTAATGACTTTATTCAGGCTATACACCGCTGTTATAGATTTCTTCAGAGCAAAGATGTTGTTATAGACATTATTTACATGGAGAACGAAAGAGAGATAAAAGAGGCGTTACTTAAGAAATGGGAAAATCACGACCACATGGTTGCAAAGATGGTCGAGATAGTAAGGAAATATGGTCTTAATAACGCAGGTATCACAGAGATCATTAAAAGAAAGATGGGAGTAGAGGCCGTGAGAGTAGAAGGCAAACGATACACATGCGTGCACAATGATTGCGTTGAAGAAACAAAGCGCATGGAGTCAAACAGTATAGATCTTATTCATACGTCAATACCATTCAGTAATCATTATGAGTACAGCGCCAATTATAACGACTTTGGACACAATGAAAACACTGATAAGTTCTTTGAACAGCTTGACTATCTTTCACCTGAGCTCTTAAGAGTGCTTAAGCCCGGAAGAGTAGCAGCTATTCATGTAAAGGACCGTGTATTGTTTGGAAATGCTACGGGCACCGGAATGCCAACAATGGAGCCGTTTCACGCTCAGTGCATCATGCATTACATGAAACATGGTTTTCAGTATTTCGGAATGATAACGGTAGTCACGGACGTTGTAAGGGAAAATAATCAGACATATCGTCTTGGATGGACTGAACAGTGCAAAGATGGCACTAAGATGGGAGTAGGCTGCCCTGAATACATCCTGTTATTCAGAAAGCTGCCGACAGACAGAAGCACAGCATATGCTGATACACCAGTTACAAAAACTAAGGAAGAATATACACGCGCACAGTGGCAGATAGATGCACACGGCTTCTGGAGGGCAAGCGGTGACAGGCTCATAAGTAAAGATGAAATACTTAAGTTCCTTGAAGAGGTGCCAGTTAGAAACCTGCAAAAGGTGTACAGACAGTATAGCCGTGATACTGTATATGACTATGAACAGCATGTGAAGCTTGCGAAAGACCTCGATAAGGATGGGCACCTTCCCGCAACGTTTATGGTAGTAGCGCCAGGTTCATGGAATGATGACGTATGGGATGATATCAACCGCATGCGCACACTTAATGCCAATCAGAAGCGCAGAGACTTACAAATGCACGTATGCCCGTTACAGCTTGAGATAGTGGAGCGTATTATAAATCGTTACAGCAACAAAGATGACCTTGTATATGACCCATTCGGAGGGCTTATGACAGTACCAATGACAGCGGTCAAGATGGGGCGCAGAGGATATGGCTGCGAACTTAATCCTGATTACTTTAGAGACGGTGTAAGCTACTGCGAAGCGGCTGAGAATGACATAGACACACCGACACTGTTTGACTTCATAAACGAGGAAGAGAAAGAATAATTAACATGAGCAGTGATACAAGATTCAACCTTTATGAGCGACTTTATAATAAAATAAGAGTGCCACCTATCAGAAAGATATTAGTTGTGTTGGGTTGGTTAAACAGAAGATTTAAGAAGCATTAAACACTATATCGAAATCGAGGGAGCAGATGACCGCAAAAGAATATTTGAAACAGATTAGAGCTTTGAACCGACAAATAGATAACATGATCGAAGATCTTAGCATGACAAGAGAGCTTGCTACAAAAACATCGGTAGGCGAACAGAACCCTGATAAAGTACAGACAAGCGGTATAAATGATAAGGTCAGCAAGTTAGTATCATACATGGTAGATCAGGAAAGAGCTATAAATGAAAAGATAGATGAGTACATCGATTTGAAGGCTAAAATAATAAAAGAGATCAATCGCCTTGAAAAGAAGGTTCACAGAGATATACTTTTCGAAAGATATATTTTATTTAAGCCTTATCAGAAGATAGCAAAAGACTTATCATACAGCGAGAAGTATATACTTAACCAACATGGAGAAGCTTTAATCGAATTTCAGAGAAGATATGGAACAATGTGAGTTTTTCATGTGATATAGTGTACGATGAAGAAAGTAATACAACAGCACTTGGGATTAAGTCTCGGGTGCTGTTTTTTATGCCTGGAAGGAGGTTGTTACTTTGAACCCACAAAGAAAGAAGTTTTGTCGTGAGTATGCCAAAAGTGGCAACGCTACTCAGGCAGCGTTAAAAGCGGGATATTCTGAGAAGTCGGCAAGGGCGCAGGGCGCGAGGTTGTTGACAAAAGTAGACATTATTGAGGAATTAGCACGATTAGCAGAGAAAACAAAAGGAAAAACAGAGCGTGATATCATGGATGCCGCCGAGATGCAGGAAACGCTCACAAAGATAATCCGACAGCAAGCCACAGAGGAAAACATAGTTATTGACAGCGAAGGAGCTTTAAAGAAGATAGAAAAGCAACCGTCAATTAAAGACATGATATCCGCTATAGATAAGCTTGCAAGGATGCAGGGAGCATATAAAGATAAGGTGGAAGTCGGCGGAGCTATTCCGATAGTTCTATGTGATGACGTAAAGGCTGAAGATGACAGTTAAGCGCGTCAGTCTTCAGGCAATGATAGGCGGCGGTTATGCGGACTTTTGGACAAATAAAAGCCGTTATAGAGTGGTGAAGGGTTCAAGAGGCTCAAAGAAGTCAAAGACTGCCGCCCTTAATCGTATAACACGCATCGTGCAATATCCTGAAAGCAATTATCTTTGTGTAAGGAGATACGCAAACACTTTGAGAAACTCAATATACAGTGATACTAAATGGGCAATAAGTCGATTGGGCTTAGATGCCTTTTTTATTGCACTGTATCGCCGATGGAAATCATATATATCCCAACCGGGCAAAAGATACTTTTCAGAGGTTTGGATGAAGGTACAAAAGTTACATCAATATCAGTTTCAAAGGGCGTTCTTAATTTCGTTGATATAGAAGAGGCATACGAGATTGATGAAGATGATTTTGACAAGCTCGATATGTCTATTCGTGGAGAAATGCCGGAAGGCTATTTTAAGCAAATCACGCTCTTATTTAATCCATGGAGCGCTAATAGTTGGCTTAAAAAGCGTTTTTTTGATGATCCTGACGAAAACACTTTTATAAAAACTACAACATACGAGTGCAATGAGTGGCTCGATGATGCTGACCGCCGTGTATTTGAGCTTATGCGTATCAAGAACCCACGCAGATACCAAATAGAGGGTTTAGGCGAATGGGGTATTGCTGAAGGTCTTATTTATGAAAATTGGGTAGTGGAAAACTTTGACGTTGAAGCGCTGAGAAAAACAACAACGGCAGCATTTGGATTAGACTTCGGTTTTACGGACCCAACAGCCTTTATAGCAATGCTTGTAGATAAGCAAAACTACACGCTGTACATCTTTGATGAATGGTATAAGACGGGCGTAACTAACAAAGATATTGCACAGTATCTGATTCAAGCGGGCTATGCAGGGCAAAGAATTATATGCGATTCTGCAGAGCCTAAATCAATACAAGAGCTTAGAGATCACGGCATAAATCATGCAGAAGGTTCGCGCAAGGGCAAAGACTCCGTTAATCACGGTATTCAGCTGATACAAGGCTACAAGATAGTTATAATGCCGCACTGCAGGGAATTTATAAAAGAAATATCTAATTACTGTTGGGCAAAAGATAAAGCAGGTAAAGCAACGGATAAACCCGAACATGAGTTTTCACACAGCATGGATGCTATGCGTTACGGCTTATCAAAGACGTTGGTAGGAGATGCATACAGCTTTGACTAAGAAAAAGAAACCCGATCATAGGGGCGTAAAGAGAACAAAAAAATATTATGAGATGATTGACGGTAATATGACAAATCATCCGGTTGCGTTCTGCACTCGATACAACGGAGCTCTTACAAAAGGTATGATGCACACTCACGGATGCAGTGACCGCAACTGCTGCAGGTTAGAAAAAAGAGAGTTTGAATAATAAAGATGATACGAGGTGAATGACAGTGCTGCAACTTGGCGGTATAGAGACAAAGAAAATAAACGAGATCGTCAACCGTGGCGCACAGAGGCTTGATGACATAGAGTTTCTTGAAAGGGAGCTTAGAACGTTTTTATCGTCTCGTGAGCGTTACGCCATGATTGACGGTGACAGATACTATGACTATGAGCAGTTTATACAGCATAAAAAGCGAATGGTAATAGGCGCAGACGGAGAACTGACAGAAGATAGAAACCTGCCAAACCATAGGCTGACCGATAATCAGTATGGTTATATGGTAGATCAGAAGGTCAATTATCTGCTTTCAAAGCCGCTCACGTTCAAGACAGAAAATGCCGAATATGCGGAAGCTTTAAAGAAGGTATTCAATAAGCAGTTCCATAAGACATTGAAAAACATTGGCAAGGACAGCTACAACGGCGGTATAGGTTGGATATACCCATACTATAACGAAAATGGTGAATTTAAGTTTAAACGCTTTAGGCCGTGGGAAGTGCTGCCGTTCTGGAAGGATGAGGAACACACAGAGCTTGATTTTGCAGTAAGAGTATACGAACAAACGGGCTACAAAGGCACCGAAAGTGTCGTATACACGTTTGTGGAGGTTTATGACACTAAAGGCATACACGTATTTGAGTATGACAGAAAGAAGAACATACTAACACCTGATTACGCAACGTATTACTTTGAAATGCCTAACCTGAACGAGGGTGATGAGGAAATCATCGGGTATAACTGGAACAGAGTGCCGCTCATTCCGTTTAAATCAAATAACTACGAGATACCACTATTAAAGAAATGCAAATCGCTTCAAGACGCAGTTAACCACATTTTATCAAGCTTTGCTGACGGAATGGAGGAAAATGTAAGCGGCAACACTGTGCTCGTAATAAAGAACTATGACGGTGAAAACTTAGGAGAGTTCCGAAGAAATTTAACGCAGTATAAGGCCGTAAAGGTGCGCACGATAGACGGAGCGGACGGCGGCATAGACAGCCTGCAGATAGAAGTTAACTGTGAGAACTATAAGACCATACTTAAGGAGCTTAGGCAGGCTATCATAAGGAATTGCCGAGGTTATGATGTTGATGAGCTAAAAAGCAACGGCGCGCCGAATGAAATGACCATCAAATCTGTTTATTCAGACATTGACCTGGATGCAAACGAGATAGAAACAGAGTATCAGGCAAGCTTTGAACAGCTTCTGTGGTTTGTTAATCAGCATCTTATAAATATGGGTCAGGGAAACTTCACGAACGAAGATGTTGAGATCATATTTAACCGTGACATGATGGTTAACGAGTCACAGATCATTGCCGATATTAATGCATCAAGCAATATTCTGTCACAAAAGACACTTATTGCAAATCATCCGTATGTTACCGATGTTGATGCAGAGCTTGAACAGATTGAAGATGAAGCTCAAAAGAACATGGAAGCTTATGGTTTCCCTTACGGTGAAAGTGAAGGAAATGAACCGACAGACGGTGAAATAGATGAATAATGCAAAGTATTGGGAGGGGCGTTTTCAACAGCTCGAAAAAAGCCGACATTCAGATAACGGCAATAAATATAGAGAAATAGAAAAACAGTTCATGCGGTCGCAGCAAGCTATTGAAAATAAAATCAATGCTTGGTACGGCCGTTTTGCTTCCAATAACGGCATTACATTAGAAGAAGCAAGAAAGATGCTTAATTCTTCGGAACTTGAAGAGCTTAAGTGGGATGTAGATGAATATATAAAGGCGGGCAAAAAGAATGCTCTGACTAAGCAGTTCAAAAAGCAGCTTGAAAATGCATCTGCTAAATATCACATAAACAGACTAGAAGCGATAAAGCTTCAAACACAGATGGAGTGTGAAAAGCTCTATGGAAATTTCACAGATGCTTTAGATGAGTATATCAAAAGCCAATATACGGATACATATTATAAAACAGCTTTTGAAATTCAAAAAGGATTAGGCTACGGCCACAGCTTGGAGCGCATTAACAGCGATATGCTCGAACAGATAGCTAATAAGCCGTGGGCTGTAGACGGTAAGAACTTTAAAACCCGACTTGGTGAGTCAAAAGTTAAGCTCATCAATAATGTGCATAACAGTCTGACACAGATGTGTCTTATGGGTACTAATCCCGAACAAGCAATAAGAACGCTTGCAAAGACCATGCAGGGAGACAGAGGAAGAGCCGGAAGGATAATAATGACAGAGTCGGCTTATTTCTCACAGAACGCACAGAAAAGGTGTTTTAACAGCCTTGGAGTTGAAGAGTATGAAATAGTCGCAACGCTTGACTCAAGGACATGTGGAGAGACTTGCGCAGGTCAGGACGGTGAGCATTACCCTATGAAGATGTTCGAACCCGGCGTGACCGCTCCGCCGTTCCACCCGCGCTGCCGTTGCTGTACAGCTCCATACTTTAATGATGAATGGTCTAAGGGAGAACGTGCTGCACGTGATGAAGATGGAGAGACTTATTATGTGCCGTCTGATATGAAATATAACGATTGGCACAAAGCATTTGTAAGGAACGATACGTCAAGTTTACAGCCTACCAAAAGAAGTGCTATAATAAAACCAAAGCCATTAAGTGAAAAAGCAAAAGATATTATAGACGCTTGCAAAAACAATAATATTGAATACAATGAGGTACAACCGTTAAATATGCCACTTACTACAGACGAAATTATAGAGCGCTTGGGTGGTGGAGATGAAACAGACGGTTCATGTTCATCACTTGCGTTTGCATATATCGGAAACAGGAATAGCCTAGATGTACTTGATTTTAGAGGCGGCAGAAGCTGCGATTTCTTTAGCAGAAATCATAATATAATTAAAATATGCGATTTAGACGATGTTATGAGTTATGTTGAGTCGGATTATAACGATTATAAAGCTATTAACCGTTTGCTAAAGAATGTTGAGGAAGATAAGGAGTATTATTTTGCTACAGGACGGCATGCGGCCATAATCAGAAAAAATAAAAATGGTTATGAATATCTTGAATTGCAGACAGTTAATGACAATGGTTTCAAACATCTTAATAATAAAATTTTAAAAGAACGATTTGGTTGTCAAAAAAGCCATACAATATCAGGGTTTAAGGTTACTGCCGATAATATGCTGATAGACATAAGCTCTTTAGCCGGTAACGAGGACTATAAAACCATTTTGGGATATATTAATACATCAAGCGCTAAGCAAATGAAAGGTGTAAACGGATATGCTAAGTGATTTCTATAAAAATGAGGATACTGATCAAATATGGTGGGTAGATGAGATCGGCACTTATGGAAAACATTTATTTAGTTTTGATAAAAAAGAGATATTTAATTTATTTGCCGACTATCCTTGGAAATTGACTCCGGAGCAGAAAGAAATCTTTGACCGCGAAAATCCGTACTGGAAAGAATTTTTCAAAGATAGACAGTAAAGGCGACGGCAGTGCTATGATCAAAAAACAGATAGAGAATGAGCAAGTTAAGGAACTGAAAAAATACATACCACATATCGAGGAGTTGATTCAGGCAGATGATGTGCAGGAGCTATTGGATGCCATTGACGATGTAATAGTGAATGATATTCTTGGGAACAATGATGAACCCACAGAACTCGGAATCAGTCTTCAACAGATATATGATTCGATTAATAACATGAACCTTTAAAGTAATCCGAGACGGGGCCGCTTTATAAAGCGGGGATAAAAAAGGTGCACGGAATGATGCTAATAGTAAGTGATTATGACAAAAAAATGATGGCTGAAACTCAAAAATGGCTATATACATCGGTGAAGATGGTTGGTGTCATTTGAAAGAAGATGCGCCTATTGAGATTAAGAAACATCATGAAAAAATGAGAAAATTATACGCAAAGTATTCTGCTTTCATGTAAGGTGATTTTTATGGAAAATAACGAAATTGAATATCTTATTCATGATGATACTGCATCTTATAAGCCGTTACCGGAAATGACAGAAGAATTAAAAGCTGCCCGAAAAGAGTATTTTAAGTGGTTTCGTGAGCATAAAGATGAGCTACTAAGAAATGCCACAATAGCATAAGTATTTAAAGGGAGTCGTAAATACGGCTCTTTTTTATTGCAGTTTTATAAAGGTGATTACATGATAAAGAAAATATGTGATGTGTCAGAAGGGCATCTATTCTATACCACAGAGGGTAGAAGAAAACCACTTGCCGATTTTAGCGGAGAAGTGCAGATACATGAAGAGCAGGAACTTGTGTCAATTCTTGGATGTATCCACAAGGGAACCAAAAAGCTTTACGCGAGAATACTTCTTTGTAATGACATAAAGTATAAAACCGATACAAATATTTATGATTACATGTGTTTTGACGCTTTGGGAACAGTAAATGATAGACCAGTAGTATTCAGCGGTTTAACACTTGTGGATTCAGATCCTGAAAATAACACATTATCCTTTGAAATTAATGATAAAGCTCTGATAGAAAAGATTTTAAAGTGTTCTTAACGGTGAAAAAGGGATGTTTAAATGAACAGAACGACATTAATAAAAACAATTGAAGGGCGAAACAGCCGTATTTTCATTTTAAGAAACGGCAGGCGTTCACAGCTTTCAGAATGTGGCCTTGAAATTAAAATCTATGAGGATGAAAAGGACATTGTTACAATCGGCGGCAGCGGATTATTCAAGAAATATCATGCGGCGATAGCTGTGTGCGGTGACATCAATGACAAGGTAGACATATCTGACCTGGATATAGGATATTTAGAAATACAGACAGACATAGAAACCGGATATAACGAGTATGAGCGAATATTGCTTGATAAAATCGCTGTAGTCGAGCTTAGTAATATCGGAAAATGGAAGTTTGATATTTTAGATACAAAAACAGTAAAGCGTTTACTAAATATGTAAGCAAAGCACTCTTTATAGGGTGCTTTTTTAGTGGGTGAAATCATGGAATGCGGATATTTTTATATGAAAGCTGTACACGCCACTTCAGGTGCCGTGGTGTATGTGCCGTGGTGTTGGAAGAGCGGAAAAGAATGCAGCAATTGCAAGAGACGTAAGGGCTGATTAATGGTCTTTATTTTTGTGGCTATGGTGTAATGGCAGCACATGAGGTTTTGATCCTCAGAGTAAAGGTTCGAGTCCTTTTAGCCGTGTTCGTCATGAAAAGACGCAAAAACATAAACCTTTGTCCGTGTACAGAAACACGAAAAAATAATGAAAGGATGTAACAAGGATGAAAAAGGAAGAACTGATGAAAATTGAAGGCATGACAGATGCTATTGCAGATGCTGTCGAGGCGGTTGTCGGAGATGAGCTTAAAAACTATATCCCAAAGTCAAGATTTGATGAAGTGAACGAAGCCAAGAAGAAGGCTGAAGCACTCATTAAGGAGCGTGATAAACAGCTTGAAACTATCAAAAACGCATCGGGAGACACAGAAACATTAAAGAAGCAGATTGAAGACCTGCAAGCTGATAACAAGAAAGCAAAAGCAGACTACGAAGCATCTATCAAAGCGCTACGCGTTGACAATGCTGTGAGCGCTGCCATATCAGCTGCGGGAGGCAAGAACACAATAGCTATAAAAGCGCTTTTAAAAGATCTCGATAAGGCTGAACTTAATGATGACGGCACTGTCAAAGGTCTTGATGAGCAGATAAAAGCCCTTGTGAAGTCAGATGCTTATCTTTTTGAGTCCAATAGTAACAATACAAAGCCTTCAGGCGCAAGCCCTGCAAGAGGCAATGAAAATAAGCCAATCGCAAAGCAGGACTTTTCAAAAATGACCTATGAAGAGCTTGCTGCATACATGGAAGCAAATCCTGATGTAGAGTAATTTTAAGAAAGGAATATAAAAAATGGCAAAGTTTGATTCTAAAACATTTAATCCTGAAGCATTCGGAAAGTATATGACTGCTATTCCGAACGTAAAGCTTAACAAGCTTAGAGAGTCTCGTGCAGTAGTAGGTGATGAGAGACTTAGAGAAACCTTTAAGAACAATTCACAGACAGGAACAGTATATGCAACTATTCCATACTTCGGACTTCTTGGCGGTGAAGCTCAGAACTATGACGGTGTGAACGACCTTACTCCGGAGACAACAACAACCTATGATCAGGGCGTATTTACATACGGCAGAATGAACGGATGGACAGAGGCTGACTTTTCATATGATGTTACCGGCGGAACTGACTTCATGGCAAACGTAAGACGTCAGATCAATGATTATTGGAACAGTATAGATCAGGATGTGCTTCTTTCTATCTTAAAGGGCATTTTCGGTATGAGTGCTACAGGCACAAACAAGGTAAAGGAAGCAAATGCGGAATTTGTAGAGGCTCATACTCTTGATATCTCCGCAGAAGGCGCTGAGCATACTACAGAGGCTATGTGTATGTCAGCCACTACACTTAACACAGCAATACAAAAGGCTTGTGGTGACAATAAGTCAAAGTTCAGCCTTGTATTCTGCCATTCAAGCGTTTCAACAAACCTTGAGAACTTAAAGCTCCTCACATACCTTAAGTACACTGATGCAGAAGGTATAGAGCGTGATCTTGCAATGGGAACATGGAACGGTAGAATCGTTGTTATTGATGACTCTCTCCCTTATGAGGTCGTACCTGCTGTAGAGGCCAATGAGGGCGGCGGAATTAAGGCTCAGGATGCATACACAAAGTACACTACATACATCCTTGGTGAGGGCGCTATCGGCTTCGAGGATGTCGGTGTAAAAGTACCTTATGAAATGTCACGTGACCCTAAGACACGCGGCGGCGTAGATACACTTATTTCACGTAAGAGAAATGCTGTATCTGTAGGCGGTGTATCATATACAAAGGCGTCACAGGCAACAAACAGCCCTACAAACGCAGAGCTTGAGAACGGTAAGAACTGGACTCTTGTAAATGACGGTAAAGCGGCTATACCGCACAAGGCTGTGCCTATTGCTCGTATCATCTCACGTGGCTGATTGAAAAGGGGGTGTGTTGAGTGGCTGATATACTCAACAATGCTGATGGATCATTTTATAAAATGGTCTGTCAGCGCCTTAGCTCCCTCGGGCACGAAGTAACGGGGGACGGAGAGTGGATAATAAACTTCCTGATTGATAAGACATTCAATCACATCAAAACCGTATGTAACATTAAGGACATACCCGATGCATTGACACAGATAGCATGTGATATGGTTGTAGGCGAATATCTCAGTCAGTTGTTTGTCAGTGGCAAGCTTACGGATATAGAGATAGAACAGACCTTGCAGAGCATAAGCATGGGAGATACTTCTATGACCTACTCAAACGGCGAGGATAACGCCACAGCCTTCAGGGCATGGCTTGACAGCTTAAAAAATAAGGATGGTGAACTTGTATGCTTCAGGTGCTTAAGGTGGTAAGAAAGCACTATGAAACGCTTTACACGGACACATGCACGATATCAGCTTATGAAAAAATCAGAAATGAGGACATGTCAACAGAGCTTAAAGAAGTAGTGGTATGTGAAAATCAGCCGTGTAGGTTATCGTTTCAATCAAAGGTAAATGCGAATGACACTGAAAGCGCATCTGCCACAGTGCAGACGATAGAGCTGTTCATTTCACCTGATATCGTTATTAAGCCAGGTTCGAGCATTGTAGTCACGCATGAGGGGCGCACGGTCAAATACAAAAACAGCGGAGTACCTGCGGTACATCCGACACATCAAGAGATCATTCTTGAGCTTAATGAGGAGTGGGCTTAATGAGTGCTAATTACGATCAGCTAAAAGCGTTCCGTGATAAGTTTTCAAAGGTCACTGATACACAAAAGGACCTTTTTATGGAAGAGTGCCTGAAAGAGCTTGCCGCAAGGCTTTTGGCTAAAGTCATTAAGCGAACACCTGTAGGTGTATATCCGAGCGGCTCAGACAAGACCGGTGGAACGCTGCGAAGAGGTTGGACGGGCGGCGAAAAGAATAACGCTTTAAATTATGCAGAGAATCTTAACGTCAATCATTTCGGAAATATCTACACGATTGAGATAATCAATGACGTTGAGTATGCGCCGTATGTTGAATATGGCCATCGTACAAGAGGCGGTAACGGGTGGGTGAACGGAAGGTTCATGCTTACGATATCTGAAAAAGAGGTAAGGGAAGCAGCTCCCGCAATACTTGAGGCAAAGATAGAAAAATGGTTAGCGGGGTTATTAAAGTGATAAATAAGATAATTTCAGCCATTTGCAAAGCCTTACACAACGAATTTGGCTATGAAGTTTATAAAGAACGCATTGAACAAGGTTTGAAAGAGCCTTGTTTTTTTGTGCAGTCGGTGAGCCCGTCAAACGTGCCCACGATAACAGGAAGAAGACGCAGAGAATGCCAATACTCTATTGTTTTCTTCCCCGAAAGCGGAAAGCCGTATGAAGCCATAAATGCCGCAATAGAGCGTTTGTATGATGCGCTTGAGATAATCACGGTCGATGATGTAAAAATCCGAGGAAAGGACATTGCGACGGCTGTAACGGATGATGTGCTTACATTTCTCATAACATATGACTTCTTTATGGTCAGCTTGGGCGAGGATGACAACATGGACGGTTACGAGATCGAACAAAGAGGTGAATAATGGCTACAAGGAAAAATAAGATCGCGTTGTTCACAAAAGAACAGCTTATACATTCAACTAAATATAAACATAAAATCGACATGTTAAATGCGCTGCTTGATCCTGCGAAAACATATACGCATGAAGAAGTTGACGCTCTTATTTCTAAACATTTGAAAGGAAAGGTGAAATAATGGCTTTAGGTGGTGGAACATTTACGACCATGAACAAGGTTTTACCGGGGACATATATCAATTTTGTCTCAGCTGCATCTGCTTCTGCAGTGCTTGCGGACAGAGGCATTGTAACAATGCCGTTAGATATTGATTGGGGTCCTGATAATGAGATCTTTACAGTGACAAAGAATAAGTTCATCAGTGAGTCAATGGCTATCTTCGGATATGCTTATGATGAACCTGAGCTTAAGGGGCTTAGAGATCTTTTCATAAATGCACAAACAGGATACTTCTATAAGCTCACGAGCGGCGGTGCAAAAGCATCGAACACATACGCTACAGCAAAATACTGTGGAAAGCGCGGAAATGATTTAAAGATCGTGATCACTGCGAATGTAGACGATGAATCTAAGTTTGATGTAGCTTTGTATATGGGCACATCAAAGATAAACAGTCAGACTGTTAAGACGGCGGCAGAGCTTGCGGATGATGCCTGGGTAACTTACAAGAAAGAAGCCTCAATCGCTCTTACGGCAGGTGAAGCACTCACGGGCGGTACTAACGGCAGCGTGACAGGCTCATCACATCAGGCTTACTTATCTCTTATCGAGTCTTACGCATTTAATACAATGGGTGTTGCTATTACAGATGAGGCCGAAAAGAAGATATATGCGGCATTCATTAAGCGTCTCAGAGATACAGTCGGAGCGAAAGCACAGGTTGTGCTTTATAACTGTGCGGCTGATTATGAGGGCGTTATTAATGTCAAGAACTCTGTTGTTGATACAAACGAAGCAAGTATCGTTTATTGGGTGACAGGTGCCGAGGGCGGATGTGCTGTCAATGCATCATGCTCAAATAAGATATATGACGGTGAGTTTAGCGTTAATGCAAACTATACACAGCTTCAGCTTGAGGACTGTATCACATCAGGCGAGCTTGTGCTGCATAAGGTCGGCGATACTATCAGAGTGCTTTCAGACATCAATTCACTCGTCACAGAGACAGAAGATAAGGGCGAAGTATTTAAGGCAAATCAGACTGTCAGAGTGTGCGATCAGATCGCAAATGATATTGCTGCACTTTTTGCTTCTAAGTATTGCGGTCAGATACCTAACGATGCTGACGGCCGTACATCCCTTTGGGCTGATATCGTAAAGCAGCATGCAGAGCTAATGAATATCAGAGCTATTGAAGGCTTCTCCGATGGCGACGTAGTAGTATCCGCAGGCAATACAAAGAAGGCTGTAGTAATAACCGATAAGATCACACCGGTTAATTCTATGGAGCAGATCTATATGACTGTAACGGTCAATTGATGAAAGAGGTATGTTAAATGAATAAAAATGTATTTAATCCTAAGGACGCTCAAAGCGCTAAGAATGCAACGCTGTTTGTTACGATCGGCAAGAGACGTTATGCGATGCTTAACGCTAAGGATTTTGAAGCGAAGGCCACAGTATCGACCGCGGATGTTCCGAGACTTGGCTGCATGATCATGGGCAAGAAGCCTACAGGACTTGAAATCAAGCTTTCAATGACTGTTTATAAGTGCAGTGATATGTTTGATGATATCATCGAGTCATATAAGGAGACGGGTATCCTTCCGGTGTTCGACTGTCAGGTAACAAGTGAGGACGGAACTACAAATATAGGAAAGTCCACAAAGGTGTATAAGGACTGTATCATTGACGGTGAAGTGCTGTTATCAATGTTCGATGCAGCGGGAGAGTTTATTGAACAGTCTATAGAGGCTTATGCAATGGACTATTCTACTTCGGACAAGTATACAGAGCCATCATATATGTAATAACCAATCAGGGGAGCTTAAAAGGCTCCCTTTAATATTGCTTAGAAAAAGGTGAAATAATGGGAGATTTAAAGCTTTTCCTTAAAGGAAATAAGAAATCAAGAGGCACTACAAAGTATGCAGCGACTTCTACTCTTTGTGATGAGAACGGCAAGCCACTTGAGTGGGAGATCAAGCCGCTTACTACAGCGGAGAATGATGACATAAGGGATTCTTGCACTTATGAAGTTCCTGTAGTCGGCAAGCCTAACATGTTTAGAACTAAGGTAAATACTACAAAGTACATTGCAAAGATGATAACTCATTCAGTTGTATTTCCGGACCTTAATGATACAGAGCTTCAGGACTCTTATGGAGTAATGACACCTGAAGAGCTTGTTAAGACTATGGTCGATATTCCGTCAGAGTATGATGATTTTGCGTCATTCATACAGACATACAACGGCTTTGACACATCTCTTGATGATAAGGTGGCAGAAGCAAAAAACTAATTAAAAGCGGTGAAGCTGATTCTAACTATGCTTATTACCTGTTTCACAAGCATTCAATGCTTCCGTCAGAATATTGCGCATTGCCACTCGAAGAAAAAGCATTTCTGATAGCAGCAATTGACATAAAGATCGAGGCAGATAAAGAAGCTGAACGAAAAGTGAAAAGGAAGTGATAATACATGGCAGGAATAAGAACGAGTATAGAGATCACAGATAGGATCACGGCACCGCTTAACCACATGATGAATGCGCTTAACATGACTGTTGGTGCATTTGATAAAGTAAATGAACATTCTCATATAGATTTAAAGCTTGGAAACATACAAGAAGAGCTTTCACAAGCAGGAGCAGGATTTAAGCAGCTTGGTGATGAGATAGAAAAGGCAAAAAATAAGCAGAATGATTTTAATAAAAAGGCAAATGAAGGCGTTAGCGCATTAGCAAACATCGGAACGTCTTTAATGTCGGCAATCGGTGCTTATATGTCTTTTCAGGCAGTGTCAAACACTATTGGCCACGCTATTGACTATGCATCCGATCTTGTTGAGGTTCAAAACGTTGTTGATGTCACATTTGGAGAGTCGTCGGCAGCTATAGATGAATGGGCGAAAACAACACTTGACGCTTTCGGAATGTCTGAGCTTGCATCGAAAAGATATGCGGGAACCATGGGAGCAATGCTCAAGTCTATGGGCAATACGGGAGCCGCAGTTGATGAGATGTCGGTAAACTTAACTCAGCTTGCGGGAGATCTGGCATCTTTCTATAACCTTGATACAGATACCGCATTCGATAAGATACGTTCGGGTATTTCAGGCGAAACAGAGCCTTTAAAACAGCTCGGTATAAATATGAGTGTTGCCAATCTTAATGCATACGCTCTTAGCCAGGGACTTACCCTAACATATGACAAGATGGATGCAGCTTCTCAGTCGGTACTTAGATATAACTACCTTATGAGCGTTACAGCCGATGCACAAGGTGACTTTGCAAGGACACAAGACAGCTTTGCCAATCAGGTCAGACTTCTGCAGGGTTCATGGGAGAACTTCACGGGAACGCTTGCCACAAACGTCTTGCCGGTGCTGACGTTTATCATAGCTTCGCTTAATAATTTCATGGCAACGCTGCAAAACAATGCGAATGTATTAGGGCCTATACTATTAGGCGTGCTTACCATACTCGGACTTTACACTACGGCACTTATAACGCTCACAGCCGTTAAAGGCGCATTAGCTGCGGCAGAAGCTATACATACCGCATTTACTACAGCATGGAGCGTTGCAACATTTACCGCTACAGCTGCACAGAGCGGCCTTAACGCGGCTTTGCTTGCATGTCCTATCACATGGATAATAATGGCAATCGTGGCGCTTATAGCCCTGATAATCGCTATATGCCAGTGGATAGCAAACGCTACAGGTGTTGCATCATCGTGGTTCGGTGTTATGACGGGCGGTATAAATGTAATAATCGTAGGCTTTCAGAACTTTTTGAGCGCTGTCGGTATCGTATGTGAGAACATGGCAATAGCGTTTGGTAATTCTATAGCTAACATAAAGTCATTCTTTTACAGCTTACTTGCTACAGCAACAAGCGTAATCGCTCAGATTGCTAATAAGCTTAATGCATTGCCATTCGTCAATATAGACGTAGCCGGGCTTAATGCTGCCGCAGATAGTTTTTCAGCGAAAGCACAAGCGGCTCAGGAAAGCAAGAAAGAATACAAAAACCCAGGCTCGGCGTTCAAAAGCGGATGGGCGAAAGAAGCTTTCAGTTCAGGGTCAGCATGGGGAGACGGTATTGCAAAATCTGTATCAGATAAGATAAGCAATCTGGGAAATATGGCAGGTGGTGGCGCAACTGCAACGTACAACACCGGAAATGCTACGCTTGATAATATTCAAGCGGGTGTAGATAATGCCGCAGGCTCTTCTGGAAAGACAGCAAGCAATACATCTAAAATGGTTGATGTATCAGATGAGCAGATAAAGTATTTACGAGATATCGCAGAACAGGAAGCTATAAACAGGTTTACTACAGCGCAGATCTCCGTAAATATGACAAACAATAACAATGTATCAAAAGACATGGATCTTGACGGTATGATCTCAAGTCTTACCGAAGGTGTTCGCGAAGCAATGGAAGCAGCGGCAGAAGGGGTGGAATAATGGCATATAAAGTTTATTTTGGAAATATCTTATTTCCCGTAACGCCATCAAAGATCAGCGTTAAGATCGCCAATCAGAATAAGACCTACAATCTTATCAATCAAGGCGAGATAAATGTGCCAAAGACTGCAGGTCTTACAGATGTTGAGCTTGAGTTGTTACTTCCGAATACCAAGTATAAGTTCGCTGTTTATAAAAACGGGTTCAAGAAAGCAAGCTTCTTTTTAGGGAAAATTGAAAATCTTAAAAAGAAGAAAAAGAGCTTTCAGTTTATTGTTACAAGGACACTGCCACGCGGCAGTGTTCCTGGTACGAATCTAAAGGTAACGCTTGAGGACTATACCATAAAGGAAGATGCAACAAACTACGGCACCGACATGGTTGTGTCTGTGAAGCTGAAACAGTATCGAGCATACGGAACTAAGACAGTCACAATAAAAGAAGATGATTCTTCTAACACTGTCAGTAAGACTGAAAACAGGGAGGTCGACTCTACAAAAGAATCTCCAAAGACTTACACTGTTAAAAAGGGTGATTGTTTATGGAACATTGCAAAGAAGCTATATGGTAATGGCGCAGATTATACGAAGATATTAGAGGCTAATAAAGATAAGATAAAGAACCCTAATCTTATCTATCCTAACCAAGAACTAACGATACCATAAAGGCGGTGATTAATTGATTGAGCTTTTGATACAAAATAAGAACACGATCTATTATCCTGCCGTTCTCGATGATGTTAAGGTCGTTACAGAGCGCTCAGGCAGTGCAGGAAAACTTACATGCAGCTTCATGAATGACAGTAGCCTTGATATAACCGAAGGCAACGCCATAAGGCTGAAGGTTGACGGTCAGAATGTGTTCTATGGCTTTATATTCACAATAAAGCGAACAGAAGGCGATACGATATATATTACAGCATATGATCAGTTAAGGTATCTGAAGAATAAGGATACTTACGTTTATACCAAAACGGCAACAGAGCTCATAAGGACAATTGCCAGTGATTTCAACCTGCAATGCGGAGATCTTGCCGATACGGCTTATACGATACCGTCAAGAGTAGAAGATAAGAAAACACTTTTTGATATCATACAGAACGCTTTATATCTGACATTGTCAAATACAGGCAAAATGTATGTGTTATATGATGATTTTGGAAAAATCGCACTTAAAAGCCTTGAAGAAATGAAGGTCAACATTCTCATTGATGCTGAAACAGCTCAATCTTATGAATATTCATCATCGATAGATACTAACACATACGATCAGATAAAACTTATATATGATAATAAAGAAACCGGTAAACGAGAGGTATATATCACAAAAGACAGTTCTCACATTAATGAATGGGGCTTATTGCAGTATCTCGACACTGTGCAAAAAGGCGAAAACGGTAAATCTAAAGCTGACTCACTTTTAAAGCTCTATAATGCCAAAACAAAGAGCCTGACAGTTAAAGATGCGTTTGGGGATATCCGAGTGCGCGGCGGTTCATTGGTAATAGTTCAGCTTGAGTTAGGTGATATAAAGCTTCAAAACTTCATGCTTGTTGAAAGCTGCACACATACCTTCAGCGAAAGCGAACACTATATGACGTTAAAGCTTAGAGGAGGTGCTATAAACAGTGCCTGATTACAATGAATTATTAAAAGTGATGAAACAAGCAGCTAAAGAACAGAACAAGGCGGGAGCACCGTCAACGGTCTGTTTTGGCGTAGTGGTAAGCACAGCACCTTTGCAAGTGCAGGTAGATCAGCGCTTTATCATTGGAAGCGACAATCTTATAGTTCCGCAGCATCTGACAAACTACAGTGTGAACGTCTCTATAAGCGGTTCTACAGCCGAAAGCGAAGGGCATGCACATAAGTTAGGCGCTCACGTTATAACGATAAATAACGGGCTGAAAAACGGCGACAAAGTAGTTATGGTAAGCCAGGATGGCGGGCAAAAGTATTTGATAGCCGATAGGGTGGTGTAATTATGATACCTGCAGTAAATGACATATTGACGCATGATATTGAGCTTGTGAGCTATCCATCACAAACACATAAGATGCACCTTGATTCACAGACGATATCAGGTTTTATTGACGGAAAAGAGTCAGTAAAGCAAATGATATATAAAATACTGAACACAGAGAGATATGAGTATATAGCTTATACATGGAACTTCGGGCTATACACATCGGATTTATTCGGAGAAGATTACGACTACGTATGTGCAGAGCTTGAAAGACGTATCACTGAAGCTCTGCTTTTTGATGATCGTATTAACGGTGTGGAAGGTTTCGAATTTTCTTTGCAGGAAAGAAATAAGGTACTTTGTACTTTTTCAGTAAACACTACATTTGGAACAATTGACAGCGAAAAGGCGGTGAATTTCTAAAATGACATATGATGAAATAATGGAGCGCATGTTGTCAAATGTGCCTGATAGCTATGATAAGAGGGAGGGATCTATCATCTGGGATGCTTTAAGCCCCGCAGCGATAGAGCTTAACAACTTGTACATGGAATTTGAGTCCATGCTAAATGAATCATACGGAGATACTGCGACAAGAGAATATCTTATAAGGATATGCGCGGAACGTGGCGTAAAGCCTTATAGCGCCTCACAAACGGTCGTTAAAGGCGTGTTCACTCCACCAAGCTTAGACATTCCAATCGGTTCTCGTTTTAACAATGCTGTGGCTTCCTATGTTGTTACAGAGAAGATATCAGACGGAGTATATAAGCTAAAGTGCGAAACGGCGGGAACTATCGGAAATCAATATACTGGAACAATAATCCCAATCGGTTACATAGAAGGGCTTGAGACAGCTAAAATCGAAAGCATTCTTATATATGGAGAAGATGTTGAGGAAACGGAACATTTACGCACACGATATATGAACAGCTTTGACGAGAGAAGCTTTTCAGGCAACAGACACGACTATATAGAGAAGTGTGTGGCAATATCCGGTGTCGGAGCATGCAAGGTAGAGGCTGTATGGAACGGTGGCGGAACGGTCCGACTTACGATATTGGATTCTGAATATGGAGTAGCTTCAGAGGAACTTATTAATAAGGTTAAGTCTGAATTTGATCCTAACAGTGACGGTATGGGCGACGGATTAGCGCCTATTGGCCATATAGTGACTGTCAGAAGCGCTGAGGGCATCAATATCAATATCACTACAAATATTACATTTGAAAGTGACTATTCATGGGACACTCACAGGACTCAGATAGAAAACGCTGTTAAGGCTTATCTTTTAAGCATCTGTGAAGGCTGGCAAGCGAACGACAATATCATCGTAAGAGTATCTCAGATAGAAGCTAAGATACTTGATGTTGACGGCGTTATTGATATCGCAAATACAAAAATAAACGGCAGCACCGAGAATTTAGCCCTTACAGAGTTTCAGGTGCCTGTATTCGGGGGTGTAAGCGGTGAAGCGTGATATTGATATCTCAAAGTACTTGCCACCGTTCATGACGGAATATAAAGAGCTCGCAAGAGTCCTTGAGACAGAAAATAAGGAATTGCAGAGCCTTGAAAATAAGCATTGGAAAGCTATCGACAACCGTTTCATTTCATCTTGCGATGAAGAAGGTATTTCAAGATATGAAAAGCTCTTAAGTATCACTCCGCTCAGTAATGATACTTTGGATGATAGAAAGGCAAGAGCTATTGCAAAATGGAACAGAGTACTTCCGTATAATTATGAATACCTTAGGAAGCAGCTTGAAATGATGTGCGGTATCGATGGGTTCAGTATTGATTTTAGTCATATAAACGAATATCTGATGACGGTAAAGATAGCGCTCACGTCAAAGAATGCTTTTAATGATGCCGTGAAAATGGTTGAGGAAATCGTTCCTGTAAATCTCTTAACTACGGTAATGATTATGTATAATCAGCATATGACAATTAAGCATTTGAAACATTCAGAGCTTAAGACATTCACACATGATCAGATCAGAAATGAACCAAATATTTAAGATATGCTGAAAGAACAGCGAGGTAAATATTTTGAAATTTACAGAGTTTTTAAAACTTAAAAAGCCCGAACAGACAGATTTCTATAATGTCGATGATTTTAATGAAAATGCAGACGCTATAGACGAAGAACTGTCAAAGATGAATCGAAAACTGACGCTTACCTTTACGGCTGCCGGGTGGAGCGATACGGCACCTTTCACACAGTCGGTCACAGCTGCGGAAGTGACAGCAACAGACAGACCCGAAAGATGGTTTGACTATCCTGCATCCGCCGGAGAGGATTTTGATTATGATAAATACTCGGAAGAAACGAGCTATGTGACGTATTGCGAGACAGGCGCAGGAACGATAAAAGCGGTGTGTAAAAAGGATAAGCCAACAATGGACATCGTCATCGTGTTCAAAGGCTATTGATGGAGGTGGACAAATGTCAAAATGCTTATTCCAACCTGGGGGGGGGGACTCAGCAAGTCCAAACTTAAGGCTGTAACAGCTAAAGCCACAGATGTGCTTAGTGGCAAGGTCATAGTAGATAAAGACGGCAATCCTTTAACGGGAACAATAGAGTCAAAGGACGGTCAGACTATCACACCGACCACAGCGGCGCAGACTGTAGCATGCAACGGTAAATACATGACGGGGGATATAAAAGTAAACGGTGACAGCAACCTTGTAGCAAGGAATATTCTTAGCGGTAAGACAATATTCGGTGTGGCAGGGACAGCCCAAAAATTTGGACATACTAAGTTCGCAATAGCCGCGAGTTCAACATCAAAAGTATATGATTATTATCCAAACAAAACTAGAAGCTTTTATCCAGCCACAGTCAATTGTGGTTTCAATCCGATTATATATGGTTATGTGTGCTATACAGCAACGTCATATAATGGAATTGTAAACAACTATGGTACTTTCAGAACTGCAGTAGGCAGCACACAATATGATGTTCTAATAAACGGAAAATTAGTTAGTGGAACATCATTATATTTACCATGCGGAACAACAGGAAAAACATTAGATGGCGGCGCGGCAGGGTATTATTAATGAGGTGAAGTATGTTTGAAATAAGTGGAAAAGGTATATTTGTGGGTGAAGCTGATGTTGCATTAGGCATGGCATTTGCTGAAAAGATAAGAAATGAAGGCTTTGCGGTAAACATTACTAAACAGCATAACCTTTTCAAAACCGACGATATCATAGACAAAAAAGCCTATGTTGTAGAGTTCAGCTCTGCAAGCAATAACGTGTTTTTCAATTGATTAGATTTTGAAAGTAACGTATAATCAGACATGAGCTACCAATAACGGTAGGCGGTTAGTTCTCTGAATAATAACATAAGCGCTTTACGGCAACTATGTTTATTAGAAGGAGGCGGCTTATGGTTACGTTCAGCGATTTAATAGCGTTTACGCTTATGATTGCTACAATCATTAAGATTGTTTATGACATAACTAAAAACCACTAATCGCCCGCTCAAAGATGATTAGTGGTTTTTATAAATCATTAAAATTTTGAGCTAACCGTCTATCGGTAGCTCTTTATATGCTGATTATAAGAGAATGAGGCAAATTTGTCAAATGCAGGGAGTGGCGAAAGCTGCTTCTTTTTTGTATTAAAAGAAAGGAGCTGAGATATGGCAAAATGCTTATTCAGCGGCAGCGGAGGGCTTCCGAAGTCACTGCTTGAACAGATCACAGCGGGTGCAGGCGATGTCCTTGCAGGAAAGGTCATAGTAGGTGCTGACGGTGAGCCTTTGACGGGTACGATCGAGGTTAAAGCCGGTCAGACCGTAACACCTACACCGAACACACAAACGATAGCGTGCAAGGGCAAATACATGACGGGAGATATCGTCATAAACGGCGCGAATATTTTTAAAGTTGCGAGCGGGACTGTTAATAGCAGTGGCGGCACGTCCGACATTCAATTTAAAAATAACAGCACAAACCAAACAGCATTTAGCCAAAAATTCACAATACATCTATCAGGTTTCAAAGCGGTATTTGCTGTAGCCTGGCATAACTTAAGTGCAGGGATGACAGGATTTTCCACAGGGTTAAGCAATTGTTGCATCGGGGATAATTATGCAACATATACGGTTACAAATAACGGTGTTTTTTCTAATAGCCAAATTGTTTTACCTGCATATAAGACAACAAAGACAGGTACTCATTCTATCCAATATTGGGTATATGGATATTAAGCATTCAACATAAAGAAAGGAAAGCGAAATGAAAGCATTAGTTATATACGACAGCACAGGCATTATTTATAACATCATCTATGGCCGTGAGGATATTCCGGAAGGTCTCGAAAGCTCAGCGATAATATTGGAAATACCCGCAGATATGAGGCTTCTCTCAATCGATGTTACGGACCCTAAGAACCCTAAGCCTATATTTGATGTTCAGCCAGGAACAGCGGTTGCAATGCTCAAAGAGGAAATGGCATCAAATAAGGCTGACACTGATGCGTCTATCAGTATGCTCACTGAGACCATGGACAGCCTTCTTACCGACTTCATCCCTTCGATTTTAGCTGGGTCTGAAGAGACCGAGACACCGCCAGCAGAAAATGTACAGACAACAGATAAGTGAGGTATTTAAATGGCAAAGTGTCTATTCCAACCTGGGGGGGACTCAGCAAGGCTAAGCTAAAAGCGGTCACTGCAGGCGCAGGAGACGTCTTAAAAGGCAAAGTTATAGTTGATGCTAATGGTAATCCACTAACCGGAGTCATCGAGTCAGGTGAAGGTCAGACTATCACACCGACCACAGCGGCACAGACCGTGTCATGCAACGGTAAGTACATGACGGGTGACATTAAGATAAACGGAGATAGTAACCTTGTGGCCGCAAATATAGTAAGTGGAAAATCCATATTCGGTGTGGCGGGTAACGCAAGAAAATATGGATTTATTAATAAGTGGGCAAACACCGGTTCAACAGCAGGATTTCGAGATGTTGCGGATAAAGCAACATATAATAAGTATTATGTAGAAGCAGCGAACATAGGCTTTACGCCGGAGTCATGCTATGCGATATATAATACAGGAAATGGAACCGTCCGCGTTACCGGATATATTTATAATCCATATACTTACTTCGGAACATATGTCGTAGCAGGTGATCGTGATTACAAAGCAACATCTTATGCCGGTTCGTTTTCATCCAGTCTATTGCGAATCCCGGTATATACGTCAGGTGGTAATAATATTTTAGCCGCCGGATATTACTAAGGTAACTGTCACTCGAAAGAGTGATTTTTTTATATTTTCAAATAAAGAAAGGAACAAAAATGATGGTAACTTTTATTGCGATGATGATCGAGTCAGAGGCTGCAAAGTCAATTGAAGCAGGAAAGAGAAAGTACAGAGCGTATTTTGTAAAGACTAAGATATACGCAAGATACAAGGCAGACGTAGACAGCATCCTTACCATTGACGGATACGAGGACTGCATCGTAACTGAGTGAAATGCAAGGTTGATAGGGGCGTTAAAGTCCCTATCAGCCGTATTTGTATCTAAAGGGAATGCATGAGAGAATTTATATTACATTGGTGGCTTCAGGCGATATTTGCGGTCGTACTCAGCGCTATCGGTTATATAGTGCAGAAGCTGTCTAAAAAGTTTAATCAGGAAGTCACAGAGAATGCCGCAATGAAAACGGCGATGATTGCAATATTGCACGACCGCCTTTTTCAGCTGTGCCAGACATACATCAAGTTGGGATATATACCTATTGATGATGCTGAAAGAATTCTCGATAACTTAGACATGCTGTACAGTGCTTATTCGGCACTTGGTGGCAACGGTACGGGCACCGCACTTTATAATAGAGCTAAAGCATTACCATTAAGAGCAGCGGTCTGTGAATGACAGCTATTTTTTATAGGGGATAAAAATGAACGAGATAATATCTAAGCTTGCAAAGCTTATAGACGTAAAGAGTCTTGTAACGCTTATATTAACATCCGGATTTATGTTTCTATCGATAACCGGAGGTGTAACGGGGCAGGAGTTCCTTACTATCTTCACAATAGTAATAGGCTTCTATTTCGGCACGCAGTACGAGAAAAATCGATAAGACTTCTTAAAAAGGAGAAACAAAATGATCGTACACGCGAGTATATCTGAAAACGGTAACGCAGGTTGGGACGGTAAGGCGAAAACGGGAGATCAGTCTGGAAGAGAAGTGTGCACACGCACATGGTACAACAAAGGTTGGAACGTGGTACTTCGTCATAACGATATAAACATCGCTAAAAAGGCCGTAGAGCTTGCCGTGAAGCTTGCTAACAGTAATCTTGTAGGCTATGACCAAAGCGAGCGCAACACGCTGTATAAAGCGCTTAAGGCATGTAAATTTGATGTTGATGCGTACATCAGAAGCGGCAAGAAGACAGAAACGGACTGCAGCGCATTCGTTTATGCAGTGTATGCGTGTCTTATAAAGTCCATGCGTTATGACGGCAATGCACCGACTACACGAACGATGCGTGCAATGTTTAAGAAACACGGCTTCACAGAGCTGAAAGACATTAAGTACCGCATCACTGATAAGAACCTTAGAGCGGGTGATATAATGCTTTTGGAAGGTCATCATGTCGCTATGGAAGTGACTGACCATGAACCTGAGCGCACCGTGTCAACGTTCTATCCTTCATACACGGGTCAGTCAGGATCTATAGTTGACGCATTGGCAGCTGTCGGAGAAAAGGACACGAGCCTTACACACCGCCGCAGGATTGCAGTCACTAACGGCATAGATCCGTCAGATTCGTATAAAATGAATATAGAGCTTCTTAAGAAGCTTAAAAAGGGCATGCTTATAAAGCGATAATGAAAAGGGTTGGGCGATATGCTCAGCCCTTATTTTTTTTATATTTTTAAAATAGTACGAAATATGCATTGACATAGTACGAAATATGTAATATAATAAAGACAGTTAAGGAAGCAACATCAACTTAATGAATAATGGGCAAGCATAGAAAGGAGAGTTCCATGGATGAAGAAATGAACGTAGGCGAATTACTTAAGGAAACGGCAGAAGAAAATCAGACCAGGAAGATACTTGAGATCTTGAACGAATGTAAAGACCTGGCTGAAGCCAAAGAAAGAGTAAAAGCCCTACTTAATAAGTAAGGCCTTGGAAAAACAGAACGGGCGGCGGACTTGCCAAAGCCGCCCTAAACTGTAAAACGTATTATACACCGTTTGGCAAGAGAAGGGAAGAAGGCAGTAAATGCCAAAGGAAGAAAAAGAATTTGATCAGATAAAATATCAGAACGAATACAAGAAGAAAAATTATGACCGTATGGAACTGCTTGTTCCTAAGGGCGAAAAAGCTCTTATTAAGGAAGCGGCAGCAGCCTTAGGGCAAAGCGTTAACGAATTCGTCTATTCAGCGGTAAAAGAAAAATTGATTAAATAAGCATGAAAGCACGGTTTTTTTTGCCGTGCTTTTTATGTTAAAATCAGTCATATTGTAAACAATTATATGGTTTCATTAGTAACACATTAGTAACAAAAGAGCGCTAAAACCCTTATTTTAAGCCAAAATAATCTTAAAGTATCTTTAAAAATCATCTCACATCTAACTCTTATCATTTATTACACAATCCCTGAATGGTATAATTACATAAATATTTAAAAGAATCTATCTTTACAGGCGGTAATCAGGAGGCAGAAGGATGAAAGCAGTAATTCTTGTGGATAACAATGGAACAGAGTGCCTTACCGGAGAATGGGGGCTGTGCGTGTATATTGAGACTGAAGCGGCTGATATTCTGTTAGATACCGGTGCTTCAGCATTATTCATTGAAAATGCCAAAAAGTTAGGAAAGGATCTTAAAAAGGTTGATGCGGCTGTACTGTCTCACGCTCACTGGGATCATGCCAATGGCATAGCTGATTTTTTAAATGTCAACAGCAGAGCGAAATTTTATCTTCGTAAGCCGATTGCGCCTAACTGCTATTCCTATGAGGATGACGAGTATAGTTATATCGGCATTCCTGAAAATGTTATGAGCGATTATGCTGACAGAATTGTTCTTGCTGAGGGCGATGTGACAATTGCACCGGGAGTTTATCTTATTCCACATAAGACAGCAGGATTAGAACAGATCGGAATCAGAGAGAATATGTTTCTTAAAACGAAATACGGTTATAAGCCGGATGATTTTGCTCATGAGCAGAGTCTTGTTATAGAAACTCCAAAGGGAATTGTGATCTTCAACAGCTGTTCTCATGGAGGAACAATGAATATCTTACGGGAGGTTGAAGAAACACTTTCTGGAAAGAATATCTATGCACTTATCGGCGGATTTCATTTATATAATAAGACAGAAGACGAGGTCAGGGCCGTAGGCAGAGCGCTTAGGGAATACGGAATTAAGTTTGTCTGCACCGGACACTGCACCGGATATGAGGCATATGCGATTCTGAAGGAAGAGCTTGGAGAAATACTTCATCCTATGTACTGCGGTATGGAGATTGAGATTTAAGCTGATTTTTTAGCCATTGAAGCGAGATATTTATAATGAGAATAATTAAAAGCGATAATTTTGATAAATTTGTATGCTCTGCCGGGGCCTGTCCTACGAGCTGCTGCTCCGGCGGATGGCAGATTATGATAGATGATAATTCCATCGATAAATATACTAAGGATACCGGAGACGGTAAGCTTAACAAGAGACTTGCCGAAGGGGTGGATCTTGTTGAACGGTGCTTCACGCAAAAAGGAAATAATTGCTACATGCTTGATAAAGACGGACTTTGTTCAATACAAAGGGCATTGGGTGAAGAGGCATTGTGCGATACCTGCAGGATATATCCGAGACATGTCGAAGAATTTCGAGGCATTAGAGAATGGTCACTGTCGCTTTCATGTCCGGAGGCGGCTAGGCTGATACTTGGCAATAAAGACAGACTTGATTTTGTTATTGAAGATACGGATGAACCTGAAAATGATGCCGAATACGAGGATTTTGATGATGATCTTTACTTCCTGCTTTTTAATGCAAGAGACAGGATATTCGATATCATTCAGAGCAGAGAGCTTTCCTTTAAGGACAAGGCTGAGCTCATAACAGCCTATACAGCAGGAATACAGGAATGCATAGATAATGAACGATTTGACATCCTGCAGGCTTTTATCGAGGATATGCATGAAATCGATGGATTAACAGAAGTTGATTATAATGCCCTGAATAAAGATATGTTCAGTATACTGTTTGATCTGGAGCTTCTGAGCCCCGAGTGGAAGGGTATTCTGGAGAATACATGGAAGGCCTGGGATGATGATATCAGGCTTACAGCTAAGGAAGAGCTTCAGGCTGAACAGCTCCTTATGTTCTGGACATATACTTATTTTTGCGGAGCTGTTTATGACGGCTGGGTGTTTTCCAAGGCGAAGCTTGCCATATGCTGTACATGGTGGATATTTGAAATCAACAAGGCAAATGATTTTAATGGCGGCATAATTGAGGCTGCCTACAGATTCGCAAGAGAAATAGAACATTCCGATGAAAATCTTAATGCGCTTGAGGAATATTTTATGATGAGAGGCTGAGCATAATGACTGTTTAAGCTTTTTAGTTTTAATCAGGATAATGCTTATAATATCTTGAAAAATGACTGGTATTCCAAATCGTAATGAATATTGCTGACATACCTATATGGGTATGAGTGCGGTTTAGCGGCGGTTAACACTGTATAAAATTGTATAATTTAACTATGCGAAATGCTGTAATACATCGATATTACAGCATTTAATTTTTAGAGGTGGTTAAATGCGCCAAAATGATAGTCAGATTATACATGGCAGTGTGAGTGCGGCAGCAGCTGTACAGTCGCATCCTTATTTAAGGATTCACAGAAAAAAAATGCATTATGCCTGGGTCATCTGTATTGCCTGTACACTCATGATGTATTGCAACAGCGGCATAACGGACGGTATGTTTTCGGTATATTCTCCGTTCATTCTTGAAAAATACAGCATCAGCAATACACAAATATCATTATTGATGACTGTGAAATCGGTGTCGTCACTGCTTGCAGTGATCTTCAGCGGTATTTACTATAAAAGATATTCACTTCGTATAGGCGGGCTTGCGGCAACGATACTATGCGGTTCAAGCTTTGTAGTATTCGGATTTGCTGACAGAATGCCGATTTTTCTGCTGGCATCCGTTATGCTCGGGCTAGGCAATGGTTTAGGAACGAATATCCCGATAACGATGCTCTACGGGTTGTGGTTTAATGAAAAGCGTAAGCTTGCCATGAGCATAACAACTTTTGCCGGAAGCATTGGACTTATAGGACTTCCGCAGCTTATAACTCATATAATTGAAGGCGCTTCAATGCGTACCGCTTTTCTTATGAATGCGGCCCTGGTTTTTGCAGTAATGCTGATAGTGTTTGCAATAATGAGGAACAAGCCTGAGGACATGGGGCTTAAGCCTTACGGAGCCGGAACAGAACAGCCTAAAGATATAAATGCTTCTGAATCTAAATATGCTGAAAAGGCTGACGAAAGAGAATTAAGCAGACACGACTGGTTATTCCTGGCTCCATCCTGTGTTGCTATAGGAATTATATGCTGCACAAGCTACAGCTTCTTTACATTATTCCTTAAAAATGAAGGTGTGTCGTCTGCAGTAATAGCAGGCCTGCTTACTGTAACAGGTGTCTCTGTCGGAGCCGGAAAGCTGAGCTACGGATGGCTTGCAGATAGATTTGGCTCATACATATGCAACAGAATATATTTTGGAGCCCTAATATCCGGAATAACGCTGCTGACGTTATGTGCACATAATAAACATATTTTGTTTATCGCCACCGTGCTTATGGGATTTGGCTCACCGCTCGGAAGCGTCGGATTTGTTTCATGGGCATGGGATCTCGGAGGACATATGAGTGCAGAGGCTATAAGAAAAATGCAGATAGCACTTTATGTCGGAATGATGGCCTTTAGTTTTATTCCTGGTGTGGTAGCGGATCTTTGCGGAGGTTCGTACAGAGGTATGTATATGCTGTATGCAATTCTCGGAATACCTACATTTCTTGCAATACAATATCTCTACAGAAGAAAAGGTCTTAGTAAGATAAGACAATCAATGTAAATGAAAACAGCCCAAACTGTAATAATTGCAGCTTTGGCATATACCGGATATCCCCCTATAAAAATAACTGCCGTCGGCTTAATGGCCGTCGGCAGTTATGCTTTTATCTATTATATTATTTCTATATTATTTCCATGCGAATGTGAGCATTCCGTAGATGTAGATGAAGATTATTGCTGCAGGAGCTACATACTTAAATATAGGCTTCATCCATGGCTGTATCTTGAGACCCTTTCCTGTGTTGGCTTCAGCTACGAAATTATCCCAGCCCCATCCAAACTTGTTGCAGCAGAAAAGCGCAAGTATAAGAGAACCAATAGGAAGTATATTGTTGGAAACTATGAAATCCCAGAAATCCAACCATGCAGTGCCTTCAGCAAACGGCTGGAAATGGAACACACTGAATCCTAAAGCTGTGGTAAGTGCAAGCAGGAATACGCAGATACCGCATATCAGGCAGCCCTTTGGACGTGACCAGCCTGTGAGCTCACGAAGCATTGCAAGTATGTTCTCACATACGCCTAAAACTGTTGACATAGCGGCGAATATCATGAACATAAAGAACAGTGTTCCCCAGACACGTCCGCCTGCCATGTTGTTGAATACGCTTGCCATTGTGTCGAAAAGCAGACTTGGACCGGCGTTTACAGCAAGACCGTAGCTTGAGCAGGCAGGGAAAATGATGAAGCCTGCAAGTATTGCGACAACGGTATCAAGCACGATTACATTTACAGATTCTCCGAGCAGTGAGTGATCCTTGTCAATATAGCTTCCGAAGATGGCCATGCCTCCCATACCGGTAGACAGTGTAAAGAAGGCTTGGTTCATGGCGCCGACTATAACACTTCCGTCGATTTTTGAAAAATCAGGTGTGAGGTAAAATGCAAGACCTTCAGCAGCTCCGCCAAGTCTTACGCAGTGCACGGCCAGTACCACCATGAGTACCAAGAGAGCTGTCATCATATATTTTGTGATGCGCTCAAGGCCGCTTTGAAGATCCTTACTGAGTATAAAGAATGCAACTGCCACAGTGACAAACAGGAATACTACATTTATTGTAGGATTGCTTATCATCTGAACAAAACCAAAGGACTCGTTTGTGCCTGTAAGGAACTTTACAAAGTAGTAAATGATCCAGCCTGTAACTACAGTATAGAATGCCATCAGGGAAATATTTCCTATTAAGCATACCCAACCGTACAGATCCCAATGCTGTCCCGGCTTTTCGAGCTTTTTATACATGCGTATAGGGCTTGCCTGCGAAGCACGTCCTACTGAAAATTCCATGACCATAGCCGGCATTCCGAGCAGTATCAGACAGATGATATAGACTAACATGAAGCTTCCGCCTCCGTTTTGTCCGCACATCCATGGGAACTTCCAGACATTGCCGCAGCCGATAGCGCAGCCTGCCGACAGCATTATAAAGCCCATTCGGCTTCCGAGTCTCTCACGACCATTCATAATGATTACGCTCCTGTTGATATTAATAAAGGATATCGTTAATGTTATGTCTCATATCCTTTTCCATTCTTACAATAATACGTTCATGCATAGTATTTGTAAAATTGATGATAACACGATATAATAACGAAAATATCGATTCTGTATTTCTGAAAATGCATAAAAAAGAGGCAGGCACAATCATGGATATAAATGTTCTCAAAACCTTTGTAGCAGTGTGTGAATACGGAGGATTTTCGGCAGCAGGAGAAAAATTAGGATATACGCAGTCAACGGTTTCATCACAGATAAAACAGCTTGAAAAAGAGTTCAATGTGGTGCTTTTTGACAGACTCTATCACAGGATCATTCTTACAGAGGCAGGAAATACGGTTCTTAATTATGTGCGCGGAATACTTATCTCTCAGGAAAAGCTCATGTCGGAGCTGCACCATAAAGAGGACATAACAGGAGAACTGCATCTTGCTATGGCAAGCTCTGTATGTGCACGATTTTTTGAATATGACTATTTAGGCTTCCACGAACGATTCCCGGGAATAAAGCTTACGATAACCGAAGCAGGTACAGAACAGATGTTCAGTATGTTAAAGAAAAATGAGGCAGACCTCGTTTTAACCTTAGACAGTCATATTTATGACTCGGAATTTGAAATATGTGCTGAATGTGAAGAAAGAGTCAATTTTGTAGCTGCCGCAGAGCATCCTCTTACAGAATTCAAGGAGCTGAGCATAGAAGACATTTTAAATAAAGAATTCATTCTGACTGAAAAACATATGAGCTATCGAAGGATACTTGATGAAGAGCTTGCATCCAGATCTCTTGAAATTACACCCACGCTGGAGCTTGGCAATACGGTGCAAATCTGTAATATTGCCTCGAATAGCAGGATGATTGCATTTCTTCCTGAATATATAACAGAAGGCTACATTTCCTCAGGGCAGCTTAAAACTCTTCCCGTCAGGGATTGCAGTGTTTCTGTGTGGACACAGCTGCTTGTTCATAAGAATAAATGGCATTCGCCGGCGCTTAATTCCTTAATAGATTATTACAGGCAGCTTATATAATACTTTAGACTTATGTAAGGAATAGTGCACAGTTTAGACACAGCTTCCATGTTATAATCCTGATACATAAAACATAATCGATTGGTTATATCGAAGGGAGAAAAAGTTTATTATGAAGAGAAAAATCGTTTTAGTTGCGACATGTGCATCATTAGCGCTTATGACAGCAGCTTGCGGAAATAAAGCTGACACAAATAAGACAGAAGCAGAGACAACTGTTGAGGCATCAGTTGAATCTGAGGCAGATGATGAAACTGATGAAGCATTAGATGCTGATACAGAGGCAAGTGATTACTACACTAAGACACCTGTACAGAGTTTCGGAACCATCGAGTCAGTTGATGCAGAGACAGGTTCGATCAGCGTAAATACTATCGTTAAGGGCGAAGCTGAGGATGGATCAGAGGACAGCACAGAAGAGATCATCTTTAATTCTATCGCAGGCGTACCGATCATTGATGCTGCTACAGGACTTCCTGTTGAGCTTGACGAGCTTGAAAGCGGATCAAATGTATTTGTATGGGGCGGAGATGCTATGACAATGTCTCTTCCTGCACAGACAAATCTTCAGGCTATGATAGTGAATATTCCGGCAGATGCACCGGCACCGACTTATGTAGTTGTTAAGGGACTTGAGTGGAGCAAGGATGATACAGATGTTACTATCACAGATCAGGATGGTAATGTATGGCATGCTGACAGCGCTGCTCACGTATCACCTTATACAACAAAGCAGATCGTTCGTCTTGAGGATATAACAAGCGGAAGCCGTCTGTTTGTATGGCCGTCTTCAGAGCCTGATGCTTCTGAGGGAGACGTAACAAAGATCGTTCTTATGAATGAATAATAACAGCATATATAAGTTGTAATTCCTAAAACTCCTTTTAAATAAATGTAGCCGCCAAGGGGTTAAATAAGCCATTGGCGGCTGTATGCGTATTATGTGCTTAGAAGTGAGTCTTAAAAATAATTAGTAGCGATTCAACAACATATCTTCATGATCTATGTAATTAATTATTGCTCTTTCAACGGATGTATTAAGTGAAACATCATTTTTTTTAGATATTATAGCAAGCCGCCTGTGAAGATCCGGTGCAATACGCACATTGAATGAGCCTTTATATGGCCTCTCAGGCTTGATATTACTTTCCTCACACATTTCAAGATAAGCATCCACAGAAGCATAAAAGTCAGACGTTAGGCTTTCTGCATCAATTCCTTCATATGATATGAGTGAGGTTATACCGAGGACCTTGCCGTAAAAAAGCATATCTTGTTGTGAAAATTCAACGCTTCCAACGTAGCCCTTATATTGCATAAAGTTATTCATATAAGTCCCTCCTGCTCAAGTTTAAACAAAATCTGTTTTATCTGATATATCTTCAAAGTATTATTTGGATGAGGCTTATGCAGCATTATCGGTGAATAGAATTCGGATATATAGATAATGCGCGAACCGCTGGTTTTTCCCTTGTTGGATCTTTTAAAGGAGAAATAGGATAATAATGAATCCATCTCATCTAAAGTGAAATCATGTGGCTTTGCTTTTAAGCGTTCAATTAACTTGTCTTTTTTACTCATTCAGTATCCTTTCTTTAAATATACATGATTTTTTCTTAAATGCAACTAAAAATAGTTGCAAATTATACGGCAAATATATCTCAGAAAGGAATAGTTCATGTATCTTTTATGATTTTTAATCCGGGAAAATTAAGAAATGAATTGTCTGGAATCAGAATAGCATTTAGAGGAGTGAAAGGTCAATATAATATATTTACAAGCAAAATCCTTCTACAGCTTAAATTATTCATATATTAAAAACTCTCATTGTAAATATTACGTTTTTTTTGATGAAATATTTACATATTAATAATCAAACCGTTTAAATAATCAAATATATTATAAGAGGTAAATGCCTTTGCACAGCGTCAAATTCCTTAACGAAAAGCTTAGAGAAGCCCTTGTTGCAGTAATGCCGATCGTCGGTATAGTTCTTTTCCTGTGCTTCACTATAGCCCCTGTATCATCCAGCATACTTCTTTGCTTCATTATGGGCGCAGCGCTCATTATTATCGGCATGATGTTTTTTACTTTAGGTGCCGAAATGGCCATGACACCTATGGGTGAAAGACTCGGTGCCGCTCTGAAGAAAAGTAATCATCTTATAATAATCGTCCTCGTCACATTTCTATTAGGATTTATTATCACCATTTCTGAGCCTGACCTACAGGTCCTGGCATCGCAGGTTCCGTCTGTACCGAATATGACGATCATTTTGTCTGTTGCCTGCGGCGTCGGTGTTTTTCTTGTCATAGCGCTTTTGCGTATGCTTTTTTCAATAGCACTTCCTTCGATACTTGTGACTTTCTATATAATCATTTTCATACTTGCCCGTTTCGTTCCTAACAGTTTCTGGGGTGTAGCCTTTGATTCCGGCGGTGTCACTACCGGACCTATGACAGTTCCTTTTATAATGGCTCTCGGCGTGGGTATATCTTCTATTCGAAGCGACCGCCATGCTGCTTCTGACAGCTTTGGTCTCGTAGCGCTCTGTTCGATCGGGCCGATACTGGCTGTACTGATACTGGGAATGCTTTTTAACCCCGATGAAACCGCTTATATGCCTCCGGCTATTCCTGATATACATACCTCCACTGAGCTTTTTGAGCTGTTTGCAAAAGGACTTCCTATCTATATAAAGGAAATAGCTGTTTCTCTTTTTCCTATCGTACTGTTCTTTTTTATTTTTCAGCTGATAGTTTTAAAGCTTTCAAAGAAAACGCTTATAAAGATCACTATCGGTCTTGTTTACACCTATACCGGACTTGTTCTTTTCCTTACAGGTGCAAATGTCGGATTTATGCCTGCCGGTAATTATCTCGGCAAAGAATTAGCGACAGGAAGTACATCCTGGCTGCTTATACCCGGCTATGCTATCGCACTCGGAATTTCCTTTTTTGTGCCGAAACTTTATACCGCTATAGCATTTGACTCCGGCGGAGTTGCCTCGGGTCCTATGACTGCCGCCTTTCTTCTGCCTTTAGCGCAGTGGGCGTGCATCGCAGTAGGCGGCGACATAGTTGCCGATGCATTCGGTGTCGTAGCTATGGTAGCAATGACGCCTCTTATAACCATTCAGATAATGGGACTTGTATCTCAGATCAAATTAAGACAGTCCATCTCTGATGAAGCTGCCGCATTTGCAGGCTTTTCTTCCGAATTCGATGCACTCCCTGAGGATGCGATCATTGAGCTTTAATTATGAAGCTTAATATACGCATTTCATGCATTTGTCCTTCGGAAAGCATTAGATCACTGAAATATAACATTAGCAAAAGTTGAATATCACATAAATTAAGACTGAAGAGAAAATAATAATATGAATGATCTCTATTGGATGATAACTATAACAGACAGACACAGTACTGACAGGTTTATCGATTTTTATGATAAATACGGAGCCTCCGTAAACTTTGTCAGTGTCGGACGAGGAACGGCCGCCAGTGAAGTCCTCGACTTTCTTGGACTTGATATAACCGAAAAGTCTGTAATTTTTTCAACTGTTACTCATAAAGTATGGAAGGCAATACGATACGGACTTCAAAACCGCATGCGCATAGATGTACCCGGTACCGGAATCGCCTTTATCATACCGTTTTCAAGCATAGGAGGAAAAAGGCTCTGGTAGCACTTACCTGCGGGCAGGAATTTATAAAAGGAGAAGAATCTGTTTTGAAGGATACTAAATACGAGCTTCTTGTAGCTATTACAAATCAGGGATACACGGATCTTGTTATGGATGCGGCACGTTCAAAGGGTGCAGGCGGCGGCACGATCATTCACGCAAAAGGAACCGGAGTTAAAAAAGCAGCTCATTTCATGGGAGTTTCGCTCGCCACAGAAAAGGAGATCGTGCTTATAGTTGCAAAGGCCACAGAAAAAAGTGCTATTATGAATGCTATTATGGATAACACCGGTGCCGAATCAAAGGCTAAAACACTTGTATTCTCACTGCCTGTAACCGAAACTGCCGGTATGAGATTGATTGAAGAGGAATTTTCGGAAACAGCGGAGTCTGAGGATACCGATAAATAATTCTTCCTATACTTACTAAAATAAGAATTTATCAAATATTTTCTCATTTTTTATAACATTTTTATCATTTTCAGTTTGGAACGCAGCATCCCGCGTTCCTTTTTTTGATAATATTTTCTTATTTTTAGATATAATATATAACTTTTTATCTCTTTATAGGTCTAAATGCTGAATTTTATTTACTTGTTGACATGTATTATTAGTAACTTTATACTAACAGTAAAGACGATAATAATTTATTATCATTATGATAATTTTTATTTCAGCTGTTGGGGATGAAATAGAAATTATAGTATGAGGCAGTATTCTCATAACAGGATCTGCCAAAGTTTCTTTTAACAGAAGGGAGTTTATATGAGTCCAGCATTCACAATCATCTGTATAGTGTTAGCGATAGCACTTCTCGTTCTGCTGACAGTCAAGGTTAAGCTGCATCCGTTCTTCGCACTTACCTTTTCAGCATTGTTCTTCGGCATGATAATAGGAAAGAGCCTTCCTGAGGTAGTTGCATCCTTTGCCGATGGGCTTGGCGGAACGATCGCCGGTATCGGTATCGTAATTGCAATCGGAACTGTCATGGGAGCACTTCTTGAGAAGAGTGGTGCAGCCGAGACTATGGCTGAGACTATCCTCAAGATAACAGGCAAAAAGCATGCGGCACTCGGTCTTGCAGTTACAGGTTATTTCGTTTCAATCCCTGTATTCTGTGATTCAGCATTCGTTCTTCTTTCCCCGCTTGCAAAGCGTATGGCACGTGACACAAAGGTCAGCATGACCACAATGGCAGTTGCTCTCGGTATGGGTCTTCATGCTACTCACATGCTCGTTCCTCCGACTCCGGGTCCTCTTTCAGTAGCAGGTATCCTTGATGCGGATCTAGGACTTGTTATTCTTTTAGGTATGTTAGTATCTATTCCTGTAGTTGCAATTGCACTCTTTGCAGGAAAGATCCTCGGAAACAAATACTACTATGAAATAGAAGATATCCCAACATTTGATGAAGGCGACACAAGCGAACAGAAGCGTCCTGGAGCATTAGGCGCATTCCTTCCTATCCTTCTTCCGATCCTCCTTATGCTTCTTAATACAATTGCATCATTGAACAGCGCACCTTTCGGAACAGATACATTCCTTGCAAACTTCTTTGAGGCAGTAGGACAGCCATCAACAGCATTACTTATCGGTCTTGTTTGTGCATTCGTCACATATCGTAAGATATATCCTGATGACAACAAGGTTTGGACATTCGACGGAGAGTTCGGTGAGGCCCTTAAGACAGCAGGTCAGATCGTTCTTATCGTTGGTGCAGGCGGCGGCTTTGCAACAGTACTTAAGCTTTCAAACCTTTCCGAGATCGTTACAGCAGCATTCTCAAATGTATCTCTCGGAATCATTGTTCCATTCATCATTGGTGCTATCTTCCGTACATGTATCGGTTCCGGTACAGTAGGTATGATCACAGCAGCATCTATGCTTCTTCCGCTTATGGACGTACTTGGCTTCGCATCACCTATAGGCAGAGTAATAGCTATGCTTGCATGTGCATCAGGTGGATTCATGGTATTCCATGGTAATGATGACTTCTTCTGGGTAATCACCTCTACCTCTAACATGAAACCTGAGGTTGCATATAAGGTATTCCCACTTATAAGTGTTCTCCAGGCCTTCACCAGCCTTGCTTGTGTATTTGTGCTTCAGCTTATATTCCTTTAATAAAAGCACCTCTTACACGGTATAAGAATCTGCAGCAGATAAGTTCATAGTATCCAAACCTATCTGCTGCACACTGCATTAAAATTAAATAACATAAAACTAAATAGCATTAAAACTAAATAGTAACAAAAACAAATAATTATTAGTAACAAAACTGTAATCAAGCTTCTTTATATTTTCAATGAGGTAATAAAAATGAAAAAGGAAATGTTACAGACACCGGCAATTATGGTTTACATGGATGCTCTTGAGCACAATCTTAAAAAATACCATGATGCAGCAAAGGCTGCAGGTAAGCAGGTATGGCCTATGATCAAGACCCACAAGAGCCTTGAGATGATCGACATGCAGGAGGCTGCAGGTGCTGACGGATATCTCTGCGGAACTCTTGATGAGGCTGAGGCTCTCTGCAAGAAGGGCATCAAGAATATCATGTATGCTTATCCTGTAGCAAGTGATGTTTCTATCCAGAGAGTTATCAATTTGGCTAAGAATTCCAACTTCATTATCCGCCTTGATAACCTTGACGGCGCTGCTCTTATAAATAAGGCTGCTGCTGATGCCGGCATTACCATTCAGTACACCATCATTGTTAATGCAGGACTTAACAGATTCGGACTTAAGCCTGATAAGGTAGTTGAGTTCGCAGATGCTATGAAGCAGTTTGCTAATCTTAAATTTGTCGGTGTTTCATCACATCCGGGACACGTTTACAGTGCAACAAAGCATGATGAGATCGCAAAGTATGTAGCAGACGAGAAGAATTCTATTGCTACTGCTGTTAAGGGCCTTGAAGCTGCAGGCTATAAGCTTGACATCGTTTCCACCGGTTCAACTCCTACATTCTGGGGTTCACTTGATGATGAGAATATTAAGATATATCATCCCGGAAACTATGTTTTCTGTGATTACATTCAGATGTCTATCGATATAGCTAAGGAAGAGGAATGTGCTCTTGCCGTATATGCTACTATCATAAGCCATCCTGATGATGAGACATATATCTGTGATGCAGGTGCTAAGTGCCTCGGACTTGATCAGGGTGCTCACGGCAACTCAGCTATCAAGGGTCACGGATATGTTAAGGGACATACTGAGCTTACTATTTACAGCCTTTCTGAGGAAGTCGGCAAGATACATGCAGACGGCCCTACAGATATAAAGGTTGGAGATAAGATCGAGATCATTCCTAACCACTCATGCTCATCCGCTAACCTTACCAGCTACTACATAGGTGTCAGAGGTGACGAAGTTGAAAGAGTCATTCCTGTAGATATCAGAGGCAATTCTACTACCAAGAACGCCTAAATTCCCCCAATGAAAGGCTGCTGCATAAAAAGCAGCAGCCATTTCGTTTATAAATGTTATTATTATGGTTTATTGATGTGATTTCAGGAGGTATAAAAAATGAACTACGCTGATGAATATATTAAGAACGATCCTGTTGTTAAGACAGTATCTGAAAAGAAGGAAACTGTCTGGATCAACCCTCGTTACCTTCCGTTTGATCTGACTGACGGTCTTGCACAGCTCGTTGTATCAGATGCTGATATTGAGGACGCAAAGGAACGTCTTAAGAGATTCGCACCGTTTATCATGCGCTGCTATCCTGAGACTGTTGAAACAAACGGACTCATCGAATCTCCTCTTAAGCCTATCCCTAATATGCAGAAGGAACTTGAAAAGGCGTATGATTGCTCAATCCCGGGACAGCTTCTTCTTAAGATGGACAGCCATCTTGCGATTGCAGGTTCTGTTAAGGCAAGAGGCGGCATCTATGAGGTATTAAAGCATGCTGAGGATCTCGCTATCGAGGCAGGCAAACTCAAAGAAACAGATGACTATGCTAAGCTCGCTGATGACGATATGAAGGAATTCTTCAGTCAGTATACCGTACAGGTTGGTTCAACAGGAAACCTCGGCTTAAGTATCGGTATCATGAGTGCTGCTATCGGCTTTAAGGTAAAGGTTCATATGTCTGCAGATGCAAAGCAGTGGAAGAAGGATCTTTTAAGATCTAAGGGCGTTGAAGTAATTGAGTATGCCGATGACTATTCCAAGGCAGTTGCTGAAGGCCGCAGACTTTCAGATGCTGACCCTATGAGCTATTTCGTAGACGATGAAAAATCAGTAAACCTGTTCTTAGGATATGCTGTAGCAGCAGGACGTCTTAAGGAGCAGCTTGATGCCGCAGGCATCGTTGTTGATGAAAAGCATCCTCTTATCGTACATATTCCTGCAGGCGTAGGCGGAGCTCCGGGCGGAGTCGCATACGGCTTAAAGAGATTATTTAAGGATAATGTACATTGCTTCTTCACAGAGCCGACAATGTGTCCTTCAGTTCTCTTAGGAATGGCAACACAGCAGTATGAAAATGCAAATGTTCATGACTTTGGCATTTCAGGTATTACCGAGGCTGACGGACTTGCATGTGCAGCACCTTCAGGCTTTGTAACAAGAATACTCGGAAATCTTCTTTCCGGAGATTTTACTATTGATGATGATAAGCTTTATGATCTCCTGAGACTTCTTGACAGCTACGAAAATACTAGAATAGAGCCTTCAAGCTGTGCTTCATTTATCGGACCTATCGGTCTTCTTAAATATGAAGATTCTAAGAAGTATTGCGAGACTCACGGCCTTGATTCAGAGACACTTAAGAACGCTACACAGATTGCATGGGCTACAGGAGGACGCCTTGTACCGGCTGAAATCTGGGATGAATATCTTGCAACATATCTGTAAAGTAAAGTATAATATTTAAAAAGCAATTTTGCCGCAGAGATCTTTCTCTGCGGCACTTTTACAACTTTAGTATGAGGTTTTTATGGGCTCTGATATTTTTGTAATTGCAGGTCTTATTTTGTCTATGGTCGCACTTATATTGTTCACGGTCAAATTCCGACTGCATCCGTTTTTATCATTAATATTTTCTTCTCTGATCTTCTCATTCATATCCGGTATGAATGTTCAGGAAATGCTCCAAAGCTTTACGGCAGGTCTTGGAAATGCAATGTCTGAAATCGGTATCGTTATAGCGCTCGGTACAATTATCGGTGTGCTGTTTGAAAAATCCGGTTCAGCTGAAACGGTTGCTAAAACAATATTTAAAATCTTCGGAAAAAATAAAGCCGCCTTAGGACTTGCCATAACAGGTTATTTTGTTTCAATGCCTGTTTTCTGTGATACGGCATTCGTAATACTCAGTCCTATTGCAAAAAGACTCAGCAAGGATTCCAAAATATCCATGACAGCTATGGCACTTTCGCTTTTCGCCGGTCTGCATGCGACTCATATCCTTGTACCTCCTACACCCGGTCCGCTCTCCGTTACCGGAATTCTTAATGCGGATATTACTCTGGTAGTTCTTTTAGGCGCTGCCGTTGCTGTTCCTGTTACACTGATCGGTTATGTTGCTGCAAATGTATTCGGCAAAAAATATAATTATATACCAAAGGATATTGACGATTCCGATGATGACAGAAAATTGCCGTCGCCGGCCGCAGCATTCTTAACAATAATGACGCCGGTTGCGCTTATGCTTTTAAAGGTTCTTGGAATTGCTTTGAATGTCGGCGACAATATTCAAAAGATACTTAATTTAATCGGCGAACCTATAATAGCACTTTCTATCAGTGTTGTAATAGCTGCAGCAGTCTATGCTCACACCTATCCGGAAGACAGTGATGCCTGGGGATTTGACGGTATTATCGCAGATTCTATCAGAACTGCAGGCCAGATAACACTCATAGTCTGTGCCGGCGGTGCATTTTCATCGGTTCTTGCTGCTTCACACTTGCAGAAAATCCTCATAAATGTTATTGTTCCTTCTGCGGCCTTAGGAATATTGGCTCCGTTCATCATAGGCTTTATCCTTCGATCCTGCATAGGCTCGGGAACCGTTGCAATGGTGACTGCAGCAACTATGATCTCCCCATTCCTTAATGCTATAGGGTTGGGAAGTGATATAGGTCATGTTATTGCAGTTCTTTCCTGTGCGGCCGGAAGTCTCGCCGTGCTCCACGGAAATGATGACTTTTTCTGGGTCATTGCAACGACCTCGGAAATGGAGACCACTACTGCTTACAAAACACTGCCTATAGTCAGTGTACTTCAGTCCTTTACTGCACTTATATGTGTGTATGTACTGAGCTCTGTTTTTCTTTAATTCCTTTGCCGTTGAGCATTTTTAGTAAGAGTTTGATTTTTCAGGGAGAATTGAAATGTCAAATAAAGAAATATTAAATATATACAGGCCATTGGTCCATTTCCTTTCAGATGTATTAGGTGCTGAAACAGAAGTGGTGCTTTTTGACATTTCCGAAAATCAGGTCATAGAAATAAGCAACGGTCATCTGTCAGGCAGAAAGATAGGCAGCGGTCCAACCCCGTTTTTGGAAAGAATCAAGGCCGATGATGACAGCAGCAAGGATTATATGTCCAATTATAAAGGCGCTGTAGACGGTAAGGAATTTATCTCTTCTACCTGGCTTATCAGAAATGAGGGCGAGCTTATAGGCACTCTCTGCATAAACCGTAATATCACTGCTGCCAAAGCTCTTCAAAGAGATTTGGAGAAGTTTCTTGCCGGCGCAAACATGATACCTGCTGCCTCCTCAGAGGAAACAGTTGAAGAATTTGATGACTCTATAACAGTTATGGTTAAGGAGAAGATACAGGCGGCCATGGATGACGTCGGCATCAATCCTCAGCATATGACTGTAAAGGAGAAAAAACGTGTCGTAATGATACTGAAGCGTCAGGGCGTTACACGCATGAAGGGTGCAGTCGCAGAGATTGCTGTCCGTCTCGACATATCCATCCCTACCGTATACCGCTACATGAGCGAAATGACAGCACTGTTCCAGTAAACGGAATCATATAAATCATAGTTAAATATATTATTCAACATATCCACCAAGAACTTAACAAAAAACTTGGTGGATATTTTTATTTCAATACATACAGCCGCCAAGGGTTTAGATAAACTCTTGGCATATATATATGAAAAACTGGCTTGGAATTGTTGAAATGTATAGAAGCGTTTAAAGCGGAATCCGGAGAAATAACAGCAGAAATAAGATTGAATCGACCCGACCCGATATACCGGTTCTATCGGATAGATACTGCGATAATTAATAAACATACAATATGCACAATTTAAAAAGTTAGAAATTGTACAATAATTCGCATTGAAAGGCTGTCGAAATTTGTACAATTGTATATTCTATGTACAGAAAAAACAAAATATGTACAAAACTAAGCGAAACAAATATTAACATGCATTAATTATAAATGATTATTTTTATTCTCTTCGCCCAAAAAAAACATAAAAAAGTCAAGTAGAGGCTTGAAATTTAACTAAATTATATTGACAAAAATTAAGTCTTAAATTTAGTTATAATCACCATAAATTTCCATCTTTAAGATTTGCTTAAAGATGAAAACGGCATCATTCAAAACGAAATTCGAAATTTTGATTATATAATTCTGCGTACTGAGAGGCGCAAAAACATTTTGCCCGGCAGTGAAGTTCGTACGACAAGTTTTTTACAAAGGGGGTTTTTAATTTGTCTTACTATGAAGCGTTTGGAAACGTAATCTACTGGCTCGATGATGTTCTCTGGTCATATCCATTCATCATCTTCGTACTTCTTATCGGTACGTATTTCTTCTTTGGATCAGGTGTGTTCACACTCAGACATTTCGGACACATCATGCACTACACCTTCGGACAGGTAATTAATAAGACCGGTTCTGAGACAAAAAGCGGCGAAGGTCATGTATCACCTTTCGAAGCAGCCTGTATCGCTATCGGCGGCTGTGTAGGAAGCGGAAACATCGCAGGTGTTGCCACAGCTATCGCAACAGGCGGCCCCGGTGCTGTTTTCTGGCTCGAGGTATGGGCATTCTTCGGAATGATGGTTAAGTGCGTTGAGGTTACTCTTGCTGTTCATTACAGAGGTAAGAATGAGAAGGGCGAGTACTACGGCGGTACTACCTATATGATGGAAAAGGGCTTCGGTCGTCAGATGGGACACATGAAGTTCGCAATGGTAGTTGCAGTTATCTTCGCTATCGGCTTCATCTGCCAGTTCCTCGGAGGATCACAGGCTTATTCAATTTCAGAAGTACTTAATCGCTCCTTCGGCATTGATATGATGCTTGTAACAGTTCTCTATTCATTTATTCTTTACTATGTAATCTGGAAGGGAACACCACGTATCGCAAAGCTTGCTACAAAGCTTGTTCCATTCATGTGTGTGATCTACCTTTGCGGAGGTCTTGTACTTATTATAGCTAACTATCAGCAGGTTCCTGCTATGATAACAGCTATATTCAGAGATGCATTTACAGGCTCAGCTGCAGCAGGCGGTTTCGCAGGCTGTGCAGTTCAGCAGGCAATAAGCAAGGGACTTTCACGTTCTATCAACTCTAACGAAGCCGGACAGGGTTCTTCACCGCTTATTCACGGTTCTGCAAACACAATCCACCCTGTACGTGAGGGACTTTGGGGCGCATTTGAGGTATTTACGGATACTATAATTGTCTGCACTATCACAGCTATTGCAGTTCTCTGCACAGGCAAGTGGAGTGAAGGATTTACAGGTGCAACACTTACTATTGAGGCATTCTCTTCAGTATTCGGAAGAGGCGGAGAGGTTTACATCGGTATAATGATGGCTCTCTTCGGAATCACAACTACTGCAGGATGGTTCACATACTATATCTCAGTTATTAAGTGGCTCTTCAGAAAGCAGCCTGTATTAAGAGATAAGCTTTGCTACCTTTTCAAGTTTGTATTTCCTATTCCAAACCTTATTATCGTTTGGTCAATAACAAAGGGCGGATACAGCGCAGATCTTTTCTGGGCAATAGTAGACGTATCTCTTCTTATACCTGTATTCTCAAACCTTTTGGCTATCTTCCTTCTCAGAAAGAAGTTCTGGGAGCTTCTTAAGGATTACAAGGCTCGTTATATGGGAATCGGAGTTGTTGATCCGAACTTCTATGTATTCTATGAGGATGATCCTAAGGTATTTGCAGAAGAGGAAAAGGTTCGTGCAGAGCTTAAGAAAATAGACGAGGAAGCTGCTGCAGCACATGCTGCAAAGGCTTAATAATATCAGTTAATAACATTTTTTTCTCATAACTACCCAAGTACAATAATGCATAAAACGGTCTGCGGCAAAAAAGCTTCAGGCCGTTTTGTGCAGAGAGAGTTAAATCCTTATTTTTGTTGTATAATTAAAAATAATGTCTAAAGCAGAAAATTGATTGAAATAGAAAAAACACTTGTTATAATTAACAAAAAAAAGATAAAAAATTATGCAATATCACAAAAAGGAGGGAGCCATGGCATACGATAAAAAGATGCTTGGTCTGTTTGTAGATGTAGGCAGGGAAATGCTGCAGAGCGGAGCAGAAATCGGCAGAGCGGATACTACTATAAAACTTATGGGGCTTGCATACGGAGCGGCCAGAATGGATATACTTGCCATAACGGATTATCTGGTTGTTACAATGAGTCTGCCGGACGGTGTTGAATATACAATTACAAGAAGAATAGAAGGCGGAAGCACGGATTTCAGCCGTATAGAGGCGCTCAATGAATTAAGCCGCAGCTTTTGCACTAAGCCGTTTAGTGAGCAGGAGCTGAGAGAACGTCTTGACGTAATCAGAAATAATCACATAGGTAATTTGAAGAAATACGCCGGAACTATGATGGTAGGCTTTATGTTCTCTGCATTCTTCGGCGGCAGTCTGCTTGATGCCGTTGTTTGCTGTGCATTAGCATTTCCGGCATGCTTTCTGGGTGGAAATCTTTCAAGGCTGTGCTCATCAAACATTTTTTATAATTTTCTCTGTGCACTTTTCTCGGGAATCATGGCCTGCATAGCGGCAATGATCATACCTGCAGTGCATCTTGATAAGCTTATGATCGGGCTCATAATGATATTTATCCCCGGCCGAGCTCTAACCAATTCAATCAAGGATATTTTCCTTGGAGATACACTTTCCGGAATGATGAGAATGACTGAGGCACTGTTCTGCGGTGCGGCTATAGCATTCGGATTTATTATCCCGGTCTATGTAACCGGAATTTAACGGAGGTATCGCTATGAGTCATTTTCAGTTATTTATAAGTATTTTCACATCTGTTATGGGCACCGTAGGCTTTGCCATGGTATGGAATATGGAGAACAAATACATTCCGTATGCTGCTTTAAACGGATTTCTCACCTGGGTAATGTATCTTATATGCGAGGCCTACGGCTGCGGAAACTTTACTGCGACTCTTGCAGCAAGTCTGGTTGGAGTCCTTGTTGCCGAATTTATGGCAAGAGCTACCAGGAAAAATGCGGCACAGTTCCGTATATCGGGACTTGTATGTCTTATACCGGGATCAGGTCTTTATCATACAATGGATGCTCTTATAAAATCTGATTCTGCCATGGTTCATTCATATGCCATGAGCACGTCCTACACAGTATTTGGTATAGCGGGAGGAATATGTCTGGGCAGTGCACTTATGTATATGTTTAAGGTAATAGTTGACGGAAACAAGAATAATTTTGCATACTGAATGCAGGAAAAATTAAACTGCATATGAAAAATTAAGAAAGGGAATAATATGGAGTATGTAGGATATTATAACGGTGAGATCGGTCCTCTTTCAGAGATGAAGGTTCCGATGCTTGACAGAAGCATTTTCTTTGGTGACAGCTGTTATGAAATGGCAAATTTTAAAAATGACCGAGCGTTTGTACTTCACGATCATATCAACAGATTTTTTAACAGCTGTGAAATACTTGGCATAGATTTCCGGATGACAAAGGAAGAGCTTGTTTCAGAGATTCAAAAGGTCATAGATGCCAATGAGCTTAAGGAAGGCTCTCTTTACTGGCAGGCCTCGAGAGGAACTATGATGAGAAGCTTTGCCTACGGTGATAAAAAACCGGCTGCGAATCTAATAATGTATACATCTCCGGGAAGCTTGCTGTCTCAGACAAAAACCTTCAGCCTTAAATCATATGAAGATATAAGGTTCCTCCGTTGCAATATTAAGACTACTAATCTTATACCTGCAGTGCTTTATTCACAGGAATCTTATGAAAACGGGTGTGAGGAAAGCATTTTACACAGAGGAGAACGTGTAACGGAATGTGCTCACAGCAATGTTATTATATTAAAGAACGGTGTTCTTAAGGCACCGCCGAAGGATAATCTCATACTTCCTGGCGTTACAATGAGCAATATCTTAGTGCTTGCTGAAAAGAACGGCATACCTGTAGAGATAGCGCCGTTTACTATGGATGAGCTTAGAGATGCGGATGAGGTGATCATAACCTCGACAGGAGTGCCATGCATACAGGGAACAAGGCTTGATGGTAATCCTGTGGGCGGAAAGGATGAAAAAACACTTAAATATTTACAGAAGCTGTACATGGATCTCTATTATGACAATGTAGGCAGGACCGAGCTGCTGGATGAAGCACATTATGCTCAGTGACAGCTATAACCTGTAAATATAAAATATATGAATTGTATTCATGAAAAAATAAGGTAAACAGGCTATATAATTGCATCAAAAAAAATAAAATAATACTTGTATACATCAATAGAATGTGGTATTGTTTCCACAGACAAGGACGTCAATTTTGCTCAAATGGGCAAAGTTGGCGTTTTTTGCTTAAAAAACATTTAATTTCACATAAAAAATACCTTTATAGGCACAGAAAGGGGCAAAATTATGAAAAACGCATATCTTACAAGAGTAGTTGAAGAATGCAAGGCAAAGAACGCAAATGAGCCTGAATTCCTTCAGACAGTAGAGGAAGTATTCTCATCTCTTGAGCCTGTTATCGATGCTCATCCGGAGTATGAGAAGGCAGCACTTTTAGAGAGAATGACAGAGCCTGAGAGAGTTATCGAGTTCAGAGTTCCTTGGGAGGATGATAACGGAAAGGTACACGTAAACCGCGGCTACAGAGTACAGTTTAACGGTGCCATCGGACCATACAAGGGAGGCCTCAGATTTGCTCCTTCTGTAAACCTTTCAATTCTTAAGTTCCTTGGCTTTGAGCAGACCTTCAAGAACAGCCTTACTACACTTCCTATGGGCGGCGGAAAGGGCGGCTCAGATTTTGATCCGAAGGGAAAGAGCGATGCTGAAGTAATGCGTTTCTGCCAGTCATTTATGACAGAGCTTTACAGACACATCGGACCTGATGTCGATGTTCCTGCAGGAGATATCGGAGTAGGCGGAAGAGAAATCGGATACCTCTACGGACAGTACCGCAGAATTCGCGGTGTTTCACAGCAGGGCGTACTTACAGGAAAGGGTCGCTCATACGGCGGATCACTTATTCGTCCGGAAGCAACAGGATATGGTGCAGTTTATTACCTTCAGGCAGTATTAAAGCATCAGCATGATGAGCTTAAGGGTAAGACAGTAGTACTTACCGGATACGGTAATGTAAGCTGGGGTGCAGTAAAGAAGCTTACAGAGCTCGGAGCAAAGCCTATCACCATCTCAGGTTCAGCAGGCTACATCCTTGATGAGGCAGGCATCACAACAGAGGAGAAGATCAACTTCATGCTTGATGCAAGAGCCGGCAAGGTAAAGCTTTCAGACTATGCAGAGAAATTCGGTGCGAAATTCTTCCCTAACGAGAAGCCTTTTGGCATCAAGGCAGATATCGTAATGCCTTGCGCTACACAGAATGAGGTAGACCTTGAGATCGCAAAGAAGATCGCCGCATCAGGTGCTAAATACTACATCGAGGTATCAAACATGCCAACAACAAACGAGGCACTTAAGTACCTTATGACAGAAACCGATCTTGTAGTAGCACCTTCAAAGGCTGCAAACGCAGGCGGAGTACTCGTAAGCGGACTTGAAATGTGCCAGAACTCAGAGAGACTCTCATGGACAGCAGAAGAAGTAGATGAAAAACTTCACCGCATCATGACAAGCATCCATGACTCATCAGCAGAAGCTGCAGAAAAATACGGACTTGGATACAACCTTGTTGCCGGAGGAAACATCGTAGGCTTCCTCAAAGTAGCAGATGCCATGATGGCACAGGGGATATACTAAAATACTAAAATAATTCCAGAAAATAGAAAAACCGGCTGACTGCTTGCAGTTAAGCCGATTTTTCTATTTGATGGATAAACATGTATGAGCAAAAAAGGACGGAGTCCGATTTGCGAATACATGTTTAGGAATGCGAGAGTGCGGAGCACGAAGCATTCCGTATTATTTTAGGTTATCTAAGGCAAAGAAATATGTATGAGCAAAAAAGGGCGAAGCCCGATTTGCGAATACCGGTTAGCGCTTTGGGAGCTCGAAGAGCGGAAAAACGCGATTATTTTAGTTAGACTGCAGTTAAGCCGATTTTTCTATTTGATGGATAAACGTGTATGAGCAAAAAAGGTCGGACCCCAATTGCCTTCATAAAAATCCCTCTCAAAATCAGTATTATTTAAGTATTGATATAAAAGTCATATTGTTCAATATGCAGTAGATGGATAAAATGCACAGAATACATACAAAAACCGCATAGTGCTACATAAAGCAATTCTGCGGTTAAATGCATAAAACTATATATAATTATTATATATGCATAATATATTGATAAGCTATTGATTATATATTGATAATATATAGTGACGTTATAAAATCAAAGTACCTGACTTAGCCTTTATCAATCTGTTATAAGCATGTTTTCCTTAAGAATATTCTCAACAAGAGCTACACACTCATATACCATTTCGTCACAATGAGGTTTTTTCTCCCTGCCGGCTTCCTTGTTAATGCGGAGAAGATCCGCACATATAAGATGATTGTCATGGTTAGCTCTCAACGCGCGATAGTAAGCATTTACAATGTCCTGGCTGTTAAGCCCGAAGAGACCTAAAGCCATAAGGCCGCCGGTTATTGCACCGCATACACTTGCCATCTTCATACCTGAGCCAAAGTTTGCCGAGATGTTGAAAGCCTGTTCATCACTGATGCCGGCCTCATTTGCAAAGGACATGAAAACAGCCTGTGCACAGTTATAATGTGTGTTCGGATCATTTCTAAGGGCGATAGCCTTATCTGAATATTTACTCATTTTAAACCTTCTTCCATAGTGTTTTATTATTCGGGAACGTTTTCCCTTAATACAGTCTGCATTAAATCAATAATGCCTCCGGCAAGCTGTACTAAGCTGCGGATACGTATATATTCCTTTCCGTAGATCCTATATGCATTTTCAAGATGCGCAGTAGATCCATGGAACACAGCTGCAGTCTTTATACCGGATTTTCGAAGTTCATTTACAGCTTCTCTGGCATTTTCGACAGGGATAAGTCCTTCGTAATTTCCTGGTCTTTTCTCGCCGGGGTTTATTGCCAATGGCACAGAATCATTAGGGCTTGCATCTGTCAGCACTAACAGTATATGCTGCCTGTCATGATCCTTTTTCTGCATATCAGATATCATATGACCGCATGCCTTAAGCGCTAAGGCATCACGGTTCCAGCCGGCAGCAAAATAGTCGAATACTCCGTCTGAACGCTTATCTTCAAAGGACTTCAGTCTGCTTAGGACAGTATAACCTTTAATGCTTCTGAATGAAAGTATCTGAACGGAAATACCGGCTTTAACAAAGCTCTCTGAGAGAGTATAAGCCTCAGAAGCAATCAGTTCCTGAGAGTTCATACGTGACTGGGAGGCATCCAGCAGAATAGTTAAGGATAAATTGTTTTCAGCCTCGTCACCTTCTCTTAAAAATACCTTCTTATCACCTAAAACGGCAAGTCTATATATCTTTCTGGTATCTAATATGCCGCGTTCCGATGGCTCAGGCAGATGCTTTAAATATGACGAGATAACCGTCTCAAGCTCGGATGAAAGCTTTCTGATGCTCTCATTGATCTGCATTGAATGTTTTCTGAAATAGTCTATGTTCTTTGTTCGCTGTTCGATCACAGAGCTTTTGGCATTGCTGATTTCTCTTTGAGCCTGTTTGGAAAGCTGAAGGGAGCTGTAATCGTAAGAATCTGTTTTATCAGGTCTTTTATTTCCTTCGGATTTTGCTGATTCTGTTCGATTTTCAGTTTGTGCCGGAACGTCGGGAGAAGTCGGAGTATGCTTATGTGAACTTTTGTTCTCGGCAAACCACAGCTTGCAGTCAATATCATCTTCGCAGCATAAAACCGATTCTATATTGGAAAGCTCGGCTTCAGTATATATGCTCTTTCCGAAGCAGGCCTCAATGTAGGCTCTAGCCTCGGCATCATCACCGGAGTTTTTCTTAAAGCCGTTTTCCTGCTTTAGTAAAACAGCATTTGCCGGGTCACCGTCGCCCGTTCCGGTGCGGACTATAAGATGTCCGGTATTTTTCATCTGAGCATATTTATGCCTGCCCCATAGCTTTTTAAAAAGGCCTGTTCTGTGTCTGCCGGCTTCTTTATCCGAAGCCTCAGGATCAAAGCGGAAGTATTCTTTTAAAAATTCAGAAAGTCTCTGTATGAGCGCATCGGTATCCAATTCTGACGGAAACACCAGTGCTTCATATATCTTATGCTCTTTAGGAGACATGATGGGCATTTTGCGCCCTGTTACAGCCGACCAGCGAGCCTGCTGCTGTGTATATACAGGCATGCTCATAAGCTCCATCTGCTGCTTCGAAAGAGTCTGCTGAATACGGAAAAATTCCTCTGCATGCGTTTTTCTTAAATCAGAAAGGGCAGGGCGGGAATTGATTTCTTTGCCGTAAAGACAGCTTTCTAAGGCCAACCATACATATTCATCATATTCATCAGAAGCTGATGCATAGCTATAGCTGTCTATAAATGCTGTGATTTTATCAATATCGAGCCATTTTTTTGTCAGCCCGATAATGACATTAAAATAAAAGTCAGGACGACCGTTGCTGTAGAATGCTAGAAAAGGCGGATCAAAATTGTAATCCTCGGCGGCATTCCATATAATGTTTAAAGCCTTTCTTGAGTTGGAGGAATAATGCTTTTTAATCATAATTAATGAACCTCAAAGCACTTTTTTATATTACGCACCGAATACAGCCAAACGGTCTAATTCAGCCGGTATTCTTGAATTTATACAATCCTTTATAAGACCGCGTTCATACTCATCAAAGGTCTTGTTAACTATGCAAAGCTCAAGAGCCTGCCCTGCCTTAAGTCCCATGCGTATGAGGCTGAGAGCGTCTAAAAGTCCTCTTAGGTCAAGTGCATGCTCTGATATCTCAGCATTTTCAGCCTTAAGTGCTATTTCGGCAAAAAGCTTTGCAAATTGAGCTGCGAAGCTATCCTTTATATCCGGATAGCTGCGCTTAATAAGTCTTATGAGATCAGCTTCATCGATAGGCTTCATGCTGAGGATGACAAAACGAGAGCTTAATGCTTCATTAAGATCCCTTGTTCCCGCATAGCCATAGTTCATGGTTGCAATGAAGCGGCAGTCCGGAGCAATATTGATTTTGTCATAGCCCGGAACATCTATTATATGTCTGAAATCAAGAGCTGAATGGAGCACAGCCAGAGCTTCGTTTTTAGCCATATTTATCTCATCCAAAACAGCAAAACCGCCGTTTGATGCCGCAAGATATATAGGGCCCGGACGGAATACGACCTTTTGTCCGTCATAAGTGTCGGTACCTATAAGGTAGGCCGCATCGGTATTGATATGAAATGAGACATTCCATTCCGGACGGCCGAAAACTGCAGCAAGGTTGTCGGCAAGGACATTCTTACCGGTAGCCTTAGGACCTGCTAAAAGTATATTTCTGCCTGCAAGGATAGCGGCAACAGCCTCCTCCCAGGTATCCTTGCCGTAGTAAAGATACTCTGGTTCAGGTATACGCGAGATATACTCATTATGCGAAGCATATTTTGCCCTGAAATCCTTGATCCCGTCAATTAGCTCCTGGTTTAAACCTTCATTTTTTAGAAATTCAAGAATATCTGTCATAATACTCACCTCTTTAAAATGGTGTTAAATAGCAAGAATCAATGTGTTTAAAACTACACATAAGGTTGGTTATATTATAATTCTAAATATAAATTATAGTTCTGTAATTATAAAAAAAACATTAAAAATTCACTATTAAAAAAGCAGACTGTATTTAACAGTCTGCAAATTCATCCTTATATCCGCAAATAAGAAACATTGGCTTAATTGCCGTTATTTCATCGTATTCCGTCTGAGAAACTGTCACTGTATTATTTATAGCCTTAAGATCATACTTCATGACAGTATAAGCAGTAGGAATATCAGCTGCTCTTCCTTCTCGTATAATGCGTATCATACGACTGATCGTTTCAGGGTGAGCATACTGTGCAGGAAGCGGAAAGTCTCCGTCATAATGACTTATGAGTTCGGAAGACGCATCCACAGCCTTCTTAAATTCACGACCTGCGGCACGAGAGTTATTCCTTGCCGTAGGAAGTACCTGCATACTCATCGCATAAAACATAAATGCGAATCCAAAAAGGATAATATATACAGCCATGCCTTTTCCCTGAAATACAGAATAGACACCGTAAACACATGCAACTATAGAAAATACGACTATAACTGCTGCAAAATACTTATATGCCGGTTTAATATTGTCGATGACTCTTTTCTGCTTTGCTGTGCGTGAAAGCTCATACGGTACAGCCTGATTTGAGGAAAGGAATGCCTTTGCGTTCCTAAGGGCCGCTACAGCCTCTTCAGCCTCCGGTGTAAGCTGTTTTAAATATCTTTTCTCTTCACGTGCTCTTTCTTCGGCCAAACGCTTTTCAGCTGCTTCACTGTGCGTAGGTATTTCAGGATAAAGCTCATGAAATTTATTTATAAAGTTGTCAACTTCATGTTCGTATTTGAAATTACACTGCTTTTCGCTTCCGTCTGAAAGCAGTACTACAAGATAAGGCATGGAGCCAAAGGCCCCTTTTCCGGAAAAACCATTTTTGGTCATGGCGATACGTTTGTATATGCGTCGAATATCGCCGTTTGAAACGTAGCATACTCTGTCTAAGAAAAAGGTATTCAGATATATGGCTTTTTTACCTATACCGCAAGGCCCGATCTTAATACAGGTTTTTTTATCATCTTTTAATATATCATCTGGAAGCTTAATATTTCCCAACTGCTTAGGAGTAAAGAACATAGATTCTCCTTAATAATATCTGTGTGAAGGTTTGAAGCATATATTTTTCAAAATCAGGAAATTTAGTTGTTCACACAGTGCTTTTCTAGAGTTTTTTACTGCTTTCGGAGCACAGTATAATGTTTCTCCCCAAACGGCTGACTGATTAAAAAGTTATATCGATAATGCAGTCAATCGGTGCATAGCATATTGTACAGGCAGAGGACATACGCCGCCGAAAGCAGTGTTTCGTCAAATATTTCGCGTAGTTACGGCAAAAGCGAATACTTGTGCAGAATAAGCTTAAGCCGGCTAATGGAAACAATTCAGGCGGAGGATATCCTCCTCCGCCTGTGTAAGGATTTTTTTCTTTGTAGTGTATTGAATTAATTAAATCAAATACTTATGCAGTACGATATTTCTTTGACTTTGTCATGAACAGCATAAGGAATGCTGCTGCACAGATGATACCTACAGGGTAAGCAACTGCTGTGTTGTTCTTGAAGAACGGAATCATACCGAGGCACTCGCCTGCCATGCAGAAGTATGTTATAGAAACAGCACTCATGAATGTTGCAGGAACTGCACAGATCCAGAAGTTCTTCTTTTCCATAGCAAGGTACATAGCGCCTGTCCAAAGAACGAGCATTGCAAGTGTCTGGTTAGACCATGAGAAGTATCTCCATACTACCTGGTAGCTGAGGAATCCGAGTGTGTTACCGAATCCGAGGACAGCACCTATTCCGAGTACAGGGATGCAGAGCTTAAGTCGGCCTGCCATTGACTCCTGTTCAATTCCAAGCCAGTCTGAAAGAGTAAGTCTTGCAGAACGGAAAGCTGTATCACCTGATGTGATAGGACAAACAACAACACCGATCATAGCGAGGATAACGCCGACGTTACCCATTGTCTTAAGTGAAACGTCATAGATAGCTGCTGACTGACCCGCTGCAAGAGCCTCGTTGAGGCCTGTGTTAAGTCCGTCTGTTACTGCATAGAGTGAGCAGCCTGCTGCAGCCCAGATAAGAGCTATGATACCCTCTGCAACCATGGCACCGTAGAATACGAAATGTCCCTGCTTCTCAGAAGCGAGGCAACGTGCCATAAGCGGAGACTGTGTTGAGTGGAAGCCTGAAACGGCACCACAAGCAACGGTGATGAACATGAAGCTCCAGATAGGCTTTCCGTCAGGATGCATGTTTCTGAAGTTTGACCAAAGCTCAGGTATTACGTAATCAGGGTTTGTGAATATACCGAAGATAACGCCTATAGCCATGAGAATAAGGCAGATACCGAATACCGGGTAGATCTTACCGATGATCTTATCGATCGAAAGGAAGGTCGCGATGAAATAGTAAACGAGTATTATAGCAAGCCATACAGTAGTTGAAGCAAGAGCACCGCTTACGCCCTTTTCTGTAAGAAGAGTAACGATAAGACCTGCAGGTCCTACTGCGAAAACAGTACCAACCATGATAAGAAGGATTACTGCGAAAACTCGCATGATATTCTTCATTACAGGTCCGAGATACTTACCTGTAACCTCTGCTATTGAGGCACCGTTATTTCTCTCAGAAAGCATTCCTGAGAAATAATCATGTACGGCACCTGCGAAAATGGTTCCGAATGTGATCCAAAGGAAAACAACAGGTCCCCATAAAGCTCCCTGAAGTGCTCCGAAGATCGGGCCGAGTCCGGCAATGTTAAGAAGCTGAACAAGGAACAGCTTCCACTGCGGCATTACGACGAAGTCCACGCCATCGTTTATAGCAATGGCAGGTGTCTCTCTGTCGTCAGGGCCAAATGTATCACTGACGATCTTTCCATAGGTGAAATAACCTACTATAAGAATCGCAAGACAGATTAAAAAGCTAATCATAACTACTACCTCCTAAAGAATCTCTGCCTGCAAGAAAATAAATTCCTCACAGTTCGTTATAAGACTTTTGTAAGAAAAATGCAATGATTTTGGTTAAATTTAATATATTAAGGTAACCGATTGTTACGTTAAATCATATAAATATAACATTAAAAACCGGCGCTTTGATCGCTTTTTTCGAAGCATTTTGCAAAACCATATGTATTAGGCAATGAAAATGCTTATCTTTGGAATGTGTTTCATATGAGACAAGTCATGATAGTGCTTGACAACAGGTAAAAATAGTAATATCATCGCTTTAAATCGCTAAAGAAAAGGGACTATAGACAATAATGAAGAACATGAACAGCACAGCTGCATACCTTTTTTACTATTATTACTTTTATATTGAAAAGTAATAGCTGTTTATGGTGCATGCAAAGCCGTTTGTAATTATACCCGTATATTATCGTGGAGCTGCACATAAGGTGCGGCTCTTATTTTTTATCAGGCAGTATAGTTGCTTTAGGATAGAGAAATCAGTTACAGACAGCATTTTTGAAGATATTAATATATAATAATGATATGAGTCGGCATGAGCCGGCAAAGGAGGATGAAATGATCGCAGTACTTAAGCCGAATACAACTATAGAGCAAAGAAGCCACCTTATTGACTGGCTCAAGGGACAGAACGTCGATGTGCATATTTCCGAGGGCAAGGAATATACGGTACTCGGTCTTGTCGGCAATACGAGCAATATAGATGTTGAGCTTCTTCAGAGCCTAAGCATCGTTAGTTCGGTCAAGATCATTTCAGAGCCTTTTAAAAAGGCCAACAGAAAGTTTCATCCGGAAAACACGGTCATTAATGTAGGAGACGTCAAAATAGGAGACGGAAGCTGTGTGATGATAGCAGGCCCAAGCTCTGTAGAAAGTGAAGAGCAGATCATAGATATCGCCAAAAAGGTCAAGGCTGCCGGAGCAAAGATATTAAGAGGCAGTGCTTTCAAACAGAGCGGCTCACCTTACGAATTCCAGGGGCTTAAGGCCGACGGCATTGACATGCTTATTGAGGCAAAAAAGGAGACAGGCCTTCCTATCATTTCTGAAATAATGAGCATTAACGATCTTGCGGTTTTTGAGAATGTTGACATTATCCAGGTAGGCGCAAGAAACATGCAGAATACAGAGCTCTTAAAGGAGCTTGGAAGAATAAGAAAGCCGGTTCTTATAAAGAGAGGACTTGCAAATAATTTAAAAGAACTTCTTATGAGTGCTGAGCATGTTATGGCAGGCGGCAATGAAAAGGTCATTCTCTGCGAAAGAGGTATAAGAACATTTGAGACCTACACAAAGAATACTCTCGATCTTTCGGCAGTACCTGTGCTTCATGAGCTTTCACATTTGCCGGTAATAGTTGATCCGAGCAGAAGCACAGGATATTCCAAATATGTTGAACCGATGTCATTGGCAGCGGCTGCCTGCGGAGCAGACGGACTGATGATAGAGGTACATGAGGATCCTATGAATGCATTAAGCGACGGAGCTTCCTCAATAGATCCGGAGCATTTTGCAAGAATTTCAGATAAGATAAGAATGATCCGTGAGGTGATAAAATAATGACACTCGGAGTAGTCGGACTCGGACTTATTGGCGGGTCATTTACAAAGGCATACAAGGAGGCGGGGCACAGAGTTCTCGGCTTTGATACCGACAAGACCATACTCGGCTTTACTATCCTTGAAGGAGCGGTCGATGAAGAGCTGACAAGCGACAATATGAAGGAATGTGATCTTTTGCTCATCACTACATATATCAATGCAGCCGCAGAATGGTTTAAGGAGAATGCGCCTTACATAGATAAGCACACAGTTGTTATAGATTGTCTCGGCGTTAAGAAAAACATATGTGAGCTTGGCTTTAAGCTTGCAAAGCAGTATGGATTTACCTATGTCGGCGGACACCCTATGGCAGGAACGCAGTATGCAGGCTTTAAGCATTCAAGAGCTAATATGTTTAAGGGAGCGCCTATGGTGCTGGTACCTCCGGTATATGACGATATGCAGTTTCTTGACAATATTAAACAGTTACTTGCACCTGCAGGTTTCGGAAAGCTCTCTGTAACTACTGCCGAGGAGCATGACAGGATGATAGGCTTTACATCTCAGATGGCACATATAGTTTCAAATGCCTATATCAAGAGTCCTACAGCAGGAAGCCACAAGGGCTTTTCCGCAGGAAGCTACAAGGATCTTACAAGAGTTGCAAGACTCAATCCTAAAATGTGGGCAGAGCTGTTTATGGATAATCGTGAAAATGTCATTAAAGAAATCGACTGGATGCTTGGTTTCCTTCAGGAATACAGAGATGCAATAACAGACGATGATGAGGAAAGACTTGTTCGCATTCTTGACGAGGGCAGCCAGAAAAAAATTGCATTGGACGGCTGAAAATAATATGAGGTGAACAGAATGAAGATCATTGATGTCAATACAAAAAGCCCATATAAGGTTCTTTGCGGCGAGGAGCTCATAGAGAAAAGCGGAATTCTCATAAAGGAATATGCAGGTCTTAATAAAAAAGCTGAAACCGCAGCCTTGATAACGGATGACACGGTTGACAGATATTTTGCCGATGAGATCTTTGACAGTCTTAAGGCTGCTGGATTCAGAACAGTAAAATATGTTCTTCCTAACGGAGAAGCATCTAAAAATGTTTCTAACTATATCAAGATACTTGAATTTTTAGCTGAAAAGCAGCTTACAAGGACTGATTTTATTGTTGCTGTGGGAGGCGGAGTAGTTGGCGATATGTCAGGCTTTGCAGCTGCAACATTTTTAAGAGGCATCGACTTTATACAGATACCTACAACCTTGCTTGCCTGCGTGGACTCATCCGTAGGAGGAAAGACAGGTATGGATCTTAAGGCAGGAAAAAATCTTGCCGGAGCATTTCACCAGCCTAAGCTTGTAATATGTGATTATGATGTACTTGATACGCTGCCTCCGGAGATATTTAAAGACGGCTGCGCAGAGGTCATAAAGTACGGCATACTTGGCGACAGCAGACTTTTTGAGCATCTGAGCGAAAAGGGTGTAGACTTTGACAGAGGATATGTTATTCCCAGATGCATTGAAATGAAGCGAGATGTAGTTGTTGAGGATGAATTTGATAACGGACAGAGACAGCTTTTGAATTTAGGACATACACTTGCACATGCAGCAGAAATGCGCAGTAATTACAGACTGTCTCACGGAAGAGCAGTTGCCATAGGCATGGCGGTATTTGCCAAGGCTTCGGCAGCAGAAGGTCTCTGCTCTGAGGACTGTGCCGATACCATCATGAAAACTATAGAAAAATTCGGACTTCCTTCACATTGCCGCTACAGTGCGGACGAGCTTTATGATGTCATGAGGAAAGACAAAAAGAGAAAGGGCAGCAGCATTTCGATAATCCTTCCTGAATATATAGGAAAATGCATCATCAGACGCATGGAGCTTTCGGAGCTTAAAGGCTTTATTGAAAAGGGACTCGAATAAGCCGGATGTAAATTATAAAAAAAAAAATTAACATGCAAGGAGTCATTAAACGCATGAAAGCAACAATAACTTCGGCGAAGCTTCACGGAGATATAAATGCCATAGCTTCAAAATCACAGGCTCACAGAATGCTTATATGTGCGGCCTTTTCAGACAGACCGACAAAAATCATATGTAAAGAGCGTTCACTTGATATAGATGCGACAGCGGAATGCTTAAGGGCAATCGGCTGCGGCATTGCTTATGATGACAATGAAGGCAGTTTTTTGGTGACTCCGGCAAAAGAAATCAATAAGCAGGCAGTGATAGACTGTGGTGAGAGCGGATCTACATTAAGGTTTTTGCTGCCGGTGGTATGCGCGCTCGGGATCGAATGCACTATAGTCATGCACGGGAGACTGCCGGAGAGGCCGTTATCACCGCTTTGGGAAGAGCTTAAGGCGCACGGCTGCGGTTTAAAGCATAATCCTGATAAGACTATAAGTACCTCGGGAAAGTTAAAGGGCGGACGCTTTACACTTGCAGCTGATATATCTTCTCAGTTTATAAGCGGCATGCTGTTTGCAATGCCTCTCATTGAAGAAAAATCAGAGCTCAGGCTTACCGGAAAGGTTGAGTCAAAAAATTATATACTGATGACAATGGATGCACAGCGTATGTTCGGTGTGAATTCAAGCTGGGAAGAAGACAGACTGACAGTTCCTTTCAATACGGCTTACAGCTCACCGGGAGAGGCAAATGTTGAAGGCGATTGGTCAAACGGAGCCTTCTGGCTGAGTGCGGCAAAGCTTACAGGCGGAGCGGTTAAATGCAGCGGACTTGATATTAATTCAAGACAGGGAGATAAAGCTGCGGCAGAGCTTATAGATGAGATATATAATGGAAATGCCGTGGTAGATGCAAAGGATGTGCCTGACCTTGTGCCTGTGCTTTCTGTGGTTGCTGCGGTATCTCCGGGAGTGACACGCTTTATACACGCTGAAAGACTCAGGATAAAGGAAAGCGACAGAATAAAGACTACTATCGCAATGCTTGAAAATCTCGGAGCAAAATGCGAGGAAACCGAGGACGGAATAATTGTTGCCGGTGTCAGAGAGCTTACGGGAGGCAGAGTTGACAGCTGCAACGATCATCGTATAGCGATGAGTGCCGCAATTGCTGCAATTGTCTGCTCCGGAAATGTTGAGATTGATGGAGCTGAGGCCGTCAGAAAATCTTATCCGGATTTCTGGAAGGATTATCAGAGACTTGGCGGTACGGTAACATTAACTGAGTGACATTGAAAGTAAAAGGCTGAAAGTTGATTATAAGAAGTTGCGGATATAATATATACTGCGGCAGTAAATATATATAAAACAGCAGGAATAAAAACATGGCAAATTCGATAGGAAATATTTTTAGGTTTACGATCTGGGGACAGTCACATGCACCGGCCATAGGAGTTACTATGGAAGGGCTTCCGGCAGGAATAAAGATCGATCAGGAAAAGCTGCAGAGCTTTCTGGACAGAAGAAGACCCGGACAAAATAAGTATTCTACGCCGAGAAAGGAAAGCGACACGGCAGAATTTATCGCAGGGCTTAATCCTGATGGGCTTACCTGCGGGTCGCCTGTTACTGCAGTAATTAAAAACAGTAATACAAAGTCATCGGATTACAGTGAGCTTGAATATATCCCGAGGCCGGGGCATTCCGATTATCCTGCTATGATAAGATATGGAGCAGGAAGAGATTTTGCCGGCGGCGGACAGTTTTCAGGACGTCTGACTGCGCCTTTATGCATTGCTGGCGGAGTTTGTCTGCAGATACTTGAGGCTATGAATATTCGCATAAGTGCAAGAGCTGTAATGATAGGCGGAAAGACAGAGGAAACTGCTATGCTTGAGGCCATAGAGAATGCAAGAGCAGAGGGTGATTCTGTCGGAGGCATAGTTGAATGTGTTATAGAAGGGCTTCCGGCAGGTATAGGTGAGCCCATGTTTGATGGTATGGAAAGCCGTATAGCACAGACCGTATTCGGTATTCCTGCGGTAAAGGGTGTTGAGTTCGGAAACGGCTTTGGATGCGCTGCCTTAAGAGGAAGTGAAAATAATGATGCATTTTCGTATAACGGAGGCAGTGTTATTACTAAGACCAATAACCACGGCGGCATATTGGGAGGAATTACATCGTCTATGCCTATAGTATTCAGAGCTGCCTTTAAGCCGACTCCGTCTATAGCAAAGGAGCAGGACAGCATTAACATTAATACAGCTGAAAATGTTAAGCTTAGCGTAAAGGGCAGACATGATCCGTGCATCGTGCTGAGAGCGGTGCCGTGCGTAGAGGCCGCGGCAGCAGCTGCTGTTTATGACGAAATACTTATGGCAAAGGCTTCAGGATTTGAAGCATTTTAAGCATCGGGAATCTGAAAAAATAAGGGGAAAATATGGCAAGGAGCATTGAAGAGCTCAGAAAGAGCATCGATGAGATAGATAAAAGAATAGTAAAGGATATCGAGGAAAGGATGGATGTCGCAGCGGAAATTGCGGCATATAAAAAGGAGCACGGGCTCCCGACACTTGATCCGAGAAGAGAACGTGAAAAATTAGCTTCGATAGCCTCAATGGCAAGAGAAGATATAAGACCATATTATCACGTGCTTTATTCACTGCTTTTCGAACTCAGCCGTTCATATCAGAATGAAATCAATAAAAATAACAGCGGCAAGTTCGATGAAATAAGAAAGGCCATAGAGGAAACTCCTAAAATGTTCCCTAAGGCCGCAGATGTGGCTTGCCAGGGCGTGGAGGGTTCATATTCCAGCATTGCCTGTGAAAAGATTTTTGCAGCGCCGAATATTCAGTATTTCACCAGCTTTGAGGGCGTTTTTAATGCTGTAGAAAAGGGCTTCTGTAAATACGGTATTCTTCCTATAGAAAATTCAACTGCAGGAAGTGTTAAGCAGGTCTATGATCTGATGCTTTCACATCATTTTTATGTTGTGCGAAGCACGAGGATCAAGATAAATCACTGCCTTGTTGCAAAGCCTGGAACTGATATTAAGAACATAAAGGAAATTGTCTCTCATGAGCAGGCGCTTAGCCAGTGCGAGGAATATTTAAAGAAGCTTGGTGCTGACATAAAGATAACACCGGTTGAAAATACTGCTGTAGCTGCACAGATGGTGGCTAATTCTGACAGAAATGATATTGCAGCTTTATCCTCATACCGCTGTGCTGAGCTGTATGGCTTAAAGACTCTTGAGACCAATATAGCCGACTGCGGAAATAACCATACAAGATTCATCTGCATATCAAAGAAGCCTGAAATATATCCGGGTGCTGATAAGACTTCTCTCATGGTAGTCCTTTCCCACAGACCGGGTGCCCTTTATAAGATGCTGGCACGTTTTTATGCTCTCGGCATAAATCTGCAGAAGCTGGAGTCTCGTCCTATTCCTGAAAGAGATTTTGAGTTCATGTTCTACTTTGATCTTGATACATCTATTTATTCGGACGAGTTTGTACAGCTTATATGTGATGTAAATGACTGCTGCGAGGAATTCCAGTATCTCGGAAGCTATAATGAGGTGATCTGATGGATAGAAAATTCGGACTTTTGGGCGAAAAGCTCGGACACAGCTATTCTCCGCAAATACATGGTCTCTTAAAGGACTATGACTACAAGCTTTACGAGGTTGAAAGGGATGAGGTAAAGAGCTTTCTTGAGAACACAGAGCTTGGCGGTATGAATGTTACCATACCGTATAAAAAAACTGTCATGAAAGCCTGCGTCCGGCTTTCGGATGTTGCAGCAAAGATGGGAGCTGTCAATACATTAGTAAAGCGCGAGGACGGATGGCACGGGTATAATACGGATTACTACGGCTTTTGTGAGCTTACTGTCTCAAGCGGGATCAAGGTAGCTGATAAAAAATGTCTTGTATTAGGAAGCGGAGGCGCTTCGAATACAGTATGTCATGCACTTAAGGATCTCGGAGCTTCAGAGGTGATCGTTATAAGCAGAAGCGGCGAGAATAATTATGATAATATAGCCCGCCACAAGGATGCAAGGATAATTGTAAATACTACACCGGTAGGAATGTATCCGAATAACGGAAGTGCAGCAGTGGATCTTAAGTTATTTACTGAATGCGAAGGTGTGCTGGATGTTATCTATAATCCGGCAAGGACAGCACTCTTATTACAGGCCGAAGAGCTTTCAATACCTCATGCGGGTGGGCTCTACATGCTTGTGGCACAGGCGAAAAAGAGTGCTGAGCTATTTACGGATACTGTAATCAAGTATGATGTCATAGCTAAAATTACAAAAAAATTGGAAGCTGATATGCAGAACATCATTCTTATAGGAATGCCGGGATCAGGAAAAAGCTCTATAGGAATGAAGCTTTCTGAGCTTTGCGGAAAAAGGCTTATAGAAGCTGATGCAGAGATTGAGAAAAAGGCAGGTAAGGACATTCCTTCCATATTCAGAGAGTCCGGTGAGGAAGAGTTTCGCAGGATAGAGACTGAGGTATTAAAAGAGGCCGGAAAGCTATCAGGCTGTATCATATCGACCGGAGGCGGATGCATTACCAGAAAGGAAAACTATCCTTTACTGCACCAAAACGGAAGGATAGTGTGGATAAAGAGAGATATTTCCAGACTTCCAGTGGATGGAAGACCGATATCGCAGTCAAATCCGTTAGAAAAGCTTTATGAAGAAAGAAAGGATAAGTATGAGGCCTTTGCCGATGCTGTTATAGAAAATGACGGCACTGTGGAAAAAGCGGCTAAGGAAATACTTGAGATGATTCTAAAATGAAAATACTTGTTATTAACGGACCAAATCTCAACATGCTCGGCATAAGAGAGCCGGCCATATACGGAAATCAGAATTATGCGGCATTAACAGCTTATGTTGAAGAGGTGTGTGCTGAGCATAATGCAGAGTGTGAGATATTTCAGAGTAATCATGAGGGATCAATAGTTGACCGTATTCAGCAGGCATATTTCGATAAGGTTGACGGAATAGTTATTAATCCTGCCGCATATACGCATACGAGCGTGGCTATACTTGACGCACTTAAGGCTGTCTCAATTCCTGCAGTCGAGGTGCATCTTTCAAAGGTCAGTGAGAGAGAGTCCTTCAGACAGATATCCTATGCCGGAATGGCCTGTGTCAAAACCTATGCCGGATATGGCTTTGAGGGCTATAAAAAGGCTGTGGAGTATCTTATTGAAAATGTGAAAGCATGAAAATCTTATTTTACATTGTTTTAACATCATGATAATGTTTAAGCGGTAGAGTCTTTCAGGACTATGCCGCTTTTTATACTTTTAGCATTTTGAACATGGATAATTATGCTGATCAATAGTAATCGGAGGGAATAGAAATATGGCAAAACAAATATGGAAGGGCGGAAATATGGTTTATCCCGTGCCGGCTGTAATGGTAAGTGTCGGCAATAAAGCCGGACAGACAAATATATTTACAGTTGCCTGGACCGGAAACGTATGTACAAATCCGCCGATGGTATATATTTCGGTAAGACCGGAAAGATATTCTTATGAATTCATTGAGGAAACAGGCGAGTTTGTTCTTAACCTGACTACAGAAAAGCTTGCAAGGGCTACAGATTTTTGCGGTGTGCGTTCTGGAAGAGATATTGATAAATGGACAGAATGCAGACTTACCCGGGAAAAAGCTGCAAAGCTTGAGTATGCACCTCTTATAAAAGAAAGCCCTGTAAATATTGAGTGCCGCGTAAAGCAGGCTCTTGATCTCGGAAGTCACAGAATGTATATTGCAGACGTTTTGTCTGTTGATGCGGATGAAGCTTATTTGGATGAAAAGGGCGGCTTCAGACTCGATAAGGCAGATCTGATAGCGTATTCACACGGTGATTACATGAGCCTCGGAGAAAAGCTCGGAAGCTTTGGCTATTCTGTAAAAAAGCCTGCAGTCAAGAAAGGGAGCTCTGCAAATTCAAAAAAGAAAGCTGCGAATAAGAAGATTTCAGCAGCCAATAAGAGCTAAGCTTAAAAAGGATTAAAAAAAAGTAAAAGCCCGCTTATTTAGTGCGGGCTTAAATAAACATAAAGTATTAGTGTCGGTAAGACAAATAGATTGGTCTTATCAGCTTTATTTAATTAGGATATCAGCTGTGAGCTTATGGCCATGTGCCAAATTCCTGAACCCAGACAGTGCCTATGGAGGCTCTGATAAAGCATACACCGAGCTCATTGAAGTCGGCATTTAGGATATTGGCTCTGTGACCATCGGAAGCCATCCATGCGGCAACGACCTTTTCAGGCGAATCGAAACCGTTGGCGAGATTTTCACCTACAGCAATATAGCCCGGACATCCGGCATCGTCGAAGGCTGTATAGAAGCTTTGTCCGTCAGGTCTGTTATGGCTGAAGCTCTGAGCAGCTTCGTTGGCTCTGATCCTTGCTGCATTGGCGGCATTGTCACTCCATATAAGAGCAGGAACACCGTTACTTACTCTTTCGTTGTTAACAAGCTCAAAAACTTTTTTTGTAAATGTATCTTCCTGAGATACGACATATACAGCACCGAATTTCACTGCACCTGCTGCAGCTATAGGAAATACTGCCGATACTGCAAAAACAGCGGATAAAAGTAATGCCATTGCACAGCGAAGGGCTGACTTGAGTCTGAAGTTTTTATAAATTCTATTATGCATGATCGTCCTCCGTGCTGCTTATTTCGGATAGCCCTTATTTAATAAAAATATTGTACCATGGCATAGTGTCGTTTAGTGGATATTTACATGACAAAAGAGCATAAAAAGTGCATTTAATATACAGAAGCATTTATTTTTGATACAATTGACCGGACGGGCAGTAAAAATTATTACAGTGAAAATAATTACAGTACAAGCTGAACGAAATATTAAATTAGAAAAATAGGAGTAATATATGTTTGAAAATATAGAAATGATGTTTAAATTAAAAAAAGCATGGGGCACTTTTTCAAAAAATCATCCCGGTGTAGCAGGCTTCTTCGGCCAGGTAGGCCGCCGAGGCATAGGTGAGGGCGCGGTGCTTGATATGAAGATAAGCTATCCTGACGGAACACATCTTGAGACCAATATGCGTGTGAATCAAGAAGATCTGGAGCTTGTACAGATGCTTAGAGAGCTTGCGGCAAAGCAGCAGAAAAAGTGATATTGCTGTTTGTGAAAGAGCAGATTTTTAAAATAGAATAAATCAAAATGACATAAAAAAACAAGATCCGGCAGTTGCTTAAGTTTAGGCATGCCGGATCTTTTTGCCAACAGATCACATTGTCGGCTGTATTAAAATGTATAAGTATTTAAGCTTAATCAGAGTGTTTCAGGCTCTTCAAAATCCTGCCCGAAGGTCTCAACAGTAACTGTCTTCATTACCTGATCCTCACGAGGTCTGTCGCTGTAGTCTGTAGCAACTCCTGCAATCTTATCTACTGTATCCATACCCTCGGTAACCTTTCCGAAGGCTGCATAAGCACCGTCAAGGTGAGGAGCATCCTGATGCATGATGAAGAACTGGCTTCCTGCAGAATCAGGGAACATTGATCTTGCCATGGAGATAACGCCTCTTGAATGCTTTAAGTCATTCTTGAAGCCGTTCTGACCGAACTCACCCTTAATGCTGTAGCCAGGGCCGCCCATACCTGTTCCGTCAGGATCGCCTCCCTGGATCATGAAGCCAGGAATGACTCTGTGGAAGATAGTGCCGTCATAGAAATTATGATTAATAAGGCTGATGAAGTTCTTTACGGTGTTAGGAGCTATATCAGGATAAAGCTCAACCTTTATCATATCTCCGTTTTCCATTGTGATAGTAACTATAGGGTTCTGCATTGCTGTGCCCTCCTTTATAATTATGATATCCTGCACAACAACAGTCAGGGCTGATGCCTGCTGAAGATAATGCGTTTTTAATTCTATACTATTTCAAGTGCTTTTATCAAGCTCTGCAGATATTATTCGACTCTTGATAAAAGGCCTGTTTCTGAATCCATTATAAAGCCGTTGATTCGAATGTCCTTTGGCATCAGCGGGTGCTCCTTAAGTGCTCTTACGGTTTCATGAACAGAGTTTTCAACGGTATCAAAGCCGCCGAGCCATTTCTCAAGATCTATTCCGCTGTGACGGACTATGTCGATATGCTGTTTGTCAATGCCGCGTTCGACAAGCTTTTCAAGCATTTCATTTCCATCCATACCCTGAACTCCGCAGTCTGTGTGTCCGATGACCATGACCTCTTCAACGCCGAGCTCGAGGATACCCACCAACAAGCTGCGCACAACAGACCCATAAGGATGAGTAGTGACTCCGCCGGCATTTTTAATCAGCTTAGCGTCACCGTTTTTGATCCCCAAAGCCGCAGGCAGCAGCTCAGTAAGTCTGGTGTCCATACATGTGAGTATGGCAAGCTTTTTATCAGGATATTTGCTTGTAAGATAAGGCTCATAGTCTTTGTTATCTACAAAAAGCCTGTTATATTCCATTATTTCATCAATCATATTGTAGTCACCTTTAAGTCATCTATCATATTGGTGTTGTCTTAATACAATCATGTTCAGAGTTTGAACTTAAAGAATAAGATTTTCGTCTGTTACCTCGCCTTTGGCAACTACGTTGGTAGGCCCTGTAAGAAACAGTCCGTGTACGCTTATGCTGCCGTCCTCTGATTCATCTATTTCTTCAACATCGATAATGAGTTCACCGCCTGTAACGGTAAAATGAATGTCGCTGCCGCTGGCCTTTCCTAAGAGTGTGAGAACGATTCCGGCGCAGCCGGTACCTGTTCCGCACGCATAGGTGAAGTCCTCAACGCCGCGCTCATAGGTTCTTTCATATATTTTGTTATCTCCGCTGACCTCTATGAAATTGACATTGGCACCCTTTGGAAGAGCGCTGTTCCATCTGAGCGCACGTCCTAATTCTCTAAGGATATTCTCATCGGCTGTCTCAAGGTGCTCACTTTTGCAGAGAGCAGCAATGTTGCCTTTGTATTCAACAACGAGATGAGGAATGCCAGGATCACCTAAAACAAGATAACTGCATTCAACGACAAATTCCTCGACATCGGATTCAGCAATGAGATCACCGTAGGCGGTATGAGTCCAGAAGTCGAATTTATCATCCAAAATAAGCTTTTTATCGAGCTCAATCACACTCGGATCGTTTAAGCGAATGCGATAAAGCTGCTTATTAATGCAGCGACCGCTAACAAGACCTGCTGTAGTCTCAATTACAGGCTCTTCAGTAGCTGCGAGGCCGTTTTCATAACCATAGCGGCAAATGCATCTTGCGCCGTTGCCGCACATTTCACCGATGCTTCCGTCACTGTTATAAAAGAGCATGCGGTAGTCAGCCTGTACACCCTCACTCGGGCGTTCAACGACCATAAAACCGTCGGCACCTATAGACAGATGACGTTCGCAAAGGGTTTTAGCGATATAAGGTAATTTCTCAACCGGTATTTGTTCTTCAATATTGTTAATGACTATAAAGTCATTTCCGGCACCGTTCATTTTCCAGAATTTCAAATCGTTTCCTCCTGTTTTGTAAAAAGCACGGAGCTTAATGAGTATTTTAAGTTTAATACTTAGAATTTCTGTAAGCTAAAAAGCTGTGTTCCGGAGAACATAACTATAGTTTATCATAAAATGAATGTATTAAATGTGAAATAACAAATATGAATGTATATATTTTTTGTATATACATAAGAAAACCACCGGATAATGAAGCAAACTCCAATTGTCAGACCTAAAAGTTAACATTGGGAGCTCACCTCATAAACCGGTGGCATTTATTATCGGCTAATTATCATTTAATTATCAGTGCTTTGTGTAGGATGCTTCTTTAATCTTAAGAAGCTTATAGATCACATCATTCCACGGAGTAGCTACGCCGGCTTTTCTGCCTTCTTCAATAACACTTCCGGCAAAGATATCGGTCTCAAGCGGACGTCCGGCTTCAACATCCTGAAGGGTTGAAGGCTTTGCATCGCCGGAAGAAGCTGCCATTATTTCATAACATTCTTCCACATCGGAATATCTCAGATCAATGCCTTCGCCTCTCGCAACATTTACGACTTCAGTCATTATTTCTTTAACTGACTGTGACATTTCAGGTATAGTTCTTAAAGCGCCGTAGGAAAGTCCTGTTACAGCAGCAAGCTGATTCATGCTGACATTTCGCATAAATTTGAGCCATACCGCTCTCTGCATGTCTGTGCAGACCTTATTTTTAACTCCGGCAGCGTCAAACAGATCTTTGACTGCTTTAACCTCAGACGATAATTCATGGTTATCTGCATTGCCGAATTCTATAGGACCTTCCCATGAACATATTATGCCCCCATCTGTTCTGAGAGCATCGGTCCTGCACAGTCCGTAGAATACTGTATTATCCGGAAATGCCTTTGCAAGCTTTTCTCTTCCTGCTATGCCGTTAAATATAGGAAGCAGTATTGTTTCAGGTGTTATGATATTTTCTATGTCTTCTATGGCGCTGTCCAGAGCATAGTTTTTTACGGAAAGGATAATAAGGTCAGCTTTAAAGTTATTATCATCAGGTGAGATGACCTTAGGCATGAGAGTTTCACCGTCGATAACGATGCCATTTTCTCTGAGCTTGTCCCCACGCTTTCCGCCTGCAATGACTGCAAAATCATCACCCATATATTTAACGAGATGACGGCCGTATACACAGCCGATTGCACCAAAACCTATAATGGCAGCTGTTTTTATTTGCATATGCTTTTCCTTTCTTTCATCTTTATAATATAATAAAAAAATCACGTGACGTCTAAAGACGAAACGTGATAATCTTGAGAGCGGGTGATGGGAATTTATCCGCAAACGGCTCAAAATAAGGCTTATTCCGTTCTTTGACTGTCATTTTGACTGTCACTTTGAAAAATAATCAATCAAATGGTAATCCCTCATCATAAAAATCAGGTGGTATAGGTGATGTAATATCAAGTAATTCTTTATACAGACCATTCTTAATAGTAAGCATTAAATCTTTAACGTATTCGCCATTATCATTTGCAAATTTTTCTTCATATTCTACCCATTTTCTTAAAGCTCGTTGTAATGATTTTGAAGTGAAATTGACAGCAATATCATCTTTTCGATAACGAGTATATGTGTCATCAACTCCAAATAAGTATTCAAATTTAATAATGTCAGACTGTTCAAGGTTTATTAGCTGATAGAATAATTCAGAATCAGTGAAAGATCTCAAATCATCATAAACTGTGACATGTTTATTATTCTCTGTATCAGATATCAAAGACTCAACTGAAACATTGAAATGATCCGAAAGTGTAATCAAATCTTTTAAGTTAGGTGTTTTCTTACCACTTCTTAAATCCGAAAAACGTGATTGCGTTATAGCTCCGTCTAATTCATTAAGAAGCGCACTATCGGTTCGATATCCTTTTTCAGTCATCAAAGAATTTAATTTTGTTATAAAAACTGCTTTTATTTTTTCTTCATCATATTTCATAGCAACCTCGATATTTGGGAAAAGAATAAAATATCTTAAATAAAGATATTCAATGTTTTTTAAATATATTATATCTTTATTGAATATATAATATTGTTCACGTATAATTTATATCATCATACCAAACGTGCACGGTTGAAGCAACATATTAATAAGTAGAAATAACACCAAAGGAGACATAAATGAGAGCATTAACAAAGACAGAGAATAATACAGAGAGTAGATTATTAAGCCTTAGAGAAGCTGCAGCCTATATAGGACAAGGCACAACGAAAACAAGAGAATGGCTTGACAGCATCGGAGCAAAAAAGAAGTTCGGCAGCAGGGCATTATATGACCGTCATATTATTGATAAGGCGCTTGATAATTATGACGAGGGTTAAGACATGAGTATGCAGAGAAGTACAACCAATAGAGTTGTTGAAACTCTTATACTTGTTATTCCGAAGGGTGCAGAAAATGCCATACACCTGAAAGAGCTTTCAGAGAAGTTACACATGAATGACGGAACTGTTAAACGGTATATAAAACTTGCAAGGCAGCAGGGTTATAGGATCGTAAGCAATAGTAAAGGTTATTGGCTTTCAGAGTCTAAAGAAGAAATGATTAAGTGGCGCAATATGATGCGTAAACAAGCTTTATCAAGGCTTGAAGCTATTAAGCCCATAAACAACAGTCTAAATGACTATGACGGTCAAATAAGCCTTACAGACACGAAGAAAGGGGATTGTCTGAATGAATGAGCATCAGAAGAAAGGAAGCATACAAACCTAAAAGCTTTGAAGCTGTTGGCGGTTCATTCATTGGCATACATGGTGTAAATCAACCTGATACTTACGCAAGAATTTACGAAAGTATGTTTCAGTCTGTTGCCTTTAGAACGCTGACAGCAAACCAAAGAGATTTATATCTATGCATGAAGCTTCAATATTATGGAAAACGGAAACCTTCACAAGATTATCCTGAAATAGAAGAACTTAAAACGGACAACGTTTTTTATCTAAATTGGGATTTAGTGCAGGAATATGGCTTATATAAACCAACATGCAAGAGTAATTTTTATAAAGATAGAAATGCATTAATCGAACACGGGCTTATAGAAATTGTGGTTAACGGAAAAATACAACATAAGAAAAACGTATATTGTTATAGTTCTGAATGGAAGAATTTCAAATAAAAACATGGGTGGTTCTGAGACTACCCGTACGGGTGGTATAATTACCACTTTTAGGACGAAAACGGTTTTTTATGTGTTGCTTTAAAACCACCCTTCTTTTCGAAAAAAGCCTTGTTCACGGGTGGTTCTGAGACTACCCATATATAATATATTACCATACCTATACGGTTTTATATTCGTCACAGACAGATTAATTAAAGGGGTATTGAATGAAACAATCACGGCAGCAGTGAACAGTTAAATTTAAAAAGCTGCTGCCAAAGATTAATACGTGAGGTGAGTATATGGCAAGTGCTAAATCGAGGTTGAACAATGAAAGAACTTCGAAAAAACTCAGAAAGAGCATAATGCTGCCAATTCAAAAAGCAATGAGCGGGTTGAGCGTTGAACAGCAAGAGAAAATCATGAGAGCTTTAATAGAATATAGGCAAAGCGACATTGAACCGAAAGAACTTGACCCATTGACACATTGCGCTTTCTTTTTGATTAAACCTAAAATTGATGCTGTTTATCACAAGCACAAAAATGACAATTAAAAAACCATAGGTTTTGAAAAGTGAAAACCATTGGTTATTGAAAATGAAAACCATAGGTTTTTGAGAATAAGCACGGCAGCGACCAACGCCCCACCTTTGAACACAAAAATTGTTGTTTCACATGGGTTTTTGGAAACCTGACAAAACCTGACATTGTTTACAAATGTAGACATGATTTGTTTTGAAGCGAGGAAAAAGCGAGAAAGAAGAGATCAAAACGGGGTGGGGAGAGATCCACGCCAACATCAAATGCGCTCCCGCAAGTCAAGCGCCTAAATTTACACACGGAGATTTTCTCACGGGGCTGTTGACATAAGTTGATTTGAAGCGAGGGCGAAGCGAGAAAAATTGACATGTTGTTGCAGCATTTATCCAGGATAAAGAAGTAGACAATACGAGCGGTCAATTTTTTAATATTGAGAAGTTAGCGAGGAAAACATGAGGAAACGCAAATAAAGGCATAATAAAACGTTCGGAGCTATTGCGATGATATCCTTAAGCTTGAAATATCAAAAGCGCTTAAAACGGCTTTTAAATGCGTTACACGTCAATTTATAAATTTCACAAGAAAATCAGCGGATTAAATGCAAGATAGTAAAGAAAAGCTATGTTGTAAAAGCTAAAGATACATGTTAAGCTGTACCCGCAATCGTGTTGCAGGGTGGCTTGATCCTCAATTCTTTATAGAATGGGGGTGATGCTATGAAAAATCATTTTGATTTTAATGATTTAATGCAGTTTGGCATTTTCATTTTAGCATTGCTTACATTCATTTTTATGTTTTGTAAGTAAGCTTGCATAGAAAAACCGCCCCAAGACTTTGAGAGAGTACGGGGCGGAATTTTCTAACCATATTTGATCAACCCACCTTGTGGGCGATTGCTTTTTCTATGTTCAATATAGCACATCTAAATATCATAAACAAGATATCAGGCTTTATTTTCGGAGTTTATACGAGTATCAACAGCCTTTTTGATATATCCGTTTACGCTTTCCCCTGCTGCCGAAGCTGCTGCCTTTATGCGGTCATATTCTTCAAGCTGCACATCAAGCGGTATTCGCTTTATGTTCTTTTCTTTATATTTAACAGCTGCTTTTTTTTGTGCTTCTGTATATGGCATTTAATCACCTACTTTCAAATTAACAAGTGAAGCTATTACACCTTACGGAATAAGTTTACCATGTATAGAAATGTATGTACACATAGAAAAAGATATAGCTGTGTACGCATATATTTGTAAAGTCTGTCAATAGATATATATGTGTACGCATAGTAATATATAGGCATAAATTAAATCATTTGACATTATGGTAACAGTAAAGGACGTGATAACTATGAGGAATATGAAAAAGCAGTCAATTATAGGTCAAAACTCATTAAAACTAAATAGAGATATAACCGTGAGCGAATTAAAACAGCTCTTTGATATCTACTACTCTGCCACCCCCCCCATATTAAATTGTGCGATGCACTGACTACGGCATTTTATGCAGGGGTAGCAATAGGATTAAGGCAAGCAAGAACTGAAACAAAGAGACTTAAATAATAGATCTTACATGATCGGAAAAGGAGTCAAAAACATGGCACGACAGAAAAAGAGAACTGACGGACGCTGTCAAAAGTGTTTTAGATATAACGGCGAAAGATACACTGTTTACGGAAATACACCGACAGAAGCAGAGGAAGCTAAAATTCAGAAGCTAAAGGAACTTGAAGCAGGGGTTATAGAGCGAGAAAACCCAACACTTAATAATTACTATATACGCTTTACAGAAGCACGTAGAGACAGCGTGAAAGAAGCAACGTTAAGAGGCCAAAGCAATCAATTTAGAAAGTGCGCTGCAGTGCCTATAGTCAACGGTAAGACGTTCGGACAGCTTCGCATGAGAGATATTAAAGCGGCAGATCTGCAGACGGTACAGCAAGCAATAAAAGCCATTGGAAACAGTACAAGAACGGTCAATGATGCAATGGCGCATATTAATCATGTGTTCAACATGGCTGTAAAAGATGAGACTATTGACAGAAACCCGTGTATAGCTGTAGCGAAGCTTAGAAGAACAGAAGTGCTTGCAAGAGATACAACACACCGAGCATTGACAAGAGAGGAAACAGCTTTATTTCTTGAAACTGCTGCCGACATGAACAGTTATTTTCTGCCATTATTCAAGCTTATGCTTAATACGGGCATGAGACTCGGAGAAGTCGGAGCGCTGACATTGGCTGACATTGGCAGCAGGGCTATACACGTAACTAAGACCGTTACAAGGAATGAAGCAGGGGGCTACAGTATAGGAGACAGCCCAAAGACAAACAAAAGTAATAGGGATATACCGCTTAATGATGCGATTAAGAGCGTGATAAAGGAACAGCGAAAGCTAAATAATGTACTGTTTTCAAAAGAAATTAAGCTCAATGATCTGTTGTTTAGATCACCTGAAGGTAAAATTCTTAGAGACTATACAGTTAATAGAGAAATCAAGCGCATAACTGATAAATGCAATATAGAGCATTTCACAAGCCATGCATTAAGGGCAACGTTTACGACAAGGTTTATTGAGCAAAGACCGCAGGACTATAAAATATTATCGGAGATTTTAGGACATGCAGACGTAAATATAACTTTGAACTTATACGCTCACACAATGGAAGAGAATAAGATAATCGCTATGAAAGAAATGAATATAGCATATTGATCGTTAGAGCCTTGCGGAACTGCTGCCGCAGGGCTTTTTATATGGCAAAAAATAGCAAAGCTATAGCAAACTATAGCAACAGTATGGCAAAGAATAGCAAAGCCGTACGACTTGTTACGAAAGTTACGACACGATACGATCGTATACGACCGTTACGACACTGTACGAGATGATGCGACCGCATACAAATCCATGCAAGAACTAAGCAAACTTAAGCAAGTGCTAAGCAAACCAAAGCAACACCGTAGCAAAGTGAAGCAAAAAGCTAAACGGCAGCAGTAAGCTAAATGAAGCCATATATAAAAAGCTTCTGTTATATCCGTAATAAATAATGGAATTATGTAAACCAATGGAACTTTTGACTGTCACGGAGCGTTTACGATGTGCGTATAAGCTATATTTTAAGCCGTTTTTTTGACTGTCATTTTGACTGTCACTTTGACTGTCACAGCCCTATTTTAAGGGTAATTAAGGACGTACAAAGACAGAGCATGATAAGCACGTTGCATGTTCGTAAAATGGCTATAAATAAGGCTTTTAGGGCATAAAAAAAATCACGTAACGTCTAAAGACGAAACGTGATAATTTAGAGAGCGGGTGATGGGAATCGAACCCACGTGTACAGCTTGGAAGGCTGTCATTCTACCATTGAACTACACCCGCAACAGCAAGTCATATAATACCAATAATGTTTCAGTTTGTCAACAAAAAATAAAAAAGTTTTTTTGGAGAATTGAAAAAATTTTATGTGTAATAAAAGGGCATCCGTACAAGCGGACTTAACCACTTATTTCGGATACCCTGATATAATAGATATTTTTAGAACAAATTTAGTGATTTTGACATACGGAGCCTTGAGGATTAAGCATGACCGAAGCATAGAATATGCCGTCATGCCATTCAAAGCGTGCTTCTCCGTCATAAAGGCCAGCAATATACCGTATGGATTCCGTGCCTATGCCATTGCCTGAATGCTTGGTAGATATCAGTTCATTGTCATGCCACATAGGCTTTCTGCTGCAGCTGTTATCTACTGCTATAGTGAGATTAGATGTTCCGTTTTGAATGATAATAACACGAATGAGCGGATCAGAAACAGCATCTGCAGAAGCTTTTTCATGTGTACAGGCTTCGACAGCATTTTCAAGCAGATTTCCCAAGAGTACGCAAAGCTCAGTGTCGGGGATAAGAAGCTTATCGGGCAGTTTAATGCTTGCGTTGAATTTGATTCCGAGCTTTTCTGAATTATCGGCATAGAAGGAAAGTAAGGCATTAACAGTGGAATTGCTGCTGTAGCTTCGGTCAATGACATCGGTATGCTTACTGTCATATTCTTCGATATATTGCTTCAATCCATCCAAATCTCCACGGTTTACCATGTCAAAGATAACGGCACAGATGGTATCTGATTATTATTATAGTATTATCAGCTTATATTATATCAGTACAAATTTATTGTGAAATGCAGCTTATTATCATTTGATAAGATATTGGATAAGATATCTTATAGTCGCAATAAAAAAATGAAGCGGCATTCCCAAAGGGGTGCCGCTTGCATACTATTGAAATTCGTAAAAATAATGTAGTAAAAACATCCGTATTCATTTGAAAAACGCTCAGATTAATGTGTGATCCAGGCGCCGTTTTCATCAAGCGAATATCCATCAGGAGTTATAGTGTCACGATACATTGCACCGTAGGAAGAATCTGATATTTCAGAAAAATAGTACCATTTTTCATCTATATACTTCCATCCTACAGTCATTGAGCCATTTTCAGGATCAAGATAGTATAGGAATTATTAACTTAAGCAGTGTTGCAATATAAATTATACCTCATGGGGTGCAAATTGTATTAAACAAGTTAAAATACACCCGATAGGGTATATCGGAAATGACAGCTATCGACATTATACCCCAAAAGGTATAAAATGGTTGTATTAAGGACAAAATCAAGCAGACAGGGAAAGAAAGATGAATAAAATTGCTGAATTTATAAAAAAGAACAGACGTGCAGCAGGGCTGACGCAGGAGGAATTTGCTATACGTTCCGGATTAGGCTTAAGATTCGTACGTGAGCTTGAGCAGGGCAAAGAGACGGTACGCATGGATAAAGTTAATATAGCTTTAGCTATGTTTGATATGGAGGCAGTACCGGGCAGAAAGGATAGGCAGTAATGGATGATACATTCAGACATGCATATGTGTATGTAAGAGATATGTATGCAGGAATCTTAAGTGAAACAGATGACGGCTATACATTTTCCTATGATGCTGATTATATTCATAAAAATAATGCGGCGGCTGTTTCACTTACACTTCCGATAAGTAATGAAAAATATAGTTCAAAAATTCTTTTTTCGTTTTTTGACGGCCTTATTCCGGAGGGATGGCTATTAAATGTTATTAGCCGTAACTGGAAGATAGACAGAAACGATCGTTTTGGACTATTGCTGAAAGCGTGCAAGGATCCTATAGGAAATGTATCGATTACGGAGACAAGGGTATGAACTGTTTATGCTGCGGAAAACCACTTCATGAAAATGATAATAACGGATGGCATAAAAAATGTATAAAGAGCTTTTTCGGAACAAGCCTTTTGCCGGAAATAAGGCTTGACGATGATACTCTGGAACAGATAGCAAAGGAAAATACTGATAACGGATATACCGTTACCGGAGTGCAGAAAAAGCTGTCTCTGCATCTTCTTTCTGATGGGAATAATCCGAGATTGACTTTGGTGAATTATCCGAATGGGTATATATTAAAGCCTCAGGTTGAAGAATTTGAAGCATTGCCGGAAGCAGAACAGCTTATTATGTGTATGGCAGATGCTGCCGGAATTGCGACGGTGCCGCATGCATTGATCAGAGAGAATGATCGGTTTGCATATATTACTAAACGAATCGATCGCATTATAGAAAAAGATACAATCAGGAAAATAGCAATGGAGGATTTCTGTCAGCTTGATCTTAGACTTACGCAGGACAAATATCGTGGGTCATATGAACGATGTGCGAAGGTGATTGAGCGCTATTCCATGCATAGCGGACTTGATATAAGCGAATTATTCATACGTTTGGTATTTTCTTTTATTGTCGGAAATTCTGATATGCATTTAAAGAACTTTTCTTTAATAGAGGCTATGGAGGGAAGTTCGCAATATTGTTTATCTCAGGCATATGACCTGCTTCCTGTAAATATTATAATGCCGGAAGATAAGGAAGAGTTTGCGCTTACGATGAATGGGAAAAAGCAAAACGTTCGAAAAAAAGACTTTCTCGTATTTGCAGACACTTGCGGGATTACGAAAAATGCTGCAGAGAAAATGATTGCAAAAATTGTACGCATGAAACCGATTTTTGTGCAAATGTGTATTGATTCTTATCTTCCTCAATACATGAAAGAGCAGTTGAATGAGCTGATTGAAAAACGCTGCAGTGTGTTCACCGGCTGATTTATTAATTGTTTAATAATAAAGGTATACGACGGCACTCTGCAAGGAGTGCCGTTTGCAGTCAAAATTATTCATATTCCTCAGTGTCAAAGATAACTATGGATTCAAGCAGCTTTCTGGCATATTCATCCTTGGTTTCACTGATACGCTCTACAGGAAGATGCTCTGTTACACGGCCCTGATACAGGAACAGCACATCGTCACAAAGATAGGTAATAGAAGTCAGATCATGCGTAATAAAGATATAGGTCAAGCTAAGCTGTTCCTTAAGTTCTTTTAAAAGATCCATGACCTGTACCTGTGTATGAGCATCCAGCGAGGAAATTGCTTCATCAAGCAAAATAATCTCCGGCTTGCATGCAACAGCACGGGCAATGCAGACACGCTGCAGCTGTCCGCCGGATAGCTCATGAGGGAATCGGTCTGCAAAATCAGCAGAAAGCCCAACCAGTTCCAGTAAACGGAGTGTCTCTGCTTTACGATCCAGGCTTCAGCAGTCCGCAAAGAACTCGTCCCATTGTAGATTTACCGGATCCGCTCTCCCCCAGGATGCCTATACATTCACCGGGAGCAACTTTAAAGGATACACCGCGCACAAGTTCGATTTCCTTGTGATTGCTCTTCAAGGAGACATAAAGATCATTCAATTCAAATACAGTGGTCATTTCAGGGCCTCCTTCGGATCAAGCACATCGCGCAGTGCATCACCCATCAGGTTGAATACACAAACGAGCACAACAATAGCAATACCCGGAGCAATCATTTGTACCGGATTAGATGTCATGACATTTTTTGCCTCATTTAGCACTGCTCCCCATTCCGGAGTAGGAGCCTGCACTCCAAGTCCGAGAAAAGACAATGTGGAAATATTTATGATTGCCCATCCCACATCCAATGAGGCCAGAACTACTAAATCTGAAGTGATGGAAGGCAGCAGATGTCTGAATAGAATAAAGCGCTCAGGCATTCCGACGCAGCGTGAAAATTGAACGAAATTACGGTCACGGTACTGCATGACACCGGTTCTGATCATACGTGCATACCATGCCCACTTAATAAAGACATTTGCAATATATACAACACCGAGTTCAGACTGTCCGCGGGCCACCCAGTTGCTGATCTCTTCCACACTGCCTTCCTGATGCTCAACAACATACTCATTGCCCCAGTATTGATAAAAATCCACCAGAAAGCTTGTGATCATATTACTTGGGTATGTTGCCAGAGTAAATTTTTTACCGCTGTGATGTGTAGCCATAGAGTTGATGAGAGAAGTGTGTTTGGGTATAAGCTTTGCATAGTCACGCACCGTCTCTCCAAATGGCGTGATCCTAAGGCCTCGGCTGCTTCGTTCAACCAGCTTTTGTCCAAGTTCCTTTTCCAGAGAAGAAATTATTTCACTGACATTAGGCTGTAAGGTATAAAGGCACTCAGCTGCCTGACTGAAGCTGCCTTTTTTACACACAATGGTGAAATATTCCAACTGTTTAAGTTCCATGTTTGTAATAGTCTCCCGAATCTGCAAAACTGCATCCTGTTAGTTTAAGCTAACTAAGTATAACTTTTTTAAATCAGATGTGCAAGATTACGGTCATTTTTCCTTTATATGTGCAAGGCTATGGTTTTATTACGCTTTACAAAAAAACGGAGAGCCTGTCTAAAAAGCTCTCCGATCCTTTACTATCTGCTGTTTTGGTTCATATTCTATTAACTGAAATTATTTTGCCTCATTAGAGTTGGTGACCTGTGTGCCCTCAGTTACACGGACGGTTACGGTTTCACCGGCAGGAAGAGAATGAGTAAGCCATACGCTTCCGCCTATAACGCAGTGATCTCCGATGTGGGTATTGCCGCCGAGTATAGTTGCTCCGGCATAGACTACAACATAGTTTCCGATATCAGGATGACGTTTGATGCCCTTAACTAAGGATCCGTCATCATTTGCCTCAAAGCTCTTTGCTCCAAGAGTGACATGCTGATAAAGCTTGACATGCTCGCCAATAGTGGTGGTCTCTCCGACAACGACACCGGTTCCGTGGTCGATAAAGAAGTATTTACCTATAGTCGCACCCGGATGTATATCAATACCGGTCATAGCATGAGCATACTCAGTCATGATACGAGGCAGGATCGGTATCTTCATTTCATAGAGCTCATGAGCAATACGATAAATGCATATAGCCTTAAAACCAGGGTATGTGAGAATGATTTCATCAGGACTTATTGCTGCAGGATCTCCCTCGTATGCAGCCTGAACGTCTGTATTGAGATATTCGAGAACCTTCGGAAGTCTGCGGATAAGCTCGTCAGCCTTAAAATCTGCACAGTTCTGATCATTCACAACAAAACGAAGAGCTCTTGAAAGTGCATCATAGCAGCGCATGAGCTCCCATGAACGCTTTTCTGTAGGGTCAAAGCGATCTCTGGACTTACCGAAATGATAAGGGAAAAGAGCTACAAAAAGATGCTTGATAGCTTCCTCTGCGGCCTCTTCCATGCCAATATATCTTGAGTCGAAATTTGAGCTGCAGGTGCCCTGAAGAGATACTGCCACCTCACCGATCGTCTGCATAAGCTTTACTGCATCACGAGTGTTTTCATTCGCCATTATTATAAACCTCTTAAAACCAATTAAAATGATATGCTTTAAAAATCAGTTTATATATAGGATGTGTAAATGTCAAATGATTCCTGAAATATTCTTTGGCTTATTCCTGCATCGGTCATTATTTTGGTCTTTTAATGCTGTCTGTAATGCGCGGTATCCGATAATAAGGTTCTTTTTATATAGAGTGTATGCTAAAATCTATGAATTAATATAAAATGAAAGAAGTCGATTAATCTTATGAATTATATAAATGAAAATGAACCAAAGGATCCTCCGAGATCACGAAGAAAAAAGGAAGGCGGCAAAGCTAATATTATTACGGTCATAATTGCGGCCGCAGTGCTGATAGGAGTTATGGCCGGTGCAGGAATTTATCTGAATAAATCAAAAGGAAAATTCAGTGCTGATGATAAGGCAGCAGCTTCATTTGGGCATACGGAAGTGAAAGCAGAAACGGATGCGGAGACAGAGACAAAAACCGAAGCTGACCTATCGGAGGAATACTTTGATATTAAGGTCGAAAACCCTGATATTAATGCAGCTGATATAGAAAAAGCAGAGAGGGAACAAAAGCTTTCAGAGCTTACCAGGGCGGGCTTTATTCCAATCGAGCAGAGCAACAGGGATGAAATAACCATGAGCTTTGCAGGAGACATTCTTTTTGACGAGCACTATGCAATAATGTCATCAATGCTTGGCCGTTCAAAAGGCGCTCCCGACATCACCACAGCCTTTGATACAGCAATGCTCTCATACATGAGGAATGCAGACATTTTCATAGTAAACAATGAATTTCCTTATTCTGACAGAGGTGAACCGAGACCGAATAAGAAGTTCACCTTCAGAGCAAAGCCGCAGTACGCAACACTTCTTAAGGATATGGGAGCAGATGGAGTAACGCTTGCCAATAATCATGTAAATGATTACGGCACAGAGGCTATGCTTGATACCTTTACAACTCTTGAAACGGTAAATATGCCGTATGCAGGTGCCGGAAGGAATCTTGATGAGGCCGCAAAGCCGATTTATTACACGAACGGGAATGTTAAGATTGCAGTCATAGCGGCAACGCAGATAGAGCGAATGTCAAATCCTGATACCGTAGGTGCGACTGACACGACACCGGGAGTTCTTCGAAGTGTATCAGACAGTGAGCTTAACAGACTTTTGGATGCGGTCAAAAAAGCAAAGGCGGAGGGCTGTTTTGTGGCAGTCTGCATTCATTGGGGTACGGAAGGCTCTGAAAATGTAGATGACTGGCAGCTAAGGCAGGGAAAAGAAATCGCGGATGCCGGAGCAGATCTTATAGTCGGCAATCACCCGCATGTTCTCGAGAGGCTTGATTATATAGGGGATACGCCGATTATATACAGTCTTGGAAATTACCTTTTCAACTCCAAAACACATGACACCTGCTTATATTCGGTAACACTTTCGGCAGAGGATGCAGCGCTTAAGGAAATAAGATTTATACCTGCGATACAGTCTGGCTGCAGGACATTTGCGGCTGAAGGAAGTGAAAAGGAGCGCATTCTTTCATATATGAGAAATCTGTCGCCTGCGGTCAACATTGACAGTGACGGTATCATTTCGAAAAAATGAAAAAGGCAGACAATGAATGAAATATATAATAAAGGATAATGAAGGAAAGAGAAAGGTAATAAAGAAAAAGGATTCATTCAGTTATTTTAATAATATATCTATAAAAATATAAGCTGATTGTTATTGAATTAAAAAGAGAATTGTCATATAAATGTATACAATAATACAATGCAGTACGGCAAAGTGCTAAACGATTGACAAGGATAAAATAAACCTGTTTCAAGCTGCATTGAAGGTATTATTTATGGCAGCCTTTATTCAGGGAGTAATACTATGGATCATACTATATGCATACTTAATGATTCGTTTCCTCCGCAGCTTGACGGAGTGGCGAATACAGCAAAAAATTATGCCGACAATATAGAAAAATCTCACGGACATGCGGTGGTGGTGACACCGGAATTTCCGGATAAGCAGGATTATAAATTTCCGTATCCGGTCATAAGATATCACAGTCTCGATGCGAGATGGTTTATAGGCTATATGGCAGGAATACCGTTTTCTCCTACAGTTACTAAGCAGCTGAGAGAGGAACAGGTGGAGCTATTGCATTGCCATTGTCCCGCTGCAGCCCTGATACTTGCAAGACAGCTGAGAGTTCCGCTTAATGTTCCCGTTGTTATGACTTATCATACTAAGTATGATGTGGATCTTTATAAAGCCTTTAAAAATAAGCTTCTTTCGGAAAATGCCGTGAGAGTAATGATCAATAACATCAACTCCTGTGATGAGGTCTGGACAGTAAGCCGCGGAGCCGGTGAAAATCTAAGAGAGCTGGGCTTCGAAGGCGAATACAGAATAATGCAAAACGGCGTAGACATGCCGCTCGGCAGAGTTTCTGATGATGAGGCAATGGCTGTGAGCGCAGACCTTGATCTTCCTAAGGATGTTCCGCTGTTTATATTTGTCGGAAGAATGATGTGGTACAAGGGGCTGAGAATCATTCTTGATGCATGTGAAGGTCTTAAATCCATAGGCAATGATTTCAGAATGGTATTTATAGGAAGCGGAGCCGATTTGGATGAGATAAAAGCTTATTCGGAGAAGCTGTATCTTGGCGATAAAGTGATTTTTACAGGCCCGGTATATGACAGACAAAAGCTTAAGGCGTGGTACTGCAGAGCCGATGTATTTGTATTTCCGTCAACCTACGACACGAACGGACTTGTAGTAAGAGAAGCGGCATCATGCTCACTTCCGTCGATATTAGTCAGAGGAAGCTGTGCAGCCGAAGGTGTTACGGACGGCAAAAACGGTTTTCTGATATCAGAGTCGGCTGCTTCATTGTCTGTAATGATGTATAAGCTTTGTGAAAATATAGATATGATAAGAAAGGTCGGAAAGAATGCTGCAGATCAGCTGTATATTTCATGGGAAACAGCTGTAGATAAGGCATGCGAGCGTTACGAAGTCATCATAGATAATTTCAAAAGCGGTAAATATCCTAAGCGCCGCACACTTACGGATGAGCTTCTAAAGGGCAACGGTGAGCTGATGAGCGCACTTTCGCATTTACCGTTTACAGATGTGCTGTAAAATCGACCATTTATAATAAACAGATTGGAAACAGGTGTAAAAATGATTAAAGATAAGCGTATAATCGTAAAGCTGGGCACCTCCACACTTACACATTCCTCGGGCAAGCTTAATCTGCACCGTATGGAAAAACTGGTAAGAGCGATAGCGGATATACAGGGAGCCGGCAATGAAATAATCATAGTGACCTCCGCTGCAATATCAGTCGGAACAGCCAAGCTGGGCCTTCCTGAACGTCCTAAGGAGCTTAAATTCAAAATGGCTACGGCAGCAGTCGGACAGGCACGAATAATGCATATTTACGATACATTGTTCTCTGAATATAACCGAACCGTAGCACAGATACTGCTCACCGGAGATAATGTTAAGGACGAGACAGACTCAAAATATCTGAAGAATACCTTCGAAGCGCTTTTATCCATGGGAGTGATCCCAATAGTAAATGAAAATGACTCCGTTTCTTCAGTAGAGATCGAGAGCGGACATCATAAGGTGCTGGGTGATAATGATACTCTTTCAGCTATAGTAGCAAGGCTCTGCGAGGCAGATCTCCTGATCCTAATGACTGATATAGACGGGCTATATGACTCTGATCCGAGAAAGAATTCTGATGCAAAGCTTATTTCAAGGGTGCATGAAATCACACCGGATATCGAGGCAATGGCAGGAGGCGCGGGTACTGTACACGGCACCGGAGGAATGGCGACCAAGATAGCTGCGGCAAGGATAGCGCTTGATGCAGGCTTTGAAATGGTCATAACCAACAGTGAAAATGTGGAAAATCTCTATGACATCGCAGAAGGAAAGCCTGTCGGAACAAGATTTATCGGAAACTGAAATAATAACTGATGGAACAGTTTAGCTGAGCGTTCTGAAGAACGAATAGTTCTGTAAATGCCGTATGTGCAGACTTGCCGTTTGAAAATGCACTGTTTGAGCGAAGCGAGTTTGCATTTTCATAGGAAAAGTCAAGCATCGGCATTGTTTCAGAACATGAGTTCGAAATGGCTCAGGGAAGCTGTTCCGTCAGATAAATGTTTGATACCAAAAGGTGTTCCGACACCTTGAAACATAAATTTGAATTGATCATATAAGACGGAGGCAGATATGACTGTACTTGAACAGCAGGCGATTGCTGCAAAAAAGGCTTCACGTACATTGATGACAGCCGGAACTACAAAAAAGAATGATGCGCTTAAGGCTATAGCTGACGCGCTCATAAAGAGACAGGATGAGTGGCTCAGTGCAAATGCAGAGGATATGGAAGCGGCAGAAAAAGCAGGAATTTCTGCAGCTATGTTAGATAGATTAAAGCTTACTCCGGAAAGAATAAAGGGCATAGCAGACGGTGTGCTTGAGGTCATGGCTCTGCCTGATCCTACGGCGACTTCAGATAAGACTGTAACAAGACCAAACGGGCTCATTATATCAAGAAGAAGAGTTCCGCTCGGAGTCATTGCCATTATTTTTGAGGCAAGACCGAATGTAACAGTAGATGCTGCGGCATTGTGTCTTAAATCCGGAAATGTCTGTATTTTAAGAGGCGGAAAGGAAGCTATAAGGTCTAACCGAATGGCGACACTTATTATGCAGGATGCACTGATAGAGGCGGGACTTCCGGGTGAATGCATTTCACTTGTGCAGGATACCAGTCATGAAACTGCCGAAGAGCTTATGCATATGGACAAATATATAGATGTGCTCATTCCTCGAGGCGGAGCAGGACTTATCAGATCTGTTGCAAAGAATTCGACGGTTCCGGTTATTCGTACCGGAGAGGGCGTCTGCCATATCTATATAGACAAAGAAGCAAACCTTGATATGGGTGCCGGCATACTGTATAACGCAAAATGCTCACGTCCTTCGGTATGCAATGCTGTTGAATGTGTGCTTATACATGAGGACATACTTGAAGCATTCTGCAAAAAGGCAATGCCGCTTCTTATGCAGAAAAATGTTGAGCTTCGCTGCGATGACAGCTCGATTAATGCACTGAAAAAGATCTGCGGTGACAGCTATGCGGAAAATTATATAATCCCGGCAAATGAAACTGATTGGGATGCTGAGTATGATGATTATAAGCTTGCCGTAAGAGTGGTAAAGAGCTATGAAGAGGCAGTGGAATTTATAGATCAGCACAGCACCGGACACAGCGAGGCAATAATTACGGATAATTATTTTACTGCTCAGCATTTCCTTAATGAGATAGATGCGGCAGCTGTTTATGTCAATGCTTCCACAAGATTCACCGACGGCGGAGAATTCGGACTCGGAGCAGAAATCGGCATTTCCACGCAGAAGCTGCATGCAAGAGGTCCTATGGGACTTGAGGAGCTGACAAGCTGTAAATATGTTGTTTACGGTGAGGGTCAGGTGCGCTGATTTTTTCATAAGCTTTTATAAATAAAATAGTACGGAAGGTCTTTGAAATATGACAAAGGTTGGTTTTATAGGGACAGGAAATATGGGCGGTGCGTTGGCAAAAGCTGTAGCCGGAGCTGAAAAGGACTATGAAATATTGCTTGCCAACAGGACTCGCGAAAAGGCCGAGGAGCTCGCCACGGAGCTTGGTAAGGACGCTGCAGTTACTGATAATGCTGAGATTGCAGCAAGTGCAGACTTTATATTCTTAGGCGTTAAGCCGCAGATGATGGCAGAAATGCTTGAGGGCATCGCACCTATTCTCAAGGAAAGAAAAAATAAAGGAGAGAGCTTTACACTTATAACTATGGCAGCAGGACTTTCCATAGAAAGGATTGGTGAGATTGCAAAAGGCGATTACAGCATTATAAGGATAATGCCGAATACTCCGGCAGCCATCGGAGAGGGAATGATACTGTATGCCGAGGATGGTATTGACACTGCAGTGCTTGATTCATTTACAGAGCTTATGAAGGGGGCAGGACGTCTTGCAAAGCTTCCGGAGAAGCTTATCGATGCCGGAAGTGCTGTTTCAGGCTGCGGACCGGCATTTGTATATATGTTCATAGAGGCACTTGCTGACGGCGGCGTTCAGGCAGGGCTTCCGAGAGCTCAGGCCTATGAGCTTGCAGAGCAGACTCTTATTGGCTCGGCAAAGTTAGCTATGCTTAGCGGCAAGCATCCCGGAGAATTGAAGGATGCTGTCTGCTCATCGGGAGGGACTACCATAGAAGGAGTTCGTACCTTGGAGGAAGGCGGTTTCAGAGGCATAGTAATGGACGCTGTAATAGCGGCAGTTGAGAAAAATCAGGCATTTAAATGACTAAATAAATGACAAAAATCAGCACGGAGATATATTAAATTTTACTATCGATATGCGTGAGATTATCAGTATTCAATAGACATTGTTATGTTAAAAATTAGATAATTAGTGCATTTATGCCAAAGACAGAGCTTTTTAATGAGGCTCTGTCTTTTATTTTGCTATTTTTACTTTGCATACAAAGTTTTTACTTTACAAAATACTTGAATATGATATATTGACGTTAGAAACATCGATGCAGCTGCAGGCCATTGCAGCCGCATCACCTCCCCAAACAACGGGGACATTACCCTAAAAAGGGGCAATAAGAAAAAGGAGGTCATCCTATGAAAAAGCTTATATCAAAAGAAGAGGCAGCAAGACTTATAGGCAGCAATATGACGGTTGCAGTCGGAGGTGTAGGATCATATGGCGCACCGGAAACTCTTCTTCAGGCACTTGCCGACAGATTTGAAGAGGAAGGACTTCCGAGAGACCTTACGGTTACAAGTACCATAAGTCCGGGAGACAATTCCAAAAACAATGTTGGTTTCAACAGAATTGCAAAAAAAGGACTTATCGATACAATAATCGCAGCTCACTTCATGATCCCGCAGCTTATAGCTGATATGATAGGAAAAAATGAGATAGCAGCTTATCCGATACCGCTCGGAGTTATGCTTCATCTTTATGATGCTATTGCGGGACATAAGCCTGCACTGGTTACAAATGTCGGACTTAAGACCTATGCCGATCCTCGTCAGGAGGCATGCAAGGCTAACCAGAAAACCAAAGATCAGGGCAGAGAAATAGTTGAGCTTATAAATATCGGAGGCCAGGAAACTCTTGCTTATAAGACCTTTGACATTGATGCTTGCTTTATCAGAGGCTATGCCGCAGATGAAAACGGCAATATTACTCTTGATCACAGTGCTACAGGAGACATGGGCTTTGACATTGCCGCAGCAACTCACAACACAGGCGGAATCGTTATAGCAGAGGTAAGACGAGTTGTGAAGAACGGCTCTCTTAATCCTAGAAATGTCAAGATACCTGCAGGAATCGTTGACTATGTGGTTATCGCCGATGAGGACAAGTATCAGCAGGGCTATGCAGCAGCTTACAGACCTGAGCTTTCAGGAGATATCACTGTTCCTGTAGACGGTCTTAAGCCTATGGATATGTCAAACAGAAAGATCATCGCAAGACGCGGAGCAATGGAGCTCGTTCCGGACTGCGTTATCAACCTAGGAATAGGCATTGCATCCGGTATAGGAAGTGTTGCCAATGAAGAAGGAATTGCCTCTACTCTTTCACTTGAGTATGGTGCACTCGGAGGAGTGCCTGTAGAGGGTGTAGGCTTCGGTGCAGCAGCTAATGCAGAAGCAATTCTTGATATGAGTAATGTATTCCATCTTTATGACGGAGGCTTCCTGTCAAAGACGTTCTTAGGACTTGCCGAGGCTGACGGATCAGGAAATGTAAATGCTTCCAAATTCGGCACTAAGTTCACAGGCCCGGGCGGATTCATAGATATCTCACAGAACACTAAGGATGTGTGCTTTGTAGGAACATTTACAGCAGGCGGACTTAAGGAAGAGGTAAGAGACGGAAAGCTCGTTATAATCGAGGAGGGCAGACAGAATAAGTTCATAAAGAATGTTCAGCAGATAACATTCTCAGGAGAATATGCAAATACAGCAGGTCAGAAGGTAATGTATATTACGGAAAGAGCAGTATTCAAGCTTACCGATGCAGGCCTTATGCTTACTGAGATCGCGCCTGGAATCGACCTTGAGAAGGACATTCTGGCACATATGGAGTTTAAGCCTATTATATCTAAGGATCTTAAGCTTATGGATGAGGCTATATTCAGAGATGAGCCAATGGGACTTAAGGATATGCTGAGTCTTGTTCCTAATGATGAAGCAGAGCTGACAGCTTAAAAATATTTTAACACCTTCAATAATATAAAACTTGGAAAACGTGAACGGACAGAGCCTTAAACAGTTCTGTCCGTTTTGCGTTAAGACTTATTCATATTTCTTTGACATCTGTTTCTTCTCCTGTATCTGATTATTATATCTAATCATCCATAGGCGTTACAACTTTAATATATCATGACATTTACTCTATCTTGACAGGGCTGACCCGAACGGAACAGTATTAACAAATCTTAATATCCCCTCTGTTGACCAAATAAGCTGCGGCAGATATTATTGAAAAATAAAAAGTATTTAATTAAAAACTGCAGTTTCTCAATAAATTGAAAGACTTTTCTCTTTTTTTACCGCCACATTCACTTAAAGTTTGTACAAATTAGTATATATGGATCATCTTGTCAGAAAAGAGAAATTAAAATATACTTTAGAAAAAGTAAAAAGCAAATGAGAAACTGCTTACAGTTTTGAAGGAGCTTATATGAAAAAGACTACAGAGCAGTTTGTTACATCAGACGGGATCACAATGTATCTGCAGTGCTTCGTGCCGTTTCATACAAAGGAAGGTCATACACCTACAGCACTCATAGTTCCTGGTGGACAGTGTTCGCCTGAGGATTATAACTGGATATCCGGAACGCTGTGCAGAAGAGGCTATCTTGTATATTCCTTATATCAGAGAGGATATGGCTCAGGTGAACCGAGAGTGAACGATCATGCAGGACAAAGGCAGCAGCAGGATCTCAGAGAAGCGTTTGACTTTGTTGCAGCTCAGCCGCTTGTCGATCGCAGCAGGATCGCCGTCATTGGACATTCACTCGGAGCAGATCTCGTGCAGAAGCTTGCAGCAGAAAAGGATTTTGCATGCGGAGTTGCAATGTCTCAGCTTTCGGATTGGCTGACCTATGTTAAGTACTCCAAGGATTTCATTCCGGATTATTACAAAAGAGCATGTCAGAAATACGGCGGAGATCCGTTCAATAATCCTGAAGGCTATATTGAACGTTCGACATTACAGCTTGCCGACAAAATCAAGACACCGATGCTTGCCATAACAGGTGACAGAGATAATATTACTCCGGCAGTCTGGGCTGAAAAAATGACGGAAGCTCTTAATGCATCCGGCAATACCAAATCCAAATGTGTAATCGTTGAGAATGCCGGTCACTTTTTTGAGCATTTCGGATTCCATGGGGATCAGCGCACAGAGGTTGCTGAGATAATTATGGATTGGCTCGGAGAAATGATGCCTGCGGAGGACTGAACTTATAAACATTAGCCAAAGCTGACATATAGGCATCAAGAAATCCGGGTTAAGGTGAATGCTCGGAAACAGTCTTAACAAGCTGCTGCAGACCAATTGCATGAATTTAGTTTAACAGTCATTAAAAATGACTTTAAATAAAAGTATATCACGAAGGTATATTTAAAACAGAAGGAGAGCAATACCATGAGATGCATGCATACGAAGCTGCCGGACTTCCTTGCGAAGATGCAGGCCGCAGCAAAAAGGATACGCCCTGAAACAAAGATAGTTATTAAGGGACTTGAAAACGTTGACACAGCAAAGGTCGCTTCACTCAGATGCGGACGTATTGAGGAGGAAATATATGAAGTTACTCAGGATCCGGATATTACTGAGGTGGAGCTTCGTATAGTACCGTTTAATCCGGAGGTCATTTATTCAACTATAGCAAAGGGCTATGATGCTTCAGGAAAGTGCAAGATTGCTATCCTTGATGATCTTGCTGCAGATATTCCTACAGTTGAGTATTATCTGACAGACGCAGAGGTCATTGATGACCGCCGCAGCGCAGGTCACAAGCAGACACAGTTATAAGGGGAGGCCATAGTCATGAAGTTAAAGTATCGTGTAATTCCAAAGGGCGCAGCAGACGGTGCAATGCCGCTTGACTGGGTATTTATAGATGAAAAGGACATAAAGAAGGCTGCTCTTACAAATTTTGAAGCAGTCAAGGTTATTGCAAATGAATATAAGAATTCATATGCTGCAGTTGATATAGTTGATCTTGACGCTGTTTCAGTTACATCTGACGGAATCATGAACCCTATTGCAGTAACAGCTATAGCTTCAGTTGATCACGGGATGGTCAATAAGACCTACGGCTACATGCCTATCAGCGAGACACCTGAATATGAAGGAATTTTCGAGGATGAGCCTCATATGAGACAGTGGCATCTTGATCAGTTTAAGGGAAAGCCTCTTTTCAGAGGTCCAAATGCTAAGGACAGAGGCACGGAGCGTGCAGGACATAATGAAAATATGACACTTACCGGACGTATTGCAAATAATAACTGCGGTTCAGAGGCATTCAACATGGTTGAGATGACAGAGGCACTTGTGTTTATGTCAGCTGCAAATGAGCTCATGCGTGACGGAGAAGTTACCGTATGTGTCGCAGGCCCTGAGGTTTCTGTAGGAATCGGAATGGTTGTTTCTGAGAGATGGGGACGTATTTTCGGAAGCGCAAATTTAGGCGGCTATAAGGCCGGAATGTCTGCTCATAACTCAGGAGAATATGCAAAGACAGTTAAGAGTGATTATCCTGCATTTGCCGCACCGAAGGAAAAGTTTATGAAGCTCATGCTTGATGCTCTTGATACAGGCCTTATCGTTGGCCGTCACTTAGGACCTTCACCTGCACTTATGTGCACAGCTCATGCATACGGAACACCTATCGATATCGATCATATTTCAGACAGAGCATGGATAGAGCTTGAGAGCGTAGGCATTTCAAAGGAAGAAATGTCAAAGCCGGTCGCTAAGCCATATACAAGAGAAGAGATGATCGCTCATGCTGAAGAAATCATTCCTGGTATGAAGAATGCTAAGAGATATAAGGCATCAGAGGTTGTTGATATAAAGGAAGTCGAGGTAGATCCAACGACTATCGCTTGATCATAGAAACCGGGAAACAGACCTCTAAACAGGGGTCTGTTTTTTGGTTACACCCACAAAAAATGCAGGCAAGATTAACCGTAAACGAAAAAATCAAAATAAATCTATAAACGAAATATTCGGCGTAAACGAACAACCGGATAAGCATTAAAAATATATAAATGAAACAAGAACTGAAATAAGAAATCAGGTCGGATAAGGGGGGAGTATGTCGACAGTAACACCGCTTATAGCAGGACAGAAGCTGCCAAAATTCGTTAAAGTTAAGCAGAATTTTCCGCATAATGAGCTCAGCGAAGAAGCTATAAAGAAACTGATTAAAGATAATTTTGAAAAGCCTGAATTTAAAAATACCATAAAGCCCGGCATGCGTATATGCATTACCGCAGGAAGCCGAGGACTTTCCAATATAGTGCTGATCACAAGAACAGTAGTTGACTGTGTAAAGGAACTGGGCGGAGAGCCTTTCATCATTCCGGCTATGGGATCACACGGCGGGGCTACGGCAGAAGGCCAGAGAGGCATTCTCAGAAGCTATAACATTACCGAAGAAAGCATGGGCTGCCCTATCATTTCCTCTATGGAGACTGTAAAGATAGGCCATGCTGAGGAAATAGATGAGGATGTTCAGATAGATAAAAATGCATTCGGAGCAGATGGAATCATCGTTATGAACCGCATTAAGGCACATACCGGATTCAAGGGTAAATATGAGAGTGGCCTTATGAAAATGATGACTATCGGACTCGGAAAGCAGGCAGGAGCATATGTTGCTCACAGTCAGGGTGACGATGTCATGCCTGAAAGACTTTTCTCAATAGGAAGCGAGATAATCAGAAAAGCTCCGGTCATCATGGGAATTGGTCTTATGGAAAATGCCTTTGATAAGACTTACCGCATAGAGTTTCTTGAGCCGTCAAGGATTGCCGACGAAGAACCAAAGCTGCTTATTGATGCTAAGGCAAACATGGCTAAGATATTCCTTGATGCCTGCGATGTCATTATCCTTGAGAAGATTGGAAAGAATTATTCCGGCGGCGGCATGGATCCGAATGTTGTAGGACGTTCAAGACTTCCTATAGGCGTCAAATCTGAGCGTATGGGTATATGGGGACTTAGCGAGGAATCTCATGGCAATGCTACCGGCATGGGAAGAGCGGATGTCGGAACAATGGATTTCTTCAAGCAGATTTCATTTAATGATACCTATCCGAATGCCATAACAGACCATGATTCATCCGTCTATAAGATCCCTCTTATAATGGATAATGAAAAAGAGTGCCTTCAGGCATGCATGGCTATATGTCTTAAGATGGATCCGGAGAATCCGCGTATAATCATACTCAAAAACTCTTTGGAGGTTGAGTCCATGCTCATTTCCGAGGCACTTATCCCGGAGGCAAAGACAAGATCAGAGCTCAGCATTGAATCAGATCCGTTTGAACTTGAGTTTGATGCAGAAGGTAAAATGCTTACAAGATATTAATTTTAAGAAGAAACTCGTACAGCGGTATAAAAAGCCGCTGTATTTTTATGTATAGTCATATAATCTTTTCTTTTGTTAATGCTGTATATGGTAATTCATTAATTAATTCGTTATAATAAATCGTTAGCGAAGAAAAATGTTAAGCAATAAAAATATAAAAGACCGGGCATATAGGCTCCGCACCTAAATGATATGTATATGTGATTTAAAGGCAGAGCGCTGAGGTCGATTTTATCGGAGGACATATTGATGAATGACGAGAAGTTTTTTGAAGAGATGGAGGCACGCGTACCTCACGGCAAGGTGAGAACAAGATTTGCACCTTCACCTACCGGATATATGCACATAGGTAATCTGCGTACTGCTCTTTACACATATTTAATAGCTAAAAAGGATGACGGTACATTTATATTCAGACTTGAGGATACAGATAAGAAAAGAGAAGTAGAGGGCGCTGAGCAGGTCATCTATAACACACTCAAGGAGTGCGGCCTTAATCATGATGAAGGTCCGGATATCGGAGGACCTGTAGGCCCGTATGTGCAGAGTGAGCGCAGAGAGCTCTACGGAAAATATGCAAAGATGCTCGTTGAAAGAGGGCATGCATACTACTGCTTCTGCGATAAGCATGAGGATGAGGCAGACGATACAGAGGTATCAGCAGCTGAAAAGTTCGTAAAGATCGCTGATCCGTGCCGTTTGCTTGATCCGGCAGAGGCAAAAAGAAGAGCTGAAGCCGGCGAGCCTTACGTTATAAGACAGAAGGTGCCGGAGACAGGAACAACAACCTTCCATGATATTTCCTACGGTGAGATAACTGTGCCAAATGATTCTCTTGACGATCAGGTACTGCTTAAGAGAGACGGACTTCCTACATATAACTTTGCAAATGTCGTTGATGATCATCTCATGGGCATCACACATGTTGTAAGAGGAAGCGAATATCTTGCTTCATCACCTAAGTATAACCTTCTCTATGAGGGCTTCGGCTGGGATATCCCTGAGTATGTTCACTGCTCACCGGTCATGCGTGATGCTCAGCATAAGATGTCAAAGCGTCACGGAGATCCTTCATATGAGGATCTCAGAAATGAAGGCTTCCTTACAGAAGCAATATTAAACTATGTTGCTTTATTGGGCTGGTCACCGAGAGGAGAGATAGCCGAGCAGGAGTTCTTCACTTTAGATGAGCTTAAGAAAGCATTTGATATTTCAGGTATTTCAAAGTCACCTGCTATATTTGATATTGAAAAGCTTAAGTATTTTAATGCCGCATATATAAGAGAAATGACTCCGGAAGAGTTCCTTAAGGTAGCGGAGCCATATATCAGAAAGGCCGTTAAGAAGGAAAGCATATCTCCCGCTAAGATTGCGCCGCTTTTACAGCAGCGCTGTGAGATGCTGAGTGATATTCCTGAAAAGCTTGATTTCTTTGATGAGCTTCCTGAGTATGATATTGAATTCTATACCAATAAGAAATCAAAGACTAATGCTGAGGTATCGCTTGATATGCTTAATAAGGCACTTCCTCGACTTGAAGCTCTTGAAAGCTGGGATGAGGAGAGCATAAAGAGCTGCCTTACAGGTCTTGCCGAGGAACTTGGCTGCAAGAATGCTATGGTTATGTGGCCTGTTCGCATAGCTGCAGCAGGAAAGCTTGTAACACCGGGCGGAGTTGTTGAGATCTGCGATATACTTGGCAGAGAAGAAAGCATCAGAAGAATTAAAAAGGGTATAGAGAAACTTGAAAATGCCTGATTAGGATTATATGTGCTGCTGCACCCTGACCTACAACATTGATAGGATCAAGAGTGCGGCAGCTATTAGATTAAGCGGAATTATTTTGGAGGTATCTGCTTGATAGAGGTCAGTGAAATTTATAAATATTATAATGAAGAGCCTGCGGTAAAAGGTATAAGCTTCAGCATTACGGAAAACGGAGTTTACGGTTTTCTTGGGCCTAACGGTGCAGGAAAATCAACTACAATGAATATAATAACAGGGTGTCTCGCTGCTTCCTCGGGATCTGTCAAAATAGACGGACATGATATCTTTGAAGAGCCGGAAAAGGCCAAGGCAGGCATAGGATATCTTCCTGAACAGCCTCCGCTTTATATGGATATGACACCTTATGAATATCTTAAATTTGTCGCAGAGGCAAGAGGCGTCAAAAAGGCAGAGCTTAAGGATAAGATAAGCTATGCGATGGATGTGACAGGTATCACTCCGATAAAGGACAGACTTATAAAGAATCTTTCAAAGGGCTACAAGCAGAGAGTCGGAATAGCACAGACTATGCTTGGAAATCCGGGGATCATAATTCTGGATGAGCCGACAGTAGGTCTTGATCCAAAGCAGATAACTGAGATAAGAGAGCTTGTCAGAAATCTCGGAAAGAATCATATAGTGCTGTTTTCAAGCCATATACTTTCGGAGGTTCAGACAATAAGCGACCATATCATTATCATTGCAAGAGGACAGCTTATAGCAGACAGCAGAGTACATGACCTTGACAGCATTCTCAAAAAAGAACCAATAATAAAGCTGAGACTTAAAGGGGAAGGAAAGCTATGCATGGAAATGCTTAACGCGGCAGCTGATCCTGAAAACATCAGAATTATTTCTGAGGAAGATGGCATCAGCAATATAGAAATAAGCACAGAAACGCCGGAAAAAACGGCTGAACAGCTGTTCTTTGCATGTGCAGACAAAAGGATCCCTATTATAGAAATGACTTTAGTTAAGCCTACTCTTGAGGAAGCCTTCCTTGAGCTTACCGAAAGACGCGATACTTATACTGATGACAGCAGTGCTCAGGAAAATGCCATAAAGCTGGCAGGCACAAACGGAGGGAAAGCCGGATGATACAGATATTAAAAAAAGAGCTGAGCTTTTATTTTAAAGGAATGTTCGGCTGGTTTTTCGGTGCGGTACTGCTTGCCTTTGCAGGAGTATATACAGTTATATTAAACTGCAGCATGGGCTATGCCAATTATGAGTACACCGTTAACAATATGTCATTTATGTTCCTTATAATTATTCCGATCCTCACCATGAGGTCGGTATCAGAGGAAAGAAAGCAGAGAACAGATCAGCTTCTATATTCTCTGCCGGTATCAATGTGGGATGTGGTTATAGGTAAGTATCTTGCAATGCTTATCACTCTTTTGGTACCTACTTTAATAATGTGCATTTATCCGCTTTTTCTTATGAAGTACGGCACAGTGTCATATACGACGGCACTATATAATATTGCTGCCTTCTATATGCTTGGAGCGGCACTTATAGCAGCCGGACTTTTTATTTCGACGCTCACAGAAAACCAGGCAATAGCGGCAGGCGGCAGCTTTGCATTGTTTTTGGTGACTTATTTCGGAAAAAATCTTACAGATCATATTCCGGGAACTGCGGCGGCATCGCTTGCAGCGCTTATAGCGGCAGCTGTTGTTATAGCGGCAGTACTCTTTATATTTACAAAGAACATATATGCTGCCGGAATATTCATCTGTGTTTGTGTATGTGTGCTCGAGCTTCTTTATAGACATTCAAAGAAGCTTTTTGAAGGATTATTTGCATCGATAATCGGCAATATATCTGTATTCGAGCGCTTTTATGTGTTCGCAAGAGGTGTATTTGACTTTAAATCAATAGTATATTTTGTGTCAGTAATAATATTCTTTTTGTATCTGTCACTTCAGTCTCTTGAAAAAAGGAGGTGGAGCTGATGAAAATGTCAGGAAACGGCGGAAACCGACTCAGCATGGGACTTTTCAGCGTGCTGACTTCATTAATATTGCTGGCAACACTTATATTTGTAAATCTCACCGCGGCAAAGATTCCGTCTCAGTATACCGAAAAGGATATATCCGGCACGGGACTTTACAGCCTGACTGAGCAGACTAAAGAAACGGTTGGACAGATCAGCGAAGATATTGAGCTTTACTGGATAGTGCAGAGCGGGGAGGAAAACAGTGAGCTCGGAGTGCTGTTAAACCGTTACAGCAGCTTATCGCATCATATTAAGGTCACCAAGGTGGATCCTATTGTAAATCCAGGCTTTGCTGAGCAATATACCGGTGATCAGGTTAATAACAACAGTATCATTGTTGCAGGAAATACCAGAAGCAGATTCATAGATTACAGCAAGATATTTGTCAGGAATTACAGTTATTTCAGTGACAGCGATGCAGAGACTGTTTTTGACGGCGAGAATCAGATAACAAGCGCTATAGATTATATAAATAACGGATATATGCCGAAGCTTTATAAGCTTACAGGCCATGGCGAAAAAACGCTCAGCTCATCTTTAGAAGAACAGATAAGCCGAGAAAACTATCAGCTTGAAAAGCTTGATCTGGTAGGACTTGACAGTGTGCCTGATGATACTGATTGTGTAATCATAGCAGGCCCTGCAAAGGATATTACAGAAAAAGAGGCAGAATGTCTTTCCGATTATATTAAAAAGGGAGGCAGACTGCTCGTATATACCGATTATGAGCACACAGAGCTTCCTAAGCTTATGAGTCTGCTTGACGGATACGGCATTGAGGTTGAACCTGGGCTCATTCTTGAAGCAAATCAGTATATGTGCTACGGAAACTATCCGATGCAGCTTTTGCCGCTAATAGGATATCATGACATAACTATGCCGCTTGTAAAGGGAGGCTATTCAGTGCTTGTGCCTATGGGACACGGCCTCAAGATACCTGAAAACAGCCCTTCAGGCATTACTGTGACAGGGCTTTTGCAAACCTCGGCAGACTCCTATGCCAAGGAAGGAAAGATAAGCTCTGTTTCAAAGGCAGCAGGGGATTCGGAAGGTCCGTTCTGTCTTGGTGCAGCTATAGAAGACAGCGGCAGCAAGGCTAAAATAGTATGGTATACATCCTCAGATCTTTTGAATAAAGATTATGATGAGCTTGTAAACGGATCCAACATCGATCTTATGCTGAATTCTTTAGGCTGGCTTTCCGGAAAAGACAGCTCAATAGCAATACATTCCAAGAAGATCTCAGGAAATAAGCTGACAGTTCCGAGCGGAGCTGCGGGGCATCTGGGAATATTGCTTATCGGAATTATCCCACTGGCATATCTTGCGGTGGGAGCAGTTATAAGCATGCGCAGAAGGAAAAGATGATGAAACAGAAAAAACAGCTTATATTAATGCTTGCGGCGCTTGCCGTCAGTGCATCCGCATACGTTGCCGTAAGCATTTATACGGATAAAGATACCGGATATAATGCAGAGGTCTCAAATACTGAGGAAACGAAGCTTATATCTATAGAAGCAAATTCCGTAAGAGAGCTTGAATTAAGCGGCGAAGATGGCGCTATAAAAATGCTTTCCGACGGCGACGGTTGGTCTTATGAGGGAAATGAAGACTTTCCTGTCATGAAGGATGCGGTAAATGAGCTTTTGTCGTCAATGCACAGTGCAAAGCTTAAGCCGGTAGAAGAAAACTGTAAAGATTTTGGAAAATACGGTCTGGAGGATCCTACTGTATATGTTGCTGTCAGCACTGAGGACGGCGATAGCGAACGAATAGATTTCGGGCAGAAGGCAGGTACAGGCAGCGGATATTATTGCAGAAAATCAGGGAGCAATACCGTATATCTTGCAGATGATGATGTATACAGTAAGGTCAGTGCGAGACTGCTGGATTATATAAGCACGTCATCCTCAAGTAAGATAGAAGACCCTGAGGCTATGACAATAGAAAGAGCTGACGGAAGTGTTTTCAGCATGACTAAGCCTGAAGATCCTGAAGAATATACCTATACGGATTACTATTCATGGTTTACGGAGACAGACGGAACGTATAAACCGCTTGATGAAAGTTCAAGCGAAAAGCTTGCGGCAACAGTTTTAAATACTGACTGGGGCGACAAGACTGCATACGGCGCAGATCAGGAGGCTCTTGATAAATACGGACTGAGCAGGCCGTATATCAGAGCTGAGATATCCGGAGACGATGAGAGCGCAGCACTTATTATAGGAAGTAAAAATGAAGTGCAGGGCGGATATTATGCATATATTGAAGGCTCGGATATGATTTATACGATTTCTGCAAAATATGTCGAAATGCTGGAAAATGCATCGTATGAGAGCTTAAAGCCAAAGGATATATGCAGGATGCAGTGGGAAAGCGTAACCGCTATGGAAATAAGTGCCGAAGGTTCGACACATCGCGTTGATATAACTAAAAATGGCGATGGCGGTGCTTCTTCAGATGATGCCGGGACCGAAGCTGAGGATGACAACACAAATACCGAAGCTGAGACCGGTGATGACAGCAACAGCAGCAAAGCAGGACAATATCTGTATACAGAAAACGGTAAAGAACTAAGCAGCAGTGATATGAAGAACTTTAAGCATATCATTGATGTTATGATACCTACAGGAACGGCAGACCTCGGAAAATCCTCCGGAAATGTATTAATGAAGATCGTTTTTTACAGAAACACTGAAAATTTCAGTGAAATTGCACTGACGATATACTCATATGATGATAAATCGGTACGAATAAGCTTTAACGGAGAGGACGACATGCTTGTCAGCAGTGCGGCGGCAGACACTTTGTCAGAACTGTATAACAATTTATTTGATTGATTAATAAGCATTAAGAAAAGTCCATAAAAAATTAAGGCATACACCCTTGGGTATAAGAGAATGTTTCTTGTATCCGGGGTGTATTTTGTCGTTTTTCAATCGAAATCAATAAAAACAGCAAAAACAAAATAGCTAAATGTACAAAAATACCTAATAAACTCTGTAAAATCTTATGAGTAGCGCAGATTGTAAGAAAATGATAAAATGCCAGATGTAAACGTTAACAATTATTAAGAAATTAATAATTAAAAATAAGGGGGTAATAATGAAAAAGAGTTTACAGAAAGCTTTTGCAGTAACACTTTCAGCTACACTCGCTGTAACGATGCTCGCAGGATGCGGTGGTTCAGGTTCTACATCCTCATCATCAGGTTCTTCATCAGGAACCGAAAGCTCAGCAGATGCAGGCAAGACTGACCTTAAGGTTATCTATACTGCAGAGCCTACAAGCCTTCTGCCTGGCGCAGAGGCGCAGTCAAACGGTCATATGATTCAGTGCAATATCTACGATACACTGGTTCTTGAGACAAACGGAGATCGTACAAAGCTCGTGCCTGGAATCGCTGAGTCTTGGGAGTACTCAGAGGACGGAACAACTCTTACATTCACTATCAGACAGGGCGTGAAGTTCCATGACGGAACAGAGCTTACAGCTGATGATGTTGTATTCTCACTTAAGAAGGACGCCGAGGGCGCATACAACGCATCTGCAGCAGAGCTTATCGAATCTATCGAGAAGATTGATGATACACACGTTGCTGTTAAGACAAAATACGCATACAAGCCTTTCCTTGAGGTTCTTGCTATGCCTTCATTCGGTATCTACAGCCAGGCTTGGTATGAGAAGTGCGAGGCTGACGGAACAAACACAGCTCGTTCAGAGAACGGTTGCGGACCTTACAAGTTCGTTGAATGGCAGGCAGGTGATTATATCAAGCTTGAGGCATTCGAAGATTACTGGGGCGGTGCTCCTACAATCAAGACTGTAACACTTAAGTATATGGCAGACGCTACAACAGCATCTCTTTCAATGGAAAGAGGTGACGCAGACTTCTTCCTCGGACTTAACACATCTGACAGAGAGCACGTTGCAGCAGCTAAGGGCGTTACAATCCAGGACGTTCCTTCAAACGGAACACATTACCTTACATTCCAGACAAAGGATGGCTTCTTTGCAAACAAGGATGCTCGTAAGGCGGTTCAGTATTCACTCAACCGTGAAGAAATCTTCGAAGGCGGACTTGACGGAATCGGACAGGTTTCACCTTACATGGTAAACCCTGCACACTTCGGATATGTTGAGGATTGGGAGCCTACACCTTATGACGTTGATCAGGCAAAGTCTATTCTTGACGGCATGGGATATGACGGCTCAGCTATTACATACAAGGCAGCAAACGACTCATGGTATCAGAAGCCTGCACAGGTTATTACAGAGCAGCTTCGTAAAGCAGGAATGAACGTTGACCTTCAGATCATGGAGCGTGGTGCCTGGGAAGATGACGTTGATGCTAAGGGTAACTCAGATATGTGGAACTACATGACATGGGGACAGTTCCCTGATGCCGATGCAGATATCTATATGTATCTCCACACATCAATGCAGGGCATTGACTATGCTAACGTAGGTTATGTTGGAAATGAAGAGACTGATGCTCTTCTTGATAAGGCAAGATATTCAGTTGACGATGATGAGAGACTTGAGCTCTACAGACAGGTTGCTGATATTTGCGAGGAAGAGGGATGGTATTTATTCCTTATGACAGGCTCTAACGCAGCGGTTGTAAGCGATTCTCTTAAGGGCTTTGAGCCTCACGCAGCTGTATTCTACAGATTCAACAACTGGTCATTCTGATAAACGGTTGAAGATAGTAAACAATATAACTTTCGTATAAGAAAGTGAACGAGGCTGCAAATTCACTTTGCAGCCTCGTATTTGTCAACAAATAGGAGATTTACATGTTAAAGATGGTTGTTCGTCGCCTGCTCATGCTTATTCCGGTGCTGCTGGGCGTCTCTATTATTCTTTACTCCATAATGAGCCTTACACCTGGTGATGCAGCATCGCTTATGCTTGGAAATGCAGCAACTCCGGAAGCCGTAGCCAAGCTTCGTGCGGAGCTCGGACTTGACGGAGGCTTCATTGAGCGTTATGTAAGATGGCTCGGCGGAGTACTTACGGGAGATTTTGGTATCTCATATAAGACAAGAAACCCTGTATTTACAGAGGTATTCGCACGTTTCCCTAATACCTGTAAGCTTGCGTTCACAGCTATAGCTATTTCTTCAATATTCGGTATTTTATTCGGAGTACTTTCTGCAGTTAAGCAGTATTCGATAGCAGATAATATAGTAGTAGCACTTACACTTCTGCTTTCATCCGTACCTGATTTCTGGCTCGGACTTATGCTTATTCTTATTGTCAGCGTTAAATACGGACTTCTTCCTATGAGTGGAGTAGACCATTGGTACAGCTTCGTGCTTCCGGGAATAACGGCCGCTGCGGGATATCTCGCCAATACAATTCGTATGACGAGAACATCCATGCTTGACGTTATAAGGTCTGACTATATAAGAACAGCAAGAGCTAAGGGATGTCCGGAGCGCACTGTTGTTTTCCAGCATGCCTTAAGAAACGCTCTTCTTCCGGTCGTAACACTTATCGGTGTTAACATGGGATGGCAGCTCGGAGGTACCGTTATCACAGAGCAGGTTTATGCTATTCCTGGTATCGGAACACTTATGATCCAGTCTATCAGACAGAAGGATACACCTGTAGTTTTAGGTGCACTTGTATTCATTGCACTTCTTTCAAGCTTGATCAACCTTGCAACAGATATTCTGTATGCATACATTGATCCACGTATTAAGTCACAGTACGCAAAGGGTTAAGGAGGGGAAGTATATGAGCGATATATTAAATACATCCATGTCCGATGCAGAGCGTGCTGCAAGAAGGGCAAAATTTAAGAAAAAGAGTGAAATAGTTACTATTTGGCATCAGTTCAGAAAGAATAAGCTTGCTGTATTCGGACTTATCGTATTCATGATAATGCTTATATTAGCAATCACTGCACCGCTTCACATCAGCTATGAAGCAGACGTTGTTGAGCAGCATATCAGCGAGCGTCTTCAGGGACCGTCAGCAGCACATCTGTTCGGTACTGACGCATACGGAAGAGATATCTTTGCAAGAGTACTTTGGGGCGCACGAGTTTCAATGTTCACAGGTCTTGCCGTTATCGTTATTGCACTTGCAGGCGGAATCGCATTGGGTGCGACAGCAGGATATCTCGGAGGTAAGATCGATAACCTTATCATGAGATTTATCGATATATTCCTTGCTATACCGTTCACACTGCTTGCTATATCTATAGTTGCAACTCTCGGAAACAGCATCAGAAACCTTCTGCTTGCACTGAGTGTTGCGCTTATCCCTAAGTTTACTCGAATTATTCGTTCGTCTGTAATATCACTTAAGGGACAGGAATTCATAGAGGCGGCCAAGCTTTGCGGCGCCAACGGTCCGATCATAGTTATAAAGCATATTATTCCTAACGCACTCGGACCAATCATAGTTGAGGGTACACTTGCAGTTGCAAGAACAATTATGGATATCGCATCACTGAGCTTTATCGGATGCGGAATTCAGCCTCCAAACCCTGAGTGGGGTTCAATGCTGTCAGATGCAAAGGCTTATATGATCTCATATCCATACCTTGTATATGCACCTGGTATTGCAATCGTTATTACTGCTGCAGCTCTGACTCTGATCGGAGACGGTCTTCGTGACGCTCTTGATCCTAAGTTAAGAAACTGATGAGGAGGAGATTTAAATGGCAGAGAAATTACTTGAAATAAAGGATCTGTATGTACAGTATCATACAGATGACGCAACAGTTTGCGCCGTAAACGGTCTTGATCTTTCTATTAATAAGGGAGAAACCCTCGGACTTGTAGGAGAGACAGGTGCGGGCAAGACTACAACATGCCTTTCCATACTTAAGCTTCTTCCGGATCGTGTCGGAGAGATAACAAAGGGAAGCATTACTTATAACGGAGAAGATATCCTTGCTGCAAGTGAGGAGACCATGAGAGCTATCAGAGGTAAGGAAATATCAATGATTTTCCAGGATCCTATGAGTGCGCTCAACCCGGTATTCACAGTAGGTGATCAGATCGGTGAGGTAGTAAAGCTTCATAACCCTTCATTCAGCAATGAGGATGTTATTGACAGAGTTGAGTCTATGTTCAAAATGGTCGGACTTCCTCCTGAGAGAAGAACAGAGTATCCTCATCAGTTTTCAGGCGGAATGAAGCAGCGTATCGTAATCGCCATGGCACTTGCCTGTGAGCCGCTTCTGCTTCTTGCAGATGAGCCTACTACAGCTCTTGACGTTACAATTCAGGCGCAGGTACTCAGACTTATGAGACAGCTTAAGGAAAAGCTCCAGACAGCTATGATCCTCGTAACCCATGACCTTGGTGTTGTTGCGCAGACCTGTGATAAGGTTGCTATTATGTATGCAGGAGAGGCTATTGAGACCGGAACTGTTGAAGATATCTTTGATGGTGAAGATCATCATCCTTACACAGTAGGACTTTTCGGATCTATTCCTGATCTTACGGTTGAAACGGATCGACTTACTCCTATCGACGGACTTATGCCTGATCCGGCAAATCTTCCTCAGGGATGCAAATTCAGTCCGAGATGCCCTCATTGCATGGATATATGCAAGAATGAATCACCTCGTGCATATGAGAAGGACGGACATATTATCCGTTGCCATCTGTTCGATAATAAATAAAAGGAGTGTAGCAAATGTCAGATATATTGATAGAAACACATGGGCTTAAAAAATATTTTAAAACCCCAAGAGGAATGCTGCACGCTGTAGATAATGTTAACATTCGCATCAACAGAGGACAGACACTCGGAGTCGTAGGAGAGTCCGGATGCGGAAAGTCAACACTCGGCAGAGTACTGCTCAGACTGCTTGAGTCAACAGAAGGCGAGATCATTTTCGACGGAAAAAATGTTGAGAAGTTTAATAAGGCAGAGCTTAAGGAATACCGCAAGGAAGCTCAGATGATATTCCAGGATCCTTATTCATCAATCAACCCTCGTCTTACAGTAAGTCAGATAATTGCAGAGCCTCTTGAGCTTTTCAAGACAATACCTAACAAGCTGGACAGAGAGGACAGAGTATACGAGCTGATGGAGACAGTAGGTCTTGCAGAGCGCTTCGTAAATTCATTCCCTCATGAGCTTGACGGCGGAAGACGTCAGAGAATCGGTGTTGCCCGTGCACTTGCACTTGATCCTAAGTTCATCGTTTGTGATGAGCCTGTATCAGCACTTGACGTATCCATTCAGGCCCAGATACTTAATCTGCTTATGGATCTTCAGGATAAGCATGGACTTACATATATGTTCATTACACATGACCTTTCAGTAGTAAAGCATATCAGTGATGAGATCGCTGTTCTTTATCTCGGTGAGTGTGTTGAGAGAGCTCCTTCAAAAGAACTCTTCGCTAATCCGGTTCATCCTTATACAAAGGCATTGCTTAAGGCTATCCCTGTTCCTAGCATCCATCATAAGATGTCAGACAGCGATATTATCGAGGGTGAGGTAACAAGCCCGATCGAGCCTAAGCCTGGCTGCCGTTTTGCATCAAGATGTCCTTATGCTAAGCCGGAGTGCAGTACACATCAGCTCAACCTTAAGGAAATCGAGAAGGATCACTTTGTTGCTTGTACTCTTTACGAATAAGCATGTAAGATCCGATTGTTGATCACAGATCAAAAATAAGATAAGAGGTACTGTGTTAAGTCAGCGGTTTGAAGTATTAATTCAGCAAACAGACTGCACAGTATCTCTTTTTTACGCTATAATCAGAGTGCGGTTTATAATCAACAATATTATTAAGGAAAGAAAAATATGCAGGATCAGAATTACGTAGTGGATCAGATTAGAAAATACGGTAAAAAACAGCTGTGCTCATGGGAAACCATGCAGACAGTTACGATGCTTGCTTTGATCTTGTTTTTGACAGTGCTGATAATTGAGCGCGGGGGCGTAAATGTATATATATGCATTGTTATGACTATATTTGTGGTACTGGCTCTGTTCGGACTCTATGAGACGATTCCTGCATTTATAATGTATATGACGCCTTACAGCTCTTTAGCATTTGATAAAGATATGACACATACTGAGAAGCTGACTGCATGTGCCGATATAGGCAAAGCGCACGTTGAGGGAAAAAGTGGCTGCTTTAAGGATATGACCTCGGGTGAGGAATATGCACTTTTAGAGGGCAAAAGAAATGTACGAGTTATAAAATGGAGCAGTATTACAAGGGTCACAAAAACAGAATATCCATTCAGAAAGAAGTATAAGGGCGTATACTTCCTTAACTTTATAGAAAGCTCAGGTAAAAAACATGTGCTTGAGATACATAACGGAAAAGAATATAACCCGATGAAGCAGATTGATCAGATTTATTATTATATAATGAAGAATTTCAGCAAGATTGATATAGAGATGACAGAAAGAGATAAAGAAAGAATGGAAAACAGGGATAAACTGATTTCTGAAAAATGAACTTAAATCATCATAATAGCCGGTGGTGTATTATAAAAAACAAGGCTTAAGCGTAGCTTAAAGTTATTGTAAGTAAAAAGAAAAAATAATTATTATTTTCGGATACATTCGGTTGAATTTCAACTGCAATTATTGTATAGTATCCATTGTGTGAGATAGTTTTATTTTTAACAAAACGGTAGTTTTTATCTACGAATCTTAGAGGGGGCGTATGTGCTATACATGCGCCTTTTTTTAATCAAAAAAGCTGCGCGATATAAGAAAAATAAGGAACGGGATGCAAATAAAACAGGATTGTACATAGTTTGAAACAACGCGTTATTCCGAGGTTATTATAATAACAATCGTAGAAATAACATTTTTTCTTTGGTAAAATAGCTGTATATTTTTATATAAATGTGAGGAAATATGAACATTTTAGTTATAGATGCCAAAGGCGGCGGTATGGGGAAACAGCTTGTTTCAAATATTAAACAAAACTTTCCTGATGTGACCGTTATGGCAGTCGGTACCAATGCATCAGCAACACTTGCTATGAATAAGGCAGGAGCTGATATATCCGGAACCGGAGAGAATTCAGTCATCGTAGCCAGTAAAAAGGCAGATATTATAGTCGGACCGGTGGGAATAGTAATCGCAGATTCCATGCTTGGAGAGGTGACTAAGGATATGGCAGTTGCGGTTGGATCTAGCGGGGCAAAGCTTGTACTGATACCGTTCAATCACTGCGAAAGTGTCATCGCCGGAGTGGGCAATAAAACACCTTCAGAGCTTATCGGAGATGCTATGGATGTTCTGAAGAGGATGATGTGATGATGGGATACAGAGCGGCGGCAGCAGCATTTACAACAGCAGACGGGGTAAGAATTGCCGCAGGGTGTATATGTGAGGCACATGCATATGAGGAATGCATGGAGAGACTCAATGTGCTGAAGGATTATAAAGCTTCAGCAAAGGATCTTGTCGGAATCGATTTTGAGTTGGCAGGAACGGTATGTTCATTGTTTTACAGCCAAGCCGGAAGTGACGGATCACCGGTTATTGCGGCAGGAGCATCTGTGAGGATCGCAGACGCAGAGCTTCCTTACGGAGTCACGACAGGCGGCATATTGGGAGACCCGAATGAGGAGCCGGAGTCATCCGAGAACGAAAGCGAAGAGCTTAAAGCAGGCTTTAATCTAATGACGCTTTCAGGAAGTCCGGGTATAGCGGCTGACTGCGACAGAGGAAGCATAAATACAGTTTTATATCTTGTAAAGAAGCTTAAGGAACAGGGAAGGATCAAGGATGAAGCATTGCTTGATGAATTGTTCGAAAGCTTCGGCATACATACGGCACTGCTTGTTTTTGACGGCACCGGAGAAGATCAGGATGTCTTCATGGCATCTAAGGATGAGCAGGGCACAAGAATATGGATGTAAGCGATATAAGGCTTTCGGCCCGATGGCCCGGGCAGGCGGCATTAATATCGTTTATATATAAAAAAAGTCAGGAGGTTGCAACTTGTCTAAGGAAATTATTGATAGGATAAAGCAGGCTGAAGCGTCAGCATCTGCCGGTCTTACCGAAGCAAGAGCAAACGCAGAAAAGCTTGTCAAAGAGGCAAAGGATGAGGCGGCAAAGCTTTACGCAGCTGAGGTTAAAAAAGCTTCAGATGCAGCAGCTGCCAAGGTTTCCGAAGCCGAGAAAGCATCTGCTTCCGAGGTAAAGACTGCGGAAGCCAAAGCGCTCGAGGCTAAAGAGGCACTTAAAGCCCAGGCATCGGGAAAGCAGGCTGAGGCGGTAAACGAGGTCATAAATTCACTTCTGTGATAAATGACCGCATTGTTTTATGTTGAAGAAAAATTAAGAGAGGAGGGCAAAAGACATGTCTAAAGTACGAATGAAGCGTATTTTCATCTGTGGTCCTAAAACACAGAGAAAGAGCATATTAGAGCTTCTTCAGCGTACCGGCATGGTGGAGATCAATTCCGGAGATATTCAGGATGAAGATCTTAAGACCATGGACGTAAACGCTGAACGTTCAGGATTCATGCGTGCAGCCAAGCAGGCTGAACAGGCACTTAATATCCTGGAAGAATATGCTCCCGACAAGGACAAAGGACTTTTAAGTTCCTTTGAAGGCGCGTCGGACATGGGAATGGCTTCATATAATGAACAGATCGGTCATGCAAAGGAATATCTTGAAACTGCTTCAAGGATCATCAGCATCAATAAGCAGATACTTGAAGATAAGGCAGCTATTCCTAAATGCGAGACAAATCTGGAAACATTAAGTGCATGGACAAATCTGGATATACCGCTTAACTACAGCGGTACTGCCAAATCAAGAGTCTTCATCGGATCTATAGGGGAAGAGGCCACACTTGAACAGCTTTATACCAAGTTGTATGAGGCATTTGAGGGTGAGGAAACTCCGGATATAGATATCGAATTTATCTCAGGCTCCAAGACAATAACGGCATTCATGGTCGTATGTCACAGAGACGATGCGGATAAAGTCGAATCCGGGCTTAAAAAGATTGATTTCGTGAAGGCTCCTTCAAGCACATTGGTTCCTACGGAGGAGATACAGTCTATTAAGCAGAAAATAGCTGATTGTCAGGCTGATATCACAAAATGCGGGGAAGAGATCGCCGTATATGCCTCAGAAAGAAATAATCTTAAGTTTACGGCTGATTATTACACCATGAGATCTGACAAATATGAGGTGCTCAGCAGCATACCTCAGTCAGTGAACACGTTCTTCATAAGCGGTTTTACACCGGCTAAGACAGCTGAAGGACTTACTAAAAAGCTTGAGGCATTGGATGCCGTCGTTGAGATAAGTGATCCTCTTCCGGATGATGAGATCCCTTGCGAGCTTCATAACGGCTTCCTGGCAGATCCTATGGAAACTGTCGTAGATGCATATTCCTATCCGAATATTTCAGAAATCGATCCGTCAAGCATAATTGCGTGCTTCTACTACATTATGTTCGGTATGATGCTCTCGGATGCGGGCTACGGACTTTTGCTGGTACTTGGCTGCGGATTTGTGCTTATGAAGGTTAAAAACCTTCAGCCGGGAATGAAGAAGATGATGAAGCTCATGTTCTTCTCAGGAATCTCCACAACATTCTGGGGATTTATGTTCGGAAGCTTTTTCGGAGATGCGGTCAATGTTATTGCAACTACCTTCTTTAACAGGCCTGACATAGCGCTGAATCCTATATGGTTCAATCCGCAGGCAGAGCCTATGAGACTTCTGGTAGTAGCATTCATGATCGGTATAGTGCATCTGTTCACAGGTCTTACGATCAAGCTCTATGAGCTTATCAAGAACGGACAGGTCAAGGATGCGATCTATGACGTTGTATTCTGGTACATGTTCATCGGAGGAGCTATAGTATATCTTCTCACAATGGATATGATAACAGGAATGCTCTCACTCAATATACATCTTAGTGCTGCGGTAGCTTCTGCGGCAAAGTGGGTGACGATACTCGGTGCACTCGGAGTAGTGCTTACAGGAGGCAGAGAGAACAAGAACTGGGGAGTACGTATTGCGTCAGGTCTCTACAGTGCATACGGCTGTACGAGCTGGCTTTCGGATATACTTTCATATTCGAGACTTCTTGCTCTCGGACTTGCTACCGGCGTTATCGCTCAGGTATTCAATAAGATGGGCTCAATGGTATGCGGTGCTGTACCGCTTCCGATAGGCATCATACTGTTTCTCGCAATTTTCGTTGTCGGACATGTCCTCAACCTTTCGATAAACGTACTTGGTGCTTATGTTCATACGAACCGACTTCAGTTCGTTGAGTTCTTCGGTAAATTTTACGACGGCGGCGGAAAGAAATTCCAGCCGTTCACAGAAAATACTAAATACTATTCTGTCAAGGAGGATGTTTAATCATGGCAAACTTAGGTTTATTTTTCGCAGTATTAGGCGCTGCACTTTCAGCAGGTCTTGCAGGTTGCGGTTCAGCTATCGGAGTTGGAGTTGCAGGTCGTTCTGCATCAGGCGTAGTTACACAGGAGCCTTCAATGTTCTCTAAGGTTCTTATCCTTCAGCTTCTTCCTGGCACACAGGGTATCTACGGACTTCTTATCGCATTCATCACACTTGCAAACATCGGTATGCTTGGCGGCGGAGCAGAGCAGATCTCACTTCTTTCAGGTCTTATGTACTTTGCAGCATGCCTTCCAATGGCACTCGGCGGACTTATTTCAGGTATCGCACAGGGACGCTGCTCAGTTGCAGCTATCGGACTTGTTGCAAAGAGACCTGATCAGTTCGGTAAGGCTATGATCTTCCCTGCAATGGTTGAGACATATGCTATTCTTGCACTCCTTATATCTATCCTTTCAATCTTTGGTATCCCTGCAGGAATCTGATAAAACGGATATTACAGTATTGATAAAGGAAGGATATTTGAGATGAACGGACTTGATAAATTAGTCGCTCGCATATCCGGAGAATCAGATGCTCAGATCAAGGCTATTATTGATGCGGCCAATGCAAAGGCAGCAGAGATAAAGGCAGATTCTGACAAGAAGATGAAGGCTGAATGCGAGAGAATAGAAAAGAAAGCCCAGACAGAGGTTGAGACTATCGAAATGAGAAGCAAGGCCTCAGCTGAGCTTAAGACAAAGCAGATCCTTCTCACAGGTAAGCAGGAGCTTCTGAATGATACCATCGGTATGGCAAAGGAGAAGCTCAGCAGTCTTTCCGACCAGGAATATGTTGATTTTATCAAAAAGCTTTTTTCAAAGCATGTTCCTTCGGAGGATGCTGTGCTCAAGCTTAATGCAGCAGATCTCAAGAGGATCCCTCAGGATGTAATCGACGGATTTGTAAAGAGCGCAGAGGATAAAGGCGCAAAGCTTACCGTTTCTTCAGAGGCAGCAGAAATCAAAAACGGCTTCGTTCTTGATTTCGGAGGCATTGAGGAGAACTGCACATTTGACGCACTTATTGATCAGAACATAGAAGAATTACAGGATAAGGTAAAATCTTTACTTTTTGCGTAACAGGAGGGCATTATGACAGGTGCATATGTAGATAAAGGCTATGTATTTGCTGTTGCGCGATTGAGATATGCCGAACTTAAACTGCTTAATAATCAGGCCATGGACCAGCTTGTATCAGCATCGGATTATGAAGATGCGGTAAAGATACTTAAAGAAAAGGGCTGGGGCGGTGACAATAACACCGAGGATGCCGAGACACTTCTTCAGGAGGAGCGTGAAAAGCTCTGGAGCTTTGTGGATGAAATTGTTCCTGACAGATCGATATTCGATGTATTTAAGCTTCCGAACGATTACAACAACCTGAAGGCAGCACTTAAGGAATCAGTCATGGAGTATGATTATCCGGGCATTTACATCAGCGAAAGTACTGTTGACCCGGAGCTCATAAGAAATGCCATTAAGGAGAGAAATTATCAGGCACTGCCTGACGATATGATCGAAGCAGCCGAGTATGCTCATTCGACCTTCCTTAAGACGGCAGACGGACAGCTTTGCGATATCATTGTTGATAAAGCATGCCTTGATGCAATATTAAAGGCAGGAAAGGCGACTGAAAACGACTTTCTTGAAATGTATGCAGAGATAAAGGTTGCATCAACAGATATCAAGACAGCAGTAAGAGCAGCTCTCACAGGTAAGGATAAGGACTTCCTCAATATGGCACTTGCAGAGTGTGCTACAGTCGATAAAAACGGACTGGCTAACGCAGCACTCAACGGGGTGGATGCTATCGCTTCATACCTCGGCAATACGGCTTATGCCGATGCTGTATCTGAATTAAGGAAATCACCTGCAGCGTTTGAACGCTGGTGCGACAATCTGATCACAGCCAGAATGAAACCTCAGCTTTATGAGTCATTCGGACTGGGTCCGATAGCAGCATATATTTTGGCAAGAGAAAATGAGATAAAATCAGTCAGGATCATCCTCAGCGGAAAGCAGAACGGCTTTTCAAAAGAGATGATCGCGGAAAGGGTGCGTGATTGTTATGTATAAAATAGCAGTTATGGGAGACCGTGACAGCATATACGGCTTCGCGGCAGTTGGACTTCAGCCTTTCCCGATCACCGATACAGAGGAGGCTGCAGCAAAGCTTAAGAGTCTTGTGGACGGAGACTATGCGGTAATCTACATTACTGAAGAACTGGCATCAAGACTTGAAAAGGAGATAGCATATTTCTCCGAAAGAGAGCTTCCTGCTATAATCCTGATTCCGGGCGTTTCAGGCAATACCGGAAAGGGCATACAGGCAGTTAAGCGTTCTGTAGAGCGTGCCGTAGGCTCAGATATCATTTTCGGTGATGATTAATTTGTGAAAGGTAAGTATATAAACATGAGCAAAGGTGTAATTAAAAAAGTAGCCGGACCTCTGGTTGTCGCTAAGGGCATGCGCGATGCAAACATGCGAGACGTTTGCCGTGTTTCCAATAAGGAGCTTATGGGCGAGATCATCGAGATTCACGGTGATGAGGCATCTATACAGGTTTATGAAGAAACATCCGGACTCGGACCTGGAGAGCCTGTTGAATCAACAGGCGTACCAATGTCTGTTGAGCTCGGACCTGGTATCATAAGCAGTATTTACGACGGAATCCAGAGACCGCTTGAGAAGATCAAGGAAGCAACCGGTTCAAACCTTCTTCAGAGAGGTGTTACTGTTCCTTCACTTGACAGAGACAAGAAGTGGCATTTCAATCCGACAGCTAAGGTTGGTGATGAGGTTGAATTCGGTGATATTATCGGTACAGTTCAGGAGACTGAGGTAGTACTTCATAAGATCATGGTTCCTAAGGGAGCTAACGGTAAGATCAAATCTATCACAGAGGGTGATTATACCGTTACTGAGGATATCGCTGTTATTGAGACAGAGCATGGAGATGTTAAGGTTCAGCTTATGCAGAAGTGGCCTGTTCGTACAGGTAGACCGTATAAGCAGAAGTTAAGCCCTGATATGCCTCTCGTAACAGGTCAGAGAGTTATCGATACACTCTTCCCTATCGCAAAGGGTGGTGTTGCAGCTGTTCCGGGACCTTTCGGTTCAGGTAAGACAGTCGTACAGCATCAGCTTGCAAAGTGGGCTGACGCACAGATCGTTGTATACATCGGATGCGGCGAGCGTGGAAACGAGATGACAGACGTTCTTAACGAGTTCCCTGAGCTTAAGGATCCTCGTACAGGAAAGTCACTTATGGAAAGAACAGTGCTTATCGCAAATACATCAGATATGCCTGTTGCAGCCCGTGAGGCATCTATTTATACAGGTATCACTATCGCTGAGTACTTCCGTGATATGGGATATTCAGTAGCACTTATGGCTGACTCAACATCACGTTGGGCAGAGGCTCTTCGAGAGATGTCAGGACGTCTTGAGGAGATGCCGGGTGAGGAAGGTTACCCTGCATACTTAGGCTCACGTCTTGCAGAGTTCTACGAGAGAGCAGGACGTGTTATATCACTTGGAAAAGAAGGCAGAGAAGGTGCTCTTTCAGTTATCGGTGCCGTTTCACCTGCCGGTGGTGATATTTCAGAGCCTGTAACACAGGCTACACTTCGTATTGTAAAGGTATTCTGGTCACTTTCAGCATCACTTGCTTACCAGAGACACTTCCCTGCGATCGATTGGCTGTCATCATATTCACTTTACATGGATAATGTAGAGCCTTATTTCAATAAGAATGTTGCAGGCGACTGGACAGAGCTCAGATCAAGACTCATGGCACTCCTTCAGGATGAGGCAGAGCTTGATGAGATCGTTAAGCTTGTAGGTATGGATGCGCTTTCTGCACCTGACCGTATCAAGCTTGAGGCAGCTCGTTCAGTACGAGAGGACTACCTGCAGCAGAACGCTTTCGACGGAATCGATACATATACATCTCCTAAGAAGCAGCATACAATGATGCAGCTCGTATTGGATTACTTTGACGAAGCAACAGCAGCTCTTAAAGAAGGTGCAAAGGTCAACGACCTTGTAGCGCTCCCAATAAGAGAAGCTATCGGACGTTTCAAGTATGTGCCTGAGGATCAGATCGATGCTAAATACGAGGAGATCATTAAGACATTAAAGACACAGTGTGCTGACGCAGTAGCCAGAAAGGAGGACTTCTGATGCCAAAGGAATATAGGACCATACAGGAGGTCGCAGGACCTCTGATGCTGGTAAAAGGCGTTGAGCACGTTACATATGATGAGCTCGGTGAGATCGAGCTTGCTGACGGAACAAGACGCCGCTGCAAAGTCCTTCAGATAGATGAAGGCAATGCAATGGTACAGCTCTTTGAGAATGCAACAGGTATTAACCTTGATTCCTCAAAGGTAAGATTTTTCGGAAAGAGCATGGAGCTTGGTGTATCAGAGGATATGCTCGGACGTATGTTTGACGGTCTCGGAAGACCTATAGACGGCGGTCCTGAAATCATCCCTGATGCGAGAATGGATATCAACGGACTTCCGATCAACCCGGCAGCAAGAGCATATCCGTCAGAGTTCATTCAGACTGGTGTTTCAGCTATCGACGGACTTAACACTCTTGTTCGTGGACAGAAGCTCCCTATCTTCTCATGCTCAGGACTTCCGCATGCAAACCTTGCAGCCCAGATCGCAAGACAGGCAAAGGTTCGCGGAACAACAGAGCCTTTCGCGGTTGTATTCGCTGCAATGGGTATCACATTCGAGGAAGCAAACTACTTCATGAACTCATTCAAGGAAACAGGAGCTATCGACAGAGCTGTTATGTTCCTTAACCTTGCAAATGACCCTGCAGTAGAGCGTATTTCAACTCCTCGTATGGCTCTTACAGCTGCTGAGTATCTTGCATTCGAGAAGGATATGCATGTTCTTGTAATCCTTACAGATATCACAAACTACGCAGACTCTCTTCGTGAGGTATCAGCCGCACGTAAGGAGGTTCCCGGACGTAGAGGATATCCTGGATACATGTACACTGACCTTGCTTCACTTTATGAGAGAGCAGGACGTCAGCTCGGACGTAAGGGATCAATTACCATGGTTCCTATTCTGACCATGCCTGAGGATGATAAGACTCATCCTATACCTGACCTTACAGGATACATCACAGAGGGACAGATCATACTTAGCCGTGATCTTTACAGAAGAAGTATTCAGCCGCCTATCGATGTTCTTCCTTCTCTTTCAAGACTTAAGGATAAGGGTATCGGTGAAGGCAAGACAAGAGAGGATCATGCAAATACAATGAACCAGCTCTTCGCTGCTTACTCAAGAGGTAAGGATGCGAAGGAGCTCATGGTCGTACTCGGTGAGGCAGCTCTTTCAGATATGGATAAGCTTTATGCTAAGTTCGCTGATGAGTTTGAGAAGCAGTATGTATCACAGGGCTACAACACAGATCGTTCAATAGAGGAAACTCTTGATCTCGGATGGAAGCTCCTCGGAATACTTCCTAAGTCAGAGCTCAAGCGTATCAAGGATACATTCATCGATAAGTATTATAAGCCTTACGAAGAAGCTTAAAAGAAAGGGTCGATATGGCAAAGACACAAGTTAATCCTACAAGAATGGAATTGACTCGTCTTAAGAACAAGCTGAAAACAGCACGCCGAGGCCATAAGCTTCTTAAGGATAAGCGTGATGAGCTGATGAGACAGTTCCTGATTCTTGTAAGAGAGAATAAGGATCTTCGTGAGAAAGTTGAAAAGAGCATCGCGGACTGCAACAGAAACTTCGTTATGGCAAGAGCCGGCATGAGCGCAGAGGCACTCAATGTCGCACTCATGAGCCCGAAGCAGGAGGTCTATCTTGAGGCTTCCACCAAGAACGTAATGTCTGTAGAGATACCGCAGTTCTCATATAAGACTCGTACCTCTAACACTAACGATATCTATTCATACGGCTTTGCATTCACATCATCAGATCTTGACGGTGCCGTAAAAAGTATAGCGGATCTTCTTCCGGATATGCTGCTTCTTGCTGAGCGTGAGAAATCATGCCAGCTTATGGCTGCCGAGATCGAAAAGACAAGAAGACGTGTTAATGCACTTGAGCACGTAATGATACCGGAGACAGAGGAAAGTATCAAATTCATCAAGATGAAGCTTGATGAAAATGAGCGAAGCTCACAGATACGACTCATGAAGGTCAAGGATATGGTGCTTGAAGATGCTCACAAATATGATGATAAACCGGACGGACCTAATGTTCACAAGGTTGAGATCATTGAGGGAGCAACAGAAGAAAACTGAGTAAAACAGAATACTCAGCATAATAAAAATTAGAAATGGGTCAAGCAGACATTAAATGTGTCTGCTTGGCTCTTTGAGGATTATTGTATGAAAGAAACTGCATTGGTGATAATGGCTGCCGGAATAGGTTCACGTTACGGCGCAGGAATAAAACAGCTTGCGAAGGTGGGACCGAGCGGTGAGATCATTATTGACTACAGTATACATGATGCACTTGAAGCGGGCTTCAATAAGATAGTATTCATTATCAGAAAGGATATAGAAGCAGAATTCAAGGAGGTCATAGGCAGCAGGATAGAGAAGATAGCGAAGGTTGAATATGTTTTCCAGGATCTTCATGATCTTCCTGAAGGCTACAGCTTCACAGACGGAAGAACAAAACCATGGGGCACAGCTCAGGCAGTATGGGCTGCAAGAGAGGTTATCGATTGTCCGTTTGTAGTTATCAATGCCGATGATTTTTACGGCGCAGATTCATTTAAGACTATGCATAAATATCTTGTAGAAGAGATGAGTGAGTCAAATGATGAATTTGACTATTGCATGGCCGGATATATTTTAGGAAATACACTTAGCGAGAACGGCACTGTTGCAAGAGGCGTTTGCAGACAGAAGGAAGACGGCGAGCTGCTTTCTGTTACAGAGACCTATCATATCGGAAGACGTGAAAATGGTCTGGTAATTGGAGAAAATGCAGAAGGAGAAGAAAGAGAGCTTGATCCTGAGTCACTCGTATCCATGAACATGTGGGGACTTAAGGAAAATATCATTAAGGTACTCGGAGATGGATTCCCTGCATTTCTTGACAGCCTCAGTGCTGATGATATAAAATCGGAATATCTTCTTCCTATAGTTATTGACGGACTTATCAAGTCTGGAAAGGCATCGGTAAAGGTGCTTCCTATTTATGATAAGTGGTACGGCGTAACCTATCAGGAGGATAAAAAATACATTTCTGATGCTATAGCAAAAATGGTAGCAGACGGTATATACGGGGAGAAACTTTTTGGCTGATACGAGAATGAGCCGTGAAGCTAATAAGCAGAGGCTTAAACAAAACGTAATAAGCAGAAATGATGATATGGGGGAAGGAAAAAGACATCCTTCCCTCTTAGTGTATGTAATAACAGCGTTCAGTATCGCTGCATTTATTTACGGCGCATATTATTACACGACATGCACCATGAGAAGCGACTATTCGATTTCGTGGCAGGTAAATGATAAAACCGAAGATGGCGAGATCGAGACTTTCAGAGGGTTCAGGGAATTTGCAGGCGGTATAATTAAGTATACAAAAGACGGAGCCGAGTACGTTGATAAAAAGGGCAGTGTTGTATGGGAAAGAAGCTATCAGCTTAATGCGCCTATCATAGATACAGGTGATGAATATGCAGTGATAGCTGATCAGGGGGCAACGTCCATATATATCTTCAATAATTCAGAGGTGACCGGAGTCAGCGAAACGATCCTTCCTATATCACTTGTCAAGATATCCGATACAGGCATAGTCTATGCGGTGCTTAATGATTCAGATGCAGAATATATAACAGCATTCAGACCGGACGGAAGTGCCATAGATCTATCTGTTAAATCAATAGTAAATGGAGACGGCTATCCGTTCGATATTGATACTTCACCTGACGGGACGGAGCTGATAACCTCATACACAGGAATAGAAGGCGGAAAAATTGCAAATAGTGTTGTGTTCAGAAATTTCGGTTCGGTAGGTCAGAATGCAGATGCAAGACGAGTGGTCGGCGGCTTCAAGGATGAATTTGCAGGACACATGACAGGCCGAGTGCATTTTTCCACCAATGAATACAGTCAGGCTTTTTATGACGGAGGCATTGTATTTTTCTCCACAAAGGTGCTTAACTCACCTGAGGTACTAAAGAATGTTGTATTTGACAGGAAGATGCTTGCCATTGCATATAATGACAAAATGACGGCAGTGCTGCTTGATAACGGACAGCCAGTAAGTGACGGCAATGCTGAGAATAAGGCTTCGGAGAATGCTAATGCTTCAGGCAGCTCAAAGAGCGGCAATGAAGGCACTGATAAGGAAAATAAAAATAAAGAAGACAAAAATAAGAATGATAAAAAAGCAGACGTCGCAGATAAAAAAGAGATAAGCACTGAGGATAATAGCAAAGCACCTTATACCTTGATCATTCTTGATAATGCCGGAAATCAGACAGGGTCGGCTGATGTAGATATAAGCTATAAGGATATCTGTATCAGCAAAAATACTGTTATAGTCTATGGTTCAAAGGATATAAGGGCATACAGCGCAAAGGGAACATTAAGAGGAGACCTGAGCTTTGAGGACGGAGAAATATCCAAAATAACGGGATCAGATAAGGACGGAATGTTCTATGCAGTTACCTCAAATGCAATTATGCAGATAAGATATTAAGAGCTTAGGCAACAGTTAGAATGTCAAAATAAAAGCAGGACATGCAGCATAGTATGCGGCACAAATGTCCTGCTTTTAATAACTTCGTTTTTATTCGGCAAGAGAAAGGGAAAATGTAAACTCTGTGCCAACGCCCTCGGTAGATACTACATCAATAGTTTCGTTGTGTGCCTGAATGATTTCTCGAACAATGCTCAGGCCAAGACCTGTACCGCTCTTATCCTTTCCCCTTGAGGTGTCTGACTTATAAAATCTGTCCCATATTTTTTTGATAGACTGTTTTGGTATACCTACACCCGAATCTCTTACAGAAACGAATACCTTTCGCTGTCTTACAGTTGTGCGGATCGCAATGGTTTGTCCGGGATCGGAAAACTTAATCGCATTATCTATAAGATTATAGAGCACCTGTTTGATCTTATCCTCATCGGCCATAACCATCTCCGAAGTATCCTCAAAGGTAAGGCTGAAGGTTATATTTTTGCGGCTGCAGGCATTTTCATTTGCATTGCAAACATCTCTTATAGTGCTGTTAATGTCAAATTTTGCAAGCTTAAGGTTGTTTTTCATTTCCATAGAACCGAGCGAAATCATACCCTCAGTGAGCTTTGAAAGGCGTTCAGTTTCAGAAATGACACGGTGGAGATATTTGTCCTGAAGCTCATAAGGTATTGTTCCGTCAAGTATGGCTTCAAGATAACCCTTGATGCTTGTAAGAGGGGATCTGAAGTCATGGGAAACATTTGAAATAAAATCTCGTTGGCTTTTCTCTGAATTATTAAGCTCAGAGGCCATGTAGTTCAATGTGTCTCCGAGATAGCTGACCTCATCACGGGTATTTTTCATAACTATCTTGTAGTCGAGATTTCCGACAGCATATTCCTTGGCACCTGCGGTTATTGCCTTAAGCGGTTTATAAACGTAAATATTAAATACTACAAGTATAAGCAGCGACAGAATGAAGATGACAGCGGCAGTTATATAAACTATATTAAGTATTTCGTTAGTCGATGAGACAACAGCCGACATAGGATAGTGGATAACGATATAGCCGATGGTTTCATAATTATGGTTGATCGGTGCCATAACGGAAAGCATATCGTCGGAAAACATGTTGTAATAATGACCGATCTGATAGACGGAGGCATTTTCAGCAGAATCAAAGCCAGGAATGGATCGATCATTCAGGCTGCCGTTCTGAGAGTCAAGATAGATGCGTCCGTCAGGATCAACTATCCATATTCTGGCATTTAGGAAGCTTGCCACAAGGCGGGTGTCATTCTGAGTGTCATCATAAATATCAGAATAATAATATCCGCCGTCCTCGTAGGTGGAGGCCATGAGTACGGCTTCATCATAGAATTTGTCCGCATTTTGCTTTACAAGGTAATTGTAGGTCATTTTCTGTGAAAAAAGTGCAACTGCTATAAAACCTACAAGACCGAAAAGCAGGTATCCTATAATAAATTTTGAATAAATTGATCTTGACATAATATTTGTTTTATTTTTCCGATTTTTCGTTTAAAAATGGTTATAATATCCATATATGTACATACGATGTTAATAAAGCCCTGCTAAAATATCGGCAGTCATATAATTATAACAAAAACATTTACATTATTATATGCCTTACAGACGTATACGGGTAAAGAAAAAATGCAGGATAATAAAGAAAAAAATACTGAAATAAATAAAGAGGTGAATTCAGCCGGTAAAGAAGAAGGAAAAACGACTGATAACATCAAAACTTTGATAACAGAGACAGTTACAGGAAGAAAAATGACGCCGGACAGGATATTAAGAGCGGCAGGAGCGGCAGCTGTCTGCGGAGCAGCCTTCGGACTTGCCGCGGCGCTTACCTTCTGCGGAATTAATGCTGTCAGCAAAATGGCAGAACGAAATAATGGTATAAACGGATCTGAAACATTATCAGAGCTTGATAGCAGCGAAAGCGGAAGCGGTGATAATGAGCAGGGTGAGGGCGGAGCTGCGTCTTCAGGAGAAGGAACTGATTCTGATGGCACAGGAACATCCACAGGGAACGAAGGTGCTTCAGAAACCGGCACACAAGCAGGTGTGCAGACCGGTACTGAGGCAGGCATACAAACGGGAACTGATCAAAACCAGGGAGGCTCCGTAAGTGCCGGCGGTAATAATAACGGAAGCGGTTCAAACATTGATAAAAAGGATGATCTTAGTTATTTAAATGCATACGATGATGTCATGAAGCTAAGACAGAGCGTTGTCAGAGAAACCGCAAAATATATAGTAAGCGTAAGCGCAACATCTACAGGAACAACATGGTTTGACAGCATTGCATCAAGCACAAAGACCTATGCAGGAGTTATTATCAGCGTCGGAGAGGACGAGATCCTTATTCTTACATCGGCAAAGGCAGCAGCATCCGAAAGTCTGAGGGTGAGCTTTGAAAACAGCGTTACTGTCGATGCTTATGTCAAGCAAAGATCCGAGGCAGATGACCTTGCAGTGCTGGCAGTTTCCGCAAAAAACGGCATAGAGGAAAGCATGCTTCGAGATATGGAAAGCATTGTGTTTGCAAATGCAAGAAATCTAAAAACCGGTGAGCCTGTAATAGCAGTGGGAGCTCCGCTCGGTATTATCGGATCATATGCTTTTGGTGATGTCAGCTATATAAACAGGGATGAAGCCGGATTTGATGTAGAGCAGGACGTCTTTTATACAGATATGAATGTTAGCGCAGAAAACGGAACCTTTGTGGTAGATTGCGAAGGTAGATTTTTGGGCGTAGCTTCTCCGGACAGCGGAAGTATAGTAACTAATACCGGAATCAGCAGAATAATAAGCTGCTCTTCATTGCTTGGCACCATAAATCACTTAAAGCAGGGTAAGGGAATAGCATATGCGGGTATAAATGGCTCAGCGGTCAATTTTGATATGCGCTACAGCGGAATTCCTGACGGAGTTTATGTGACAGATGTTAAGCGTGACAGTGCGGCATATAATGCCGGAATCATGCGCGGAGACATTATCAGTGAAATAGATGAGCAGGAAGTTCTCAGCATGGATGCGCTTACAAGAGCAATCAGAAAATATGCGCCAGGCGACACTATTGATATAACTGCAAGGCGTTCAGGCTCTAACGGAAGCTATAAGACGATACATTTTAAAGCAGTGCTCGGAGAACGCTGATAAAAGCATTGCTTTGGGTAAGGAACAGATATTATAAACAAAAATATTTAGGGGCGAGATGGATATAAAAAAGAACGAGGAATTTGAAATAGAGATAAGCGATATGTCCGATGACGGCAGTGGGATCGGGAAAACGGACGGATTCACATGGTTCGTAAAGGATGCTGTTATAGGAGACAGGGTCGCGGCAGCAGCCACGAAGCTTAAGAAAAACTACGGCTTTGCAAGACTGGTTCGTGTCCTGGAGCCTTCGGAGAAACGATGCGTACCGCCATGTCCTGTTGCAAAGTCCTGCGGCGGATGTCAGCTGCAGCAGCTTCGTTATGAAGCACAGCTTGAATTCAAGGAAAAAAAGGTTCTGAACGATTTAAGAAGAATAGGCGGCTTCGACATTGACAGCATTGAACCTATTATAGCAATGGATGAACCGTTCAGATACCGCAATAAGGCGGTGTATCCGATAGGTAAGGATCGCAGCGGACGTATCATAGCCGGCTTTTATGCAGGCAGAACCCACAGCATTATAGAATGTGAGGATTGTCTTTTAGGCTATGAGGATAATAAAACGGTATTAGATGCAATCATCGCATTTATGGAGAAGGAGCACATAGAGCCTTATGATGAAAAAAGAGGCAGAGGCACTGTCAGACATGTTCTCATAAGGAAGGGGCATAATACCGGAGAGGTCATGGTCTGCATCGTTATAAATGCCGACGACCTTAAAAGTAAGGATAAGCTCTGCAAGAGCATTAAGGCTTCGATTTCGGGACTTAAGTCCTTTACGCTTTGCGTAAATAAGAAGAATACCAATGTTATAATGGGAGACCATATTATCAATGTTTTCGGTCCGGGGTATATAGAGGATGTGATCCGCGAAAAGGGACGTGAGGTAAGGTTTAGGATATCTCCGCTTTCATTCTTTCAAGTAAACTCTGTTCAGATGGAAAAGCTCTATGGTACAGCACTTGAATTTGCTGATCTTACCGGAAATGAAAATGTATGGGATCTTTACTGCGGAGTCGGAACTATTTCTCTTTTCTTAGCGGGACATGCAAAAAAGGTATACGGTGTCGAGATAATTCCTGCCGCCATCGAAAATGCAAAGGAAAACGCCGTACTTAACGGCATAGAGAATGCAGAATTTTTTGTAGGCAAGGCAGAAGAGGTCCTGCCTGAGTGGTATGAGAAGGAATATAAAAAATCGGTCAAAGAGGCAGCTGAAAATGCCGAACTTTCAGCTTCAGAAGATGCCGCGTTAAGTCTGCAGGATGCAGAAAGCGGAAGGATCGATGTCATTGTCGTAGATCCGCCAAGAAAGGGCTGCGATGAAATGTGCCTTAAAACCATGGTCAGCATCGCACCAAAACGCATCGTTTACGTTTCCTGCGATCCGGCCACACTTGCAAGAGATATTAAGTATTTGTGTGCAAACGGATACAGTCTTAACCGAGTGAGACCGTGCGACATGTTCCCGCATACGGGGCA
>JALELZ010000030.1 GCA_022768465.1 Lachnospiraceae bacterium
CTGACGGGATAAAGTTTTATAAAGATAAGCCTCAATAGCTCAGTTGGTTAGAGCATCTGACTGTTAATCAGGGGGTCCCAGGTTCAAGTCCTGGTTGGGGCGTTTTCACCGGTTCTTTTGGAGCCGGTTTTTTTGTGCTTGAAATTTTTGTATCCGGCAGGATTTTTCGGGTATTTTATTAGGCTGTTTTATTACATTAATTTTTACAGTTCACAGAAAATACTGTTTTGTGCGCAAAAACAAACAATTAATATATATTGGATAATATATGAATAAATGTTTAGCTATAGTTACAAAAGACTTAATAACCTTAAAAACTGTTAAATTAATTTGTGAATATGGAAAAAAGTACAATTTATTTTTTTGTTATTCGGCGAATTGCACCAAAACAAGCTCTTTAATATAATATACCTACAAATTTATTAGGAGGCTATCTTATGAGAAAAGCATTAGCAATGGTACTTGCTGCTTCATGTGTATTCGGACTTGCTGCCTGCGGCGGATCAGGTTCTGAGAACGCATCAGGCGAAGCAGGAACACAGACAACAACAACAGAAGCTTCAGGGGATGCTGACACTCTTAAAGTTATTCAGACTTACGATCCTGGAACATTTGAGCCGGGCAACAATGATGAGCAGTCTTATCAGAGAATCGTGCTTCAGATCTATGACACACTTACAAGAGTTGATGCTGACGGAAATCTTCAGCCTTGGCTTGCAGAGTCATGGGAGTGGGATGACGATACTCACCTCAGAGTAAAGCTCAAGGAAGGAATCAAGTTCTCAGACGGAAGTGATTTCACAGCAGAGGATGTCATCTGGACTATCACACGTGCTATCGAAAATAACCTTCCTAATGCTCACTTTAATATGATCGATCCTGCAGAGTGCTCTGTAGTAGATGATACAACATGTATTATCGGAACAAAGTATGCATGCGCTACACTGCCTAACCATCTTGCAAACGGTCAGTGCGTAATAGGTTCAAAGAAGGCTTATGAGGAGAACAATGGTGATTACCTCGGCGGAGCTGTAGTAGGTACAGGTGCTTACAAGCTTGACGAGTATGTCCAGGGAGATATCATTAAGCTTTCAGCTAACGAGAATTACTGGCAGGAAGGCAAGCCTGCATTCAGGAAGCTTGAGATGCGTATAGTTGGATCATCTGATGCAAGAGCTACAGAGGCTAAGACAGGCGCATATGATCTCGTTCTTGCTCCTAACTCAAGAGAGTATGACAACATGGATACAACTCCTGGAATGCACATGGAGCTTGGAAATACAGCAAAGACAGTTTATCTTCTTCTTAATACAAAGAAGGCACCTATGGATGACGTAAAGGTAAGAGAAGCATTTGCAAGAGCAATCGATGTTAATGCAACTGTTACACTTGCATACGGCAAGGTTGGTAAGCCTGCAGAGGCATTTATCACACCGGGCATCCTTGGTTCAAACGCAGATACATATAAGAAGTATTTTGGAGCAGGACATGACATAGAGGCTTCAAAGGCACTTCTTGCAGATGCAGGATATGCAGATGGTCTTACACTTGAGATGACAGTTGAGTCAGCTGATGCGCAGAGATGCGATATGGCTGAGGCTATACAGGCACAGGTTGCTGATGCCGGAATTACTCTTAACATCAACAAGATGGAATATGCTCCTCTTCGTGAGTACATTTCAGCAGGAAACCATCAGATGTGCATCTATGGCTTCACAGCATCAACAATGGAGGCAGACGGCTTCCTCAACCAGCTTCAGCCTGGATCAGATGCTCTTAACCGTGTAGGCTATGACAATCAGGAATTCTTCGATCTCTTTAAGGAAGGCTGCGGAACAACTGATCAGACAGAGAGAGGAAAGATTTGGGAAGATTGCCTTGAGATGCTTATGAAGGATTATGTATGCATACCTCTTAACCATTATCAGCAGTTCGTTGCAGTTAACGACAGACTTGACGGCGTATGGTTCCCACAGGACTACGAGGAGATGCACTACGAGGATATTAAATTAAAATAATTTGATATCATTACAAATGCTTAAGGCATTAACTTAAAAGCAACCATAGTGGCGGAAGAAAATTCCGCCACTATCATGTATTAAATAGGTTGGAGACAAAGATGTTAAAATATTCTGTTAAAAGATTACTTTTCATGATCTTGACTCTTTTCTTGACTACGCTGTTTGTATTTACGCTTCTGGAATTTGTTCCGGGAGATCCGGCTAGGATCATAGCTGGTGAAGGCGCTACAGAGGCAAGCCTTGCGGCTATCAGGGATGAGTTTCAATTAAACGATCCATTCTTCGTAAGATTTTTCAGATATATAGGAAATCTCTTACAGGGAAATTTAGGTGTTTCATATAAAACAAGACAGCCTATAGCAGGTGCTATCGGTTCAAGACTTCCGCTTACCATGATCATTGCCTTCTGGGGTGTTATCGTTGGTACACTTTTAGGACTTCTTGCAGGAACAGTTTCTGCGGTAAAGCAGTATTCACTGTTTGACCGTGTACTTACATTTATTTCACTTTTTGGTAAATCAGCACCTTCCTTCTGGATCGCAATGCTGTTCGTCCTTATCTTCTCACTGAAGCTCGGATGGCTGCCGGCCAGCGGAAGTTACAGCTTTAAATATTGGATACTGCCTGTCGCTACTATAGGACTTCAGGCAAGCTCGGGTATTACACGTATGACCCGTTCATCAGTGCTTGAGGTTATCAGACAGGATTATATAAGAACAGCAAGAGCCAAGGGACAGGTTGAATGGGTCGTTGTTATCAGACACGGGCTCAGAAATGCTTTCATTCCTATCCTTACACAGATAAGCTCTTCTCTTTGTGAGTACCTTGGCGGTACAGTACTCGTTGAGTCTGTATTTGCTATCCCGGGAATCGGCAACTACGTACTTGATGCTGTACAGAGACAGGATCTTCCGGTTGTATTAAGCGGTATATTCATTATCTGTGCAATGTGTTCAGTCGTAATTCTGTTAACAGACCTTGCATATGCTTTCATTGATCCGCGTATCAAGTCAACATACGGCTTCGGCGTAAAGAAAAAAAAGGCAGATCAGAAGGAAGGGGGTAATAAGTAATGGCCAAGAATGATGCTTATAAGAAAAAAGAAGGCGGAAACAGCCAGTTCAAAATGGTCTGGATCAAGCTTAGGGAAAATAAGTTTGCTATGGTCAGCTTGTTCGTCCTTATAGCGGTATGCCTCGTAGCTATATTTGCTCCGCTTATCGCTCCGTATGACTATACGAAACAGAACTATGAAGAAATACTGATGTTCCCATGTCTTAAGCATCCTTTCGGAACCGACCAGTTCGGAAGAGATATTATGAGCCGTATCATCTGGGGATCGCGCTATACAATAGTTATCGGTCTTCTTACAATGGTAGTATCCTGTGTTATCGGTACTGCACTTGGAATCCTTGCTGCTTATTATCCAAAGCTTGATAACCCTATCATGCGTTTCCTTGATATTTTCTCAAGTATTCCTGATATGGCACTTCTTATGTGTCTCGTTATCATTCTCGGAACAAGCATGAGAAACATGATCATTGCACTTGGTCTTTACTATATTCCGGGTTACGCAAGACTTGCACGTTCAAAGGTTCTTACACTCAGAAATGAAGAGTATGTTGAGGCTTCAATAGCACTCGGAGCAAGCGACGGACGTATACTTATGTCACATATACTTCCAAACTCATTAGCTCCTATTATCGTTAGATTTACAATGTCAACAGGCGGATGTATTCTTGAGGCTGCATCACTTTCATATATCGGACTCGGTATTCAGCCTCCGGAGCCTGAATGGGGACTTATGATATCACAGGGTAAGGGATTCCTTAGCACCAACTGGTATTATTCAATCATTCCTGGTCTCTGCATAGTTCTCATATCATACTGCCTTAACTATCTTGGCGACGGTCTCAGAGATGCTCTTGACCCAAGACTTAACTATTGATTTTTGAGGAGATTTATTTATGGATGAGAATACACTTTTAAAAATAGATAACCTCGTGGTTAAATATTTCCTCAGAAAGTCAACTGTTGAGGCTGTAAACGGGGTATCATTTGAAATCAAAAAGGGAGAAAGAGTCGGACTTGTAGGAGAGACAGGTGCCGGCAAGACAACTACAGCTCTTTCAATCCTTGACCTTGTATCAAACCCTCCGGGAAGGATCGTATCCGGTGATATATATCTTAACGGAGAAAATCTCAGACAGAAGAGTGAAAAGGAGATGCGTAAGATCAGAGGAAATGATATTGCAATGATCTTCCAGGATCCGATGACATCACTCAACCCTGTACTTACTGTCGGTGATCAGATTATGGAGGTTGTAAGACTTCATAATAATATGACCAAGTTTGAGGCAATGGACAAAGCAAAGGAAATGCTTGAGCTTGTAGGTATTCCGGGAGAAAGATACCTTGAGTATCCGCATCAGTTCTCAGGCGGAATGAAGCAGCGAGTTGTTATCGCTATTGCGCTTGCCTGCAACCCTAAGCTTCTTATCGCGGACGAGCCTACTTCAGCGCTTGATGTTACTATACAGGCACAGGTACTTGATCTTATTAATGAGCTAAGAAACAGACTCGGAATGTCTCTCCTTCTGATCACACACGATCTCGGTGTTGTTGCAGAGACCTGTGATAAGGTTATGATTATGTACGCAGGACATATCGTAGAGTCGGGTACAGTAGATAAGGTATACAGAAATATTATGCATCCTTATACGAGCGGACTTTTCAATGCTATTCCTAAGCTTGATGAGGATACAGACAGACTTCAGCCTATCAAGGGCATGATGCCTGATCCATCCAACCTTCCTGAAGGATGCGCATTCTGTGATCGCTGTCCTAACGCTGTTGAAGCATGTAAGACTCGTAAGCCTGAGCTTGTTCAGGTTGAAGAGGATCATATGGTTGCCTGCTTCAATCCAATAAAGAAGGAGGCTTGATATGGAAAATAATTACATGCTCAGTGTTAAAAATCTGAAAAAGTACTTTAATACTCCTACCGGTGTGCTTCATGCTGTAGATGATGTATCATTTGATATTCCGGAAGGAACTACATTAGGTGTCGTTGGAGAATCAGGCTGCGGAAAGTCTACATTAGGACGTACCGTTCTTCATCTTCATAAGAAAACTTCAGGACAGATTTTCTTTAACGGAAAAGATATATCAGAGATTAATAAGCATGAGTTCCATGAGCTCAGAAAAGAAATGCAGATCATTTTCCAGGATCCGTTTTCATCTATAGATCCTCGTATGTCTGTAAGACAGCTTATTGCTGAGCCGCTTAAGATCTTTAAGCTGTGCAAGAGCAAGGAGGAGATCGAAAAGAAGGTTAAGGAGACAATGGATACAGTTGGACTTGCTTCAAGACTTGCTGATTCATATGCTCATGAGCTTGACGGAGGACGTCGTCAGCGTATAGGCATCGGACGAGCTATCATACTTGATCCAAAATTTATCGTATGTGATGAGCCTGTTTCAGCGCTGGATGTATCAATTCAGGCACAGATACTTAACCTTATGCAGGATCTTCAGGCTGAAAGAAATTTGACCTACATATTCATTACACATAACTTAAGCGTTGTTAAACATATTTCAAATGACATTATGGTTATGTACCTTGGATGTGCGGTTGAGAAGGCTTCTTCTACAGATCTTTTCAAGCATCAGTATCATCCTTACACAAAGGCACTTATTTCGGCTATTCCGAGAGTTAACCTTGATGATAAGTCAGTAAGAATTCCTATTAAGGGTGAGCTTGTATCACCTATTGATCCTAAGGATCAGTGCAGATTCGCACCAAGATGTGAGTATGCATGTGATAAGTGCTTTGCATCAGCTCCTACGCTTGAGGAGGTTGAGCCTGGACACTTTGTTGCCTGCCATAGAGTAAGAGAATTGAATAATCTTTAATTGCAGCAAATATTATAAATGCTATAAATGCCGCACTGAGTTGAAATTAATCAACCGGTGCGGCATTATTCGGGTTATAGGACAAAAAGTGTTGATTCATTAACCCACTCTATAATAGGGTTATAGGACAAAAAAAGAACCAAGCATTTGCTTGATTCTTTTAGTGACCCTGCCGGGAATCGAACCCGAGCCTTCGCCGTGAGAGGGCGACGTCTTAACCGCTTGACTACAGGGCCATATCGATATTGATCGAGGTGACAAGATTCGAACTTGCGACCTCTGCGTCCCGAACGCAGCGCTCTACCAAACTGAGCCACACCTCGCTGTTGTGTTCGTTTGTGAAGCACGTGTTATATAATAACGTATAAGCCTAAATATGTCAACAATTTTTAAAACTTTTTTTGTGATTATTTTCGTAACCGGATTGAGCCTTCTATAAGCCCTATTTTAAGCCATTTTCCTTAAACTGTTAATTTTTATAGAGTAAGCGTTTTTAAGATATTTTGGTTCAATGCAAAAAATTAATTTTAAATAAAATATATATGCATAAATCAAAAACAACTAAAAGGTGTTCGACGAAATAGTGTGCAAAGCTTATAATATTAATATCTGTAGGTGAGACTCATTATAAGGGACGATGAGTTAATTATCATATACAGAAGTAAGACGTTCAGAATATAGGAGAGCATAGTTATGAATTTTACGTGTGCGGATTGCCCGTCAAAGGCGTGCGAGGATCATCTTTTTGAAAAAATGCCGAATGAAAAGGCATGCGTTACTAAAAAAGTTGATCCGGAATTATTTAAGGGACTCTATGACGAGGAAGATCTTAGAATAGCCAACAGTGCGGCAAAGGTTGAAAGCAGAGGCTATTGCAGATGGACAAGAGTAGAAGAAACGATGGCGTTTGCTCATAATATGGGCTATAAGAAGATTGGCCTGGGATTCTGTACAGGATTTTCAAGGGAGGCAGAAACATTTGCAAAAATATTAAGAGCGAACGGTTTTGAGGTTGAAGCTGCATGCTGTAAGTGCGGAAGCATTTCGAAGGAATTTATAGGAATAAAGCAGGAACAGTTCGTTCATCCCGAAAATGAAATGGAGATAATGTGCAATCCTGCAGGTCAGGCAGAATATCTTTCGGAGCAGGGCTGTGATATGAACGTTGTACTGGGACTGTGCGTAGGACATGATACCTTATTTATGAGACATAGTAAGGTACCTGTAACGGTGCTTACCGGAAAGGACAGAGCACTTGCTCACAATCCTGTAGGTGCATTATACCTTGCAGATTCATATCTTAAGAGAGTATATACATTTATAGAGGATACATTCGGAAAAGAAGAGGAATGATAATTAAATACAGTATTAAATGACTGCGGCATTAATAACGGCGCAGCTTATTGAATCGAGGGCGCCTATAAAAATATGCATATAGGTGTCCTTTTACTTTTTAGTAAAGTACATGTTTAAATGATGCATAATATTTAATGCTCAACTTGGTGTATTTTGGTGAAAATACTTGTTGACATTAGACTTGCAGATGATTATCATATACTCATAATTACTCATAAATATGAATAATTATACAGAAACTACTCAAAAACTATATTTACAGTCCTATAAATAGAAATAGGTAATGTAATTGAAACAACTAAAATAATGAGTTAATGCACCGGAGGCTTATATTATGAAAAAAGAAGGAATCAAAAAGATAGTACTTGCTTATTCAGGCGGACTTGACACATCAATTATTATTCCGTGGCTCAAGGAAAATTATAATAATCCTGAGATCATTGCAGTAGCTGCGGATGTAGGACAGGGAGATGAGCTTGACGGCCTTGAGGAGAAGGCCATCAAGACAGGCGCTTCAAAGCTTATCATTGCTGATCTTGTAGATGAGATGGTAGATGAAATTATTATCCCTTCACTCAAGATGGATGCAAAATATGAGACATATCTTTTGGGAACAGCATTTGCTCGTCCGGTAATCGGTAAGAAGCTTGCTGAGATCGCTATAGCAGAGGGCGCTGATGCAATTGCACACGGAGCAACAGGAAAGGGTAATGATCAGGTTCGTTTTGAGCTTGCTATAAAGAGGTTCGCTCCTGATATGAAGATCATTGCTCCTTGGCGTGAGTGGGATATCAAATCACGTGAGGAAGAAATTGATTATGCTGAGGCACACAATATTCCGCTTAAGATAAGCCGTGAGACAAATTACTCAAAGGATAAGAATCTTTGGCATTTAAGTCATGAAGGTCTTGACCTTGAGGATCCTGCAAATGAGCCTCAGTATGAAAAATCAGGCTTCCTTGAGATGGGAGTTTCTCCGATCCAGGCACCTGATGAGCCTGCATATATAAGCATTGACTTTGAAGCCGGAGCTCCTGTTGCATTTAACGGCGAGAAGATGAAGGCATCAGACATTATAAGGAAGCTCAATGAGGTCGGTGGTGCTAACGGAATCGGCATCATTGATATTGTTGAGAATCGTCTTGTAGGCATGAAGGACCGTGGAGTATACGAGACTCCTGGCGGAACTATTCTTTACAAGGCACATGAGCAGCTGGAAATGCTTACAGTTGACAAGGAAGTACTTCACGAGAAGCAGAAGCTTGCAGTCGATTATGCAGACCTTATTTACAACGGAAAGTGGTATTCACCGCTTCAGGAGGCACTTACAGCATTTGCAAATGAAGCAGATAAGTATGTTACAGGTACAGTAAAGCTTAAGCTCTACAAGGGCAATATCATACCTGCAGGCACAAGCTCACCATATTCACTTTACTCAGAGAATCTTGTTACATTCGGAGAGAGTGATTACGATCAGGCTCAGGCTGAAGGCTTCATCAATCTTTGGGGACTTCCTACAAAGGTTCAGGCATATCGTGAGCTTAACAAGCTGTAATCAGTCGGAGCAGGCAAATAAGCATATAATATATTTAATTGATTCGGGAAATTTGAGTTAACAGAAAGCAAGGAGAATTCAAACATGGCAAAGATGTGGGCCGGAAGGACTGCCGGAGAGACAGACCAGATAGCGGATGATTTCAATTCATCGATACATTTTGACTGCAGAATGTATCAACAGGATATAAACGGCAGTATGGCTCACGCTGCCATGCTTGCAAAAACAGGCATCCTCTCTGATGAGGATGCCGATGCCATAATAGACGGACTCGAAGGCATTTTAAAGGATCTTAACAGCGGAAAATTAGAGTTTGATTTAAGCTGTGAAGACATTCACATGTTTATTGAGCAGGTGCTTACCGAAAGGCTCGGAGATGTCGGAAAGAAGCTTCACACGGCAAGAAGCAGAAATGATCAGGTCGCGCTTGATTTAAGAATGTATTTAAGAGATGAGGCAACGGAGATAAGCTCACTTGTAAGAGAGCTTACAGAAACACTTGTAGCTGTAGCTGAGAAAAATATGGGAGTTGTAATGCCGGGCTATACTCATCTTCAGAGGGCTCAGCCGATACTTTTCTCACATCATATGATGGCCTATGTCATGATGCTTTTAAGGGATCGTGACAGGATAGCGGATGCAGTAAAGAGGATGAATGTATCACCTATCGGAAGCTGTGCGCTGGCAGGAACCACATATAATACGGACAGAATATTTGAGGCTGAGAAGCTGGGATTTCATTCCATAGCGTGGAACAGCCTTGACGGTGTTTCGGACAGGGATTTCTGTGTTGAGCTAATGAGTGCCATTGCAATACTAATGATGCATCTTTCGAGATTTTCGGAGGAGATAGTACTGTGGTCAAGCTGGGAATTTAAGTTTATAGAGCTTTCAGACAGCTACACTACAGGCTCCTCAATAATGCCTCAAAAGAAGAATCCGGATATGGCGGAGCTTATCAGAGGAAAAACAGGCAGAGTCTACGGCGATCTTATGGCACTGCTCACTACACTTAAGGGTCTTCCGCTTGCATATAACAAGGACATGCAGGAGGATAAGGAGGCAGTCTTTGATTCAGTGGATACCGTTAAGGTATGCTTAAAGGTCATGATACCTATGATAGCTACAATGAAGACACTTCCTGACAACATGAGAAAGGCAGCAAACGAGGGCTTTATAAATGCTACCGATCTTGCAGATTATCTTGTAAAGAAGGGAATGCCTTTCAGAACTGCCTATAAGATATCGGGACAGATAGTCTCAGAATGTATAGGAAAGGGTCTTGTACTTGAAACCTTCCCTATCGAGGAATACAAAAAGCACAGCGAGCTTTTTGATAATGACGTATATAATGACATTAATATAGAAAATTGCGTTGAAAAACGCATATCAGCAGGCGGAACCTCATCTGCATCGGTTAAAGAAGAGATCGAGCTTGTGAAAAAGGAGCTTGAAAAATGACAAGGATCTTTATAGACGGAAGTGCCGGAACGACAGGCTTAAGGATATATGAGAGGCTGTCGGAAAGAAAAGATATAGAGCTGATAATACTTCCGGATGACAAGAGAAAAGATGAGGCCTCAATAAAAGAGGCACTGCATGAGGCGGATATAGCATTTTTATGTCTGCCGGATGCAGCCGCTGCAGAGGCAGTCAGGCTTGCAAAGGACTCAAAGGTTACGATAATTGACACCTCGACGGCGCACAGAACTGCAGAAGGCTGGACCTACGGATTTCCTGAGATAGGAAGCTTAAGAGAACAGATTGCTTCATCAAAAAGAATAGCAAACCCGGGATGTCATGCGAGCGGATTTATTGTTTTGGTTGAACCTCTTGTTGAAGCAGGCATAATCTCCAGGGAGACAGCGCTTTCGTGCATATCACTTACCGGATACTCGGGCGGCGGAAAAAAGATGATCGCCGACTATGAAGCAGCAGACCGAGATAAGCTGCTTGACGCTCCGAGAGTTTACGGTATCGGACAGCAGCACAAGCATCTTAAAGAAATGAAGCATATCTGCGGACTTTATGAAGAGCCTGCATTTTATCCTATAGTTGCTGATTTTTATTCAGGAATGGAGACTAATATTTCGCTTTTCAAAAAGGATATTAAGGGAAGCATTGAAGATATCCGTGCTATATATAAAGCAAAATACAGCGGAAAAATAGTTCATTATGAGGACAATGTAGATGACGGAGGCTTTATCTCCGCTGCAAAGCTTTCAGGCAGAGATGATATGATAGTCAGCGTTGCCGGAAATGAGGATCGAATGACACTGATTGCGCTTTTTGATAATTTAGGAAAGGGCGCATCCGGAGCAGCAATACAGAACATGAATATAGTTATGGGAATTGATGAGGCAATAGGCCTTTCAATCTGACATATTCTCAGAAAGTAAACGGCTGATTTTAAAGCATAATACAAAAGCAGTGTTTCCGGTCTTATTTCAAAGAAGCACTAAGGACAGGGCATTGATAAAGGGGGAGCAAAAATTATGAAAATGATAAAGGGCGGCGTATGTGCCGCAAAGGGATATAAGGCAAACGGAATTCACTGCGGTATTCGTCACAATACTACAAAGAAAGATCTTGCAATGATCTTAAGCGAGGTTCCAGCAAGCGCAGCCGGAGTTTATACTACAAATCTTGTAAAAGGAGCTCCTATATATGTCACAAAAAAGCATCTTGAGAACGGCACGGCACAGGCCGTCATAGTAAACAGCGGAAATGCCAATACCTGTAATGCTGACGGTATTGAAATAGCTGAAAAGATGTGTGCGCTTACAGGCGGTGTGCTCGGAATAGATCCGCATGATATAATAGTAGCATCAACAGGAGTGATCGGTCAGCCGCTCGACATTACACCTATAGAAAATGGTATTGAAGAGCTTGCAAAAGGACTTTCTGAAAATGGCAATGAGGCTGCGGCAGCAGGCATTATGACTACTGATACCATCATGAAAGAGGCTGCTGTTGAGTTTGAACTTGGAGGAAAGATCTGTCATATCGGGGCTATGGGTAAAGGCAGCGGAATGATACATCCGAACATGGCTACCATGCTGGTATTTATCACTACAGATGCTGCGGTGAGCCCTGCGCTTCTTGATAAGGCGCTTAAGACAGACGTTCAAAAGAGCTTCAATATGGTTTCTGTAGACGGTGATACTTCAACGAATGATACGGTAACCATTATGGCAAACGGCCTTGCAGGAAATGCAATCATTACTGAAGAAAATGATGATTATAAGGTGTTCATGAAGGCTCTCAACACAGTTACAGTGGCGCTTTGCCGAATGATCGCCGGAGACGGTGAAGGTGCAACCAAGTTTCTTGAGTGCTGCACAAGCGGAGCAAAAAGCTATGAGACGGCAAAAATCGTTGCAAAAAGCGTGATATGTTCATCACTTTTGAAGGCAGCTATGTTCGGTGCCGATGCCAACTGGGGACGTGTGCTCTGTGCTATAGGCTATTCAGGAGCAGATGTTGATGTAACAAAGATCGATGTGTCATTTAAATCTCCGAAGGGAGAGATCCTTGTATGCAAGGACGGAGCCGGAGTTGCATTTTCAGAGGAAAAGGCAAAGGAAATATTGCTGGAAAAGGATATTCAGATATTGGTTGAGCTTAATGACGGTGAATTTAGTGCTGAGGCCTGGGGCTGCGATCTGACATATGATTATGTCAAGATAAACGGAGATTACAGGAGCTGATTAGATAAGGATAAGACACAGGGAGAGACATTATTATGGAAGGGGCACTTACAAATATTCAAAGGGCCGAGGTGCTTGCAAAGGCGCTTCCGTACATCAAAAAATATAATAATAAGATCGTTGTTATTAAATATGGCGGCAATGCTATGATAAGCAATGAGCTTAAAGAGCAGGTTATGGAAGACATAGTTCTCCTGTGGCTTATCGGAGTCAAGGTCGTGCTTGTGCACGGAGGCGGCCCCGAGATCAATGAAATGCTTGGTAAAATCGGCAAAAAATCCGAATTTGTCGGAGGCTTAAGGGTTACCGATAAGGAAACTATCGAGATTGCAGAGATGGTGCTTGCCGGCAAGGTTAATAAGGGACTTGTTAATCTTCTTGAGGTTAAGGGCGGCAATGCAATGGGTATATCCGGCATGGACGGAAGGCTTATTGAGGCAAAGATCAAGAATGAACAGCTAGGCTATGTCGGAGAGATAACCTCTATTAATAAAAAGCCTATCCTGGATCTTCTTTCAAACGGATATATTCCGGTAGTTTCTACGATAGGCTGTGATAAGGACGGGAATATCTTTAACATTAACGGAGACACAGCTGCTGCTTATATAGCCGGAGCGCTTCAGGCAGAAAGACTTATCATGATGACGGATATTGCAGGCATCATGAGAGATCAGTATGATCCTAAGTCTCTGATACCTGAACTCAGCACTGAGGAGGCAGTACAGCTGTATGATAAGGGCGTCATCTCAGGCGGTATGATACCTAAGGTGGATTCCTGCATAAAGGCTATAGAAATGGGTGTTCAGAACTGTGTTATCATGAACGGCTGCTTACCGCATTCTATACTGATAGAGCTTCTTACAGAGGAAGGCGCAGGAACTATGATAACGGCGCATAATAAATGATCATGAGGAATTAAGATGAATATAATTGAGACAGATAAGCAGTATATTGCAAATACATATAAGCGTTTCCCGGTTTGTCTTGTAAATGGACACGGTTCGGAAGTTTATGATGAAAACGGAAAACGTTATATAGATATGGGCTCCGGCATAGGAGTCACGGCCTTCGGCATTGCAGACGAAAAATGGCAGCAGGCTGTAACAGATCAGTTAGGCAAGATTCAGCATTCTTCAAACCTTTACTATACGGAGCCTGATGCAATGCTTGCAAAGCTTCTTTGTGAAAAATCAGGCATGGATAAGGTGTTCTATGCAAATTCCGGAGCAGAGGCTAATGAAAACGGCATAAAGGCTGTGAGAAAATATGCCGCAGAGCATAAGGGAAGTGATTATTATACTATAATCACACTTGAAAACAGCTTCCACGGCCGTACGCTCACGACACTTGCCGCTACAGGTCAGGAGGTATTCCACAAGCAGTTCACACCGCTTACACCCGGCTTTGTATCAGTACCTGCCAATGATATTGAGGCTATGAAAAATGCCGTAAAGGCTCACAAGACTGCAGGCATTATGATAGAATGCATACAGGGAGAGGGCGGAGTCAAGGCACTGGATTATGATTATGTAAAGGCTATTGAGAAGCTTTGCGAGGAGGAGGATCTTGTACTCCTTTGTGATGAAGTCCAGAGCGGAAACGGCAGAAGCGGATACATGTATTCATATATGCACTACGGCATTCATCCGGATGTTGTTACGACCGCTAAGGGATTAGGCGGAGGACTGCCTATAGGTGCATGTCTGCTCGGAGGAAAGGCCGGAAACATTTTCAGTTACGGTGATCTTGGTTCAACCTTCGGCGGAAACCCTGTTGTATGTGCAGGAGCCTTAAGCATTCTTGAAAGAATAGACGAAGGCCTTCTTAAGGAGGTTAAAGAAAAGAGTGATTATCTTTTTGAAGTGTTCGGAAAGGCAAAGGGCATAAAGAAGGTTTCGGGAATGGGACTTATGATCGGTCTTGAAACAAAAAAGCCTGCGGGAGAAATCGTCAATGCGCTCATCGCCAAGGGTGTGCTTTGCCTTACAGCAAAGGATAAGGTCCGTCTCCTTCCGGCGCTTAATATTCCTATGGATGTTTTGAAAGAGGCAGCAGAGCTTATTATTGCAGAGTGCGAATAAGCCTAAAAAATGATCGTTTGGCAGCCTGACATGATAACAACAGTAACAGGCTGTGCCGGATCACAATTAAAAGGTTTCAGTGAAATTCAGAAACAAGCGACAATAAAGGAGGAACCACAAATGGCTCTTATAATGATGGGCAATGAATTCAAGGGCAGAAGCTTTTTAAAGCTCCTTGATTTTAAGCCTGATGAAATCACACAGCTTCTGGATCTTGCGGCAGAGCTCAAGGATCGGAAAAAGAGACATGAATCACATAAGGTATTTGCAGGCAGAAACATTGCTCTTATTTTTGAAAAGACATCTACCAGGACACGATGCTCCTTTGAGGTTGCCGCTGCGGATCTCGGCATTCATCCGGTATATCTTGATCCTAAGAGCTCGCAGATAGGAAAGAAGGAATCTATTGCTGATACTGCAAGAGTACTCGGAAGAATGTTCGATGGAATAGAATACAGAGGCTTTGCTCAGGAAAGAGTTGAGGAACTTGCAAAATATTCCGGAGTACCTGTATGGAACGGTCTTACCAATGAATCACATCCTACACAGATACTTGCAGATTTCCTTACGATCAGAGAACATTTCGGAAGATTAAAGGGAATCAAGTTTGTATATATGGGCGATGCCAGATACAATATGGGCAACTCACTTATGGTGGGCTGTGCTCTTATGGGAATGCAGTTTACTGCATGCGCTCCGAAGAAATATTTCCCTGAGGCTGATCTCATTGCAAAATGTGAGGAAATAGCAAAGGAAACAGGAGCTGTATTGAGCTTTGATGAAGACCCTATGAATGCCACAAAGGGAGCCGATGTTGTCTACACAGATGTCTGGGTATCTATGGGAGAGCCTGATGAGATATGGACAGAGCGTATAAATGATCTTATGCCTTATCAGGTAAATCAGAAGATAATGGATAACGCAGGACCACAGTGCAGATTCATGCATTGTCTGCCGGCATTCCATGATCTGGAAACAGAGATCGGAGAAGAAATCAGTGAAAAATTCGGCATAGATGCTATAGAGGTCACTGATGAGGTTTTTGAGGGACCGCAGTCAATAGTCTTCGACGAGGCTGAAAATCGCATGCATACGATCAAGGCTGTTATTGCAGCTACTATGCTTTGAGCAAAAACAAGCTTAAAAATCCAATTTCTTATGTGAAATATTATGGGCTTGTAGAAGACACTGATTTAAGATAGAATATATCCGATAAACAGATGAGCATAAAATACGGATTCTATGCCCGTCTGTTTTGTCGGGCATAATCATAAAGATATGAAATAAATAATAAACATTTGCAGCAGCGAGAGAGAAGGACGAATGGAAAAGGCATATCTTGTTTTAAGCAACGGAAAAATATTTGAAGGAACCCGCATAGGAGCCGATATCGACTCTGTTGGTGAAATTGTTTTTACGACCGGTATGGAAGGATATCTTGAGACTCTCACGGATCCTAGCTACGCCGGTCAAATTATTACCCAGACATTTCCTCTTATCGGAAACTATGGTGTAATAGAAGAAGACTTTGAGGGAGGAATATTTGCAAGGGGCTATATTGTCAGAGAGCTTTGCGATGAGCCTTCTAATTTCAGATGTCAATATCCTCTTGAGAAATTGCTGAAGGATCATAACATTCCGGGTATTGCAGGCATAGACACCAGAGAGCTCACAAGAATAATTCGTGAAGAGGGTGTTATGAATGCCAAGATCTGCAGTTCTGTACCGGAGGATCTTTCAGAGATCAAAAATTACTGCATAACAGGCGCTGTTGATGAAGTTGGCATAAAGGATGTTGAGATATATCCTGCAGAAGGCGAAGCCAAGTATAATGTTACTCTTATCGATTACGGAGCTAAACACAATATACTTCGCTGTCTTCAAAAGCGTGGCTGCACAGTTACAGCAGTTCCGCATACATTTACAGCCGAGCAGATCCTTGAAGGAAATCCTGACGGAATAATGTTGGGAAACGGCCCGGGAGATCCTGCTGAGAATACCTTCTGTATAGAGCAGATAAAGAAGCTTATCGGCAAGGTTCCTATATTTGGAATCTGTCTCGGTCATCAGCTTGCAGCACTTGCTATGGGCGGAGAGACAGTTAAGCTTAAGTACGGACATCACGGTGCAAATCAGCCTGTAAAGATGGCTGACGGAAGCCGCACATATATAACAAGTCAGAACCATAACTATGCAGTAGTTGCGGAAAGCCTTAAGGGCAAGGGTGTTGAGATACTTACAAATGCCAATGACAACAGCTGCGAGGGTATGGAATATACAGGAAAGAACTGTTTTACTGTTCAGTTCCATCCTGAAGCCTGCGGAGGCCCTAAGGATACGGAGTTTCTGTTCAACAGGTTTATCGATATGATGGGAGGAAAGGAAAATGCCTAAGGATACAAGTATTAAAAAGGTCCTGATGATAGGTTCAGGCCCGATAGTTATCGGACAGGCAGCAGAGTTTGACTATGCAGGAGCACAGGCCTGCCGCGTACTCAAGGACGAAGGCATCAATGTCGTACTTGTAAACTCTAATCCTGCCACAATTATGACAGATAAGGATCTGGCTGATGAGATCTATCTTGAGCCGCTTAACGCAGAGACAGTAGAGCGTATTATAGCAAAGGAAAGACCTGACGGACTTTTAGCCGGACTCGGCGGTCAGACAGGACTTACTATAGCTATGCAGCTTAAGAAAAACGGAGTACTGGATAAGTACAATGTCAGACTCTTAGGCTCACCTGTAGAGGCTATAGATAAGGCTGAAGACAGAGAGCTCTTTAAGGAGACTATGGAGGCAATAGGCCAGCCTGTAGTTCCTTCAGAAATCGCAAATACAGTAGAAGAGGCTATCGCTGTTGCGAATAAGATCAGCTATCCGGTAATCGTTCGTCCGGCCTTCACATTGGGAGGAAGCGGCGGCGGTATCGCAAATGATGAGGAAGAGCTCAGAGTCATTGCAAAGAGCGGACTTGATATGTCTCCTATCACACAGATACTTGTTGAGCGCTGCATCTCAGGCTGGAAGGAAATCGAGTTTGAGACAATGAGAGATGCTCTCGGAAATGCAATCACTATCTGTTCAATGGAAAACTTTGACCCTGTCGGAGTTCATACCGGAGACTCTATAGTAGTTGCACCTGCACTCACTCTTTCAGATAAAGAATATCAGATGCTTCGTACAGCATCATTGGAAATGATCTCCGCACTCGGAATCGTTGGCGGCTGTAACTGCCAGTTTGCACTTAACCCTAACAGCTTCGAGTATGCTGTTATCGAGGTTGACCCGAGAGTATCCAGATCATCTGCACTTGCTTCAAAGGCAACAGGCTATCCTATTGCAAAGATAACAACAAAGATAGCACTCGGATATACACTTGACGAGATCGTTAATGATATTACCAAAAAGACCTGTGCATGCTTCGAGCCTGCAATTGACTATGTAGTTGTTAAGTTCCCGAAGTGGCCGTTTGATAAATTCGCCGGATCCTCAAGAACCGTAGGTACTCAGATGAAGGCTACCGGTGAGGTCATGGCTATTGCCAACAGCTTTGAGATGGCTCTTATGAAGGCTGTAAGAGGAGCTGAGATCGGAGCTGATACACTCAACCTTCCGCCGCTTTCAGATAAGCCGGTAATGGAGAGAGTTGCAGAGCAGAACGACAGACGTCTGTTCTCTATCTTCGAGGCATTAAAGGCCGGACATACTGTTGATGAGATCCATGAAATAACAAAGATAGACCGCTGGTTCTTAAATAAGGTAAGAAAGATCGCTGAGTATGAAATGTATATAAGCAATCTCAATACCGATACTATGTCTAAGGAAGACTATGAGCACGGAAAGAAGCTCGGATATACAGATGCGGCTCTTTCACGCATAAGCGGCGTTGCTAAGGACAAAATGCCTCACAGACATTTCAGCTATAAGATGGTAGATACATGTGCATCTGAGTTTGATGCAGAGACACCGTATTTCTATTCGACCTGCGATGATGCATGTGAGTCAAGAAGCTTTAAGAGAAGCGGCAAGGACGTTGTTATAGTATTAGGCTCAGGTCCTATCCGTATCGGACAGGGTATTGAGTTTGACTATTCGTCTGTTCATTGCGTGTGGACACTCAGAAAGCTCGGATATGATGTTGTTATCATAAATAATAACCCTGAGACAGTATCAACAGACTATGATACAGCTGACAGACTGTACTTCGAGGCTCTTACACCTGAGGATGTTATGAACATCATCGAGATTGAGAAGCCTATCGGAGTAGTTGTAGCCTTTGGCGGACAGACAGCTATCAAGCTTACAAATTTCCTTGATCAGCAGGGCATACAGATACTCGGAACCTCTGCTGAGGGTATTGACGTGGCTGAGGACAGAGCTAAGTTCGATGCGTTGCTGGAGCAGTTCGGAATATCAAGACCTAAGGGCTTTGGTGTAAGCACTATAGAGGAAGCGGTTAAGGCTGCAGATACACTCGGATACCCGGTACTCCTAAGACCAAGCTATGTTATCGGTGGTCAGAACATGACTATATCACACGATGACGAGCATACAATAAAGTACATGAAGAATATCCTTGCAGGAGGAATTGACAATCCTGTACTTGTAGATAAGTACATGCAGGGACCTGAGCTTGAGGTAGATGTTATTTCCGATGGTGAGAACGTACTTATCCCGGGAATCATGGAGCACGTAGAGAGAGCCGGAGTACATTCAGGAGACTCTATAGCTGTATATCCGCCATACAACCTCACAGATAAATTCCTTGAGATCATCTGTGACAGCTCAGAGAAACTTGCTCTTGCACTCGGAACAAAAGGACTTGTAAATATTCAGTACCTTATCTATCACGATAAGCTTTATGTTATCGAGGTTAACCCGAGAGCTTCACGTACAATTCCTTATATAAGCAAGGTTACAAATGTTCCTATGGTTGATCTTGCTACCAAGGTAATGCTCGGAGCAAAGCTTAAGGATTTAGGCTACGGCACCGGACTTTACAGAACACCGCCTTACTGTGCAGTTAAGGTACCTGTGTTCTCATTCGAAAAGCTCAATGATGCAAACTCAATATTAGGACCTGAGATGAAGTCAACAGGAGAGGTACTTGGTCTCGGAAAGACCCTCTCAGAGGCTCTTTACAAGGGACTTACAGCCGCAGGCTTCACAGTACCTCCAACAGACTCAGAGAACACACCGGGCGTACTCATTTCTGTAGATAATACAGATTATGAAGAGGTGCTTTCTGTAGCAAAGCGTTTCTATGATCTTCGCATGGACCTTTATGCTACAACCGGAACTGCTGATGCTATAAGCAAGCTTGGCATTCCTGTAACAAGCGTTGAAAATGCGACCGAGAGCCCTGAGATCTATGATCTTATGGAAGCCGGAAAGCTTAGCTATATCATTTATACAGGAGCTGCTCTTGATGAAACAACAAGGGCATATATCAAGCTTCACAGAAAGGCAATGCAGTTAGGCATCCCATGCATCACGAGCCTTGATACAGCCGGTGCTCTTGCAGAGATGATAGAGAGTCGCTTCAACATTAACAATACTGAGCTCGTAGATATCAACAATATGAGACATGAGCACAGCCATGTTAAGTTTACGAAGATGCATTCCTGCGGAAATGACTACATTTTCATTGAAAACTTTGACAGTAAGATAACCTGTCCTGAGTCACTTTGCGTAAACCTCTGCGCACCTCATTATGGCATAGGTGCGGATGGTATCGTTCTTATCGAGCATTCCGACAAGGAAGGTGCAGATGCAAAGATGCGTACCTTCAACAAGGATGGTTCGGAAGGAAAAATGGCAGGAAACAACATCCGCTGTGTTGCAAAGTACCTTTATGACAACGGCTTTATCGAAAAGGACAGATATTTTGTAAATATCGAGATAGCAGGAAATGTTCATAAGCTTAAGCTCTATACCAGAGACGGCAAGGTAAGCTCAGTTTCAGTAGACATGGGCAAGGTAAGCTTTATGGCGAAGGATATACCGGCTATTACAGATGATCCTACAACTAATATCATAAATCAGCCGCTCAAGGTTATCGGTGAAGAATTCATGGTAACCTGCCTTTCAATAGGCAATCCGCATTGCGTAACCTTTGGTGAAGGGCTTGATAAGCTCTGGCTTGAGAAGATCGGACCTGAGTTCGAACATCATCCGATGTTCCCTGAGAGAATAAATACAGAGTTTGTAAGACCTGTAAACCGCAATACTCTTCGTATGAGAGTCTGGGAAAGAGGAAACGGGGAGACCCTTGCCTGCGGTACCGGAGCATGTGCGGCAGTTGCGGCAGCAGTTGTTAACGGACTTTGTGATAAGGGCTCTGATGTAACAGTTAAGCTGCTCGGAGGAGATCTTGTTGTAAACTACACAGATGAAAAGGTAACTCTGACAGGAGCTGTAACAACAGTATTCAACGGAGAATTCGAATATTAATAATTGATCGTAAGATCTAAACGGCTGCGGATAAATAGCATAATAAAGGCTTTTTATTTGGCAGCCGTTTTCTTTTAAGCTTAAATGTGGTTGGAGATGAAAAAAACACATAATAATCAGGATAATTCACTGCTTTTGGAAACCGTTATGCTTGAAGGGGAGATAATGCTGCAAAGCGGAGCGGAGGTATACAGAGTAGAGGATACTATGCGCCGCATATTAGACTGTTTCGGTTTTGATCCGGACTATATGCTTGTTATAACCACAGGGATAGTACTTTCACTGCATGATGGAAATAACAGTCCGGTGACTATGGTAAAGCGTATACATCAAAGAAGCGCTAATATAAGCCGTATATGCGGAGTGAATACTGTTTCAAGAGAGCTTTGCTCCGGAACGATTGATCTTTCAGAAGCAAATAAAAGATTAAAAGAGATAAAATGCGAAAAGCATTATAATAAATTCGTACATTCTGTCGGAATTGTGGGCGTTGCGGCTTTTTTTGTAGTCATGTTCGGAGGAACAGGCATAGACTTTGCAGGAGGTCTGGCAGTGGGAAGTATATATGCGGCAGCAGACTATTTACTTTCTAAAACACGATTCAATGATTTTATAATAACAAGCTTAAATGCAAGCATCATAGCTATAACCGCCTTCCTTTTGTCTGCCTTTGTGCTGCATGGAAGCAATCCGGACGCTATGATAATGGGGGCAATAATGCCGCTTGTTCCCGGAGTTCCTTTTGCAACAGCTATAAGAGACATGCTTAACGGCGATTATTCCTCAGGCTCGGCAAGAATAATGGAGGCGGTCGTAATTGCCCTTGCAGTTGCTGCAGGAGTCGGCTGCGGCATTATTTTAGCGGAATTGTTTATTCCGTAAAGTGTAGACCTTCCGAGCTTAAATAAGGCAGCAGTAATACATAAGATTAATATATAATTTAAATTCAGACTATAAGACTTAAGATAGACAGAGGATAAGCTATGCTTCCACAGATTATAAGCTCATACTTAGCAATACTTGCATTTTCAGCATATCTGGAGGTGCCTAAAAAGTATATTTTCTTTTCGGCATTTACAGGAACTGTTGCATGGACATCATATCTGATAATATTGCAGCAGGATCATTCAAAAATGGCAGCAGCATTTTTATCAACAGCTCTCATGGCAGTACTGAGTCATGTCCTTGCAAGAGTGATAAAGGCGCCTGTCACTGTATTTCTGATACCGGGACTGCTTCCGGTAGTTCCCGGAGGTTCGATATACAAAAGCGTATATTATCTGATTCAGAGCAATCAGGATCTTTCAACACATTATCTTGTAGAGACATTGCAGATAGCAGGAGCTATGGCACTTGCGGTGTTCATAGTTGATTCGCTGTTTCCGGCAATTATTAAAAACAAAAGCATATGCGGATGCAAAAAAGGCAGAGCTTAGAATTGTAGAGGATGAGCTTCACCAGGCTATAGTAAATAAAGCTGAATATTGTTTTTTAAAGTCTGCTGTGATATACTACATAAGCATTTGATATGCAGGCTTCCGTGGCTCAGCTGGTAGAGCAACGCATTCGTAATGCGTAGGTCGCCGGTTCGAATCCGGCCGGGAGCTTTATATATTCGGAGATGGCCTAATAAGTCATTTCCTTTTTTTTACGCAGGCAGTTATTCTAAAAAAAGGTAAGGTATAAATGGCAAAAACACAAAGCTACAATGCAGACAGTATAACAGTTTTAGAGGGACTTGAGCCGGTCAGAACAAGACCCGGAATGTATATCGGTGGAGTAGGCATCAAAGCTCTTAACCACCTGGTATATGAGATACTTGATAATGCCGTGGACGAGCACCTTGCAGGCTACTGCACCGAGATTTGGGTGACACTTGAAAAGGATGGCTCATGCACAGTCAAGGATAACGGAAGAGGTCTGCCGGTAGACCTGCATTCTAAGGGATTGTCGGCGGAAAGAGTCATAATGACTACACTCCATGCCGGCGGTAAGTTTGATAATCAGGCCTACAAGACTTCTGGAGGACTTCACGGCGTTGGTTCCTCTGTTGTTAATGCGCTTTCAAAGCGTATGACTGTGGATGTTGCAAGAGAAGGTAAGGTTTATCATGACTCATACCAAAGAGGTATACCTACCACTGAGCTTCACAACGGACTGCTTCCTGTAGTGGGAAAATCCAGAGAAACAGGCACCACGATCAATTTCCTGCCTGATGATGAAATATTCGAAAAGACAGTATTTAAGAGCGAGTGGATAAAATCACGCCTTCATGAGACCGCGTATCTGAATCCTGAACTCACTATTCATTTTTCAGATATGAGAGAATTTGCTGCTGCAAATGTAAAGACAGAAGCATTTGTATTAGGTGATGACGGTCAGATATCCTTCGGATTAGACAATACATCAAAGGAGAATGCGGAAGAGGCAGTTGAAAAGGCATCAGGCGGAGAGCATGTTACATTCCATGAGCCGGATGGGTTAAGGGCATATATTACAGCGCTTAATAAAGGTCAGACAACTGTCACCCCACTGATCTATTTCAAGGACACCTGCAATGATACAGAGGTAGAATGCTGCTTCCAGTATGTAGATGCTTTTGAGGAAAATATTCACGGCTTCTGCAACAATATCTTTACGCAGGAGGGCGGTACTCATATAACAGGATTTAAAACAAAGTATACTCAGCTTATCAATTTCTATGCCAGACAGATAGGAATACTCAAGGAGAAGGATAACAATTTCACCGGTGCAGATACAAGAAACGGAATGACCTGTGTTATTGCCATTAAATACAGAGATCCTATATTTGAAGGTCAGACCAAGACAAAGCTTGCGAGTGCGGATGCTGCATCAGATGTGGCTTCAGTAACCGGAGAGAAGTTAGAGCATTTCTTTGATCGTAATATAGAGACCGTTAAATCCATAATAGCATGTGCTGAAAAATCAGCTAAGATAAGAAAGGCTGAAGAGAAAGCAAAGACAAATATGCTTTCAAAAAATAAGTTTTCTTTCGATTCTAACGGAAAATTAAAGGTGTGCACATCAAAAGATCCGTCTAAATGCGAAATATTTATAGTAGAGGGAGACTCTGCAGGCGGCTCTGCAGGAACTGCCAGAAACAGAGAGTTCCAGGCTATACTGCCGATAAGAGGTAAGATCTTAAATGTTGAGAAGGCTTCAATAGATAAGGTACTTGCAAATGCCGAGATAAAGACTATGATAAACAGCTTCGGCTGCGGCTTCTCGGAAGGCTACGGAAATGATTTTGATATTACAAAGCTAAACTATAATAAAATCATTCTGATGACTGATGCGGATGTCGACGGAAGCCATATCGATACACTTCTGCTGACGTTTTTCTACAGATTTATGCCGGAGCTTATTTATAACGGACATATATATGTTTCTATGCCACCGCTCTATCTTGTTACACCTAAGGCGAAGAACGGCAAGCCGCAGTATATGTACAATGACAGAGAGCTTCAAAAATATCAGAAGGATCATGATCCTTCAAGCTATGAGCTGAAGCGCTTTAAGGGTCTCGGAGAAATGGATCCGCCGGATCTTTGGGCTACGACTCTTGATCCGGAGAGACGAGTTTTAAAGAGGGTAGAGATAGAGGATGCAAGACTTGCTTCAGAGGTCACAGAGATGCTTATGGGATCCGAGGTAGGTCCGAGAAGAGATTTCATATATGCGCATGCTAATGAAGCTGAAATAGACAGCTGATAACTAATGTTTTGAGGATTGCAGAAGCGAAAAGTGCTGAGTGATCCGGTATCAGTTGGGGTTAAAGTCCTTTTGACCTCAACCGCATAATATAAAAGGGTGAATATATAAATGTCTGAGAAGATACTTAGAACAGAATACAGCGAAGAAATGCAGAAGTCATATCTTGACTACAGCATGTCTGTTATAACAGCAAGAGCCGTGCCGGATATAAGAGACGGACTTAAGCCTGTACAGAGAAGACTTTTATACGATATGGATAACCTTCATGTTCATCATGACAGAAAGGAAATGAAATCCGCACGTATTACAGGTGATTGTATGGGTAGATTTCATCCGCACGGCGACTCATCCATATATGAAACCATGGTCGTTATGTCACAGGACTTTAAGCGTTCTGTGCCACTTGTGGACGGAAAGGGTAATTTCGGTTCTATAGAGGGTGATACCGCTGCTGCATACAGATATACAGAAGCGAAGCTTCAGGCATTTACTGATGAGGTATTTCTTAAAGATATCGATAAGTCGGTAGATTTTGTTCCGACATATGCCAATACAGAGACCGAGCCGGTCGTGCTGCCTGTAAGGATCCCGAATTTTCTTTTAAACGGTTCTGAAGGTATTGCAGTAGGAATGACCACATCTACACCGTGCCATAATCTTACGGAGCTTTGCAGACTGTGCATGGCATATATCGATGATCCGGATATAAGCATTGATGATATGCTGAAGATAATGCCGGGACCGGATTTTCCTACAGGCGGGATCATTTCCAATAAGTCAGAGCTTAAAGGCATATATGAGACCGGTGTGGGCAAGCTTAAATTAAGAGGCAAGCTTGAATATGTACCGGCTCAAAAAAGAAGCGAGAAGGATAAACTTATAGTGACCGAGATACCTTACACCATGATAGGTGCCGGAATCGGAAAGTTTATGCAGGATACAGCAGATCTTGTTGAGTCAAAGAAGCTTCCGGAGATAACAGATATAGGAAATGCTTCTGATGCAAGCGGCATAAGCATTTTCATGGAGCTTAAAAAGGACAGCAATATCGACAGGATCACGAATATGCTGTACAAAAAAACCAGACTTGAAGATACCTTCGGCGTAAATATGCTTGCAATTTCCGATGGCAGACCGGAAGTGATGAATCTGCGAAGCATACTCAGTTCATGGCTTTCCTTCCAGCATGAGATACTTGAAAGAAAGTATAGGGCGCTGCTTGAAAAGGAGGAAGACAGAAGAGAGATTCAGGAAGGTCTTATAACTGCCTGCAATATCATTGATCTTGTTATAGCTGTAATAAGAGGCGCTAAAAATCGTAAGGATGCGGAGAATTGTCTCACAAAGGGAGATGTTTCAGGAATCGCATTTAAAGATAAGGAGCTCATGGAGGATGCAAAAAAGCTGAGATTCACGGATCGTCAGGCAAAGGCTATTCTTGAAATGCAGCTCTATAAGCTTATCGGACTTGAGATAGTTGAGCTTGAAAAGGCCTATAAGGCTACAATGAAGGCAATAAAGCAGTATACTTCGATCATAAACGGAAGATCTGAGCGTAATGCACTTATTAAGACTGATCTGGAAAATATTATAGAAAAATACGGCTATCCGAGAAGAACACTTATTGAAGACAGCAAGGAAGCTGTAATAGAAGAAGCTCATCAGGAATCCATTCCATGTGTATTTGTTATGGACAGGCTCGGGTACTGCAAGCTCATGGATATGAATATATATGATAAGAATAGAGAGGCAGTTGATACAGATAATAAATATGTTATCGAATGTGCAAATGACGGAAGGATCCTTGTGTTTACGGATAAGGGCAATCTGCACATGTTAAAATGTGCGGACATACCTATGAAGAAGCTTAAGGATAAGGGTGTGCCGATCGATAATATATCTAAGTATCAGGCATCGGAGGAAGAAATAATTTATATTGTAGCAAAAGCCGGTCTTAATGACACAAATCTGCTGTTCCTTACAAAGGACGGCATGATAAAGCAGGTAGAGGCATCTGAATTTGATACAAATAATCGACTCGTAGCATCTACAAAGCTGCAGGAGGATGATAAGGTAATTGCAATACTTCCTGTAAAGGAGATAGGTCAGAATACGGTATGCATCTGGACTAATGATGAGTATGCGCTTAGGTTTGCACTTGACGATGTTCCGGTTCAAAAGAAAAATGCAAGAGGTGTCAGAGGAATAAAGCTGCATAAGGCTGACTTCTGCATTGGATGTGAAGTAGTTACATCGGAATCAGCTGTTAAATTCGGAAAACGAGAAGTAAAGCTTTCAAATCTTAAGACTGCTGTCAGAGGCGGAAGCGGAACTAAACAGAAAAATTCCTGAAAGGCATGACGGACTATGAAAAAAAATGAAGCAGAAATAAAGAAGCTACTTGATACAGAGCATACTGCGGCAAAAGAGCTTTTAGAGAACATAACATATCCATGGGAGGCATTGCCGCTTATAAAGGATTTTATATTAAAGCTCGGAAACAGCCTTGATCCGGGGGAATATGATCATCCGGCTGAGGATGTCTGGATACATAAAAGTGCAGTTGTATTTGAATCAGCTTATATAAAAGGACCATGCATTATAGGGGCGGGTACAGAAGTAAGACATTGTGCGTTCATCAGAGGCTCGGCACTGATAGGAGAAAACTGCGTCGTAGGAAACTCTACCGAGCTTAAAAATGTGATACTGCTTGATAATGTGCAGGTACCGCATTACAATTATGTAGGAGATTCAATACTCGGCTATAAAGCACATATGGGAGCCGGAAGCATTACAAGCAATGTTAAAAGCGACAAGAAGCTTGTTAAGGTGCATTTTGAGGATGAGGATACCGAGACCGGACTTAAAAAGTTCGGAGCAATATTGGGAGATCATGTTGAGGTCGGCTGCGGTTCGATACTTAACCCTGGAGCTGTTATAGGAAGAAACACCAATATATATCCTCTTTCAAGTGTAAGAAATGCAATCGACGGCTCATCCATATATAAAAATCAGGGCGAGATAGTAAAACAAAGAAACCAGTGATTTTGTAAAACAGGGCATATTTCCGAAATGGAGACAAGGTTTTACGGATCATATATTTATAAGATGAAAGGCGGCAGCTAATGAACAAGCTTTTTGACAACGTTTATGAATTTACACACCCTCTTATTCAGCACAAGATAACTATCCTCAGAGACAAGAACACAGGAACCAACGAGTTCAGAAAGGTGGTTGAGGAGCTCGGAATGCTTATGGGCTTTGAAGCACTTGCTGATCTTGAGACTGTAGATATTGAAATCGAGACTCCTATTGAAAGCTGTAAGAGTCCTGTTATTGCAGGAAGAAAGCTTGCTATAGTTCCAATATTAAGAGCGGGTCTTGGTCTCGTTCCGGGCATACTTTCTCTTACTCCTTCTGCAAAGGTAGGCCATATAGGAATGTACCGTGATGAAGAGACACATGAGCCACATGAATATTTCTGTAAGCTTCCTGATCCTATATCAGAGAGAGTTATTCTTGTAACAGACCCTATGCTTGCAACAGGCGGATCTGCAATCGATGCAATCAATCTTATTAAAAAACGCGGCGGAAAGAGAATTAAGATGATATGCATCATCGCTGCTCCGGAAGGTGTAAAGAAGTTCCATGAGGCACATCCTGATGTTGAGCTTTATATCGGACACCTTGACAGAGAGCTTAATAAAGCTGCGTATATCTGTCCGGGATTAGGCGATGCCGGAGACAGAATATTCGGAACTAAATAATCTGAATCATTCATATTTGATTGCATAAGAAAATAGATTAGAGAATGAATTGCGGCTGCTGCCTGTAAATGCACCCTCTTGCGAGGGGGGCGCTTTTACAGGCAGCAGCCTTTTAGAAAGAGAATAGGAATTGATAAATTCTGTCAAGCTGATTAATATTCAGGTTTTCTGGACTCTGCTGTAAGTCCGTAGTAATCAAACGGTGAAGTCTCTGCAAAGCCTGAAACACCTACGGCAAGGACAGTCGTCTTGTTGAAAAGACCAACGTAGCCGTACATATTATTGTCAATAGTAAGCTGTACTATCTCATTTGCAAGCTCGGCTCTCTTATCAGTATCTGTTTCATATTCTAATTCATTAAGCATTGCCTCGATCTCAGGGATATCATATCCGAGGCAGTCAAGATAGCCGCCCTTTCTGAGCATTGCATTAAGGAAGTAATACGGATCGCCGGACTTATCGGCTATCATGCAGTAGAAACCGATGTCGAAATCCCCTGTGGTGATATACTGATCTGGATTTTCAACTTCAACAATCGCACTGTCGATGCCTGCCGCAGCAAGCTCACGGTTCATTATAACTGCAAGTGAATCAAGGAAACGAGAGCCTCTTGAATATGTAGAAAGATTGATTACAAGCTTCTCGCCGTTTTTCTGATAAAAGCCGTCTGAACCAATACTGTATCCGTCTGCCTCAAGCGCTGCTTTTGCCGCTGCGACATCTGTTTCAGGAACAGTAACCTTGCCGTAAGGGACATTTACACTAAAAGGTCCAACTGCAGGAGTTGTTGCACCTGCTAAAAAGGTTGACATTTCATTCTTATCAACGATAAGGTTAATAGCATTTCTGACACTTTCAGGGAGACGAGAATTAATCATATAATACTGCAGTCTTGCACCCGGAGTGATTACAAGGTGATAGAGATCGGGATTTGCTTCAAATATTTCAGATGCCGAAGATGAAACATTCGGATAAAGATCTATCTCACCGTTCTGCATGGCCATAAGTCTTGATTCATCATCAGATATATGCAGGATATTGGCGCCGGCAAGGACGACATCGCCGCCCCAATAGTTTTCGTTTCGTTTTACAGAAATATCACCGGAAGAGGCATTAAAGGAATCCACCACAAAAGGACCGGTACAAATAGGTGCATTTTCAATATCTTCAGTGTGATCAAGATCAACTATGCTGACAGAAGGGTCAGCAAGATCGTTGGTCATGGTTACATAAATTTTAGGGGTGGTTATGCTTAAGGTTTTGTCATCAATTGCAGTGAGCTCCCAGTCTGCCATTGCTGAAAAACGGGAGTTGACTTCAGCGATTCTTTTAAGGTTTTGGATGACCATATCTGCGGTAACCTTATCTCCATCAGAAAAAGTTATATTGTCTTTTAAGGTTATAGTCCATGTGGTATCTTTGAGCTCGGCCTTTTCGGCAAGCCATGGCTGTACGGAAAAGTCGTCAGCAATCTTAAAGAGTGTCTCATTAAAACCGTAGGTACAGTCATTCCAACCGAAATATTCCTTATGCGGATCAAGATTAGTGTTGCCAGTACTTTGTGCGATTTCCATAATTGCATTGGTTTTATGCGAAAGTTCTGCATTAGAAGTATCTGAGGCAGAATTCGAAGAATTTTGGGATGTACCTCCGCATGCTGCTAAGGTTAAAGAGAATAATGTTGATATTATCATAGCTGCTATAGTTCTTTTCATTTAGACCTCCTTAAGATTCAGATAATTAGCGGATACTGATATTAAACATTATCATCATTTAGTGAATTGTATCATATACATTGATGTAAGAGGTAGACAATCGTTAAGGAAATTGTGCGAAATGTAAATTTTTGCAAATAGTAACAATCAAAAATTGTGCAATCTGCAGTGGAAAATTAATACAATGCAATTGTAAGATAATATACAATGTAAATAATTATACATATGTTCAAATATAAACTTATATATTTCATGGGAGCGTCATTGTTCTGCTATGTTTTTTCGCAAATAAGCTAAAATAATACTTGCATTTATACAAACAATGTGTATAATGAAATCATAGTTAAACAATCGTTCAAATGTTCAACATGAACTTAAGAAACAAAAAGGAGAGCCAAAATGAAAAAGAGCTACAAGATCGAAGTTGATTGCGCAAACTGTGCAAACCTTATGGAGGATGCAACAAAGAAGACAGCAGGTGTTAAGGATTGTGTCGTAAACTTCATGACTCAGAAGATGAATGTTGAGTTTGATGAGGGTGCTGATGTTGCTTCAGTTATGGAAAACGTAGTAAAGAACTGCAAGGCTGTAGAAGAGGATTGCGAGATTTTCCTTTAATCAATAGCTGACAAAGCTGGTGCGAACAGACACTGTTAAATATTGATTTGTTAATAAGTCATAACGCACAGCACTTTGAGACTTGTCTATAAAAGCTAACTGTTGAAGCCTTTCAGTGGTTGGCTTTTGTTATACTAAAAAGCCGCATAAAAGAGGTAGCGTATTATGAATAAAAAACAGAAAAAGGTTCTTATAAGGATCATAATCTCATTCGTGCTGCTCATTGTCCTCAGATTTATTTTCGGTGAGGAGGAGCCTGCCACAGATACAATGAAGGTGGCAAAGTTTTTAGCATATCTTGTTCCATATCTTATAGTCGGCTACGATGTTCTGCTCAAGGCATTTCACGGAGTTAAGAACAGAAGACCGTTTGACGAGAACTTCCTTATGGCAATAGCAACGGTCGGAGCTATGATGCTTTCTGATTACCAGGAAGGCTGTGCGGTTATACTGTTTTATCAGATCGGAGAGCTTTTCCAGAGCTATGCAGTCGGAAAGAGCCGCAAAAACATTTCAGATCTTATGGATATAAGACCTGACTATGCATTCATTGAGAAGGAAAACGGTGATCTTGAAAAGGTTGATCCTGATGAGGTTGAAATAGGCTCAGTAATCGTTGTTAAGCCTGGTGAAAAGGTACCGCTTGACGGTATTGTAACCGAAGGCAGCAGTTCACTTAATACAGCAGCTCTTACAGGTGAGAGCGTTCCGAGAGATATAAAGGCCGGAGAGGAAATTACTTCAGGCTGCATTAACCTTACAGGTATTCTTAAGATAAAGACAACAAAGGAATTCGGCGAGTCTACAGTTTCAAAGATACTTGATCTTGTTGAAAATGCCAGCTCAAAGAAATCAAGATCAGAAGCATTTATATCAAGATTTGCAAAAGTGTATACACCGGCAGTATGCTATGCTGCACTCGCATTGGCAGTAGTTGTTCCGGTTGCAAATTTTGTGATGGGTCATGATCCGAACTGGGGAATTTGGGTATACAGAGCGCTTACATTCCTTGTAATAAGCTGTCCATGTGCACTTGTTATCAGTATTCCGCTTTCATTCTTTGCAGGAATCGGTGGAGCCAGCAATGCTGGCGTACTCGTAAAGGGATCCAGCTATCTGGAAACACTGTCAATGGTAAAATATGTCATGTTTGACAAGACAGGAACTATGACAGAGGGTGTATTCGAAGTAACTGATATTAAGGCAGAAGGCATTGACAAGGACAGACTGCTTGAGCTTACTGCTTATGCTGAGAGCTATTCAACTCATCCTATCAGCTTAAGCCTTCAGAAGGCATACGGCAAAGCTATCGATAAGAAGCGTATAGGAGATGTCAAGGAGATAGGCGGAAAGGGTGTAACAGCTGTTATAGACGGAGTGACTGTTGCTGCCGGAAACTACAAGCTTATGGATGAGCTTGGCATCAAATATACTACCTGCGAGGATGTAGGAACTATAGTATATGTTGCAATTGACGGAAAATATTCCGGACATATCCTTATATCAGACCGTATTAAGGAGACTGCGGGAGCAGCTATTTCAAAGCTTAAGCATGCCGGAATCAAAAAGACTGTAATGCTTACAGGCGATGCTAAAAAGGCTGCAGAGGCGGTTGCTGCCAAGCTTGGCATAGATCAGGTATATTCAGAGCTCCTTCCTGCCGATAAGGTGAGCAAGGTTGAGGAAGTTCTTGCACAGGCGGGAGAAAAGGAAAAGGTTGCATTCGTCGGTGACGGAATCAATGATGCACCTGTACTTACCAGAGCTGACGTAGGCATTGCCATGGGTGCTCTCGGTTCGGATGCCGCTATCGAAGCTGCAGATATCGTACTTATGGATGACAATCCTGAGAAGATCGCAAAGGCTATCAAGATATCCAAGAAGTGCATGAATATAGTATATGAAAATATCTATTTCGCAATCGGCATTAAGCTTATCTGCCTTGCCCTGGGAGCAGTAGGTATTGCAAACATGTGGGCTGCAATATTTGCAGACGTCGGAGTAATGGTAATAGCTGTTTTAAATGCTATCAGAGCACTTTACACAAAGAATCTGTAAATATTAAATTCCTGTACAAAAAGAAAAAGCCATGCTGAGTATTTCAGAATGGCTTTTTCGGAATATGTTTGCTATAATTATTCAAATGTTTTATTAAAAATACACCATAGAGGTCGGCAGATAAGCATTTTCATTCTGTAGGAGCCTTGTGACTATAAACACGGAGGAAAGTGTATGGCAGAAAATATTACGAGGATCACAAATCTTAATGATGAACAAATGGCGACCATTGCTGAGTTTTTTAAGGTTTTCGGTGATTATACGAGAGTAAGAGTTTTAGCATATCTTTTTGATACAGATGAAGTATGTGTCAGCGATCTTGCCGAGCAGCTTGGTATGACAGCATCAGCTATTTCCCATCAGCTTAAGATACTTAAGCAGAGCAAGCTTGTAAAGGCACGTCGTGACGGAAAGCAGATTTACTACAGCCTTGCCGACGAGCATATAACACTCATAATTGAAAAGGCTATCGAGCACGTCTTTGAGTAAAATCAAGACGTACGGTTATCGATTTGTTATGAGTTTATATTAATATATTGGAACTTGTTTGATAACGATCAATAACCTATGATTACTTCATACAATCATAATTTTGATCGTTATTTTTTTACAGGAGGAAATAAAAATGGCATCGAAGAAAAAAGGAGTTATTGTATTAAAGAAAAACAATAAGTTGAAAGTAACTTATTCACATCGTAATTCTGAAATGAGACTTGTCGGAAAACGTACCGTTAAGTGGATAAGATCAGCCGGCGTTGATGCCATAAGTGATTATTATGATAAAGTAATCATGGTAAAAGAAGAAGAGCCGATGACAGAAGAGCAGAAGGAAACCTACAAAAAATACATTCCTGAGCAGCTCTGGCCTGAAATAGAAAACATGACCTGGCAGGAGGCATTGGCATGGACAAAGGATGCAGTATCACCTCTCAAGGACTTCTATCCGTATATGGTAGATTACTCCGGATTTGTAGGAGCATGGGCAAACCGCTGGAGATACATCATTGATCTTGATAATAATCAGTTTATAGTAGTAAGAGCCGGACTTGAAATGCTTCTATTCGATTCATGCGATACATATCCGCCGGAGTACGATTGGATGGGTAAAGTTGCACATACAGAAATAGGACGCTTCCCGCTCGACAACATCCCTGAGGACTGGATCGAACAGTGTGATAAATACTGGAAGAGCCTTATGATCATAGCAGTAGACTACAGCCATAACAAAGAAGCCATGGATTCCGAGCATGTACAGGAAATGGGAGTTAACGGCTATAATCCGGCAGATTCAGATTGGGAAAAAATAAAATTCTACTACGGCCAGAACAGCTACAACAAAATGATCACAGACATGTGAAAATAATTCTAGATAATAGGCTCTCGGAAGCGACTGTTTATAGATGCTGACGAGAGCCTATTAGATAGATAAACACGCATGAGCAAAAAAGCACGAAGTGCGATTTGCGAATGCGTGTTTACGGGGAGCGGGAGTGCGAAGCACGCAGCTACCCGGATTATTTTAAATAAACTAAGAAAGGCTAGCAGAGCAAAAAAGCACGAAGTGCGTTATGCGAATGCGTGTTTACGGGGAGCGAGAGTGCGAAGCACGAAGCTACCCGGATTATTTTTCCTGGTTTTTCTTTTATGATTCAAGCAAATAATGATGACTTAGCAGCTTTATATACATCTCCGCCGGCTCACTCAGCACATGCCCTTTTTCAGAAATATATCCGACAGCAAGCTCTGCTTCATCTCCGGTGATATCTATCCTTTTGATGATTGAACGATCAACAATGCCGTTATAGGAACGATTCAGGCTGAAGTCTACAAGATCAGTCTCCGTAATAAGATATTGACGCATCTGGTTGCAGTTTGATGACACAGAGATTGAAAAAGCATCACTTCCGGCCATTCCGAGATTTTCCCTTGAGAAGTTATTCTCTGAAAAGTAATCCTGAATACCGCTTACAAAATGAAGTCCTGAAAGCTCAGGATAGCTGATGCTGTCACGTTCATATATAGGTGATTTTGGACCGGCATTTACACATGCCCTGCAGGAACAAAGCTCCTCGAATTCAAGATGCTTTTGCATGAGAATATTTGTGAGCGACTGCATATGCTTGTTTGAAATATATATGATCCCTATCTCGGAAATATTTGTCTCGACATTCCTTACTATTTCTTCTATATTGGCCTGCCTGTGGTTGATTCGAATATTCGGGTATTCGTTATACAGATCTGCAAGCAGTCTGGCAAGAGAATTTGATTGAAAGGTTGAAACACTGAATGTCTCAGGGATATGCTGTTTGCATATGGATGTAATGCAGCCGGCATTGGTCATGATCCCGTTTGCATATTCAAATATGGCTTTGCCGTATTCATTAAGCTTTAGGCCTCTTGGATTACGTTCAAAAAGAGGAGTCCCAAGCTCTGTTTCAAGAGAATGTATAACTTTACTAACGTTAGGCTGTGAGGTAAACAGCTTTTCGGCTGCCTTTCCGAGGCTGCCGCACTGGCTTACAGTTACAAAATATTCAAGCTGCTGCATTTTCATAATGTAAATCGCCTCCAATGTCTTATAAAATAAGTTATATCATTTATAACTGCTTATAACAAATTAATTTCTGTATATAATGTAAATATGGACGATATTATTAAATGGATTATGGATATGGTTAATTATAACAGTACTGCTGACACTGGCAATACTGTTGATTGTGCTGAATACGCATACCATATTCTTAAGGATCATGGAGTCAATGCAGAGCTTATCAGTTATCCTGACGGTAACTGTATGGTGACGGCATTTATAAAAGGCCGCTCACCAAAAAGAATAGTTTTTCATGCGCATATTGACACAGCGCCTTACGGAAATGAAGCTGAGTGGAGATTCTCGCCATATAAAGCATCATTAAAAAAGAACTGCATCTGCGGACGAGGCACCACAGACTGTAAGGGACAGGCAGCTGTTTGGATCAGACTGATGTGCGATAAGGCAAAAGAAGCAGCAGACAATAATATGGAAATGAATTACAGTCTCATGCTGATACTTACAGCTGATGAAGAAAACGGCGGCACCTGCGGCATTAAAAGACTTATTGAAGAACATAACGCAGCAAAGGATGCTGCACTTGTCATAGGAGAAGGCGGCGGCTTTCCTGTGCCGTTTAAAAATAAACTGCTGTATACCGTGCAAACAGAGGAAAGAACAGATGAGAAATTGCTTTGCGAAGAGGCTTCAGCAGCAAATTCTGAAAATACAGAAAAATATACTGATAAAGACATTGAACGAATTATAAAAAAAGGCATAGCAAAGGGGTACTACTCAGAGCTTTTGCCTGAATATATAAAGAATTGCTGCAAAGAAAAGCGCAGACTTGATGTTGAAGCATTATATGAGGGTATGGAGACGTTTTTTGATACTGTCAAGGCATCTTCTGCAGATAAATATATTATTGACGTGTTTCAAAAAGCTTTGCGGCAGTTTATACCGGATGCTGACATTTTACCTGTGATAACACCGGGATGTAGTGACAACAGATACCTTAGAAGCCTTGGTATTCCGGTGGTGGGATTTTTTCCGTTCGATGAAAGAAACGGCATACATATGCATGCGGCGAACGAATATATAAGCATAAAAACTCTTGAGCTTGCATATAATGTTATGAGCGAGGTGATTGACAGGCTGATTTATGAAGAAGACATAAATTTATAAAGAAGGATGATAAGATTATTCAGGACATATGATTTTCTGAGACATTAGCTGTAATTTCACCTTTGTATTTTAAAAGAACAAAAAATGCACATGTTTAAATTATCATAATTGAAATTTTAGGTTTTATCCTGACAGGATATAAGTTATAATTGGTTAAAGTTTGTATTTATTTCAATCGGCGGAAGCTCTTTGATATTTCGCAGTGCCGGGATCCTTTCACATTAATCATATCCCGGTGCTTTGTTATGAAGAGACTTCTGTCAGTTTGTATTTGATTTTTATATATTTTCATCGGGAGGAATGACATGACAAAGTACATCTTCGTCACCGGAGGAGTTGTTTCCGGTCTTGGCAAGGGCATAACAGCTGCATCTTTGGGAAGACTGCTCAAGGCACGCGGACTCAAGGTGGCAGCACAGAAGCTGGATCCTTATATCAATGTGGATCCTGGAACAATGAGCCCTTATCAGCACGGCGAGGTATATGTCACAGAGGATGGAGCAGAGACTGACCTTGATCTCGGACATTATGAGAGATTTATAGATGAAGATCTTAATAAGTATTCCAATCTTACTACCGGAAAAGTGTATTCCAACGTTATTTCCATGGAAAGACGCGGAGAATATCTCGGAAGAACAGTTCAGACTATTCCTCATATTACCAATGAGATAAAGAACTTTATATATAAGGTGGGCAACAGCACTAAGGCTGATGTTGTTATCACTGAGATCGGCGGAACAATAGGCGATATCGAGAGCCAGCCATTCATAGAGGCTATACGTCAGGTGGGTCATGAGGTCGGCAGTGAAAACAGCCTTTACATCCATGTAACACTTGTTCCTTATCTTAAGGCATCTGGAGAGCATAAGTCCAAGCCTACACAGCATTCCGTAAAGGAGCTTTTAGGCATGGGTATTAATCCGGATATCGTTGTATTGAGAGCTGATGAGGATATCACAGACAGCACTATCTTCAAGAAGATTGCTGATTTCTGCAATGTTAAGCCTGACTGTGTTATTGAAAACCTTACACTTCCTTACCTTTATGAAGCACCGATTTATCTCGAAAAGTCACACCTTTCAGATATTGTGTGCAGGGAGCTTAACATAAGCGCACCTAAGCCGGACCTTTCAGAGTGGAACGCTATGGTTGACCGCATTAAATCCAGCGAAACTATAGTTCGCATAGGTCTTGTAGGAAAGTATATTGCACTTCATGATGCTTACCTTTCTGTATCAGAGGCACTTAAGCATGCCGGATGGTCACTTTCATCAAATGTTATCATTGACTGGATCGATTCTGAGGAGATAACAGATGAGAATGCTGCCGAAAAACTGAGCAGTCTTGACGGAATCATTGTTCCGGGCGGATTCGGTGACAGAGGTATTGCAGGCATGATAGCTACTGCAAGATATGCAAGAGAAAATAACATTCCTTACTTCGGAATCTGTCTCGGAATGCAGATCGCAGTTATAGAGTATGCAAGAAATGTATGTGGATTAACTGATGCCAACTCAGGAGAGTTTGCGCCGGGTTCACAGAACAAGGTTATCGACTTTATGCCGGGTCAGAGCGATGACATAGATAAGGGAGGTACACTCCGTCTCGGAAGCTATCCTTGTGATGTTCTTCCTGGAACAACTATGGAACGCTGCTACGGTATGCCTAAGATATCTGAGAGACATCGTCATCGTTATGAGTACAACAATGATTACAGAGATGTCCTTACAAATGCAGGACTTGCTATATGCGGTGTATCACCGGATAAGCGTCTTGTTGAGGCAGTGGAAATCAGTGATCGTCCTTTCTATGTAGGTGTTCAGTATCACCCAGAGTTCAAGAGCCGTCCTAACAGACCGCATCCTCTGTTTGTAGGCTTTATAGATGCTTCAATAAAGAATAGAAAAACACGATAATAAATATAAAAAGGCTCACGCATTGATGATTCGGTGCGTGAGCTTTTCTGACTGTTGGTTATATAGTTATAGGGCAAGTGCTATAAGTGTCATAAGGTTATAGGCAAAAAAGTGTTGTTTTGAACCGTGGATCAGCTAAGAAAACATTAAAGCTTATTTTTCTTCGTACTGGCTTATGATGTGCTCGGCGACCAGACGCTTTGAGCATCTGTCGTCCATAGCCTTTTTCTCGATAAAGCGGTGTGCATCTGGCTCCGTCATATGTGCATGATCGATGAGCAGCCATTTAGCTTTGTTGACTATACGCATTTCTTCAATCTTGTCATTTACCGTATCCTGCTTCTGGATAATTCGTTTTATTCTTTCTGAAGCAGCACATATAAATCCCAAAGCCTGACGAAGTGAACCTTCGGTAATCGGCTTCGCCATAGTCATAACTCCGTGCTCTATTGCCTTATAGTATACCTCATCATAAAATTCATTTCCGACTAAAAGAAGAACTCCTGCCTCAGAGCGGTCGCAGACATCAGCAGCAAAGCGACTTCCAAAGTCATCGGGAAGAGGTGCATTTATTATAACAATGTCAAAGCCCTTGTCAAACACGATCCTGCGGGCATCCTCAACAGTTTTAACAAACATAAGAGGCCAGTACTGATTGCTTGGGAGAAGCTTTTGTATGGAATTATTAAATTTTTCGCCTGAGGATACTACAAGTACACTGTAGGTGTGATCTGAAAAAACCATATTTGCTCCTCCTTTCTGTAGTTATTTTTATGCGCTGTAATTTGAAAGCTTATTTAAGGTTTCGAAACTTACGCTGAAACTGAAGCTTTGCGATCGATCGGGTTTTGTGTCTGCGTCAGCACTCACAGTAATGGCGTATGAGAGATTCCGGAAGTATCTCATTTATAAAGCTGCTTTCATATGCCAGTTTTCTAGCCTTCTCAATATTAGAAGGAAGCTTTGAAAATCTGTTAATGATATCTTCATTTGCAAGATAAAGGTCTATATCACAGGCATCAGAAAGCTTTAGCTGCTCTTTTATACCGTGGAGTCCGGCATAGATAAGCAGTGCAAGTGCGATATAAGGATTTGCAGTTGGGTCAGGTGAACGCAGCTCTGCAGTTCTAGCTCCGTCAGGAGCAGGAGGTATACGGAAAAGGTGTGATCTGTCACCCGCCGACCAGCTGATGAATCTCGGAGCCTTGTCACGACCGAGTCTTTCATAGGAATTTGCTACAGGATCCAAGAAGACAGTCATATCACTTATTTTGTCCATTATGCCGGCGATGACATTATCAAGAAGATCTCTGTTGTCCTCAGATGTGACTTCTATGCTTATATGCAGTCCGCTTCCCGGAAGACCGATCACAGGCTTTGGAGAAAAATCTGCAAAAAGTCCGTTTCTTGCTGCAATGGTCTTTACTACCGAGATGAAGGTGACAGCGTTATCAGCGCAGCTAAGAGGTTCAGCACTGACGAAATCAATTTCATTTTGTCCCGGGCCTTCCTCATGATGGGAGCTTTCCGGCTGTATGCCCATACGCTCCAGGGTGAGCTGGATCTCACGTCTGACATTTTCACCCTTATCTGCCGGCGCTATGTCCATATAGCCTGCATTATCATGAGGGACAGCAGTAGGGGTGCCGTCCTCATCGGTCTTAAAAAGATAAAATTCCATGGATGTGCCGAAGCGGAATTTGATGCCGCAGTCTGCTGCCTTTGAAACTGCTTCCTCCAATAAATGTCTGCAGTCGGCGCAATAAGGAGTTCCGTCAGCATGAGTGACATTGCAGAACATACGGACAACGCGTCCGCTCTCAGGTCTCCAAGGAAGCTGTGTCAGTGTTGAAGGATCCGGATGCAGAAACAGATCCGAGGCATTATCCGCATCAAAGCCTGTTATGGCTGAAGCGTCTACCGGCATGCCTAAGCGGAAGGCTCTTTCAAGCTCATAAGGCATTATGGCCATATTTTTCTGGTTTCCGTAAATATCACAGAAGGCAAGACGGATGAATTTAACATCCTCCTCACGAACATATTGGATGACTTCGGATACTGAATATTTCATAGTATGCTCCTGTTATAATAATAAATGCCTCGGAAAAGCCTGAAAAGACTTATACCAAAGCATAGGATCGAAAACTGTATAAGGCTGTCCGAACAGCCAAAACTAAGTAAGATGATCTCTTACTTTTGTTCGACTCTGAACACTTAATAAAAAGATAGAAGTTAAAGGAACGATTGTCAAGATAAAATATCGCGCTAATGAGTATTATTCGTTATACAATTAGCCAAAATCGCTTGATTAATAATCGAATATAGGTAAAATATAAGAGTGGCATTTTGTGTCGGTGATGGCTGACAGCAGAAACCGCATAAATTTATTATTCAGATTAAAACAGCAAAAGGAGCTGCATCCTTAAGCCCCGTTCATTATTTATGTTCGGACAGCTGTTAATGTTATTAAACGGAGGCGAGAGACATATGTCAAATTGTGCTATCGTAGGTATTAACTGGGGAGATGAAGGTAAGGGCCGTATGGTCGACCTGCTTACAGAGGATTATGATGTTGTAGTCAGATTCCAGGGAGGCGGAAATGCCGGTCATACCGTAATCAATGAATTCGGTAAGTTCGCACTGCATCTTCTTCCATCAGGTATCTTCAGAAAGGGCACTGTCAACATACTTGGAAACGGAGTTGCTCTTGATGCAGAAAACCTTTCAAAGGAGATTGATCAGGTTATATCACAGGGTGTTGATATTAATCCTTCAAATCTTATGATAAGTGAGAGAGCTTCACTGCTCCTTCCTTGGCACAGAGACTTAGACGGACTTGAGGAAGCAAGACTTGCAGATAAAAAGTTCGGATCAACAAAGCAGGGTATCGCTCCGTTCTATTCGGATAAGTATCAGAAGAAGACTATCCTTGCAGGAGAGCTTTTTTACACTGAGCATCTTAAGCAGCATGTTGCTGATATTATGGAGTGGAAGAACCTCACTCTTCAGAATGTTTACGGCGCAGAGCCTTATACACTTGAGGGCATCATGAACTGGCTCAATGAATACGGCGAGAAGATCAAGCCTTTCGTATGCGATACCAGACGCTTTATGAAGAAGGCTCAGGCTGAAGGGAAGAGCATACTTTTCGAGGCTCAGCTAGGATCACTCAGAGATCTTGATAACGGTATCCATCCATTTACAACATCATCCAACACCATAGCTTCATATGCACCTGTAGGTTCAGGCCTTACAGATGCAAAGGTTGACAGAATAGTAGGTGTTGTTAAGGCATATTCATCATGTGTAGGAGAAGGACCTTTCACCTGTGAATGGTTCGGCAAGGAGGCTGACGAACTCAGAGATGCAGGCGGAGAGTACGGAGCAAAGACCGGAAGACCGAGAAGAGTAGGTCCTATCGATATTGTGGCTACACGCTACGGTGTTGAGCTCCAGGGCGCTACAGAGATAGCTCTTACAAAGCTGGATGTCCTCAATTATATGGACAAGATCCCGGTATGCACAAAGTATATCGTTAACGGTGAAGAAACAGAGGATTTCCCATTCCCTGTACTTCTTAAAGATGCTAAGCCTGTATTCGAATACATGGACGGCTGGAAATGCGATATAACCGGAATCAGAAAGTTTGAGGATCTTCCTGAGGCGGCTCAGAAATATGTAGAGTATGTGGAGAAGGCTATAGGCTGCCGCATATCTTATGTTTCGGTAGGCGCTGAGAGAGATGAGTACATAAAGAGATAATATTGATCCGCCTTTTAACTGCGGCAGTGATCTGCCTTAAGCAGCTGAAATCCGAAATATCAGACATGAGCAGGCAGTAGTGCGGCAGCATTAACCCTGATGTTTGCAGCGCTTTTGAAGTTTAACAGACAGATAAAGCGCTGTTGCTTTATACATTATAATTAAGGAGATATTTGATCCAAATGAATAATAGTTACGAATCACCTTTGTCACAGCGATATGCATCAGAATATATGCTGAAGCTTTTTTCAGCAGATACAAGATATCAGACATGGAGAAAGCTTTGGGTAGTGCTTGCAGAGGCAGAGCATGAGCTTGGACTTCCTGTAACCAAGGAGCAGGTTGAAGAGCTTAAGGCACATATCACAGATATAGATTATGACGTTGTAAGAGCCCGTGAAAAGGAAGTGCGTCATGACGTTATGGCTCATGTGTATGCATACGGCAAGGTTGCACCTAAGGCAGCAGGTATCATACATTTAGGAGCAACAAGCTGTTATGTAACAGACAATGCCGACCTTATTATTTATCGTGACGGACTTGTTCATCTTAAGGAGGAGCTTAAATCCGTTATAAAATCTCTCAGTATATTTGCTGATCGCTATAAGGCACTTCCAACATTAGGCTATACACATTATCAGCCGGCTCAGCTTGTCACTGTAGGTAAGAGAGCCAGCCTTTGGATACAGGATCTTGTTTCGGATCTTGATGAGCTTGAGTATGTACTCGGCACTATGAAGCTTCGCGGAATGAGAGGAACAACTGGTACAGAAGCAAGCTTCATGGATCTCTATGAGGGAGACGAGGCAAAGATTGACAAGATGAATCAGATGCTATGTGACCACTTCGGATTCAAGGAAGTTTATGATGTCTGCGGACAGACATATCCTAGAAAGCAGGATTCACGTATCCTCAATGTGCTCTCATCAATTGCTCAGAGCTGCTACCGCATGGCTAATGATATCAGACTTTTACAGCATGACAGACAGATAGACGAGCCGTTTGAGGAGAACCAGATCGGTTCATCAGCTATGCCTTATAAGAGAAATCCTATGCGCTGCGAGCGTATATGCTCACTCGCAAGATATCTCATGGCAGATGCAATGAATGCCCCTATGACAGCTTCTACACAGTGGCTTGAGAGAACTCTCGATGATTCTGCAAACAGACGTATATCTATGCCTGAAGGCTTCCTCTGTGCCGATGCAATACTTAAGATTGCCGGAAATGTTGCTGCAGGAATGAGAGTTAACGAAAAGGTTATTGAGAGCGCTGTTATGGAATATCTTCCGTTTATTGCTACCGAAAATATCATGATGGAGGCAGTAAAGAAGGGAGGAAATCGTCAGGAGCTTCATGAGATTATAAGAGGCTGCACAATGACAGCAACAGCACGTATGAAGAACGGCGAGAAGGGCGGACTTATGGATCTGCTTGCTGCAGAGCCTAAGTTAGGGCTTAAGGAAGGCGAGATCAATGATATCTTAAAGCCTTCAAAGTATATCGGACGCTGTCCTCAGCAGGTTGATGCACTTCTTAAGAAGATCGAGCCTATGATCGCCGGAGCACATACTACGGTTGAAGAAATCAACATCTGATAAATACCTAATTAGTATAAATATCAGATAATTCTAAAAATAAATAGATTACTCAGGAGAAAAAATAATGGATAATTTTACAACAACAGGATTCCGCGGAGACGATCAGTACGTTGCATCTGAGGACCTGCTTTCAACCGTCAACATTGCTATGGCGCTGGAAAAACCGCTTCTTGTAAAGGGTGAGCCGGGAACAGGTAAGACAAAGCTTGCCGAGGCTATTGCACATGCACTCGGAAAGAAGCTTATCATCTGGAACATAAAGTCAACAACCAAGGCGCAGGACGGACTCTATGTTTATGACGTAGTTCAGAGACTTTATGATTCACAGTTCGGAACAAGCGGAGTAGAGGATATAGCAAAGTACATCAAGTTAGGAAAATTAGGAGATGCTTTTACTTCAGATGAGCAGGTAGTCCTTCTTATTGATGAGATCGATAAGGCAGATATTGAGTTCCCAAATGACCTTTTATGGGAGCTTGACAAGATGGAGTTCAATATCCCTGAGACAGGCGAGACAATAACCGCCAAGAAGAGACCGGTGGTTATTATCACATCAAATGCTGAAAAGGAGCTTCCTGATGCGTTCTTAAGAAGATGTATCTTCCATTACATCGAGTTCCCTGATCAGGCACAGATGAAAGAGATCATTAAGGTTCATTTCGAGAATCTTGACGAAAAGCTCTTAAGTCAGGCTATGGCTGCATTCTATATGATCAGAGAGATCGGCAACATAGATAAGAAGCCGAGCACATCAGAGCTTATTGACTGGATCCGTGCTCTTTCCACAAGCGGAGTTGACCCGGATAAGATCAAGAAAGAGATACCTTTTGCCGGGGTTCTTCTTAAAAAGGACAAGGATCTTGTAACATTAGCAAAAAATTTAAGATAATAGGCAGGGATATATTATGTTCCTGAATTTCTTTTACGCACTTAGGAAAAACGGCCTGGACGTGTCGGTGGGTGAATGGATGACTCTTATGGATGCCCTTGAAAAAGGACTTCATCATCAGAGCTTTACCGGATTTTACTACCTTGCACGTGCTATCGTTATAAAGACTGAGGCGGAGTTTGATAAATATGATCAGACCTTTGCGGAAGTCTTTAGAGATGTACCGTTCGAAGGCCCTGTTCCGGATGAGGTCATGAACTGGCTTAAGAAGCCGAAGGATCACCTTGGCAGAGAGTTTGAAGATGAAAAGTTAGATGGCTTCTATAAGGATCAGGACTTCAAGGATCTTCTCAAAAAGATGGAGGAGACTCTTAAAAAGCAGGACGGAGAGCATAATGGCGGTACAAAATGGGTTGGAACCCAGGGACGTACGGGCTACGGAAACAGCGGATGGTTTCCGAACGGCATAAGAATAGCCGGTGAAAGTATGCACAGAACGGCAATGACTGTTGCAACGGACAGAACATTTAAGGACTTCCGTACCGATAAGACTCTGGATACAAGATCTTATCAGATGGCCTTCAGAAAGCTTCGTGCATTTTCAACTGACGATCCGACCGCCGAAAAAGAGCTCGATATCGAAGGTACTATCAGCGACACCTGTAATAATGCCGGCAATCTGAAGCTTAGATATAAGAATCCTCGTAAGAATGCCATTAAGCTTTTATTGCTTATGGACAGCGGAGGATCAATGGACTGGTACAACGGCATATGCAATATGCTGTTTCAGGCTGCAACCAAGACAAACTACTTCAAGGAGCTGCATACATATTATTTCCACAACTGTATTTATGAGACCATGTATACCGATCCGCGCATGAGGATGCAGGACGGCATATCCACAGAATGGATACTCAATAACTACAGCAGTGAATATAAGGTCATAATAGTCGGAGATGCGGCTATGAACCCTTATGAGATAGTAGAGCATCGCTATGACTGGAGAAATAAGACATACCAGCAGTATTCGGGAATGGAATGGCTGGAGCGTTTTAAGGCACAGTACAGATATTTGATCTGGCTCAATCCTGAACCGCTTCCGCAGTACAGAAACTTCTGGTCACAGACACATCTTGATCTTGCACAGAAATTCAAGATGTATGATCTTTCGGTTGACGGACTTGAGCAGGGAATCAAGGCCCTCATGGCGAGAAAGTAAAAAGTATTCAAAAGCTGAAGAGCTTAAATACGGATGAAAAAGAGCGTCGGCATTATGCCGGCGCTCATATTTTATCAAAAATATTAAATTCAGAACTTTCCGTTCTCAGCTGCCTGCTGGATCGCAACCGCTACAGAAACAGTCATACCGACCATAGGGTTATTTCCGGCACCGATAAGTCCCATCATTTCAACGTGAGCTGGAACAGATGAAGATCCTGCGAACTGTGCATCTGAATGCATACGTCCGAGAGTATCTGTCATACCGTAGGATGCAGGGCCTGCAGCCATATTGTCAGGATGAAGTGTACGTCCGGTTCCGCCGCCTGATGCAACAGAGAAGTAAGCCTTTCCGGCCTCTATGCGCTCCTTCTTATAGGTTCCTGCAACAGGATGCTGGAAACGTGTAGGGTTGGTTGAGTTTCCGGTGATAGAAACGTCAACATTTTCTTTCCACATGATAGCTACGCCCTCGGGAACAGAGTTAGAACCGTAGCAGTTGACTTTGGCTCTTGGTCCGTTGGAATAAGCTGTGCGTCCGGTTTCCTTTACAGTGTTGGTATATGGATCATACTCAGTCTCAACGTGGGTGAAGCCGTTTATTCTCGAAATGATAACAGCTGCATCTTTTCCGAGACCGTTAAGAATAACACGAAGAGGCTTTTTACGGACCTTATTTGCATTATTAGCTATACCGATAGCACCTTCGGCAGCTGCAAATGACTCGTGTCCTGCAAGGAAGCAGAAGCACTCGGTATCCTCAGAAAGAAGCATCTTTCCCAAATTACCGTGTCCGAGACCAACCTTTCTGTTGTCGGCTACTGAACCCGGAATACAGAAGGACTGAAGCCCTTCTCCGATAGCTGCGGCTGCATCTGCTGCGTTTCTGCAATTTTTCTTAATAGCGATGGCAGCACCTGTGATGTATGCCCAGCATGCATTTTCAAAACAGATAGGCTGAATGCCTTTTATCATGCCGTATACATCAAGTCCGGCATCCTCTGTAATCTTTCTTGCTTCCTCGATATCCTTTATACCGTAAGAATTGAGGACGGCGTTAATTTTATCTATTCTTCTTTCATATCCTTCAAAAAGTGCCATTATACAGTCCTCCCTTCTTATTTCTTCTCGATTTCCTTGTCGGTACGAGGATCAATGATCCTTACTGCATCGTCAATGCGGCCGTACTGACCCTTTGCCTTTTCCCAGGCAGTGTTCGGATCATCACCCTTTTTAATAAAATCTGTCATCTTTCCGAGAGAAACAAACTGGTAGCCGATGATCTGATCCTTGTCGTCAAGAGCGATGCCTGTTACATAGCCCTCAGCCATTTCAAGGTAACGAGGTCCCTTCTTGAGAGTGCCGTACATGGTTCCTATCTGTGAACGAAGACCTTTTCCGAGATCCTCAAGACCTGCACCGATTGCAAGTCCTTCATCTGAGAATGCAGACTGTGAACGTCCATATACTATCTGGAGGAAAAGTTCTCTCATGGCAGTGTTGATAGCGTCACATACAAGGTCTGTATTGAGAGCCTCTAAAATAGTAAGGCCGGGAAGTATCTCTGAAGCCATAGCAGCTGAATGAGTCATACCTGAACATCCGATGGTCTCAACAAGGGCTTCCTGAATAATGCCGTCCTTTATGTTTAATGAAAGCTTGCAGGCACCCTGCTGCGGTGCACACCAGCCTATGCCGTGAGTGAAACCGGAAATATCCTTAATTTCCTTTGCCTGAACCCATTTACCTTCTTCCGGGATAGGGGCTGCGCCGTGATGAACACCCTGAGCAACAGGACACATCACCTCAACTTCATGAGTGTATATCATGTAATTATCCTCCGCAGTTTTCAAAATAAAAAAATGTGCTTTATTACGTTGCTATTATCGCACAATTTATAATAAAATTAAAGAGCGAATGAGTGTGCGGGCAAAAGCGCTCGGACTATATTGATTATTGTAAGATCGGAAATACGGAGGGAATTATGGAACGCTGTGATAATGATATGCCGTTTCTTCTTAAATATGAAAATGTTGCATGGTATGAAAACGGAAAGGTCAGGATCCTTGACCGCAGAGTTTATCCTACAGAAGTAAAATTCGTTGAGTGTACCGACTACAAAGAAGTGGTAAAGTGCATCCAGGATATGGTCACACAAAGCACGGGACCTTACACTGCTGTAGGAATGGGTATGGCGTTAGCTGCCTATGAATGCAAGGATAAGCCTGAAAAGGAGCAGGAGGAGTTTTTAAAAAAGGCGTCAGAAGAACTTGCTAATTCAAGACCGACAGCAGCTCATCGTTACGGTAAGGTTACCGGACATTGTCTTGATTCGGCACTTAAGGCATTAAAGGAAGGAAAGGATACCGTACAGGCGTGCGTGGATAGAACTATAGAGTCGCTTAACAGACGCTATTCCACTATGCAGATAGTGGGAGACTACCTTTGTGATATTATTCCTGACAACGGAACTATTCTTACGCAGTGCTATGGCGAAACAATTATAGCCACTGTTATCAGAGCGGCACACAGAAAAAACAAGATATTTAAAGCCTTCTGTGCGGAGACCAGACCGTTCTTCCAGGGGGCGAGACTTACAGCAAGCTGCTTTGCCGAGATGGGAATAGATACTACTGTTGTATCTGACAATATGATCGCATGGGCGCTGCAGACACAGGGCATAGATCTTTTTACCTCAGCCTGCGATGCAATGGCGCTTGACGGTTACATTGCCAATAAGGTCGGCTCGTTCCAGATTGCCATACTCAGCAAATATTTCGGGATACCTTATTATGTAACAGGACTTCCTGATCTTGGGAAAAAGACAAAGGATGACATTACGATCGAAATGAGAGACCCCGAGCAGGTGCTTTCGGCAAGAGGCATAAGAAACTGCCGCCCTGAGGTTCACGGACTGTATCCTGCTTTCGATATAGTGCCTCCTCATCTTATAACCGGACTTGTTACCGATAAGGGCGTATATGTGCCGGAGCTTCTCAGACATTACTTTGACACACCGGTTCAGGAGTATTATTAATGTAGCTTTTTGAGGAATATTAATGCTGTTACCGGCATGGCTAAATAATTATGACCGGGCTGTATAATTAAGAACAAAATTGATATAAATAATATTTGCAAGTAAAAATATAAACACATAACTGCAAGCTATAACTGACAGCTATGTGTTTTTTTGTTGTGTAGTTATCATCAAACCTAAAATCGGCATTTTCACGGGAAAATACCACCAAAATTCAGCAATATTACAAAATATATGGTATCTTCTGTGTCAGCGAGGATCAAGGCGTTTATATGTGAGCATGAGATTAAAGTATCTATGTGATTATATAAGATCAGAGCATGAAATAAATCAGAGGAGCAACAAAGAAACTATGGGTAAGATCTACACGGGAAACAATAAGAAGACATCCTTCGGATTAGCGTTTTCTGTAGGTGCGGTATTATTTTCCGCACATGCAGGAGGCGGATTTGCAACAGGCAATCAGGCTAATACATATTATGTAAGCCTCGGATGGCCGGGAGCACTATCTGCAGTGCTTGCAATGCTTCTTCTTACTCTCACTATGCGTGAAGCAATGATAATGTATAACGCAAGAGGTCTTAAGACATATAAAGAGCTTTTTAATACACTTTTTCATCCGTTTGACAAGCTTGAATGGATATTTGAGATATTCTTTAACATAATGGTGCTTATGGCTGTTGCGGCTGCAATATCCGGAGCAGCATCGGCGCTTAAAGGATATTTCGGACTTAACTACTATGCCGGAATTGTGGCTGTCGGAGCGATAGTTTTGGTGCTTACAATATTCGGAGCGGATCTTGTAAGAAAGGCTACGGCATATATGGGCATCATAATACTTGTAACAGCAATAACTATTTATGCAATCGGAATAGTAAAGGGCGGAGCAAGCCTGGGAGATATTTTAAAGGCTGACTTTATCTCAAACGGATTCGAAAGTGTTAAGAAAGCGATTTCCAATTCATTTGTTTATGCCGGATTTCAGTGCGTGACCATGCCTACAATGGTTGCCTGTGCAACTCACCTTCCTGACAGTAAGGGTTGTGCGAAATCAATGTGGTTTTCGTTTGTTATGAATACAGTGGCATTAGTGCTTTCAGTTTTCATGCTTCAGTCATGGAGCCCTGTATATACAGCAATAGACGGAGGCTCAACTATACCTACACTTACTACCTGCAATCAGATGGGGATGGCATGGCTTACAGTAATTTATGCTATATGTCTGCTTTTATGTCTCGTATCAACCGGTGTTACAACTTCATTCGGATTCGTTTCACGATTCGAAAAGCTCAGCATTTTTTCAAAGATAGAAAAGGTGCCTGTAAGAAGTGCAATCGTTTCTGCATTCATAATTATTCTCTCTATGGGAATATCGCTTGCGGGACTTACCAATATCATCAAGTACGGCTATGGCTACTGCGGCTATCTCGGCATTATCATAGTAGTTATCCCGTTCCTGACGGTTGGTTACTATAAGAACCGAAAGTACATAAAAGAAAACGGCGATTCGAATATGCATATGAAATATATGTAAATGAATATATTTAACAGATTACAGAGGATATAAAAATGAACAGAATGTTATTTCCGGGATATTCGGTTGGCATTGATGCCTATGATGATATAAAAAACATTTGCCCTGCATATGGCAAAAAGGCAGCAATAATAGGCGGTGAGCGTGCACTTAAGGCAGCAGCTGATAAGATAATCGCAGCATGTAAGGATGCCGGTATAGAAGTGATCGGACCGTTTTTATACGGCGGAGAAGCTTCTTATAAAAATGTCGATAAAATAGAGCCTCAGGCGGCTGATGCAGATATGATATTTGCTGTGGGCGGAGGAAAGGCAATAGATACCGGAAAGGCTCTGGCGCATCGCACAAACAGACCTTTCTTTACATTTCCGACTATAGCTTCTACCTGTGCTTCATGTACCGGACTTGCTATAATGTATAATCTTGACGGTTCTTTGGATCAGTATGAATTTTCAAAGGTTCCGGCAAAACATATATTTATAAATACACAGATCATTGCTGAGGCTCCTGACAGATATCTCTGGGCAGGTATCGGAGACACCATGGCAAAATATTTTGAGTGTACAATATCATCGAGAGATGCAGTACCGTCACACAGCGATGCAATGGGAATAGCTATAAGCTCAATGTGCGCAGACCCGATCATTCGCTGGGGCGAAAAGGCAATGGCAGACTGCAAGGCAAATACAGTGACATATGAGCTTGAGGAGGTCGTATTAGGAATTATTGTATCTACCGGCTTTGTTTCCAATTTCGTCCAGGTAGATTATACGACAGGACTTGCACATGCGATATACAACGGATTTACGATGGTGGATTCGGTAGAAGCTAACGGACATCTTCACGGCGAGGTCGTTTCCTACGGAATACTTGTAATGCTTACTGTAGATGAACAGTTTGATAAGCGTGACGAGCTTTACCGCTTCAGCAGATCTATAGGACTTCCGACCAGACTTGCAGATATAGATGCGATTGCCGGAGATCTTCCGACTGTAACAAAGAAAGCCCTTGCAGGCATTGATGTAAGAGTGTTCCCTTATACCGTAACAGAGGAAATGATAGTCAAGGGAATCATGGATATGGAAGCTTACGATGCCGAGCACAGAAATGACTGAGTGAATGAAACAAAAAAGGAACCGTACTGCGGTTCCTTTTAAAATATCTTTATTTATTCTTTGCTGCCTTTTTCTCTGCCTTGGCTTTTTCCTTGCGGCGCTTCTCAATCATCTTTTCTGTGGGTACTGCACCCTTTGTGATCTCCGTCAGATATGCTCCGCTTATCTTGCCCTGGATAGTAACCTTGAGCGGTATCTGCTCAAATACATTTTTCTCGCACATGAGGTTAACGATCTTTGGTCCTATCTTTGCTTTTACAACATATACGCTTAAGTGTCTTAAGTATATAGGAGTTTTCTCATACACCTCTGCAGGAAACGGTGCAGCCTTAAGCTTCATTTTCTTTTTGTCAATAGCGAGCAGTGAAACTGTCTGTGAATAGGTATCTATAGCTTTCTGAGATTCAGCCTGTCTGATCTGCAGCTTCTGACCGAAATGATATAAGAGAAACAGTGCAATAGCTGCTATTATCAGAAGAACTGCCAGTATTGTTAAAAATGTTTGCATGATGATTCCTCCCAAGGGCATATTATCGATATTATACCATTAAATTGACAAAAAGACAAGAAAAATCGCTTGACGTGTCTTGATGAAAGTGGTATTCTGAAAGATGCATTATTATGGCATGGTGGGCTCTAATGCCCTAATATTTTACTACCTACGCTGTATATTTGCAAGAGCGAACTAATGATACAATCAACTAACAATTATCAAGGGGTGGAGAATATCTATGGATAAAAGCAGAATGCATCCAGTCAAGGCCGGCAAAAGTATGAGAATGAGCTTCTCCGAAGCAAAAGAAGTTCTCGAAATGCCAAACCTGATTGAAATTCAGACGAATTCCTACAACTGGTTCCTCACTGATGGACTGAAAGAAGTATTTAATGATATTTCACCTATCACTGACTTCACAGGACACATGAGTCTGGAATTTATCGACTTTACTCTCTGCAGAGATGAAGTAAAGTACACCATTGAAGAATGTAAGGAAAGAGATGCTACCTATGCGGCACCATTAAAGGCCAAGGTACGCCTTATCAACAATGATAAGGACGAAATCAATGAGCATGATATCTTCATGGGCGATCTTCCGCTGATGACAGATACAGGTTCCTTCGTTATCAACGGTGCTGAACGAGTTATCGTTTCACAGCTTGTAAGAAGCCCTGGTATATACTACGAAATAGGACATGATAAGCTCGGAAAGGAGCTTTATTCCTGTACTGTAATTCCTAACAGAGGAGCATGGCTGGAGTATGAGACAGACTCCAACAACATCTTCTGGGCACGTGTGGATCGTACCAGAAAGGTGCCTGTAACTGTCCTTATCAGAGCTCTCGGCATAGGCACAAACCGTGAGATCATAGAGCTTTTCGGCGAGGAGCCAAAGCTTATCGATACCATGACCAAGGATGCCTCAGAGAACTATCAGGACGGTCTTCTTGAGCTTTACAAGAAGATCAGACCGGGTGAGCCGCTTTCTGTTGATTCAGCAAAGTCACTGCTTAATTCCATGTTCTTTGATCCTAGAAGATACGATCTCGCAAAGGTCGGCAGATATAAGTTCAACAAGAAGCTTATGTTCAGGAACCGTCTGAACGGCAAGATCCTTGCAGAGGATGTTGTTGATATGACTACAGGAGAGATCGTAGCTGCAGCAGGAGCTACTCTTGACAAGGAGCTTTGCGACCGCATTCAGAATACCGGCTGTGTAAGCATTAATGTAAGAGGTATCATGGATGCTGAGAATGCTGAAGGTCGTATCGTTAGAGTCCTTTCCAACCGTATGGTAGATCCTAAGGCATACATGGACTTTGATCCTGCTGAGATAGGCATACACGAGTGGGTATATTATCCGGTGCTCAGGGAGATACTTGATGAGTGCAAGGGCGTAAGCGAAGATGAGCTTAAGGCAGCGCTTAAGAAGAGAGTATCAGATCTTGTTCCTAAGCACATTACAATAGAAGATATTCTTACATCTATAAACTACAACCTCCATTTAGAGGAAAATATAGGCAATGCAGACGATATCGACCACCTCGGAAATCGTCGTATCCGTGCGGTAGGTGAGCTTCTTCAGAATCAGTACCGTATCGGTTTAAGCCGTATGGAGAGAGTTGTAAGAGAGCGTATGTCTACTCAGGACATCGATGAGATCACACCTCAGTCTCTTATCAACATCAAGCCTGTTACAGCAGCCGTTAAGGAATTCTTCGGTTCATCACAGCTTTCACAGTTCATGGATCAGAACAACCCGCTGTCAGAGCTTACACATAAGAGACGTCTTTCAGCACTTGGTCCCGGAGGTCTTTCAAGAGACCGTGCCGGATTCGAGGTTCGAGACGTTCACTATACACATTATGGACGTATGTGCCCTATTGAGACACCTGAAGGGCCTAACATCGGTCTTATCAACTCGCTTGCATCATATGCCCGTATTAATGAATACGGCTTTATCGAAGCACCTTACCGTATCGTAGATAAGACAGATGCTCAGAATCCTGTGGTAACAGATGAAATCATCTATCTTACAGCGGACGAAGAGGATAATTACAGAGTAGTGCAGGCTAACGAGCCGCTTGACAAAGAGGGACATTTCGTTAATAAGAATGTTTCCGGTCGTTTCAGAGAGGAAACAACAAGCTTCCCTCGTACTAAGGTAGACCTTATGGATGTATCTCCGAAGATGCTTCTTTCAGTTGCTACATCCATGATACCGTTCCTTGCAAATGATGACCCTACACGTGCGCTCATGGGATCGAACATGCAGCGTCAGGCAGTGCCGCTTCTCAAGACAGAGGCATCTGTTATCGGTACAGGTATCGATGACAAGGTTGCCAAGGACTCAGGCGTGTGCGTTGTTGCCAAGGCAGACGGAACAGTAAAGACTGTTTCATCAAACAGCATAGAGGTCGTTAATGACGACGGAAAGACAGAAGTATATCGTCTTACCAAGTTCATGCGTTCCAACCAGTCAAACTGCTATAACCAGAGACCTATCGTATTTGCAGGCGATAAGATCAAAAAGGGTGAGATCATTGCCGACGGACCTTCAACATCTAACGGAGAGATAGCACTCGGAAAGAACCCGCTTATCGGATTCATGACATGGGAAGGCTATAACTACGAGGATGCTGTTCTCCTTTCAGAAAGACTTGTTCAGAACGATGTATACACCTCTATTCATATAGAAGAATATGAGTGTGAAGCAAGAGACACTAAGCTCGGACCTGAGGAAATAACCAAGGATGTACCTGGTGTCGGCGACGATGCACTCAAGAATCTTGACGACCGAGGAATCATCCGTGTAGGTGCAGAGGTTCGTGCCGGCGACATTCTTGTCGGCAAGGTTACTCCTAAGGGAGAGACAGAGCTTACACCTGAGGAAAGACTTCTTCGTGCTATTTTCGGAGAAAAGGCAAGAGAGGTTCGTGATACATCACTTAAGGTTCCTCACGGAGCATACGGCATAATCGTTGATGCCAAGGTATTTACAAGAGAAAATTCTGACGAGCTTTCACCTGGTGTAAGCGAATCAGTAAGAATTTATATAGCTCAGAAGCGTAAGATCGGCGTCGGAGACAAGATGGCCGGACGTCACGGAAACAAGGGTGTCGTTTCAAGAGTTCTTCCGGTAGAGGATATGCCATATCTTCCGAACGGACGTCCGCTCGATATCGTACTTAACCCGCTCGGTGTTCCTTCACGAATGAACATAGGACAGGTGTTAGAGCTTCACTTAAGTCTTGCGGCCAAGGCTCTCGGCTTCAATGTATCAACTCCTATCTTTGAGGGAGCAAACGAGAAGGATATCCAGAACAGCCTTGAGATGGCAAACGACTATGTTAACGGAACATGGGAAGATTTCCAGGCAAAGTATCAGGATGTTCTTAAGCCTGAGGCAATGCAGTATCTCGGCGACCATCTTGAGCACAGAGAGCTCTGGAAGGGCGTTCCGATCAGCCGAGACGGAAAGGTTCGCTTAAGGGACGGACGTACAGGAGAGTTCTTCGATTCACCTGTAGCAGTAGGACATATGCATTATCTTAAGCTGCATCACCTTGTTGATGATAAGATCCATGCACGTTCAACAGGCCCTTACTCACTCGTTACACAGCAGCCGCTCGGAGGTAAAGCTCAGTTCGGCGGACAGCGTTTCGGAGAGATGGAGGTTTGGGCTCTTGAAGCATACGGCGCAGCCTATACTCTTCAGGAGATCCTTACTATGAAGTCTGATGACGTTGTAGGACGTGTAAAGACATATGAAGCGATCATAAAGGGAGAGAATATACCTAAGCCTGGTATTCCGGAGTCATTCAAGGTCCTTATCAAGGAGCTTCAGTCACTCTGCATGGATATCAAGGTACTCAAGGATGACGGAACTGAAGTTGAACTCAAGGAGAATCTTGAGGAGACAGACAGAGATCTTCACAGACTTCTTGAAGGCGGCGATCGTAACTCATACAGAGATCATGAGAGAGAGAATCTCGGAAACTACGGATACACAGCGCAGGAATTTAACAAGTCCGGCGAGCTTGAGAATGTAGAGGACGAGGATGAGAGCGAAAGCGAGAACGAATTTGATGAGGTCTTAGATGAGGCTGAGGCAGATGAGTTTGCAGCAGAGGCAGATAATGACAACAATTTTGATGAATAATTAATAAGGAGAAGACATGGCACAGACACAGGATACATACGAACCTATGACTTTTGATGCGATAAGAATAGGCCTTGCATCTCCTGAAAAGATACTTAAATGGTCACACGGCGAGGTTACAAAGCCAGAAACTATCAACTACCGTACATTAAAGCCTGAGAAAGACGGACTTTACTGTGAGAGGATCTTCGGACCTACCAAGGACTGGGAATGCCACTGCGGAAAGTTCAAGAAGATAAGATTCAAGGGCGTTGTCTGCGACAGATGCGGTGTTGAGGTTACAAAGTCTACAGTAAGACGTGAAAGACTCGGACATATCAAGCTTGCCGCACCTGTATCGCATATATGGTATTTCAAGGGAATTCCGTCAAGGATGGGTCTTATCCTTGACATTTCCCCAAAGGTACTTGAGAAGGTTCTTTACTTTGCATCATATATCGTACTTGATCCGGGAGAGACATCTCTTTCATACAAGCAGGTGCTTTCTGAGAAAGAGTATCGTGATGAGATAGAAAAGAACGGCTACGGTACATTCCGAGTAGGAATGGGTGCTGAGGCTGTATTAGAGCTTCTTAAGAACATTGACCTCGAGAAGGAATCAGAGGAGCTTAAGGCTGAGCTTAAGGACAGCTCAGGACAGAAGCGTGCTCGTATCGTAAAGAGGCTTGAGGTCACAGAGGCATTCAGAACTTCAGGCAACAGACCTGAGTGGATGATCCTTACTGTTATCCCGGTAATACCGCCGGATATCAGACCTATGGTACAGCTTGACGGAGGCAGATTTGCTACCTCCGACCTGAATGATCTGTACAGAAGGATAATCAACAGAAACAACAGACTTGCAAGACTTCTTGAGCTCGGCGCACCTGAGATCATC
>JALELZ010000018.1 GCA_022768465.1 Lachnospiraceae bacterium
CGTAGCAATAGTTTTAGCCGTATTTCACCAACACTTTTTGTCCACCCTGTATCTTCTTCTAAACAACTTAAAACCGCGAATTAGCCTTATATACTTAGCTAATTCGCGGTTCAAAACAACACTTTTTGTCCTATAACCCAAGATTGTTTATGACATAACTAAAAACCACTAATCGCCCGTCCAAAGATGATTAGTGGTTTTTATATAACTAATTAAATTATAGGACTAACCGTCTATCGGTAGCTCTTTATAGTCTGATTATAAAAGAATGAGGCAAATTTGTCAAATGCAAGGAAGCGGCAGCAGCCTTAGGGCAAAGTGTAAACGAATTTGTATATTCAGCGGTAAAAGAAAAAATGGCTGAATAAGCATGAAAGCACGGTTTTTTGCCGTGCTTTTTATGTTAAAATCAGTCATATTGTAAACAATTATATTGTTTCATTAGTAACACATTAGTAACAAAAGAGCGCTAAAACCCTTATTTTAAGCCAAAACAATCTTAAAAAAACCTTAATTTGAGCTATATTGTATTTTTTTGGCATACATGTTATCACTTAATAGGAATTTTTTTATTATTTGAGAATAATATCGAAAGACAAGTATATGAAGAAAAAAATCAATATAAAAATGCTGCTGTCAATGTCACTGGCTGCGCTTATGGCTATCCAGCCAATAAGCACAGTTATAAGTGCTGATGCGGCAGTGATATATCAGCCGGGAGTAAATCCGGGAGTAGGACCCGGAGCAGCAAAAAATAACACGCCGAATCAGACATCTCCGGATGCCGGAGACTATGCCGCTACTGATGGCACAGCCCAGGGAAGCATGAGCATAGACAGGACTGTTCCGGCAGGCTGCCTGGATGCATTTTCCTTTGAAGCAAAGGATCCCATAGTTACGACCAAGGATAAATACAGCTATGAGGATATGGAAAAGGAGCTGAATGCTCTTAAATCAAAGTATTCCTCAACTATGACCATGCGTTCACTTGGAACGACAGCAGATGGACGAAAGATCTATGAAGTCACTGTCGGCAACATTAATGCAGGAACTCATATCCTTATAACCGGTTCTATACATGCAAGAGAATATATCACCACCATGCTGGTAATGAGACAGCTTGAATACCTGCTTTCTGCATCAAATAATAATGCTGCATTCGATAAGAAGAGTGTTAAAAGCTGGCTTAATGATGTCTGTGTGCATTTCGTCCCTATGATCAATCCGGACGGCGTTGCAATAAGTCAGTTCGGACTTGCAGGAATAAAGACAGAGGCATTAAAAAAGACGGTAAACGAAGCATATGCCAATGATCTTGCACTCGGAAGGACAAGCCTTGAATTTGAGCCCTATCTTACCATGTGGAAGGCAAATGCCAACGGCGTTAATTTAAATGATAATTTCAATGCACTGACAGGTTCAATAAACCGTAAGACAGATAAGGTATCAGGAGATGCTTATTTCGGAGTTCCGGGCTCTGAGGCAGAGACAAAAGTACTGCAGAATCTTGCGGACTCAAGGCATTTCAAGGCTGTTATAAATTATCATGCGACCGGAAGTGTTATTTACTGGAATTACGAAGGCAACAGGCTTGTTGAGCATTGCAGAGACCTTGCCAATAATATCAAGGTCCTTACGGGGTATACAATGCTCAGTACAGGAGAAGAGGGCGGCTCCTATAAGGCTTACCTCGGAACAAGAAGACAGCCTGTTACAGCTGTAACGGTCGAGGTCGGAAAATCCAGAGCACCTGTCAATTTCTCTGAATTCCCGACAATATGGGCACAAAATAAGTTCGTTCCTCTTTATACAATGAAGTGGGCAAAGGAAAAGGGAAAATAATAATGAAGATAAAGCTTGCAAAATATGCAGCAAAGCTGCTTGTTCAAAACGGCATAACTCAGTGCTTTTCGGTTACCGGAGGCGGAGCTATGCACCTTAATGACGGCTTCGGACACGAGCCGGGACTTGCTACATTATACATGCATCATGAACAGTCCTGCGCTATTGCGGCAGAAAGCTATGCCCGCATATACAATAAGCCGGCACTTTTGTGCGTAACAACAGGCCCTGGCGGAACCAACGCCATAACCGGAGTTCTCGGAGCATGGCTTGATTCTATACCTATGATCGTTATTTCCGGTCAGGTCCGCTATGATAATACAGCCAGATGGTCAGGAGTCGGCATAAGATCCATGGGAGATCAGGAGTTTGATATCACAAGATCAATCGACTGTATGACAAAGTATTCCAAGATGATCGTGGATCCGTATTCTATCAGATATGAGATAGAAAAATGTATATGGCTCTCACAGACCGGAAGACCGGGTCCGTGCTGGCTTGATATTCCTGTAAACATTCAGGGAATGTACATAGAGGATATGGACCTCAAGGGCTTTGATCCGGAGGAATATTTAAAGGAGAAGGAAGCAGAGCTTGATCGCATAGATGCTGATGAGGAAAAAGAGCACAGCATAGAAAGAGATGAATTTGCGGCTTCAGATATCAATGACGGCCTGCTCAACATTTCATTCAGAAAGCAGAGATATCAGTCTGAGCCGGGACATGTAACTAAGGATTCACCGGTTATTGCAGAGATCATTGACAAGATCAAAAATGCAGAGCGTCCTGTATTATACACAGGAAACGGTATCCGTATAGCAGGAGCAGAGGATCTTTTCCTTAAGGCAGCTGACCTTTTAGGCATACCTGTAGTCGTAGGCTGGAATGGTATAGATATTATTCCTGAGGAACATCCGCTTAAAGCCGGTCAGCCTGGAGGACGCGGAGACAGACCCGGTAATCTTGCAGTTCAGAATGCAGATTTTATACTGTCGGTGGGTTCAAGACTCAGTATCAGGCAGGTTGGCTATAATTTCGGAACCTGGGCAAGGGCTGCATTTACAGTAGTGTGTGATATAGATGAGGAAGAACTCAAAAAGCCTTCGGTGCATATAGATATACCTGTACACTGTGATGCATATGAATTCCTTAAAGCCATAGTGGATAAGCTTGAGGATATGGGCATAGAGGGCCACGGAACCTCCTATAACAAGACTGAGGCACTTAAGGAAAACGGATACGGCGACGGGCGATCACTGTTTGACGGCGGCAAGGGCAAAAACGGCATAAGCTGGCTTGAGCAGTGCAGTATCTGGAGAGAAAAATATCATCCGTATCAGGAAAAATTCGCAGAGCATGGAGATGATGAGCCGGCAAATGTTTATGAATTCCTGCACAGTCTCAGCTGTCACGCATCCGAAGGACAGATAACCGTAGTAGGAAACGGATCACCTTGTGTTGCCGGGGCTCAGGTATATAAGATAAAGGACGGAACGAGATTTATTTCTCAGGATGCTGTTGCTGCAATGGGTTATGATCTTCCGGCCGCTATAGGTGCATGTGCAGCATGCCACGATGTATCAGGGAAAACCTATCCTATAGTGTATGACGGTTCGGAGGATAATGAGGACAGAGAGGTTGATGATAAGGTCAAGGCTCTGGGAGAGCTCGAAATGGCTCACCGCTCACCTTATTGGGCAGGAAGACATGAGCATTACCCTGCTTATTATGCTCATGATGTTGTCCTTCCGACAGGCGACGGTTCTATCATGATGAATTTGCAGGAGCTGCAGACTATTGTAAGTCATCGCATGCCTATAAAGATATTCATGATAAATAACGGTGGTTATCACAGTATTCGCCAGACCCAGACAAATCTTTTTAACGGAGAGCCGCTCGTAGGAATAGGCGTGGACAGCTTTGATTTAAGCTTTCCTGATTTTAAAAGGCTTGCCGCAGCATTTGGCATAGCATATAAGAGAATAGAGCATAATTCTGATATAGATAAGGTCGTACAGGAAGCTTTAGATTTCAGAGGCCCGGTATTTACAGAGGTATTTGTGTCACTGGATCAGCCGTTTGAGCCGAGCAATGCTGCAAGGAAGCATCCGGACGGAAGCATAAGCTCACCGCCTTTAGAGGATATGAAGCCGTTTTTGTCTGATGAGGAAATGGATGAGAATATGTATATTTCGAGAATTACAGAATAAATCAATTAAACGTAAAATATCAAAAATGTTTAGCTCTTAAAATAATATCAAAGCAATGAACTCACGATCGTCATTAAAACCGGTGATCGTGAGTTTTAACATTATCATTAAACAAGATATATGGCATACTAAAGTCAGATATTATATAATAATTATTAAATCGAATTGTGATTTAAAAGGAAAAATATATTCACATTATAAATTATGGATTGGAGAGGTCGGATTTGAGATTTGTTGTAACCGGAGCCAGCAGCTTTCTGGGAAGTGCTGTTGTTAAAAAGCTAAGAGAAGAAGGTCATAAAGTAACAGAATTCAGACATAGCTACGAGGAAGATGAGGATGATCTTCCGCACAGAGCCGATGCCTGGATACATTTTGCATGGGCAGGAAAGGGAAGCGAAGGCAGACAGGACGAAGAAATCCAGGGCTACAACATAGGTATGTCTATGGGAGCGCTTGAAAAGGCGATAGAGCTGAACTGCAAAAAGTTTATATTTGCCGGCTCACAGGCTGAGTATGGCAGAGCGCAGGACGGAAGTCTCAAAAATGAAGACGGACCGGCAGAGCCTGTAAGTGCTTACGGAGACGCTAAGCTGCTTTTTTCCAAGCTTGCAAGGACCAGGATCGATGCATATAACAGAGAAGAAAACTGTCCGAGACCTATGAGATATGTACACATGAGATTTTTCTCAGTGTATGGACCGGGAGATCATCAGGAATCACTTATTAATACGCTTGTTAATAAGCTTTACAATGGTGAGAGTGTTGAGCTTGGTAATTGCGGACAGCAGTGGAACTATATGTATATAGATGATGCTGTTGATGCTGTCCTTACACTGTGTACGAAGTTCACCGGAGACACCTATAACATCGCGAGCGAGGACACAAGACCTCTGAAGGAATATGTTGAGGAGGCTGCGAAGCTTATTGCAGCTTATAAGGCGGAAAAAACAGGAGAAGCTGTAAATGCTTCAGAGCTTCTTCATTTCGAAGCTCGTGAGGACAATGCTGAAGGTGCTGCAGATCTGAGTCCGGATACGACAAAGATCAAGGCATTAGGCTTTGAGGCAAAGACCTCCTTTGATGAAGGAATCAGAAAAATTCTTGAGACTATGTGAAAGTAAATGAAAGCATTTGTATTTACAGAAAAAGGAAAAATTGAAGAAAAACAGCTGCCGGAGGTGAAGCTTAATGAGGAGCTTGAGGAGGACAGATATGCTGCGATCCTTAAGCCGCTTTATGTTTCTCCGTGTTCTTCAGATGTGCATACAGTTTTTGCAGGAGCCGGGCCAAGAAGAGCAGATCTTATTCTTGGGCATGAGGGGATCGCTGAGATAACTGCCGTCGGTTCTGAGGTCAAAGATTTTAAAATAGGTGATATCGTTGCAGTCTGTGCGGTTATGCCAGAGCCGGGAGATATTGCCGGACACAAGGGTATGCCGTTTTCTGCAACTAAGTTAGGAAGAAATATTGACGGTATGTGGGCAGAACGCTTCAAAGTGCCTATGGCGGATATTAATCTTGCTCATATTCCGAATGGGCTTTCTATGGAAGCTGCTCTGATGGCTGTGGACATGATGGCGACAGGTTTTACGGCAGCGGAGGAAGCGGATATAGAAGAAGGCATGAGCGTGCTTATTATCGGCAGTGGTGCAGTCGGCCTTATGGCTGCTGCCGGAGCGATGCAAAAGGGAGCCTGGCGTTCCTATGTCATAGGAACGGAGAAGAGTACGGCAAATATTGATGCAGCTGCAGCCTTCGGAGCTGATGCATATATTTCATACAGAGACGGACATCTTATATTTGCGGATGACGAAGCAAAGGAAGCATTATCAGAATGGAATAATAACAAAATTCCGCATAAGGATCCGCGAGCAAATTTTGTCGGAAGCAAGGCCGTCGATACGGTTTTTGCACTTACAAGAGGCGAAGGGGTTGACCGCGTGCTCATATGCGGCGGAGGACATGAGGCACTTGCAGAGGCCTGCGACTGCGTGAAATACGGAGGAGGCACTGTTGTGAATGTTTCCTATATAGAGGGAAGCGGCAGCATCGGACTTCCTGTATTCTCATTGGGAAGAGGTATGAGTGGGAAGAATTTCAAGTTCTGCCTTTCAAGAGGCGGCAGGGCCTGGATAGAAAAAATGCTTAACATTGCATGGGATCGTGAAAAAAACCAAAATACACAGCCTGATTTGTATGAGAATACAGATAATGTTAATAATTTAAAATCAGAGGAACAAAGCCCGGGAAGACTTGTGACTCACAGGCTTTACGGCTTTGATAGTATACCGGAAGGGCTCAGACTTATGCATGAAAGACCTGCCGGACTTATAAAAATTATGATAGAAACAGGGCTGTAAGGACAGCTTTAACACGGAGATTCAACATGAAAAAAATCAGCATAGTAGTGCCGTGCTACAATGAACAGGATAATGTAGAAGCATTGGCAGCTGCTGTAAAAGATAAATTTGAAAATGTCGAGATACTTAAAAAGTATGATTACGACATTCTGTTTATGGATAATGACTCGCATGACAACACAAGGGATATACTGCGCCGTATGTGCAGCGAGGACAAGCATCACATCAAAGCAATATTCAATGCCAAGAATTTCGGTCAGTTCAACAGCCCTTATTACGGAATGCTGCAGACAGACGGAGATGCTACGATGCTTATGGCAGCAGATTTTCAGGATCCGCCTGAGATGATAGAGAAATTTGTGGCAGGCTGGGAAGAGGGCTATCGCATAGTTATAGGCGTAAAGGAGCACAGTACCGATGGAAGATTTATCTATGCCATAAGATGTCTCTATTATGATCTTATAAGAAAGTTTTCACAGGTTGAGCAGATTGAGCATTTTACGGGCTTCGGACTTTATGATAAAGCATTTATAAAGGTCATGAAAGATCTTGATGATCCTACTCCTTTCCTGAGAGGAATAGTTGCAGAGCTTGGCTTTAGACGTAAGGAGATCCCATATGATCAGCCGAAGCGAAGAGCCGGAAAGACCTCCAACAATTTCTATACGCTTTATGATGCGGCAATGCTTTCATTTACATCCTATACAAAGATAGGCCTTAGAGTGGCAACATTCGCCGGGGCGATATTTGCCGCACTTTCAATGATCGTGGCAATCATTTACCTGATAATGAAGCTCATTTGGTGGGATCGTTTCCCTGCCGGCATGGCACCGCTGCTTATCGGAATGCTGTTCCTAGGAAGCATACAGATATTTTTTATCGGATTTCTGGGAGAATATGTACTGACGATCAATCAGCGTGTAATGAAACGACCGCTTGTGGTTGAAGAAGAGAGATTGAATTTCGATTCTGATAAGGAATAATGCTGCAGCAACAGGGCAGATCTAATAATATTTGCATGGAGGAAACATGAACAGTCCAAAAATAAAAGGAAGATGTCTGGCATGCGGAGCCGTGCTTTCAGAGCCTGTATTTGTTTTAGACAACATGCCTGTAGGAGCACAGGCTATGCCGTCAAAGGATGAGCTTCCAGAAGATAAGGGAGTGACTCTTCCGCTTTGCTGTTGTCCTGAATGCGGCCTTACACAGTTTGACTGCGAACCTGTGGAATACTACCGCGATGCAATCAGAGTTGTAGGCCTTTCAAAGACCATGCAGGATCTGAGAAGAGCGGATTATGCTTATCTTATTGATAAATTCGGACTTGCAGGTAAAAGGTGGTTTGAATGCGGATGCGGAAACGGTGACTTCTTAAAGGTGCTCACTGAATTTCCGGTGGATATTTACGGTACGGAAGCAGGAGAGACTAATGTTGCTGAGGCAAAATCAAAGCTCTGCAGCGGTGATGGATGCTCTGACAGTCATATCATGAAGTTTTTCCCTGAGAGAGCGGACATGGATATTCCGGGAGGACCTTTTGATTGCTTTTTATCCTTTAATTTCTTAGAGCATCAGCCTGATCCGCGCAGCATGCTAGGATGCATTTACAATAATCTTTCAGAAGGAGGCATAGGACTTATAACGGTGCCTTCATACGAGTATATCCTTGAAAAGGGCAGCTATTATGAGCTCATCAGAGATCATATTGCAAACTATGACATGGATTCACTCGAGAGACTTGTTGTAACATGCGGCTTTGAGGTGCTTGAAAAGGCACGCATAGGCATAGGCGATACCTTGAGAATGGTCGTTCGAAAATCATCAGCTTCATTAAATCGCAGGAAGACTGAACCAAATGTGTCAGTGGCTGATACGGAAAAGTCCGACCAGAAGACTTCTCTTAATGATGAAAAGGATATAAGTAAAAGCAGTGTACTTGCCTATAATTATCTCATGATGAAAAGAGATATAGCAGGCTATATGGAGGATCTTGAGAGAAAGGGAAGAAGCATTGCACTATGGGGAGCCGGACATCAGGGCTTTACCATAGCCTCAACTACTGCACTAAAGGATAATGTAAAATATATTATCGATTCGTCGCCAAAGAAATACGGAAGATATGCGCCGGCATCTCATCTTGAGATAGTTTCGCCGGATACATATTTTGAACATCCGGTTGATGTAATAATGATTACGGCTCCGGGCTATGCTAAGGAGATAGAAAAAACCATTCGAGAAAAATACGGAGTAAGAGGCAGAGGGCCGGGAGTTCCGGCAATATGTGACATTATAGACATGACAGAACGCTGAATCAGCCAAAGTATCTAATTGTTACAAAGAAAAGGGGCAAATAGCCTTAAAAAGACAGCGAAATACCTAAAATATATCTAATGGCCGATACCAAAATCGGCCATTTTATGTTATTTTTTTGTCATTGGCGCAAAGCTCAACAAGAAAAACAGAATAAAAAAATACGATATACGACATATGAATTTATATGACTTACTGATAAAATAGAAGTTAAAGGAGTCATATATGGATTTTTTTCATTATTGTTATAACGTGTTTTTTATACTGATATTCGCCCTTACTGTAAGTGTGTGTTACAGAGTGTACGGATTAACTGACAGATTACTATTTAAGTATTCCGGTGAGCTGATGCTTTTATATATTATTGAATCCATATACCAGGGTTCGATTGAAATATTCGGGACAAGCTATATACAGTTTACAGCTTTTTTAGAAGCAGGCTTTGATTTTTATATACAAATAATACTTACATCAATAGAGGCATATGTTTTTGCCAGGCTTGTATGCAGCATGCTTGATGTATATAAGAAAAAAGTGCCGGTTATCACAGCATTTACAGTTATTGTTATAGCCGGTGCAGGATATTTTCTTCCGGGTGATTCAGGGCTGATGCTTACAAGTAATGTTTACGGCTTTATAATGACAGGCCTAAGCGCATACTATTTTATAAGCGTGAAAAACAAAAAGAATTTGGAAACGCCGAAGCCTGATGGCGAAGCATTTGGGTTTATTACAGGCCTTATGGCCATATTCGGATTGCTGGTTATAGTTGAAAATACAAATTATATATTCCATAACAGTACAGATATAGATGTAGTTCTTCAGTTTTATACAAGGCTCATCAGATGGGCAGATGATATATTTTCTGTTTTCCTCTCAGGCTGGCTGATATGGTACGGAAGCTATTATTCTGACAGGTATATGAATGAAAAACTGGAAATGCTGCTTTCTGAAAGATTGATGGAATTTAGTTTTTCTGAAAAGAATATCGAAGCCAAGACCAAGCCCGAGGATACAGACAAAAAGAAAAAGCTCGAAGAATTCTGCAGACTGTATTCATTAACAGGCAGAGAGAGTGAAATCGTAGTTTTCATGCTTGAGGGAAAAAGTAATAAAGAGATTTGTGAAACATTAAGTTTGAGCCTTGGAACTGTAAAGGTGCATGTGCACAGCATACTTACAAAGCTGAGCATTTCCAGAAGGACGCAGCTCATGAGCTGCTTTGACAGGGCCTTCAGCTGATATGTAAGAAGTCATCACAGACAGCACCGCGCAGCACATTTCTTCACATTAGTTCCATATAATAATGTATCTTATGAGAAAACTCATTAAAGATAAAGCAACTTCAACAAGGAACAAGGAGGGCAATTATGAAAAGAAAACTCTGTGCATTGCTTTTTGCAGGAGCTGTTGCTGTAGGGATGACTGCCTGCGGAGGCGGAAAAACAGCTGAGACACCAGGTACTACAACTGAGAGTCAGGCTGAGGATGATGCTTCCGAGGAGGGCGGAACTCTTACTATTATCACAAATGGTGTTGTAGAACAGATCGAGGGCGATGAAGAAGCCGGATATACAGCAGTCGTTTTACAGGACGGAAAGATAGTCTATGTAGGTGATGACGAGGGCGCTCTTGAGTACAAGACAGATGATGCAGAACTTATCGATGCAGGCGGAAATACTATAATGCCGACTATGACAGAGGCTCATTTGCATTTCTATACAGGTATTTCAGCAAAGTATGAAATCGATCTTGCTGATATCATTGCTATAGAAGATATGCAGGATATTATCAGGGAATTCATCGAAACTAACCCTGACCTTGAAGAGTATGTCGGTACAGGATGGCAGGTATCAAGCTTTGATAACGGAAGCCCTACCAAGGATATCCTTGATGAGGTATGCCCTGATAAGCCAATGATGCTTCAGGAAGTTGACGGACACGCATACTGGGTTAACTCAAAGGCTCTTGAGGCTCTTGGAATTGACAAGGAATATGCTAAGGAATACAACGATAACTATATCCAGAACGGCGGACGTATAGTAGTTGATGCAGAAGGTGAGCCTACGGGGCATCTTAAGGAAGCAGCAGGAAACCTTGTAACTCCTTTAAAACCTGTATATTCAGTTGAGCAGATCAAGGAAGCTATGCTTGAGCAGCAGGATTGGTTTGCAAGCCTCGGCTTCACATCATTCTTTGATGCAGGCATTCTCAACATGGGTCCTGAGACAGCAGAGAACTACTACACAGCAATGTCTGAGCTTGCAAAGGAAGGAAAGCTCAATGTCAGAGTACACAGCTCATTCTGGGTACAGCCTTATGACTTTGATAACTTTGAGGAATGTAAGGAGTACATGGATGAGTGGCTCGTAAAGGCTGAGGAGCTAAACGAGACTGAGTATTTCAAGGTTAATACAATAAAGATGATGGCTGACCAGGTTCTTGAAGAAGGCACAGCTTACATGAGCGAAGGCATGTATGCTGATGGCGTTCTTAAGAATGATGATATCGAGAGCAATAACATTTGGTCAGGCAAGGAAGATATGCTTGAGAAGGTCATCGAGTATGGCGGAGAGCATGGTCTTAACATTCACATTCATGAGATAGGTGATGCTGCCGCAACAATGGCACTTGATGCAGTTGAAAAGGCAGAGGAAGCTTATCCTGAGCTTAAGGACGACAGAGTAAGTCTTGTACACTGCCAGTTCATCGACAGAGATGATTTCCCACGTATGAAGGAGCTTGGCGTATCTGCTATAGTTGCACCTTACTGGGCAGTTATTGATGACTATTACTGGAGTGTTTATCTTCCGCTTATGAGCAGCCAGGAGGCTCTCGATACTCAGTATCCTATGGAGAGTCTTGAGAAGGCAGGAATCAACGTTGCATTCCACAGTGACTATGTAGTAACAAAGCCTGATATGGGATGGCTGTTCTACAGTGCACAGACAAGAGTACTTCCTCAGAAGATGTTTGATCTTTGGTATGGAGAGGATTCTGATGAGTTCTATCGTTCAACAGATACATCCATTTCACAGAAGCCTGAGGATAACGTAGATAAGATTCTGATCGGGCCTCTTAAGCAGTGGGATGAAGCACTTTCACTTGATGAGACACTTCAGGCAGCTACAATTAACGGTGCAAGAACAATTAATCTTGATGACAAGATCGGTTCTATAATGGAAGGCAAGTCTGCAGATATCATGATCCTTAACATGAATCTCAGAGAAGCTCCTATTGAAGAGCATGAGAATGTTGCACCTATAAGAACATTCTTCGAAGGAAGAACAGTTTTTGAAGCTGAATAAGCTGAATAAGATAAAAATAAATATCCCCTGTCGAGAAATCTCGGCAGGGGATTAGTTTATTCAGACCTTAGCGTATAGAAAATCTTCTATTAACTCATCTGAGACGTTCTTTAGACGTTCCCATTTAGCCTTATTATTTTCATCGAAAACACCGATAACATAAAAGCCTGCTTTTTTGGCGGTTTTGGCGGCGAAAAGAGCATCCTCATATACGGCGATATCCGAGGACTCAGGCTGAGTCTTATCTTGCACTTTACTTATAGCTGAAAGCCGTTTCATAGCTTCAAGATACACATCCGGACTGTCTTTTCCGGTACCGACTTCTTCGCAGGAAAGAACGAATGCAAAGTCATCAATAACGTTGAGACGTGAAAGGCAGGCAGTCATAAGAGGTGCTGCCGTAGCGGATGCTACGCACATAGTTACTCCCTTAGATTTAAGCTGTTCAAGGTATTTCCTTACTCCGCTTTTTAATTCTATATCCTTACGGTAATGTTCATCCATAACGGCATTCATTTCTGCGGCAATGCTGTCCGGAGTGCCGATAAAACCAAAGCGCTTTATGAAATATGCAGCAGATTCAGTCATGGTCATGGGTTTAATTATTTCAGGGATTTCTGCCGGCATAGGTGATATGCCTTTAGCTGAAAGATAATCCTCGGCAAGTCTGTTCCAATATGACATGGAGTCTATGAGTGTGCCGTCCATGTCAAAAATTGCATATTTCTTATTCATGAGCAGTCTGAGAATATTTACCGATTTTTTTATCTATGCTTAATATATCACTATCGGGGCGGTAGTCGACCTTGATATAAGAGCATACCTGCTTTGCACCTGCATTTACTGCGACATGCTGGCACTCCTTAACAATGTCCATAAGCTGATCTAAATCATCGCTTTCAATAGTAGTCTCAAACGGTCCCACCACATAATGAAGTCCTGTGCTTTTGATATATGCAATGACTTCATCGACCATACGGCAAAGATCTTCATCATCCTTTGCGCTCATAGGTAATACTTGTATAGCAACACTTGCATTCATGGTTATTTTCCTCCTGTTAATGTTTATAACTCTTTAGGTTATTATATAAATGTTTATAGCTTGGTATAAGTGCATCACACAAAAGTTATGATGCTAATTACGGTTCTACAGTAATTCTATGTTCAAACGTGCTGTTAATGTATCAGGATCCATGTTAAAAACAGCATCTATTAGATCTGTTCTGAATGAAGCATTGCCGGTACCGTTTTTAATGCGGCATTCATCGGCAAGCTCTCCGGCAATATCCATAACTGCGCAGGCAGAAAAAACTGCTTCAAATATGATGTTTGGCATAGCTCCGCAGAAAGTGCCTATCAATGATGTCAGCATACAACCGCTTCCTGTTATACGTGACATAAGAGCACAGCCGTTTCTCAAAAGTACTGTTTGTATTCCGTCGGTAATTATATCAATAGGTCCAGAGACAGCAATTACAGCATCTGTCTTTGTTGAGAGAAGCTTGGCTGTATTAATGGCGGCAGGAAGTGTATCTTCATTTATTGAATCTGCTGCACTGACGTCGACCCCGCTTCCGGAAGCTGTGCTAAGAGCCAGGGCTTTGATCTCAGATGCATTTCCGCGTATGACAGAAAAATGCACATTTTCAAGCAGCATAGAAGATTCACGGCGTCTTAAAGATGTATTGCCGGCAGCAACCGGATCAAGTATTACAGGCTTATTAGCCGCTGCAGCGCTTTTTCCGCCTATTATCATTGAGTCAACACGATTTATCGCACCCAGATTGCAGACTAATGCATCCGCACCTGCGGCGGATTCGGCTACTTCTCGAATGTCCTCAGCCATAGACGGAGAACCGCCTGCAGCAAGTATGATATTAGCGCAGTCATTTACAGTGACAAAATTCGTAATACAGTCTATAAGAGGCTTTTTTGTATGAACAGACTCCAAAGCATGACATACAGTCTTGATGAGTGTCGGATTATTCAATTTATTGCACATGTCAAAGCCTCCGATCAGTTATTGAGCTCTGAGAGCAGTCTGCTCAGCAGCCCGGTCTTCTTAAGGATTATAAGAACCATAACACCCATAGCAGCTCCTACGGCTGCAGACGGAGTGTAGAATGGTATATAATAAAGCGGTGAAGTAAGATCAAGGCCGTATATGTATTTGTAAAACGGATAAACTGCGATGGCACTGAGTACACCGGTACCGATAACCTCACCTATATATACGGACCAAAGAGTGCCGAAGCGCCGGTAAAGAAGTCCTCCGAGTATAGGTCCTATCATGGCACCTATAACTGAGCCTATAGTACGTCCGCAGGCCATACGCATAAGTCCTGTAAGTACTCCTGCAGCGGATCCGTACCACGGACCTACAAATACAGCAGCCATGACATTAACGAAATGCTGAAATGGTGCCATATTCGGGAAATAAACAAAGGTACTGAGTACGAACGCAAGTCCTGAAAGCATTGCTGTAAGGACGAGCTTTTTTGTGCTTAAAATGCCTCTTTGAGCTGACAAATTTGATACAGATTGAGTTTTTTCCATAAAATCAAGCTCCTTTAATGAGAAATACAAAAGGAGATATCCATACGGATACCTCCTGAAAGATCTTTGTCGCTGAGTTCCTACGGCGGCATTATCCGCATCAGGTATCGAGGGTCGAAGACAAGTCTTCCTCTCAGCCTGCATAAGCAAGCTCCCCTATAGACTGAATATATTTTACATCAAAATTACATGGTGTAAAGATACATGTCATGCATTTTAATAAATGCAATATAAAGTCTGACTCAATCTGGCATTTTATGCTGTTAAGAATATAATGCACGAATTATTTATCGTGTGCTTAAGCCTTATGCAAAGGTTTTTGCAGGATTAAGCTTATGAAGAGAACTGTTATGTCTTCTTAAAACCTCAGCCTCAGCACCAGGGCTGCTGACCTCCTTACCGAGAATTACTGCGTCTATATCAGCATAGGAAACACCCATTTCCTGTTCATCAGTCTGGCCTTCATAAAGTCCTGCCGAAGGAGCCTTTTCTATAATGGAAGCAGGAGCATTAAGATAGCGCAGGAACTCATAGATCTCTGTTACGGTAAGATCGGAGATCGGATTAAAATCATATGCACCGTCTCCCCATTTGGTGAAGTAGCCGACAAATGCCTCACTGCGGTTTCCGGTACCGGCAACAAGTCTGTTCTCACTGCCTGCAACAGAATAAAGTGTGGTCATACGAAGACGAGGTGCGATATTGGCAGCAGAATGATCGGTCATTTCTGTAATGTCCTTTAAAGCATCAAGCTCAGCTTCTCTGACCGGAGTAAGATCAATAAGTCTTGTCTCAATGCCGTACTGCTCTGCTAATTTTCTGCCATCCTCAGCATCAGATCCGAAATTACGAGCGGAAGAGCAAGGCATGATAATACCTACGGTATTGTCACAGGCTGCTTTGCATAAGATTCCTACAAGAGCAGAGTCTTTGCCGCCACTGTTTCCGAAAACTATGCCGTTTACATGGCTTTCTTCAACAAGTTTCTTAATGAACGCAACTCTGTCCTCAAATTCCTTTTTGTAATCTCTCATATTATTGCTCCTTACTATTGTCTCAGATAACATTGCTCCCAATAAAACCACCCGACGGAATGATCGACATTATATTAGCTTCGGATCCTTTTATTCTTATTATATATAAGTATAAGCCCTTTTAAAATGAGATGTTTATCGGTAAGTGTATGGTGTCTGCATCCTGCTGCTATCAGGGCGGCGTGATCTCCTGTAATGACCGGGATCATGTCAGGATAATCGAGTTCATGCATTATCTTATCTATGAGTCCGTCGATAGCGGAAGAACAACCGTTAATGATACCGCTTCGTATACTCTCAGCAGTATTTGAGCCTATAAGCTTTGCACTTTTTCGTATAGCTATGTCCGGCAAATTAGCAGCGCTGTGGCTTATTGCATCTGCAGAAAGCCTGATTCCGGGCAAAAATACTGCACCGATAAAGTGTTTATCACTGTCAATTACGGAAATAGTAGTAAGTGTACACAGATTAATGATAACTAAGGGTGCACCGTATTCGGCTATGCCGGCAGCAGCAGTTGCAATCAGATCTGCTCCAAGCTCGGCAGGATCATCTATCCTTATATCAACACCGGTTTTTATACCGGGACCTACTTCCATTATATTAGTATGAATGAGCTGCTTCATAGCTGTTTTCAGCACATCTGTAAGAGAAGGCACACATGAAGCAATGATTCCGCCGTCAATATCCCTAAGTCTTATGCCATGAAGCTCTGTTATCTGTTTTATAGCGATAGAATACTCTATAGCGGTCTTTCTAAGATCTGTGGAAATATTCTCATTAAAAAGAACTGTGCCGATTTTTTCATCGGCACAGCCTATGAGTATATCAGTATTCTCAGCAGCAACAATAAGTATCATCTGAATATCCTCTTTTGTGTATCAGAACAAACATGAGCTGTCAAATACCTGATTAAATGTTAATTCAGGCAGCGTTCTGATATAAGCTGCGATCAGACAGTCTTCTTCCCGATAGTAATTATACGTACGATGATAGGACTGAGTACAACATTTATAAGAAGCTCGATAACAAAGTTCATACCTACAAGTCCGAAAATAAAGTAGGTACCAACGCTTTCGAAGCCTGCACCTGCAGCCCAGCCTGCTATAGTATCATAGAAGAAAAGTCTGCAGCCGATAAGGAATATACCTGTATTTATAACCGGACATGCAACAGCAGCAGCGGCTACCGGGATAAGCTTGTTATCAGTAAGCTTACTTACAGCTGTATATATAGCGCCTGCTCCTAGTCCTGCAAGAGTTCCTTTTAAAATAACTGTGATAATAGTACCGGGAACATTGATAGCAAGGAACGCGCCTGCATCACCGCTGGCGAGAACAACAAGTCCGAATATAAGTCCAAGCCATGCGCCGGCCTTACTGCGGTATACCGAAGCACCGACTACTATAGGAATAAGTACAAGTGAAATGGAAAAAATGCCGACATGGATAAAGCTGCCCATGAACTGAAGCACGATTACGATAGCAGTAAGTAAACCGATACCTGCGATTTGTTTTGTTGAAAGATTCATTTATTTTACCTCCGTTACTATTCCGCAGAATAAATACCTGATCTTAAGAAACTTACTGAAATAAAGCTTTGCTATCACCTTTTATTAAGGAGTACAGCAGCTTTAGTATCTGACTCAGCGCGGCAGAAAGAGATGAAATATAAAACTGATATCTGCTATTTGTTATCTGTACAATAACAAGCTGTGAAATTAAAGTCGGCTCACAATAAGATCAAATATTGTAGTGATGCGGATACAATACGTTACCTGAAAATTATATCAAAATTATAATTATAAAAAAGTATTGACAAAACAATAAAAATTACTTAATATAGATAAGCACTGCAAAATGATTTGCAGCATGTGGATCAGTAGCTCAGTTGGATAGAGCATGCGCCTTCTAAGCGCAGGGTCGGGGGTTCGAATCCCTTCTGGTCCATTTAGGTATAACCTATGGTGGGTGTGGCGCAGTTGGCTAGCGCGTCAGATTGTGGCTCTGAAGGCCGAGGGTTCGAGTCCCTTTACCCACCTTATCACAGAAAGCACGCAATAGCGTGCTTTTCTTTATTTCATGCGGGTTTCAGCGATTTGCCTTATGCAGAAATATGCACATATAAACGTATAAAAGTGCATTAATTCGGTACATATGCAACACGAAATGCAACACGAAATGCAGCACGAAAAAATGCCATATCGGCTTTCACCTGATATGGCATTTCATTATGTACAGTGTTTAATTAAACTGTATTGAGAGCCGTTAAGTAATAATTACTTAGACTCCTCTTCAGACTCCTCAACAGACTCCTCTTCAACAGCCTCGTCCTCAGCAGCCTCTGTCTCCTCTTCAGCCTCTGTCTCTTCCTCAGCTACTTCCTCTTCAGTAGCCTCTGTCTCTTCTTCAGCTTCCTCAGTCTCTTCTGACTCCTCTTCAACAGCCTCTGTCTCAGCAGCTGTTGTCTCAGCTGGCTTGCTTGAGCATGCTGTCATTGAAGCTACTGTCATAGCAGCAACTGCTGCCATCATAAGAAATCTCTTTTTCATAATAATTTACCTCCCTTAAATGAATCGGTTTTAAATTATAACCGAAACAAACATTGAAATCTCTTGACTTCGTTGCAGAGTATAGCATTTTTAGTAAAAAAGTAAATATAGAAATGCTGAAAAAATTATTAAAAAAGTGACTTAAATGTTTAAGAATTGATAGTATTGACTTTACATACAGTATTTGCTAAAGTTAAACGGCATGACTTTCAATAGGGCCATAGCCAAGCGGTAAGGCACAGCACTTTGACTGCTGCATTCGAGGGTTCGAATCCCGCTGGCCCTGTTTCTTTTAAAATAAAAATTCAATTTGTTTGCGGATATGGTGGAATTGGCAGACACGCCAGATTTAGGTTCTGGTGGGCAACCGTGCAGGTTCAAGTCCTGTTATCCGCAGTACCAGGAGAAATCGTTATATACAGCGGTTTCTCTTTTTTGTATATTTTCTCATGCTCTATACACAAAAGCTACACAAATAATATGTTATACTATATTTTACGCTTCTGAACAATGCGTTCATTAATATATTCAAATCAGGATAAAATAATATGAAGAAATACCTAAAATATGCAAAACCATATCTAACATTTTTTATTGTCGGGCCAATTATGATGCTGACGGAAGTATTCGGAGAAATATGGATTCCTAAGCTTATGTCAATGATCATTGATAACGGAGTTGCACAACGTGATATCTCCTGTATACTAAAGGTCGGACTTATTATGCTTGGAGCATGTATTATTATGGTGATCGGCGGTACACTCGGTGCGTTTTTTTCGGTAAAGGCATCGGTAGGATTTACTGCAGATTTAAGAAGTGACCTTTTCCACAAGGTCCAGAAGTTTTCGTTTGCCAATATAGATAAATTCTCAACAGGCTCCCTTGTAACAAGGCTTACCAACGACCTTCAGCAAATACAGAACATGCTGGCAATGTCTTTACGTATGGCATTAAGAGCACCTGGAATGCTTATCGGCGGTTTTATAATGGCACTCGGTCTTAACAGACAGCTTGCAGCGATACTGCTTATCGTTATACCGCTTTTAAGCATTGCCATATTTATTATAATGAAATCTGCATATCCTATGTTTACAAGAATGCAGATTGCCATAGATAAGCTTAATAATGGTATTCAGGAATCTCTGACAAACGTCAGAGTTATTAAATCCTTTGTAAGAGAAAAGCATGAGGAGGAAAAATTCTCAGTGCTTAATGATGACCTTAAGGAAAAAACTCTCGGTGCCATGAACATTGTCATATTGACAATGCCTGTAATGAGCTTGTTTATGAATATTACATCATGTGCTGTAGTTTGGTTCGGAGGAAATCAAATCATAGCAGGAAGCATGCAGGTCGGAGATCTTACGGCTTTTATCACGTATGTGACACAGATACTTATGTCACTTATGATGCTTGCGATGATAATACTTCAGTCATCTCGTTCAATGGCATCCTTCCACAGAACTTCGGAGCTTCTTGATTTTGAAACCGAGCTTAATGATGAAAAATCTGCAAGTAAGGACAAGAAGGTTGAAAATGGCATCGTAGAATTCAAAAATGTTTATTTCAGGTATACCTCTTTAGGAGAAGATACTGTTGAAATTAAGGATAAAACCGGCGCTGATAAGAAAAACAAAAAGGCAATGCAGCCTGATGAACGCGATAACTCTGCAGCAGCTGGCGAAGGTTTTGATGCTGTGCTTTCCGATATCAGCTTTGTGATAAATAAGGGAGAAACTGTGGGTATAATAGGCCCTACAGGCTGCGGAAAGACTTCTCTTGTTCAGCTTATACCGAGATTTTATGATGTAAGCTCAGGCTCTGTGCTTGTAGACGGTACGGATGTCAGAGATTATTCGCTTAAAAACCTTCGTGACGGTGTAGGCATGGTGCTTCAGTATAATACACTTTTTGCAGGAACTATATATGAGAATCTTCGTTGGGGAGATGAAAATGCTTCAGATGAGGAAGTAAGACGTTATGCAGAATATGCTCAGGCAGACGGCTTTATCGGAGAATTTACTGATGGCTATGATACTATGATAGAGCAGGGAGGCTCCAATGTCTCCGGCGGTCAGAAGCAGAGACTGTGTATAGCAAGAGCACTGCTTAAGAAGCCAAAGATACTCATACTTGATGATTCGACATCGGCTGTAGATACAGCTACTGAAAAAAGGATCAACGAAGCATTTGCGGATGAGCTTAAGGATACTACAAAGCTTATCATAGCTCAGCGTATAGGCTCTGTTATTAATGCCGATAGGATCATAGTTATGAATGACGGGAAAATAACAGCAATTGGTACCCATGCAGAGCTTATGGAAAGCTGCAAAGAGTATCAGGAGATATATTACAGTCAGATGGAAAAGAAAACGGAGGCAACAGCATGAATAAAGAACAGCTTACAGCCTCACTTGAAAGAAGATACGGCGGCAGAAAAGCAGCTTCAGGAAAAAGAGGTCCGGGAGGCGGCAGACACGGTCACGGCAGAGGCCGTGGTGACAGCTCTAAGCCTAAGGATATCAAAAAAACCATTAAATATATTATGAGCTATGTGCTTAAAGAAAAGCTCAGACTTATCGGAGCACTTATATGTGTGCTTATATCAACTGTTTCAATGTTAGCGGCATCATATATGCTCAGGCCTATAATTAATACATATATAGTACCGACAGACGGCGGCAGAGGAGACGTATCAGGACTTGCTGCAGCACTTTTAGTAATGATGGGAGTTTATCTTGCAGGAATTCTTGCCACATATATTCAGTCAAGACTATTGACAAGGATAGGGCAAAACTGTCTTCAGAGTATGAGAGCAGATCTGTTTGATCATATGCAGACACTTCCGGTAAAATACTATGACGGCAACACCAGAGGTGATCTGATGAGCCGTTATACCAATGACATAGATAATGTCGGAAACATGCTTTCTTCGGCGCTTATTTCTATATTTACAGCCGGCCTTACTCTTTTAGGTACACTTGCCCTGATGCTGTATACAAACTGGATACTTACATTAGTAACTATTGTTGTAGTTCCGTTAATGCTAATGATAGTAAAGCGCATCTCAATGAGATCTTCAAAATACTTTGCAAGGCAGCAGTCATCGCTGGGTGCATTGAACGGATATATCGAAGAGTCTATAACCGGACAGAAGGTAATAAAGGTATTTAATCATGAGGAAATAGCCGAAGAAGAATTCGGGATCCTTAATGATAAGCTGAAAAATGATCAGATATGGGCGCAGTTTTACAGCGGCGTGATGGGGCCTGTTATGAACTGTTCGTCACAGGTCTGCTATTCACTGACCGCTGTTGCAGGAGGTCTGCTTGCAGTATTAAGAGGTTTTGATATAGGGGGGCTTACAGTATTCCTTAACTATTCAAGACAGTTTTCAAGACCTATAAATGAGATCGCAATGACTACATCTACGATTTTTTCGGCCCTTGCCGGCGCAGAAAGAGTTTTAAGTGTTATGGAAGCTGAGCCGGAGACACCGGATGATGCCGATGCCTATGTTCCAAGCCCTATGCGCGGCGATGTAGTGATGAAAAATGTATGTTTCGGTTACAATGAGGATAAGCTGATACTTAAAAATATAGACCTTTATGCTCATCCGGGACAGAAGATTGCATTTGTAGGATCTACAGGGGCAGGAAAAACTACTGTAATGAACCTTCTTCCGAGGTTCTATGACATTAAAAGCGGTGAAATAACCATAGACGGAGTAGATATCAGAAAATATTCGCGCAGTGAGCTTCGAAAAAATGTTACAATGGTATTGCAGGAGTCACATCTGTTCAGCGGAACCATAATGGAAAATATTCGTTACGGAAGACTTGATGCCACAGATGAAGAGGTTATAGAGGCTGCAAAGACTGCATCTGCAGACTCCTTTATAAGACATTTGCCTATGGGTTATGATACGGTCATAGACGCTGACGGTTCAAATCTTTCTCAGGGACAGAGACAGCTCCTTAATATTGCAAGAGCGGCTGTATCAAAGGCTCCCGTGCTGATACTTGATGAAGCGACTTCATCGGTAGATACAAGAACCGAGCAGTTGATCGACGAGGGCATGCATCATCTCATGAATGACAGAACGACCTTTGTTATTGCGCACAGATTGTCTACTGTAAGAGATGCCAATGCTATAATGGTTCTTGAGCACGGAGAGATTATAGAAAGAGGCACGCATGAACAGCTGCTTGAGCTTAAGGGCAGATATTATGAGCTCTATACGGGAAAGGCGGAGCTGGATTAAGATAATATAAATCGATATAGTGGCCGGCTTAACAGGAAAGCACGCTTACATGATGACATTTAACAGCAGTTTGTAGTGATAAATGTCTGCATTTACTGCGGCACGGAAGGGAGAAATATGCTGTACAAACACCTCAAAGGGAATTACGGAGAGGGCGAGCCGATAATGCTGAATGAAATTAGCGTTGACGGAATGTCAAATGTCAATCTCAGACAGCAGATAAAAAAGCTTGTCGACAGCGGAAGACTTAAAAGATACGATACAGGTATATATTTTATATCTGAAAAAAGTATCTTTGCTTCCGGCATGCAGCTTTCAAAGGAAAAGGTCATAGAACAGAAATACTTAAAAGATCAGGCAGGTGTATGCGGATACCTTAGCGGCATGCTTTTTGCTAACAGCATAGGAATAACATCGCAGATACCGCTTGTATATGAGCTTGTTACAAACAAGGCTACCAATGATTACAGAGAGATAATCCTTGCAGGCTCAAGAGTGGTAATACGAAAGCCAAAGGTAAGAATTAACGATGAAAACTGCAAGGTTCTTCAGTTTATGGAAATGCTGAAGGATATAGATGTTTTTTCTGAATTAGAGGGACAAAAGCTTACTGAAAAACTGCTTGGCTATATGCGTGCAGTTGGTATAGGATTCGGAGACATTGATAAATATCTTGAATATTTTCCGGATAAAATATTCAAGAACATGTATCGTGCCGGACTCATCGGCGGAAAAGAGGAGCCATGAGATATCTGCATCAGGATGTAGAATTATTTAAAGAGGCTATAAATATAGCAGCATACGGAAACAGCATGCTGTCTCAGACTGCAGAGCTTGATTATTATCTCAGCGAGGCAGCAAAGGAGCTTGTAAAAAACTGCTCCTGCCTTGTCCTGAAAGGGGCAGCAGCTCTTTCGAAATGTTACAGAGTTATAGGAATGGCTACCGGAAAGCTCGAGTTTGCTGCGATGAGGACCATCACAGCCGATGAAAGGTCTGCGGTAATTGAGGCTGTTAAACATACTGCAGCTGCATTAGGCTGTGATATAAAAGCAGAAGATTTTGAAAATGATATAAAAGCTTTTATAAACGGGAATATTGAAAGGCTTTGCTGCAGATTTATCTATGACAGTGTATGCAGTGTATTTTCAGGAAAAGAGAGCTTTGAGCTTATTATAGAATGCTGCAATGCTTCGCCTGATGAGGGTGTATCACTTCTTCCTATGGAGTGTGCGGTTCTTGATGTTGTAAGACTGGAAGCACCTGAATATACCGAGGAATACGGTGCACAGAAAACAGAGCTTAAAGCAAGAGATATGGAAATCATACTTGCTGAAAAACTGTTTGATATTTGCGACAATTACCTTAAAGGAAATATTAGGAAGAATTCTGCGGATATATACGACGTCTACATGCTTTTGCAGCTGATAAGCACTGATGAGAGCTTTACTGAGGCTGTAGAAATGGTCAGAACCGAAAGAGAAAACTCAGTACTTCATCCTTCGGCACAGCCTGATAATGATATGGAGGAGCTTTTATACAGAATAGTTAAGGATGAGGTATATAAGCAGGATTATAATGAACTGACTTCAAGACTGATAGATACTGCAGTGAGCTATGATGATGCTGCAAGTGCTATATATACAGCCGCCGACAGCGGAGTATTCAGTGCTGTGTGATGTATTACATGATTCCAGGTTTAATTTATTGTAGTTAAAAATATTAATTGGTTAAAGAGCAACAGCCCGGTATTGATTATAAATACCGGGCTGCTGCTTATATAAAAGTTTGCTATAGGTGCGATTTAATCATTGACGCTTATTTTAAATTAAATTATAGGATTATGAACTTTATTTGGAGAGCTTCTCAAAAATCGGGATCAAAAGACCTCCGACAACATTTCCAGCAGTCATTACGATAAGCCATATAAGCGTATGAACAGACCATACGCCGGCCATGCCAAAATAAAACATATTTGCAATACAGTGTTCAAAGCCTGCAAGTATGAATCCGGCAACACAAAGGAAAAGACCGACGTATTTGCCTGCTTCGTGGGGGTTTTTCTTAAAGCCGTCTACAGCTATATACATAAGTATGTTGCAGAAAACACTGAGTACAAAAATGCTTAAGAGATTATCTGAAAGCTTTGTATTACACATACCCAAAGCTTTTTCGGAAAATGCCTCGGCACTTCTTGTCATTGATATAAGAAGAGAAACAATATTTGTGCCAAACAGGTTTCCAAGCCATATTATAAAAAGGTCAAAGACATATGAAACGGGCTGTTCCAAAGCGTATCCGACTTTTCCGGTAAACAGATAAAAGCCTCTTGTACATATTGTGAAAAGGCCGAGTGTGAAAAATAATGCGCCAATGATCTTATTGTCTATAGCAAGGAAAAAGCAGCCTCCGATACCTATGCAGATGCCTGCAAGGATACTGAGAAGAAGTGTGCTTATAAGCTTATTGTGTACTTTAGATGTGGTTTGTGACATAATGACCTCCAGGTAATATTAAGCTGATATTCAGTACTGCCTTCTTGTATGATTTTGAGAAAAAAATACAAAAAGGCAGCCTTGTAAATACAACGCTGCCCAGACGGTCGGCTATAAGTCAGGATCTCGGACTTCTGTCAGTCCTGCGGCTCTCCTGTCGTAGCCTGTAGGATCCTGTATCAATCTGCACTGTGTATACTCACAAATCCGTCAGCAGACTGACTGTTATTATATTAGCGCATAAAGCACATAAATTCAAGAAAAGAAACTGTAAAGATTTTGTTACGAAAATATAAAGCAGAAATGCAGATCTGTAAATGATAAACAGGAATAAAATTATTATAAATATCGAAAATCATATATAATACTGAAAATCATATATAATACTGATAATATAAGACCATATTCTGTATTGGCATAAACATGATATTAAGGTTAACAAGATTATAAAGAAAAGGATAAAGAAAATGAAAACATTAAAGGATAAATGCAGGATAGCAGTTGTTCAGGCTGCACCAAGGATGTTTGAAAGCAGAGCATGTGTTGATAAAGCGCTTAAATATATAGAAGAATGTGCACAAAACGGAGCAGAGCTTATAGTGTTTCCTGAGCTTTTTATCCCGGGATATCCTTATGGGATGACCTTTGGCTATCGAGTAGGAAGCCGTAATGCAGCAGGAAGAAGCGACTGGAAAAAATATTATGACAGTTCGATTTTGGCTGACGGCGAAGAAATGAAGCAGTTAAAGGAAAGTGCTGAAAAACACGGAGTCTATATTAGCATCGGATATTCTGAGCGTGACGAGGTTACAGCCACACTTTATAATTCTAATATGATGATTTCTCCGGAAGGTGAATGCTTAAATCACAGAAAGCTTAAGCCTACAGGCAGTGAAAGAGTGGTTTGGGGAGATGCTGACAGGGATTTCTTCCCGGTAATGCAGACGCCATGGGGACCGATGGGCAATCTTATCTGTTGGGAAAGCTATATGCCGCTTGCGAGAACAGCACTATATGAAAAGGGTATAAGCATTTACATTTCACCTAACACCAATGATAATAAGGAGTGGCAGGATACCATTAGGCATATAGCTATAGAGGGACACTGCTATTTTATAAATTGCGACATGTTCTTAACAAAGGCAGACTATCCGGAGTTTTTAAGCGATGAAGCTAAGACCGAGATCGGCGCACTTTCCGGAGAAATAGTAATCAGAGGAGGAAGCTGTGTGATAGATCCTTACGGACATGAAGACTCTGAGATTATATGGGATAAAGAGGGCGTGATTTATGCGGAGCTTGATATGCAGAAGGTACCGGCAAGCCGTATGGAATTTGATGCTGTCGGACACTATTCAAGGCCTGATGTGCTCAGACTTAATGTCAAAGAAGAAGCTTAAGGGCTTTGATAAATGTCGTGATGGCATATAAAAATATATTTGGAGACAGTTAATGAGTTTAGGTTTTATATTAATACAGCTTTTGGGTCTTGTTCCGTCGGTGATAGCATTTACATCACTGCATACCGGGAACAGAAAGCGCATTCTGGCACTTATGTTATTCTGCAATATTATGTGGCTCGCACACTATATGCTGCTTAATGCATATGCCGGAGTGATGATAAATGTAGTGGGCTTATTAAGAGCTGTACTTTGCTACAACAATGACAAGAAGTGGGCAGAAAGCAACGGCTGGGAGCTGCTGCTTATACTGCTTTATATAGGTGGAGCTGTGTTGACATGGGAAGGCCCGCTGAGTGCACTGCCTGCAATATCGATGATACTTTCAACGATAGGATTGTGGACTCATGATATGAGAAAGACAAGAATACTGTTTTTGCTCAATTCACCACCGCTGATACTTTATAATATAATGATTCATTCATATTCATGCTTCTTTATAGAATGCTGCGCCTTTATATCTTACATCATAGCCGTATATCGATTTGATGTTAAGAAGTATAAGGTGAAGGCTCTTGCAAAGCAAAAGGATGAGATCCTGATGGAGGATTAAAATTTATTTTTCAGTCCTTTTTTTGAAATTATTTTGGGGCGTCAAACATAAAAAGCACGGTGCAAGCCGTGCTTTTATGCTGAACGCTTATTGATTATGAGCAAATTATTATACGCCAAACTATGAACTTTATCTGATATCTTGTGCATTTGTTGATTTTTTTAATGCTTGCGTGATACGATGATGAATAAAGCGAAAAGGAGAAAGAAAACCATGGTTGATACAAAGAAAGAACAAGAGCGTGACGAACTGCATCGTGCGATATGGGCAATCGCTGATGAACTTCGTGGTGCCGTTGACGGCTGGGATTTTAAGAACTACGTTCTCGGAACCATGTTTTATCGCTATATCTCCGAAAATTTGACCAACTATATCAATTCTGGCGAACAGGAAGCTGGAAATACAGATTTTGATTATGCAAAAATGTCCGATACCGATGCAGAAGAGGCTCGAGCCGGCTTGGTAGAAGAAAAAGGCTTCTTTATTCTGCCGTCCGAGCTGTTTTGCAATGTCAATTTCAGAGCCGACAACGATGAAAACCTGAACGAAACCTTGGAGGGTGTATTCAACCACATTGAAAGCTCTGCAAAGGGATCTTCCTCTGAAAGCAGCTTTGCCGGATTGTTCGATGATTTTGATGTAAACAGCAACAAGCTCGGTTCTACCGTTGCAAAGAGAAATGAACGCCTTGCAAAACTTCTGCATGGTGTAGCTGATATGAACCTTGGTGATGTGAAGGATCACGATATTGATGCCTTTGGCGATGCCTATGAGTATCTGATGACCATGTACGCATCCGGGGCAGGAAAATCCGTCGGCGAGTTTTTTACACCAGCGCACGTTTCTGAACTCCTGACCAGACTTGGTACAGTGGGCACGACCGCAATCAATAAAGTTTATGAAAACATCCGACCGAAAATGATACAATTTAACATTTCCAGAATGTGCGCATGAAAAAAGGGTGCAAGGTCGAAAATAAGGGTGCAATGTAGATGTCGGGTTATAGCCCGATTTTTTTTGAGCCCAAATATTTTACAAATCACGCTGAAAGTATTTACATCTGGCAACAAGCGTGATATATTTAGGACAAATTTACAAGTAACGCCGAATGTAGATACAAAAGGAGACCTGAAATATGAAGATGGTATCTAAGTTCATACAGATAGAATTTGCTGATTCGAGCATCAAGGCAGCAGACTGTTTACGGGACATCCGCGATGCGACAGAAAGCGCATCTCTTAACCTGTACTCCAGATACAATGTTCAATTGGAAGTTCCGATGTTAATCGGAAACAATGTGGTCCTTGAGGTAAGGGTTCCCGTAGATATGGTTTCCAGTTTTGCAATTGGGAATCATTTAAGAGGTGTTTCTGCCTACCTCACTAAAAACTGTAACGGAAGATACAACAGCCACTTAGTTGGAAATCGCCTTCTGGTGTACACGGAAATTCCATCTCCTGAAGTAAAAACACAAGAAATGTCTACTGTTGATCGTCTAGAAGTGGTAAGAAAGGTCGCAAAACTTCTTGAGCGTTCAGATGAAGAAGCAATGGATTACATCAGTCAGATTCTATCCATTCTAAACGATGCAGGCCAATGAGGCATAAATATAGCAACCGCAAATAAGCAGCGGAGAAAGGATAGCAACATGGAAAATGGGATTGAAAACTTAACAATGGGAGCACCGGAATTAGCAAAGCATTCAACTGTAAATGTCAGTCTTACTGGTTGGCCAGCTGCTGTTGCCTTGATGAGCATTCCGGCAGCAGTAGTTGCTGTTTATGCAATCAAGGCATTTGCACATTGCTAAAGGAAGCGAAGCAATGAAGAAGATTACAAACAAGCAATATGAAGAATATCAGAAGTTGCTGGATGACACGAGGCATGGTCGTATGTTGACGCCAGATGGGCTGCGGCTCATTTGTTCCGCGTGCAATTATGATCCGACCGAGATCGGAAAGATAATGCTGGA
>JALELZ010000021.1 GCA_022768465.1 Lachnospiraceae bacterium
ACGTAGCAATAGTTTTAGCCGTATTTCACCAACACTTTTTGTCCACCCTGTATCTTCTTCTAAACAACTTAAAACCGCGAATTAGCCTTATATACTTAGCTAATTCGCGGTTCAAAACAACACTTTTTGTCCTATAACCCATGAATTCTTTATTTGACGACCTGAAGGAAGGTCTGCAGTAAGCAATCGATTTTGAACAAAAGAAAAGCGGAAACTCCTTATCTACAAGGGTTTCCGCTGAAATAAAAGAAGCGCGAGACGGGGATCGAACCCGCGACCTTCGCCTTGGCAAGGCGACGCTCCACCACTGAGCCACTCGCGCATAGATAACTGCCTCAGGCCAGAATCGAACTGGCGACACATGGATTTTCAGTCCATTGCTCTACCAACTGAGCTACCGAGGCATTTGCCTTCGGGACTGAACTCCCGCTGACAGCATGATTAGTTTACTAGAAAGCTATCCTTTTGTCAACACAATTTTTTATTATTTTCTTTTTATTTTTTGGCTTGACCTTTTATGAGATACATTGTATACTGAGGAAGTTAATTGATGGCGACATAGCCAAGTGGTAAGGCGTAGGTCTGCAACACCTTGATCACCGGTTCAAATCCGGTTGTCGCCTCTAAAAAAACGACTCATATGAGTCGTTTTTTCTTTTATCAATTCAGTCCTTACTGCATTCCCGTCTTGAGCTCTGCGACAAATTTTCCTATAGGCTCAGCCGCATCACGACCGTACTGTTCTGCTATTTTTACTATGGCACTTCCTACTATGGCACCGTCCGAGACCTTTGCCATGCGTCCTGCTGTCTCAGGGTTTGATATACCGAAGCCCACAGCACAAGGTACATCTGTATTTTCCCTTATGACCTTTGTCATGGCTGCAATATCCGATTTTATCTCAGTTCTTGTTCCGGTAACTCCGAGACTTGAAACCACATATATAAATCCTTCTGCTTCTTTTGCTATCATCGCTATACGATTTTCAGAGGTAGATGCAATGAGCGAAATAAGATCAACCCCGTACTTACTGCAAATGTCTGCAAATTCTCCCTTTTCTTCATAAGGAAGATCCGGCAGGATAAGCCCGTCAATGCCTATTTCGGCACATTTTGATATAAATTTCTCTGAGCCGGTGTACTGCACTGCTCCGGCTCTTCTCATGGTTCCGTCAGCTCTTAAGCTTTCATTTTCCTTTTTCAGCTCCTCCGACTGCTCATAGCCATAGGAGAATACAACATTAGAATATGTCATAAACACCATTGGAATGCTGACATCCTTCCTCAGCTCCTTAACAAAATCAAATATCTTGTCGGTGGTAACGCATCCCTCAAGAGCTCTCAGATTAGCCGCCTGAATTACCGGCCCTTCTGCAGTAGGATCAGAAAACGGAATGCCCAATTCTATAAGATCCGCTCCGTTTGCAGCCATTGCCCTTACTATTTTCCCTGTTGTCTCAAGATCCGGATCTCCGCAGGTTATAAAAGGTATCAGCGCCTTACCGTTCCTAAATGCATTTTTAATATTACTCATGGAGATCCTCCCCTCTGTACCTTGCGATAGCGGCTACATCCTTATCGCCTCTGCCTGAAAGCGTTATCACAATTATCTTATCCTTATCCATATTAGGTGCCAGCTTCATGGCATAGGCAACAGCATGAGAGCTTTCTATTGCAGGTATGATTCCTTCTGTCTTTGAAAGATATTCAAATGCATTAACGGCCTCATCATCTGTCACAGCCACATATTCTGCTCTTCCTATATCATGAAGATGTGCATGCTCCGGCCCTATTCCCGGATAATCAAGTCCTGCAGAAATCGAATAAACCGGTGCTATCTGTCCGTATTTATCCTGGCAGAAATACGACTTCATTCCATGGAAAATGCCTAATCTGCCGGTGTTTATGGTTGCTGCCGTTTCATAAGTATCTATACCGCGTCCTGCTGCCTCACAGCCAATAAGCCTTACTCCCTTATCATTTATAAAGTTATAGAAGGTTCCGATAGCATTTGAGCCGCCGCCTACACATGCAAGCACTGCATCCGGAAGTCTGTCTTCCTTTTCAAGCATCTGTTCTTTTATTTCTTTTGAAATGACCGCCTGAAAATCACGAACTATTGTAGGGAACGGATGCGGTCCCATACATGAACCGAGGCAATAATGTGTATCATCGATTCGGCTTGTCCATTCACGCATAGCTTCCGATACGGCATCTTTTAATGTTGCCGTTCCCGATGTTACAGGAACTACAGTTGCACCCAAAAGCTTCATGCGGTAAACATTTAACGCCTGTCTTTCAGTATCCTCTTTGCCCATAAAAACTACGCATTCCATGTCCATGAGCGCTGCTGCTGTAGCTGTAGCAACTCCGTGCTGACCTGCACCGGTCTCAGCTATAAGCCTGGTCTTGCCCATTTTTTTCGCAAGAAGCGCCTGTCCTAGCACATTGTTGATCTTATGTGCTCCTGTATGATTGAGATCCTCTCTCTTGAGATATATCTTCGCACCGCCAAGCTCCTTCGTAAGCTTTTCAGCATAATAAAGTCTTGACGGTCTGCCTGCATAATTATTTAAAAGCTCTGTAAGCTCAGCATTGAAATCGGGATCATTTTTATAATGATTATATGCGGCTTCAAGTTCATTTACGGCGTTCATAAGAGTTTCAGGTATATATTGTCCGCCGTGAATACCGAAGCGTCCGTTTGGATTTGTCATATCTCTTATCTGTATGATGGCAATGCTTCGTCACCATACGTTTCCTTTCCTTATTACTTTATCAACTAAATTTTTTCTACAGAATCACTTTATCAACTAAACTATTTTACAGATTTTTATCCTCATTAGGCAGAATCTCCGCAGCTCTGACGTTTACCGCAAACTCTGCGATCTTGGCCATGTCCTTTTTCTTGTCCGTCTCTATTCCTGAGCTTACATCGACCGCGTACGGATGAAAACGCCTAACGGCGCCGGCTGCATTTTCAGGTGTAAGTCCTCCGGCAAAGAAATACGGCCTTTTTATTTCTGACATCAGTGTCCAGTCGAAGGTCTGTCCCGTTCCGGTTCCTGAATCAAGCAGTATGTAATCCGCAGAGGATGACACTGCTCTTTCGATATCCTCAGCTGATTTTATTTTGAAAGCCTTGATGATATCTCCTTTTACGATCCTTTTACTGTGGTTTTTGTTTTGTCCTTGATCTTTATCTGAGCAGTTTTTATTTAAGCTTTCTTCGGGCATCCTCATGCTTTCGTTTAAAGATACGGCTTTGCAGGTATATTTAGCTGTCATTGAATCACTAACATCCCCTATAGCTGCTGATTTTCTAAGCTCTGCTATATAATCATCATCCTCAGTGCCGTGGAGCTGTGCAATATCTATCGTGCCGTCTCTTAACTGCTTTGCAACGTATTCGACAGGCTCGTTGACAAATACGCCTACTGCCAAAATTCCGGGCTTTAAAAGCTTTTTAAGTCTCGCAACTCTTTCAGGCTCAACATATCTCCGGAATCCGGAGCTCATTATAAAACCGGCAAAGTTCGCTCCGGCAGCATTTACCATGGCTACATCTTCGCTGCGCCTTAACCCGCAGCATTTTATCATTGTCATTTTATGCTTAAGCCCTCCTCATAGCCTCTAAAAGCCCTGCCTTATCCTTGGTTCTCATTAATGCCTCGCCTATAAGCACCGCATCGACTCCTGCTGCCTTTAAAGGCGGTATGTCTTCAATTCCTCTGATTCCGCTTTCAGATACAAATGTCACATCTTCAGGAGCTATTTCCTTTAATCGTCTGCTGTTTTCCGTATCAACTTCAAAGGTTTTTAAATTGCGGTTATTCACACCTATAAGCCTTGCGCCGCAGGAAACCGCTTTCTTAAGCTCCTCTTCGTCATGGGTTTCTGTCAATGCCGAAAGTCCGAGCTCATCGCATATTCTCAGGTACTTCTTAAGCTCTGCTTCATTTAACAGTGCACATATCAGCAGCACTGCATCAGCGCCCAGCAGCTTTGCCTGATATATCTGATATTCGTCAACTGTAAAATCCTTCCTTATCATGGGAGTGTCTACCGCCGCCCTTATATCCCTGAAAATGTCATCGCTTCCGAGGAACCACTTGGGCTCTGTAAGGCATGAAATGCAGTCAGCTCCTGCTTTCGCATATTCCCTTGCAATATCAAGATATCTGAATTCAGGATCTATAATTCCCTTTGAAGGAGATGCCTTTTTAACTTCACAAATAAATGAAAGCCCCTCTTTTTTTAATATATTTTCAAATATAAAGCTTTCTCTTGAAGCACCTCCGGACATCAATTTATCCGTTTCTTCTTTCAGCCTCCTAAGAGACATTTTCTTCTTGTCCTGCTCGGCTCTCACCCTTGCGTACTGTGAAAGCTCATCAAGTATATTTCCCATATCTAAGCCTTTTTTCTGTATTCCTGCTGCCTTATATGATCTTACCGTCTTTACGAATTTGATTCCTTTATAAATTCCTCAAGCTTTTTGTATGCGGCTCCGGAATCGATCAGCTCTGCGGCAAGCTTAACTCCTTCAGCTGCCGATGCTGCTTTTCCTGCTATATAAAGTCCGCAGCCTGCATTCATAAGTACAATGTCTCGCTTTGCTCCGTGCAGTTCTCCCTTTAATATCTTTCCGGTGATCTCCGCATTTTCCTCAGGTGTTCCTCCGACAATTTCATTCTTTGAAGCAGTTTTTAATCCCAGATCCTCCGGTTTTATCTCATAAGACCTGTAGTTTTCTCCTTCAAACTCGCAGACCTTTGTCGGTGCGTTTATCGAAAGCTCATCCAGCTTATCAGTGCCGTATACTACCATACCTCTCTTTACACCTAACTTTGTAAGCACTCTCGCAAGAAGATCTACAAGCGACTCATCATACACTCCGAGCAGCATCATTTCAGGTGAAGCAGGATTTGTCAGCGGTCCTAAAATGTTAAACACTGTACGGATGCCAAGCTCCTTTCTGATTGCTCCTACATATTTCATTGAGCTGTGATATTTCTGTGCGAAGAAGAAGCATATGCCGACTTTATTTAAAAGCTCTTCGCACTTTTCCGGTTCAAGGGAAATGTTAATTCCGAGAGCCTCCAGGCAGTCAGCTGTTCCTGATTTGGAGGAAGCCGCTCTGTTTCCGTGCTTTGCTACACATACACCGCCTGCTGCCAGAATAAATGCAGATGTGGTTGATATATTAAAGCTCTGTGCCTTATCTCCGCCGGTTCCGACTATTTCAAACACCGGCATGTCATGATTAACTTTGAGCGCATGCTCTCTCATTGCTGCCGCACAGCCTGATATCTCAGGTATTGTTTCTGCCTTTGAGCTCTTAGTGGATAATGCCGCCAGAAATGCTGCATTTTGCGTAAGCGTTGTTTCTCCGTTCATTATTTCATTCATGACGGTGTAGGCCTCGTCATAGCTTAAATCCTGCTTATCAACTATCTTCTTTATAGCTTCCTGTATCATTTGTTCTTCCCCTTTCTTGTAAGCTCTATAAAGCTTTTCAGCATTTTATCTCCGTCAGGCGTCATTATTGATTCCGGATGAAACTGCATCCCGTATATAGGAAGCATTCTATGCTCTACCGCCATAACACCACCATCAATAGTTTTTGCCGTTATCCTTAACTCCTTTGGAAGTGTGTTCTCATCAAGTGCAAGTGAATGGTATCTTGCGACAGGTGCCATTTTCGGTACATCTGTAAATATTACCGAGCTTTTATCAAATTCCGTAATTGACTGCTTCCCGTGCATCAGCTCTCTTGCATAGGTTATTGTTCCTCCGAAGGCCTGACATATTGCCTGATGACCAAGACATACACCGAGCACCGGAATACAGCCCTCAATACTTATAATTTTTTTATTATCTATGTAAGGCTCCTGCTTCTTTGCTTCCTTATTGTCTGCAGTGGAATTTATTTTGTTTTCCTTACTATAAGTTTTGTCCTTATTAGCTTGCCCCAAGGTCCGCACAAGCTCTGTTATAATTCCTGCATCCTCCGGACGCCCAGGACCGGGTGAAATGATAATTCCGTCCGGTTTCATTTCAATTATTTCTTCTACAGTCATTTCATCATTTCTTATTACCTTTATATCCGGCTCTATAGCACCTATGAGCTGGTATAGGTTATATGAAAAGCTGTCATAATTATCTATTAATAGAAGCATTGCTCTCCTCTTTTCTTCTATCCTTTGTTCTGATGCATTCAAGCTCTGCCTAAAGCATTAAGCTTCTATTTCTCCGGCGCTTTGAAGTGCCTTCACCACTGCCGCTGCCTTGTTTATGCATTCTTTGTATTCATTTTCAGGGACAGAATCGGCAACAATTCCGGCTCCGCTTCTTACATAAACCTTGCCGCCCTTTTTGTAGGCTATCCTTATGGCAATGCAGGTGTCCAGATTGCCGGTGAAATCTATGTAGCCTATCGCACCTCCGTAGATGCCTCGCTTGTTGTTTTCAAGCTCGTTTATCAGCTGGCATGCTCTTATCTTAGGTGCGCCTGAAAGCGTTCCTGCCGGAAGCACCGAGCCTACTGCATCTAAAGCGTCCATGTCTTCTCTGATAATGCCTCTTACAGTTGAACCTATATGCATTACGTGAGAATATCTTTCTATCGAATGAAGCTTCTCAACCTCTACAGTGCCGAATTTTGAGATTCTGCCGAGATCGTTTCGTCCTAGATCCACAAGCATGTTGTGCTCTGCAAGCTCCTTTTCATCCTTTAAAAGTCCTTCCTCAAGTGCTTTATCCTCAGCCTCTGTCTTTCCTCTCGGCCTGGTTCCTGCAAGCGGAAATGTATGAAGTATGCCGTCCTCCAGCTTTACAAGTGTCTCAGGTGAAGCTCCTGCTACCTCTACATCCTGACCCGAGAAGTAAAACATATAAGGTGAAGGATTAAGTGTACGCAGCACTCTGTAGGTATTAAGCAGGCTTCCTTCAAACCTTGCCGAAAGAACATTTGAAAGCACTATCTGGAAAATATCTCCTTCTTTTATGTAATGCTTTGCTTTTTCAACCATCGCGCAATATGCATCTTTATCAAAAAACGGCTTTGGCTCTTCTAAAAGTCTTCCGCCCTTTTCAGCTTTGGCTTCTCCGTTAAGAATGAGCTCCTTGAGACTCCTTAGTTCTAATTTGGCTTTGTTGTAATTTACCTCGAGCTCCTCAGCACTTTCACCGGTTTCTATATTGCATATAAGTATCAGCTTCTGCCTGTAGTTATCAAAGGCTATGACCTTATCAAAAAGCATCAGATCGAAATCCTTAAAGCCCTCCGTGTCTGCAGCATCCATATTTAAAGAGGGCTCTGTGTATTTCAGATAGTCATAAGAAAAATATCCTACTAGACCGCCTGTAAACGGCGGAAGATAATCTATCTTTGGACTTTTATGCTCGGAAAGTATCTGTCTTAGATAGTCCTTAGGGCTGTCTGTCTTTACTGTTATAGAGCCCATCTTCATAACCTTGTCTGCACAGGTTATTTCCATTGTCGGATCAAAGCCGAGAAAGGTATATCTGCCCCATTTTTCGGTATTCTCTACTGATTCCAGTAAATAGCAATGTCCCGAAACATTTTTCAGTATTTTAAGTACTTCTATAGGAGTACGTGTGTCCAACAGGATCTCACAGCTTACAGGTATAAGCTTGTAGCTTTTATCTTTTGCTGCGATTTCTGTTGCCTCTTTAAGGCTCGGTCTGAAATTCATAAAAACTCCCTTCTGCGGCTCCGCCCATTCCTAACATTCGTCATGAACAAATTCAAGCAAGCTTGATTTGTTCCTTCCCTTTTTATATTTTTTGTTATGCCTGCGGCTCCGCCTCAGGTAATCATGTTTGGAACCGCTTCGCTTGTTCCAAACTGATTAACATTCGTCATGAACAAATTCAAGCAAGCTTGATTTGTTCCTTCCTCATTGTCATAACAAAAAACGTCCTTGACAGTCTTTTACAACTGTCAAGGACGAATAGTTATTTTTATCCGCGGTGCCACCTTGTTTCACGTTCCTTCAAGGCTGCTTTATTTTCTTGTGACCGCCTGTTCTGATAATGTCTTTTTCTGCTGCTGTGCGGCTTTTTCTTAATCGCCGGTTAAGCTCTCAATTTATCAGTCTTGCGGACTTTGCAGTCTGTTTATGGATCATGCTCTTTAAGAGATACCATCATATCCCCGACTCTTAACGCGAGTCTCACGTCGCCTTATACTCGGATGCTGACAGAAGAAATCATCTGTCCTTTCCTTTCCCTGCGCCCTCGGAAGTCCATTCAGCTGAATATTTCATGCTGCGATCACACCATCCGCAGCTCTCTCTTATGAAAGGGAAGCAGCCTACTTACTCTCCCTCATCGGTTTTATTGCAAGCAGAATATCACTATTTCTTATGTATGTCAACGCATTAAAGCGTTGATTCGTAAGTATTTTTATTTGTACATGCCGGTTCGAATGAAACATCGACTCGGCACTGTCTTTAACCTATTAGCCTTAAATATTTCGAGTATTTTATAAAAGCAATGTAATAAGCGGTATCGTCACTATTGAAAATATTGTTGACATTACAACTATATTCGTAGCAAATTCTGCATCCGCATTGTATTTATCGGCCAGTATCGATGTAGCCGCTGCCGCAGGCATTGCTGCCATCACAAGTCCGATGCCAAGAACTGTAGCATCGACGTTCATCAGCTTCATAAAAGCAAAAATAATAAGCGGGAAAACAACGAGTCTAACTATGGTAAAGCTAAAGATTGGTATGCTAATTATTTTCTTGTAATCAGCATCTGCAAGTATTGCCCCTATAACAAGCATCGATACCGGTGTTGTGCAGCTTCCCAGGCTGAGAATGCCGTTTGTGATAAATCGAGGTAAACTGATGCCGGATATTAATATGATAAGCCCCAGAAACACCGCATCTGCCGCAGGCGTGGTCATTATTGCCTTAAATATATTTACATTCTCATTTTTCTTAAACAATGCGAGTGCAAATGTCCACATGCATATTTCACTCGGGATAAAATATACCGAAGTATAGAGCAAACCTGTATCGCCAAAAAGCGCTCCGGCTACAGGTATGCCTATAAACGCTGTATTGGGAACTATCATGCCGTAATGCATGATTGCTTCTTTTCCCTTGCCGCAGCAACTGAATATCCTGCCTCCGAACAAAACCGTAAGTGCATGCGTCACAACGCTTATAATAAATATGTCCATGCAATTTTGCATAAGCTCCGGTGTGAAACGTTCCGTACTTAGAAATGCTCCGAGCACACTCGCAGGAAGCATAAGATTTATTAAAAGATCCGAAATGCTGCCGCGCGATTTATCTGTGATAACACGAGTCTTATTCAGTATTATCCCTATTACGATCAGGAAAATAAGCTCCAGCTGCTGCTCGAGCATCCTATGAAAAAATACCATATCTTCCCCCTTTTAATATTTTTTCATTTTAAATATTATTCTCAAAAAGGCTTTAATCTTAAAGCTATTATTGCCGTAATAAGCTCAGTAATCCAGAAGGCATGCCAGACTCCCTCGGGTCCGAATATACGGCTGAGTACAAATGCTGCAGGTATTATGATTATAAGATAACGGCAAAGAGACAAGATAAGTGAAGTCTTACCGTTTCCTATTCCCTCCAAAACTCCGGAAACCGTTACAGAAAGAGCTGATACTACAAATCCAAAGCAAATGATCCTAAGCGCATGTGCTCCAGCTTCTATCGTAGACGCATTATCCGTAAACATTGCAATCAATCTGTCCGGAATCGCCAGGCAAAGCAGCATACCTACTGCCATTATAGCAGCAGCAAGTCCGAGCGTAAGGAGACTGACATCGCGTACTCTTTTTTCCTCTCCGGCACCATGGTTATAGCCGACTATAGGTCTTATTCCCTGAATGATTCCGTTAGCCGGAAGGTAAAGGAAGGTCTGGAGTTTATAATAAACTCCGAGAACCATAACATAGCTCTGAGACCATGCCGCAAGTATAGCATTTAATGACGATATAAGTATAGAAGGAAGTGCAAGATTTAATGAAGCCGGAATGCCTACAGAATATATCCTGAATGCCACAGATTCCCTGCTTGTGAGATCATTTTTAATGACCGACGGCCTCAGATATTCCTTAAGTCTGATATCTACAGGAAGAGGCTTTATATATCCTGCTGACACGTAGAGCACAAATGCAATAAACTGTCCGAGTCCTGTCGCAAGCGCTGCTCCCTCTATGCCCATTTGCGGAAACGGCCCTATACCGAAAATAAGTATAGGATCCATTATTATATTGAAAATGGCTCCTGCCAGCATACAGAGCATGGTCTCCGTCATTCGTCCCGCAGCCTGAAGCACCTTTTCTGCATGCATACCCATACTGAACGCAGGTGAAAAGAGGAACACTATAAATGCATATCTGAAGCCAAGGTCTACTATCTCTTTGTCAGATGTAAACATTTTGAGAAAGGTGCCGACTATGGCAATGCAAACAGCACCTAGTATAAGTCCGTGCATGAACGAAAAAATATATCCGAGAGTTGTTGCGGCATCCGCTTCTCTTTTTTTCTGTGCTCCTAAGAAAAAGGATATTGCGGCGCAGCTTCCGACGCCAAAGCCTATTGCAACGGCATTTACAAGATTTTGCAGTGGAAATACAAGTGAGATCGCAGTCATCGCATTCTCACTGATCTTTGCAACAAAATAGCTGTCAACAATGTTGTAAAGTGCATTTACCATCATTGACAGGACCATCGGCAATGACATGGATAAGACAAGCCTTGTGATTGGCTGTTCCTTCATAAATGTCTGGTTGTTTGTATTCGACATGCTTTGTTTTCTCCCTATATATAAAAATCGCCGCACAGTCATCCGTATTTCAGAATCACTGTGTGGCGAAAAGTAATGCCGCAGCCCGGCGGCACCAGAAAAATCCACAAATTGTTTTAGTATTAAAATTCCATGATTATTCTATCAGCTCTGATTCCTATAATCAATATAAGGAATAAATCTTTTAAGCGCTGCCGATTGTGCGCCTCCGCTTTTTCTCGCAATACCTATAGTTCTGAAGGTTGGTTTGCTGAGAGGCTTTATAACGATATCATACGGTAAACGCTTAAGTATCAGCCTTGGAAGTATGCTTATCCCTATACCCTGCTCAACCATAGACATGATCGTATAGTCATCCCAGGTGGTAAATCTTACATTAAGCTTTAAATCATTTTCCTTAAGAAAGTCAGCAATCTCAACTCTTCCGTTTTTCTCAAGCAAAATAAACGGCTCAGCCTCTAACTTTTCTATCGGAAAGCATGGCTGCTCATCACCGTCAAACGGGTGATCCTTCGGAATTATTGCAACAAATTCATCCTTTTCAAGCTCTTTTGTAATAAATGCATCGCGCATCGGAAGCTCTACAAAACCAAAATCTATCCTGCCTTCATTTATCCATGCTTCGATTTCATCGAAATCTCCAAGAAGTATCTCATACTCTATATTTGGATAATCCTTATGAAAACGCTTTATTATCCCCGGCAGCCAGTTCTGCGCCGCACTTGCAAAGCTGCCCGTTGCCGCTGTATCAATGCTTGGTTATCTTGAGCCGCTTTCATCAGTTATATTTGCAGTGATCCTGCTGCATGAGACAATGACTCCTGCAGAGCTTATCGGCGCAGTTTTGATTCTTTCAGCCTCTGCCGCATCAGAGCTCCTTCCTAAAAAAGCTCCTGCAGTAAATCGAAATATTGCTGTGCAAAAGTCACTTTAAGTTCATCTTTAGTTTAAATCATTAAAAATATCTGTCGATATTAACATATGCTTTATATAATTAATTTATTTGTGCTAAAATCATTACGTTTTTCAGATAAGCACAAAGTAAAGGAATTGAATGTTGACAGGAGTATTTAATAAGCGTGATACCGAAGTGACGGTATCTGCTGCCGATAAAAGCAAAACCGCTTTAATAAAAAAATTTATAGGAATTCTTGGGCTTATTATTATGCCCGTTGTTTCCTATGTTCTTTTTGAATCCGTAACTGGAAATCTCCATTCTATAATTTGGCAAAAGGCAATTCTCAACATATGCTTCAGCTATTGTATTTATCTGCTGCTTTTTGCCGTTTCAGGAACGACTCGTTTCAGTATTCCCTTTGCCTCGATACTGCTTGTTATTATTTCGATGGCAGAGGCCTTTGTTGTGCAGTTTAGAGACAGGCCTATCATGTACTGGGATATCTTAGCCTTAAAAACCGCGCTTACTGTAACTCAGAACTACACCTTTGTTTTGTCTGAGCAGATGATAAAGTCAATTGCGGTAACAGCAGTATCAAATATCATACTCTTTTTCTTTCCGTTTAGTCTCAAAGGCCTTAAGCAAAGACTTATCGGATTTGCTTCATCTGCTGTTTGCATAGGCTGCTTTATATCATTTTTCTTCAGCTATCTCATGCCAACAAAGAATTATGAAATAAATGTTTGGGATCTCAACAGCACCTATGAAGAAGGCGGTTATCTTCTTTCTACGGCGATTTCTGCCAAATATGTTGTTGCAAAAGCCCCTTCTGGCTACAGTCATGCTAAGCTCGAAGAGATAATAAATGCTGTTGAATCCAATCAATCTTCAGCTGAAAATGCAGATAGCTCTGAATTTGCTGAAATGACATATTCTGACAATGCTTCAGCTCAGGGTAATATTTTAACCGTCGCGGCAAATACCGGCATTCAGCCTGTCAACATTATCTGCATAATGAATGAAAGCTTTTCCGATCTAAGTACTGCCGGAGAATTTACTACTAATACCGACTATATGCCGTTTTGGCATAGTCTCACTGAAAATACTATCCGCGGAAGTCTCTGCGTCCCGGTTTTTGGTTCCATGACTAGCAATACAGAATACGAATTTCTGACCGGAGATTCAATCTCCATACTGCCGTTTGGCTCAAATGCATATCAGTTTAATGTCAATTCCGGCGCAACCTCTCTTGTAAGCACACTCAAGGATCAGAGATATTACTCTGTTGCAATGCACCCGTATCCAGCTGAAAACTGGAACAGAAATACCTGCTATAAGGACTTCGGTTTTGACGAATTTTATGATATTGAATACTATGAGGGCAGTGAAGAATTAAGAAACTATGTCAGTGACAAGGCTGACTTCGATAAGCTGATAGAACAGGTTGAAAATAAGTCTGATCCGAATGATAAGCTGTTTATATTTAATGTCACCATGCAAAATCACGGCGGCTACTCACAAAGCTTTGACAATTTCGAGCAGGAAGTGTGGCTTACAGGCGATATGGAAGGAAAATATCCTCAGACTGACCGCTATCTTTCATTAGTAAAGAAATCAGATGAGGCTTTTGAATATCTGCTCGACTACTTTAAACAATGCGATGAACCGACAATGATAGTTATGTTCGGTGATCATCAGCCTGCCGTAGAGGATGAGTTTTTTGATGAGCTTGCCGGAATGCCAAGCTCAGAGGTTCCTACCGCCGATAAGCTTATATGGTATCAGACACCTTTTGTGATATGGACAAACTATGAACAGCCTTCGGAAGATCTCGGAAAGCTTAGTTCTATGTATCTTTCCTCATATATACTTAAAGCTTCCGGCCTTAGTATGACTCCTTACAACAATTTCCTTTTATCACTTTCTGAGGATGTACCGGTCATTCATCCAAATGGCTGCTATGATTCAAATGGAAACTATTATTATTGGGGTAAAGCTGAATCAGAAAGATGCCCTTACGGAGAAGAAATCCTTGACTATAAATATCTGGCTTATAACCACAGTCTGGATTCAAAGAAATATACTAAAGCCTTTGTCATTGATGACAACAGTGACGATTGACATTTTTATTATATCAACATGACCAACATCAAAATTTAGATTGTCATTTTTTATTTTTACCGAGAATTCTATAATCTATGAAAAAGTCTGTCGTACATAGATATGGCAGGCTTTTTTCAAATTCTTTATAAATTACGGCTGCTTTAATAATTGTAAATGTTTTTTAATTGCAGCTGCTTTATTACTTGCAGCTCACAGTCCATGCTGTATCAAATCAAACAAAAAACAGTTCAGAACTGCAATAATATTTTTTTTATACAAAGTTTTTCAAAATATTTGTTAATTTTTTTTATCTTAAAACATTGAGGTTTTTAATAATTAGTAATATAAATAATTGTATACAAAAAACTATTGTCACTAGGGGGAAAAGAAATGGTTAATTTTTTAAACTCACTCAATAACTTCCTTTGGGGTCTGCCGCTTCTTATTGTGGTAATCATGATAGCGCTGTACTTTACAGCAAGATCAGGATTCTTCACTGTATCACATTTCGGTTATATCTTAAAGAACACGCTCGGTAGTCTCACAAGTAAGGAGGCCAATACCAAAAAGGAAGGCCAGGTTTCACCGTTTGAGGCTGTCTGCGTTGCTATCGGAGGTTGTGTTGGAGGTGCCAACATCTCAGGTGTTGCTACAGCTATCGCAACCGGCGGTCCTGGTGCTATTTTCTGGATGTGGGTATATGCTTTCTTCGGAATGATGTTAAAATTAGCTGAGATTGCTCTCGGCTGCTACTATCGTTCACAGGATGAGAAGGGTAACTACTACGGCGGTGCTCAGTACTATATCGAAAAAGGTATAGGTCGTGAAATGGGCAAAACAAAATTTGCTGCTGCTTTCAGTGTTCTTTTCTGCCTTGCATTCATCTTCCAGGCTATTCAGGGTTCTCAGGGCTATAACATTGCAGAGACTCTTAATATGGCCTTTGGCTGGAACATGATCGTTGTTACTTTAGTCTACTCTCTTTTCGTAGTATGGGTAATATGGAATGGTACTCCTCATATCAGTATGGTTGCTTCTAGGGCCGTACCTTTCATGTGTATCATTTATCTTTTAGGCGGAATCGCGATAATTATTTTTAATATTAATCAGGTTCCTGCAGCTATTGTAAGTATCTTTAAGGACGCATTCACAGGACATGCTGCTGTCGGCGGATTTATCGGAGCATCAGTTGCACAGGCTATCAGACAGGGTGTCAACAGATCTGTAAACTCTAACGAAGCCGGCATGGGTTCATCACCATTGGTACACGGTTCTGCCGATACAGTACATCCTATTCGTCAGGGTATGTGGGGATCATTCGAGGTATTCATTGATACTCTTGTTGTATGCTCAATAACAGCTCTTGCTGTAGTTACTTCAGGCGCATGGACTTCAGGTTCAAAGGGTGTAACTCTTACTATTGAGGCATTCTCAACAGTATTCGGACCATTTGCTCAGTACTATATCGCTATACTTATTATCCTTTTCGGCTTCACTACGACTGCAGGATATTTCGTATACTATCAGAATCTTATTGCATACCTGCTTCGCAAGAACCCTAAGGTAAGAGACAGAGTTATCACCTTCTTCAAGCTGTGGTTCCCATTATGGAATGTGCCTATCGTTGCTTTCATTACACTTACAAACAATGATGCCGAGCTCTTCTGGACTATTGTTTCAATTGTTACAATATTCCCGACAATTATAAACCTGATTGCACTTGTGCTTTTACACAACAAGTTCTTCACAATATTCAGGGATTACAAGGCTCGCTACTTCGGAGAAGGTACTCCTGAGCTTAAGTATGTATTCTACGAGGATGATCCTGCTGTATTCGCAGAAGAGGAAGCAATCAGAAAAGAAGTTCGCAGAATAGCTGCAGAACACAAATAAGCCGATTTTAGCTTATTTAAGCTAATCATTATTATCAAACCCACCTTGACCACATTGGTCGCAAAAAGCTGCTGCCGGATGGAGCTTACCACCCTGACAGCAGCTTTTTGTATATGATTATTATTTCTTTCTAAGTATTACATTATCCCACACAATATCTCGTTTTAAGCTGTCTGCCGTCTTCCAATATCTAACTCTTTCAAACATAGGGTTCTCGGACAATATACGTTCAAGCTTTGTGTTATCGAAGCTAAGATACCATCTTCCTGCCTCATCATAACCATCTTTAATTCCGGCCTTCATTGAAAAATAAATTACTCCGGATGATGACAGACATTTTTCTGCGCGTTTAAAAAACTCGAAAAATTCCTTATCTTTGAGATGCAGAAGCGATGCGCAGGCCCATATTCCGCCATATGTATACATCGGCTTCCAATCTATGATATCCTGACATTTAACGCATATCTCTGTATATTCTTCAGCTGCCTGACAGATCTCCTGAGAAGCATCTATACCATCAACAGTATAGCCCAGCTCATCAAATATCTTCATGTCTCGACCGCCGCCGCAGCCAATGTCCATAAGTCTTGCTCCAGGTTCAATAAAATTCAGAAATATACTTCTTATATCGTGCATATTAACGTATCTGGTCTTATCCGAATACTCTGCCGCATGAGTATCGTAATAAGCAATCGTAGATTTATCCATAACTTAGGTCAGCTCCTATCTATCTGATTCTGCCATAAATATAATGACTTATAATTTACAATTGTAGTATAGTTCAGCTGTTTGTGCACGATTTTCTTTTTTCAGCTAAGCTCCCTATAATAAAATACAGAGCTGTGCACACTGCAAAGATCACGTATATAGGAAACGTTCTTTTGACAGTCTCCATCCCCTTCAAAACGTATACAGTAACAAGACCTGCCAGCATTATAAGCTGAGTTATTATTATTTTTGTTAATAGTTCTCCGCCGATGCTTTTATCAGAATTATCATCCACATCGGCTGCGATTTGATTTTCATCTAAATTATATGAGTTATTTCCTGCCGAATCCATATTTTTACGGAAACTTCTGTTAACTGTAAATTCATCCGGCTGATCATAATCGTAATAATTCCTATCATCGTTTAAATCTTCTATTCTTAGTTCTGACTTATAACCATCCTCTGAAAATCCGTCATTATAACTACTATATTTATCAGCTTCTCTTTCCTCAGCCGGACGAGCTGCATTTATTTCTTCTGCGTTCAGCATATCTAAGCGCTCGCTTTTTGAATATGCTATCTTAGCATCATTACTTTTTTCTTCCGTATTTGAATTCTCTATTTTCGCAGTCTCAAAACCTTCTGAAGCATTTCTTATATTTTTTGAGATTTCCTTTTTAACCATTATTTCTGTCATAATGTCACAAAATCTGCAATTCGGTTTGCTGGCTGCTTTAACCAATCTCAAGCAAAGCAATATTGCTTCGTTATCAGCTTCCTCTGCACACATAAGCATTTGCAGAAGTAAGGCTTTCAAGGCTTCCTCATATTCGGAAATATCTGTTGCTAAGGGATATGCACAAAAATGCAGTCTTCCATCCAACTTATCAACAAAAATATGGTCTGTACACAGCATTAGATTAAGCTCTGATAAAAGAAATCTGTCAAGAAGCATGACTGCATTATTAACCTGCAAAAGCATTGATATAATCATTTCTTTGTTAAATGCTCTGCTATGAATATATTCTTTCAAAGTCTCACAGCCTGTTATGTTATAACTTAAAACTCTTGCTCCTTTTGACACAGATACCACCGGTCTTATTAAACGATCATCCGGAATTGAACAAAGCATATTTAATTCTAATTCATCTGTATCTGCTGTTAGCTCTGCTGCAAGATATTTGCCGCTGCTCTCGGTTTTCATCCAGATTTTATGGTTCATTATCCGCTATCTCCTCTAAAACAGTAAGCTTTCGCATAAATGTATGAGGGGAGAATCCTTTATCCTCATATGTCCTGACTCCTTCTTCACCACTTATACTTACAACACTTCCATCTTTATACTTTTCAAGAGAAAGCTGATATTTTCTTCCTGAAAACAGCCCATCCATTCTTTTGGCTCCGTATCTTTCCGCAGTATCAGTATCAGAATCATCCAGCATATGTCCATATATTTCTGCTGCCTCATTCGCGGCTAAATCAGCAGTCACAATATCATGAAGCTTATATGAAAAAAGTATCATGCCTACCAATGCAATTATTACTGTCGGCATGACAACCGCAGCCTCTATTGAAAAGCCGGCATCAAGCCTTCTTGTTTTTCTGTCTATAGATTGTATTGCTCCTTTTCCCTTCATTATCAACTTCCATTCCGATTAGCTTCCTCAGTTTGCTTGTTGTCCTCTTTGTTTTTATAGCTTTTAAAATTTTCCCGGGTTTTATTATCCGTAATATACATGCCTCTAAATATAATTAAACACTTGCACCACGATAAAGATAGGAATCATAAACGCTATAAAAGGAAGCGGTTTTTTACTCTTTTTATGTTCTATAAAATCCAAAGTTATCATAAAAAGCGACACCAAGGCACATAAAAACCAAGCAGCCGCAAATACCAAAGAAAGCATTTTTGCTTCTGTGTAAAAACCGCAGATCAATACAAACAGTCCGTCTCCGATCCCTATAGCACCACCTGTTATGATTGAAATCATCACAACCAGCATTCCCGGCATTAACGCCTTAAAAAGCTCCGATACAGCCTGCACTGCACCGGTGTTAAGGGCTATATTCTGCACAATATAAAGCAGTAAGCCTATGGCTCCGCCTGCTATAAATGTTCTAAGACTTATGCTTCTGTGCTTTATATCTTCGACCGCACATACTGCTGCAAATAAAAAAAATATACCTTGCTTTAAATACGTAATATATAATACTGGCTGCATAATAAAATTCATGGTTCATCCAACTTAATTACTGCTTTTTGTGCTTTCCGCAATATGAACACGGTCTCATTCCGTGAATTTCGCTTAGCTTTACGCTTTTTGAATATGCAGTTATCGCCTTGCAATGCTCTGAACTATGGTAAGCAGTTCCGTTTTCGAAGTAATAAACCGCTCCCGACGCCCCAGGCTTACACGATGTACAGGCATGATATTTTCCTCCGTTTGAATTTCTGAGATTTTTGATTTTTGAAGCATCTGTAACAGATAGTTTGTTGCTTAGATAATGACAATTTGGGTCTTCATGATAAACTTCACTGCTTGTCTTTCCCAAATAAACTATCCTGTCAGGATCATCTTCATCCTCATCATATTCATCAGAATATTTACTGCGTCCGCGTCCTCCCTTGGAGCCAACCCATGCCCTTCTGTTAACCACAATACTCTTTTTGAGCGGCAGTATCTCAAAAGCTGATACGGGCGATTTGACATTATATGAAAGATTCATATATATCATGTAAGGATCTTTTCCGCTGTCATTGGATAAAATACTGGTATCCTCTGCAAATAGCGGATATTCAAACCTATCATGATCTACTGAGGCTAATATATATGCCATCCCGGCACCTTCCTCAATGCCGCCTATCATATTCATCAGTACATCTTTTTTATCCTTGGCAATATATTTTTTCCCGGTTTCCTTAAGATATTCTGCTTTTGACATTTCTTTTGCCGTTATTTCCATAACATTCTGCAATTTTCGCTCTGCTTCCATAACCTTTAACGGATAAATAAGAAAATATATGGCAAATATCATTAGCGGCAGTGCCAATGCAGCTTCAACAGTAATGGATGCTTTGAATAATTTTGATCCATGTTTATGAAAACAAGGGAAAGGATGCCGTTTCTGACTCAGCTTGATAAGTTTTAGATTTTTTTCAGAGTTGTATTTTTGATTGTGTATTGAGTGTTCCCGGTCATATTCCTTTCTATTGATTCTAAAAAACAAATTGGAGTAATGATAATATCCCACAACAGATATATCAAAACGATGAGTCTTAATCGAATGCAGAAACGGCATGCTTTCCCTCCTTTCCTTTACTATTATCTGATTAGTAGCTAAATGCTGTAGATGCTCTCATCTTGTAGTTCTTCTCTCCGGAAGAAACAAAAGCCTTAACAATACCAAGCTCAGAAAATAAATGTGATGCTCTGACATTAACATCAGCCTGCATTGAATACACCAGCCTGTCCATTCTAAAATCACCTTGAGCCTTTCTCAGGTTGACCTGGATTATATCCATTACTCTGTATGCCTTACTGCTTCCGTAAAAAGAAAACATAAGTATTCTCAAATATTCTCTGTATAAAAGCCCTTTGTCTGTCTTATTTTCTTTCACTCCGATATTTGATACACCATCTGCTGAAAGGCTCATAAGCCCGGACAACGAAAGGTCGAAGCTGCCCTTACTATGCATAATAGGCACTTTATATCCTGCCAACAGTCCTTTAACATCCATCACCGCCTGCCCTAACGCCCATACACTCAATATAAAAAATGTCATTACTGATATAAGCGGCGTTATCCCGGCAGCTCCTGTTATTGCGGCTGCAAGAGTTCTTGCTTCAGCCATTTTTTCATTATCAGAATAAAGATAAATCAAATTCATACCGCTTCTAAATGCAGTAAGCTGCTTTACAAGTTCATTTAAGTTCTCAGTATCATTGTCATAGCCATACAAAACATATTCCAGCTCACACCCTCCGCTTCCCTTCTTACTTTTATCGTCATATATACCACGTCCAAAATAACTAAGCTCAGATACTGCATATTCCGCAACATAAGCCCTGTCTATAAGATTCAATCTGCTTATGTCATCCTCTGCATGAAGTGCTCCGGGACAATCTGTAAGATCCATTTTTTCTGAAGAAAGCTTTGCTCCCTTTGGAAGCACAAGCCTCAGCAGCTCAGCTGATAGCAGCTGTCTTACATTTTCAAGCTTTTTTTCACTTTCTTCATCCTGCATTCCGTGTCTGCAGCCAAGAACAATATCCTCATATTGATATGACCTTGCAATTAATGGTCTCCAAAGTGCTTCCTCATCAAGCTCATCTTCATCATCCTCCGGCTCCCATTCAGCAATATAACGAAGCACTTCCTCGGCATCTTCAATAAGCTCTTGTAAAAGATCAATATTTCTTACAGCTTTTTCTCCTGAGGCTTTTATTTCAGCTCTTCTTTCACCGTCAGAGCTTACATAGCTGTCGAACTGCTCCATATCATCATTTATTGCCTGCCATGACTCATAACTAAGCTCCCCGTTTTCAAGCTCATTTTTTAATGCAGCTTTTGACCTTTCCAGAGATTTTGCAAGCTTATCTGCCTCTTTCTCATATTCCTCTATAAGTCCTGGAAGCTTTCCCAATTCACCTATAGCAGATGATGCCCGGTCAATGAATGCCTCTCCATCACATGAATTCAGCGCGCTTCTTCCTTCTTTGACTTTATCGCCTGCCTGCGATGCTGCTTCAGACAGTCCGGAAAGAAGTTTTTCTATAGAAGCAGCCTCTCCTGCATGCTCTTCATAAAACTCGGATATTTTATCTATAGATCTTCCTTCATGTGCACTCTTTTCAAACAATTCAAGCTCTGCAATATCACTTATGCTCGCTGCTATGCCGTATTTCATATAATCCAGTACTTCCTCTTCAAATACAGCTCCATTTTCATCTGTAATACTTATGAGCTCAGTAATATCTATACTGTCAAGCTTCATCGGAAACCAGTCCTTCGCCTTAAAATACGGCTCCATAAAGCCTTGCATTTCATCTGTAAGCTGTTCATAGTCGTACTGCTCAAGGCCTAAAATTCTGTAATCCTGCCACAGTTTTCTGTGATATTGTGAGAAAAGCGAATCTATTGAAGAATTAGCTGCTATCCTCATATGAAGTCTCGCCGCACTCATCCTCGCAGATTCAAGCACTCCAAGAAAAAGTGCAAATATAACAGCTGAAATTAGTGCAAAAAATATCGTAATTCCGGCATTCGCTCTTTTATCAAAGTATTTCATCAGACATTGTAGATATGGTTCCGAATATTTTTGTCAATAGACTGTTTATCTGTGTTTTGAAGACTGCCACAAGTCCGATAAGCACCACCAAAATCAATACAACCTCTATAACACCTACTCCGCTTTCATCATTTGCGAGTCGTTTCAGTTCATTCCTTAAATATAAAGTATTCATATACACTTCCTCCTTTTTCAAACTTATATAAGTGTCAGCATTGCCGGTACTACCGTTATTATCAGAACAGTAAGTAATGAGAGCATAAGCGGCAGCATCAGCTTTGTTCCGGCTTCTTCACCTAACCTTCTTGCAGTGTTCTTCCTCTGTTCAAAAGCATCTCTTACTTCTAACTCCATCTCTGCTCTGATCTTGGAATCCCCGGTCTTCATATCCTGTTCCAATAGTGACATCAGCTTTATATAGCATTTCTGCGGACATCTTTTTGCAAAACCGGCATATGCCTTCGTTTCCGGAACTCCATTCTTTAAATCGGCAGCTGTCCTTAGCATTTCATCATAGACAGCTTTTTTCTCCGTCTTTCCTGCCTTAAGCTCATCCTTATATATATCTGCAATTATTATCCACGCATTTCGTACAGCAAGTCCGGCTCCCATGTAAACCATCAGCTTAGATACCACCTCCGAGTATCCTAATAAAAGCTCTATCTCCCTTTCTTTTTCTTTCCTGCGTTTTTCTTGTTCAGGCCTTAGCCCGATAAGTACTGATGCCACGATTCCTGCGGCTATAATGTTCACCCAGCCTCTGTTCTTTCTGCTTTTGTAGCTGATTTCATGCCCATCTATGCTGTCAGGCAAAACCAACCTGTCTTCTGTTATTCCGTTTTCATCTGCAGCTCTTATCATATCCTGCAGTTTTGCTTTCAGTTTTTCAACATTATCACCTTCTGCCGGAAATATCGTGACAGGCAGGGCAAATTCTTCCGAATACTTTCCTGATCTCAGACGAACATAGAGACTGACATTCTCCGGCTTATCAAGTCCGATATTATTGACTGTTCCGTCAGAATTTATAAGTTCTTTGTTCTCTGAAGACCAACTGAGAGTTATACCGCCGTATCCCTCAACGTGCTTTGGAAGCACCATGTCAGTGACTATTCTGTCCAATCCTTGGTTTTTGCCGACAATGTGCACTGCGATTTCTTCCATAAGACTGTCAAAGCGTTCGGCGGCCTCGCCCTCCGTGTACTCCCTGCTGGAGACCTTTATACTGACATTTTCATCTGAAGCTGATATTCCTCCGACACTCAGCTCATAACTTTTGTCAGCATCACCGGGAGCACCTCTTTCAATTGTGTTCTCTTTATCTTTAAAGATATTCTGATCATTGCTGATCGTACTGAAAGCTGCCAGCAGCAGCGCTGCTGCAATGCACAGCAATTGTTCTTTTCTGACCTTGCTGCTTAGAGATGTCTGTTCGGAAAGTATTTTGCCCCTGCCTGACATGATTTTTTTAAGCTTTCCCATATGCTCTATACCTTAATATCAAGAATCTTCTGAGAAAGCATATATGAAACGCCGGTAAGAATGAGACTTACGGTCATGATCACTCTTCCTGCGAAACATCCGTACATGATGTCTATAAAGCCATCTGAGGTAAGGTCAATATATATGATGATCACGAAGGGCAGGATATTCATAATGTTTTGTTCATATCTTCTTGAAGCTGTCATATTAAGTATTTCCTCATTAACAGCCCTTTTATCACGAATGATACTTGCTGTATTCTCAATTATTTCTTTCATCCTTCCGCCTTTTCGCTTTGCTATTATGAAAACCTCCGAAAAGCTTTTTATGTCATCCACCATGCTTCGTTCGGCAAACTCCTTCAGTATTGCTTCTATAGGCTTATTCAACCTTATATTCTTTATGAAATTCTCGAATTCCCTGGACATAAGTGCATCTTTTCCATTTATTCTGCACTGTTCTCTGTATGCACTTATAAACGCGTTTTCTAATGATAAACCGGCTCCTAAAAAGCTCCCGACCGACAGCATTCCTTCGGTAAATTCTTCGGTAAGTCTGCTTTGACGCTTACTTTTGAGCTCTGTAATCTTAGATTTCGGATAAACCAGTATCCCTGCCGGGAGCAGTACTATAAAGACAATAATGCTTCTGTAAAATGCATAGGCTATTGCCGCACAGATCACGGCTCCAATTGAACCATATTTAAGTTTATCTTCCTTTGTCAAGGCATATTCTCCATAATTTTCAGGCAGACCATTATCTCGATGAAAGGACAAGCTTTTCTTTATTAATGAGCTCTCCGCATCTTTTAAGCCTGTCCGTAGCCGCATCATATTCAAATATTTTATTAAGTCTGATTTCACCTTCAACTACTCCGTCTATCTCTGATATTTCCGTGACTCTTCTGCTTTTATTAGGAAGTCTGGTAAGATGCACCATTATGTCTAAGCCAGCCGCAATCTGATTTTTTATAGCTGAAAGCGGCAGCTCTGCAGCCATTAATATCATTGATTCAAGTCTTGTCAGCATATCTGCTGTGGAATTGGCGTGCCCTGTTGACAAGGAACCGTCATGTCCTGTATTCATGGCACTCAGCATATCAAATGCCTCTGCGCCTCTGACCTCACCTATTATTATTCTGTCAGGTCTCATTCTTAGTGATGCCTTAATGAGCATTGTCATGGTTATTTCACCCTGACCTTCTGAATTTTTGTCTCTTGTCTCAAGTCTCACAAGATTTGGAATATGCCTTATCTGAAGCTCCGCTGAATCTTCTATGGTTATGACTCTTTCATCCGCCGGAATATATCCGCTCAATGCATTCAGAAAAGTCGATTTGCCGGAGCTGGTGCCGCCTGATATGAAAATGTTATAACCGGCACAGACCATCTTTTTCATAAACTCCGCTGCCTCCTGACTTATAGTCCTTAAACGCAGCATTTTTTCCATCTCTATAGGTTCGGGGAACTTTCTTATTGTTATGGTCGGACCTTTAAGCGCTATCGGAGGCAGAACGATATGAACTCTTGAGCCATCAGGCAATCTGGCGTCTGCTATAGGCGATGAGGTATTAACTCTCCTGTTTATGCGGCTTACTATTTGTTGTATTATGTCCTCAAGCTTTTCCTCGCTTTCTATAGCCTGCTGCCAGCGTTCCATATGATTGCTGCGTTCTACAAATATCTCCTTGTGGCTGTTTATCATAATTTCCGTGACAGATTTGTCATCTATCAGCTCCTGCAATACATCAAGTCTTTTTAAACTGTTATAAAGTCTGTTTTTCATTGCAAGCTTTTCTGAAAGAGCCATGTGTCTGCTTTCTTCCGATTTAGAAAGCACTCTGTCTATTTCTGCCGAAAGCTCTTTATCACCGAGAAACTCATCTCCTCCGGCTCCTTCTATGATCCGTTCTCTGAGAACTTTGAAAATTTCATTATTATTCATCTTCTGTTTATATCTCTTACTAAATCTCCCATATCTCCATAAAGTAAGGAATCAAGGTACGATACTCCTGCTGAATATGCAGCAGGCTCAGGAAGCTTTATCCATTTCAGTTTTGACTTCCATTTCTCGTTCCTTTCATTTTGTATATACTCGATAAAGCTTTCTTTTTTCATAAGTGATATTGCATCTTCTCCGCAGGGCATATAGACCACCCCGCAAAGTTCTATCAATGCGTCCGCCTGTCCCGAAAATCTGTTCATATCAAGTATCAGATAATCGTAATCTGTATTTTTTAATATTTCTGCAATAAGCTCTGCATAATCATCTCCGCTTATTGAGCTATTGTCCTCCGGATCTGTTACCGGTGCGATCCAGTCTATTCCTGAAGAACTGCTTATGAGTGCTCTTATGCTGCTTTCATCAAGCCTTCCCTGCTTCAATTTGTAAACTGCTTCAGATAATCCTCCGCCTTCCGGTTTTTCTGCTTTAAGAAGCTTTAGCACAGGCGGAAATTCTTCCAGATTTATATAAAGCACTCTGCTTCTCCGGCTTAAATCGCGGCACATAGTTAAAGCAAATGATGTTTTTCCGCATCTCATGATCGGACTGTAAATTCCTATAACAGATGCGTGCCCGGCTGTATTCACATGAGTTCTCACCAGATTATCGCAGCCTGCTCGTTCAATCACCTGTGACATAAGGCTTTCTGCTGATTGATATTTATTTAAAACTATGCTTCCTCCTGAAAAAGCTGCAAAACCATCATCCGAAACCACGCTTCCCTCATGAACTGAGTCGGCTAAAAAAATCCTTTTTACAGCATCTATGTCTCCGGCGGTGCAGTGCTCTTCTCCATATTTACAGGTTGAGGAAAGGCTTGCATCCGATATGAGCAGCTCGATGCCGTGCTTTTTACTGTATTCAAAACAGCTTTCCATGTTTTCAAACGGTACAGCTAAAATTGACAGCTTATCAGATCTGTTAACATAGTCGCAAAAGCGTTCCGAATACTTTGCCTCTTTTGTAACGACTGCCATTATCCTATCCATGTCCTGCTCCTCTCGCTTATCAATATGATCAATGCTGCAGTAAATATAAATATTGCCATAGGTACGCCATCCTTTAATATGAATGTAATATTCCTTCCGGCAAGCGATCCGCCTATAAGCTTAAAAAGACACCATGCTGCTGCTATCACCAATGAAAAGAACAAGATTATAAGTCCTGTCCTTCCGGGCATTGCAAATACGGTAAATGCATAAAGCTTAAGATCACCGCCTCCGATAAGATGTTTTGTAAAAAACAGAAATAAAATGATCAGAAAAAATATCATGCAGAACAAAGATTCTCTGTCTGCTGACGGAAATGAAAATATATGCAAAAGAAATATAAATAAAGTCCCAAATATAAGAACATTGTTAAATATACGTCTCCATGCAAGATCTGTAACCGCACATATAAATGCAGTACATAAATAAATAGATGTGCGAATAATGTCTGCCAAAACATAACCCAAAATGAACCGGGCTATACAAACACTCTTAATAAATAAAAACTCTGAAATCCGGGAGATATTCCCAATTTAAAACTTAGATCCGCTTATTAAGCGGCTTATGGTTAAGAGATTATTGAACTCTTATCAAGTGCTTTTATGATATGACCGATTGAACTTTTCGTCAAGGATATAAAAAACTATGTAAACCTCAAATAAAATGAGGAATTTTTGTGTATCTTTAAAATAGTACTACAACTTGATAATAACAGTGATTTTTTTCATATTTACCACAAGATACATTATCTATAAAAATTATATACCTCATAACAAATATTATTTATTGTTTCAAACTGATTAACATTCGTCATGAACAAATTCAAGCAAGCTTGATTTGTTCCTTCCTCATTGTCATAACAAAGTAACGCCTGCAGTGACAGTCTTTTTTCACTGCAGGCGTAAGAGGGCTTGATTATTTACAAGCTGTCTGTATCTCACCTGATATCGATATATTCATTGTGAGCTCAGCTTAATTTTGATTTAAATTACTTTTTTGAATCATTCCCGTAATAAGCTCTGAGATACATATTCTTTATCTCGCTTATCATCGGATAACGAGGGTTGGCTCCTGTACACTGATCATCGAATGCATTTAAGCTCATCTCATCAAGAGTAGCGAGGAATTCAGCCTCTTCCGGCACATAGTCCTTTATTGTAGGCTTAATACCAACTGTTGCCTTTAATTCATCAAGAGCAGCTATAAGCCTCTCAACCTTGTCATCTGCTGTTCTTCCGCCAAGTCCGAGTGCGTCAGCTATTTCAGCATAACGCTCCTTTGTGTGCGGATGATCGTACTGTGAGAATGTTCCCATTCTTGTAGGTGCCTCAGCAGAGTTAAATCTGATAACCTCATCAAGCATAAGTGCGTTTGCAACACCGTGTGCTATGTGGTGGTATGCTCCAAGCTTGTGAGCCATTGAATGACAAACTCCGAGGAATGCATTGGCAAATGCCATACCTGCCATAGTTGCAGCATTAGCCATCTTCTCACGTGCCTCGAGATCGTCTCCATTCTCATAAGCCTTTGGAAGATACTTGAATATAGTCTTAAGTGCTCCGATTGCAAGGCTGTCAGTATAATCTGTAGCCATCATAGATGCATATGCCTCAAGAGCATGTGATGCTGCGTCGATTCCTGATGCAGCTGTAAGGCCCTTAGGTGCAGTTACATGAAGATCTGCATCAACGATAGCCATATCAGGCATAAGCTCATAATCAGCAAGCGGATACTTGATTCCGTTCTTCTCGTCAGTGATAACAGCAAACGGTGTAACCTCTGATCCTGTACCTGCAGATGTAGGAACAGCTACGAACATAGCCTTCTCACCCATCTTAGGGAACTTATAGATACGCTTTCTGATGTCACAGAAACGCATAGCCATATCTGCGAAATCAGCTTCCGGATGCTCATAGAGTACCCACATGATCTTTGCAGCATCCATTGCAGAACCGCCGCCTACTGCTATAATGCAGTCAGGCTGGAATGCTCTCATCTGCTCAGCACCTTCTCTTGCACATTCGATCGTAGGATCAGGAAGAACTCCGAAGAATGCCTTGTGGTCAATTCCCATAGCATCAAGCTTATCTGTTATTGGCTTAAGTCCGCCGCTTGTAAATGTATGGCGTCCTGTTACTATAAATACCTTCTTTTTATTATACTCTGTCTTAAGTTCTTCAAGTGCAACCGGGAGACAGCCTCTCTTGAAATATACCTTCTCAGGTGCTCTGAACCAAAGCATGTTCTCTCTCCTCTCTGCAACTGTTTTTATATTCAGAAGATGCTTAACTCCGATATTTTCACTGACAGCATTGCCGCCCCATGAACCGCAGCCAAGAGTAAGAGATGGTGCAAGCATGAAGTTATAGAGGTCTCCGAGTCCGCCGTGTGCAGAAGGTGTGTTAACTACTATACGGCAGGTCTTCATCTTTGCCTCAAACTGAGCAACCTTTTCAGGGCACTTCTTCTCATCAAGATAAATGCTTGATGTATGACCATTACCGCCTATAAATACGAGAGTCTCTGCCTTATCTACAGCCTCATCGAAGTTTGTTGCATGATACATTGCGAGTACTGGTGAAAGCTTCTCGTGTGCAAACGGCTCTACAGCTTCTGTCTTGGTAACTTCACCTATAAGTATCTTTGTATCCTCAGGCACCTTGACACCTGCAAGCTCAGCAATGTAATGAGCCGACTTTCCGACAACCTCTGCGCTTACTGATCCGTTTTCCTTAATAACTGTACGGCCAACCTTCTCAGCCTCATCAGCCTTAAGGAAGTAGCAGCCTCTCTTTATAAACTCATTCTTAACAGCCTTATAGATGCTGTCAACAACTATAACTGACTGCTCTGATGCACAGATAACTCCGTTATCAAAGGTCTTTGAATGAATGATAGAGCTTACTGCAAGCTGAATATCAGCTGTATCATCAATAACTGCAGGTACGTTACCGGCTCCGACACCGATCGCAGGTGTTCCTGATGAATATGCAGCCTTGACCATGTTAGGTCCGCCTGTTGCAAGGATGAGGTCTGAATCCTCCATGAGGTGCTGTGCAAGCTCGTATGTAGGCTCGTCTATCCAACCAATAATATTTTCAGGTGCTCCTGCTGCTACAGCTGCCTCAAGAACGATCTTAGCAGCCTCTATTGTAGCGTGCTTAGCTCTGAAATGCGGGCTGATGATAAGAGCATTTCTGGTCTTTAATGCAAGAAGGCATTTAAAAATAGCTGTTGATGTAGGATTGGTTGTAGGTATGATAGCACTTACAAGTCCGACCGGCTCAGCTACTCTTGAATAACCGTATTCTTTATTTTCTTCAATTATGCCACAGGTCTTTGTATCTCTGTATGCATTGTAAATGTACTCTGCAGCGAAGGCATTCTTTATAACCTTATCTTCAACTCGACCCATGCCTGTCTCTTCGACAGCCTGCTTTGCGAGAGGTATCTTATTCACATTAGCTGCTGTAGCTGCTGCAAGGAATATTTTATCCACCTGCTCCTGAGTATAAGTTGCATAGACTTCCTGTGCCGCTCTTGTACGTTTTATGGCTTCCTTAAGGGTATCAAGGCTGTCTACAGTTTCATAGTGTTTGCTTGTCATTTCATCCTCCATGATATTCAGCCGTTTCCCCTTATACGGCTCTTGATATGAATAATAATAGTTAAAAAAGTGACATTCATGTTATTTTTTTAACTATCATGTCAAAATCTTAACACTCTATCATGGGTTTGTAAAGGTGCACAAAGCTATTTTGTTATTATATTTTTAAATTATGCACATTGATTATTATCAATCATCAAGAGCCTGTCATATTTTCTTTATATATCTTTAATAATTGTTCTTTTATGTTTTTGGTTATTTTCTCTCTCCATCAATGACAGCTGTGACTTCCGCAGCCGTGATTTCCGCAGGTGTGTCCGCCTTCTCCATGCTCGTGATCATGATGACTGCAGTGCACATTAGGATCATAGCCAAGATTATCTGAAAGAAGTGCATTTACTGCTGCATCTGCATCACCGCTTACACCGCCGTAAAGCTTAATGCCTGCTTCTGCCAGTGCTGCCTGTGCTCCTCCGCCTATTCCGCCGCAAATGAGTGTATTTACGCCGTGCTGCATCAAAAATCCTGCCAAAGCACCATGACCGCTTCCGTTTGTATCAACAACCTCAGAACCTGTTATTTTTCCGTCTTCTACTTCATAAAGCTTAAACTGCTCTGTATGTCCGAAATGCTGAAATATCTGACCATTTTCATATGTAACTGCTATTCTCATAATGTTTTCTCCTTTTTGATTACTGTTGAATTTCTTTGTCCTTAATGCCGGTTCTTTGCAGCGGCGCCCGCAGAGATCGTTTTCCTGCCCTCCGCATATACGGTAGTTTCCGCCGGTGATATGAAGCGGTTTCCCATAAACCAGACAGGCAGCCACCTTGCATCTGGCACTTTCATAAATCTCCTGCACCGTCGATCTGGAAATGTCCATCTGTTCGGCACATTGCTCATGAGTCTGCTGCTCCAGATCCACCAGTCTTATAACCTCGTATTCATCCAATGTCAAAAGGATTGGCTCAGTATCTGTACCTCCGACCGGACAAAATCTGTCCGCCTTAGGCATACTGCATATCCTTCTGCATCTTGGCGGTCTTGACATATACGCACCTCCTTTTCCGGTATATACCGATTATCTGATTAATTGTCTAAAATGTCAATCTTTATAATTCTCCGAATGCTTTAAAATAGCTTTCCTTCATTCAAAAGCTACTGAAAATTTCTTTTTATTGTTCCAAAATCAGAGATAAAGAACAAAATCAATTCTTTACAAAATTTCGTTTCCGGATAATCATATATAAAAAACGACCGCATATGAGCATTTCCGTGAGCTGAAATTCTTTTATCGGAGTTTAACCGATAAAAACTTTGCTCATCATGTATGCCCGTATACGGTCGCATTATCTAAGTTTTATGTTTAAATATGTTTTTAGCTTTGGTTTATTACGTTTTTTACTCAGCCTTGGTTATAAGATCTTTTCTTACTACAACGCTTACTCCGTCCAATGTGAACTGTACAAAATCAGATCCTTCAATAGGTGTTACCGCTCCTATAACTGTACCTGCCGCAAGCTGTGTATATATCCTATCCTGATTATCAGCATAACGAATATTTGTGCCGTCATCTATGATCTTATAATTAACTACCGGTGCCTCAGTCTCAGGCTCTGTAGTTTCAGGCTCTGTCTCTGTCTCCTCAGTCTCAGGCTCTGTCTGTTCTACTGTAACAACCGGCTGACTGGAAGTCTCAGTTACTGTAGGCTTTGACGGAAGCAGACTCCTGATAATGATAACTATCAATATAACAACTACTACAGGTATGATTATCCTGAGAATGTCATAAATATTTATGCCGCCTCTTTCTTCCTCAGCATTGTAATCGCGCTCACGTCTGCGTCCGTCACGATTGCGGCGATCTCTGTCTCTGTTATAAAAGTCCCTGTCTGATCTTTCACTTCTGTCCCTGTCAGTTCTTCTCTGTGAACCCTCAGGATTTCTTCGAGGCATATCTTCAAGACCCCAGTCTCTTCGTTCATCTCCATCGCTTCTGCTTTCTGAAGAATACCTATCCTCCTGAACAGGTCCTCTGGTATTTCTATTCACTCTTATCGGAGTTCTGTCAACGCTGACATCTTTACGTGAAAGATACGTCTGTATTTCATTTTTAAGAAGATAATAAGCACTCTGCGCATCTTCTTCATTCTCTGCAGACTCATGGACTATTTTATTGCCGTAAAGGCGGATAGTATGATATGCATCTCTTGATGCCATATTAATAAAGCCGCCTGCATAGAGCTGCTCAATGGTATCAGCAAGTGTTGTATACTCTATGCCGCGCTCTAAAGCATAGCTCCTGATAAGTCGTTCCTCTATCTGTCTCGCTCTGACAATGCTGAGACCGTATTCTCTTCTGCTGAGAAGCCCTGCAACATCGGCAAGACCGTTTTCGGCATATTCCTTTATATCTATTCCTCTGTAATCAGCCATTAATAGCCTCCGCTGTTTGAATTGATTTTTACCTATAATACAAATACATTCTATCACAATTATTTTTTAGTTTGTGAATTATTGATTAATTTTGACAAAAGAATGCATTGAGACAAAAATAAAAGCCCATGCCGATCTTACATCAACACAGACTTTCGTGATGCGCGTTCAGGGGTTCGAACCCTGGACAACCTGATTAAGAGTCAGGTGCTCTACCAACTGAGCTAAACGCGCTTTTTATTGTATCGCCTCAAGCGACGTTCATTATGATACAATATCATAATTATAAAGTCAATAGGATTTTTTCATTTTTTCTATTTTTTTCTGCAAAGTGCCTTGTCAAACTAACTTCCACCCCTCAACTCCCAAAACGCCACTGCGCTTGCAGCTGCAACATTAAGAGAATCTACACCGTGCATCATCGGTATTTTCACTGTGGCATCGCAGGCATTTATCGTTTCTTCTCTAAGCCCGGGCCCTTCCGAGCCTAAAATAATAGCGATACGCTCTTTTTCTTTAAATGCCTTATCATTTATATCCAGGGTGTCATTACGAAGTGCCATTGCGACTGTAAAAAAGCCCATCTCCTGAAGTGCTTTTACATAATCACTATTAATCTGTACTGATGAATTCTCAGCTCTATTATTCTCTATATATGTCCACGGTATCTGAAAAACCGTTCCCATGCTGACTCTTGCAGCTCTTCTGTAATACGGATCACTGCAGCCCTTAGTAAGAAGTACCGCATCCATACCGAGTGCCGCCGCAGATCTGAATATTGCTCCGATATTAGTGGGGTTCATCACGTCCTCAAGTACCGCTATTCGCGATGCCTTCGCACATATCTCTTCAACAGTTTTAGACCTTGGTCTCCTGAATGCGCACAGCATGCCTCTTGTCATAGGAAAACCGGTAAGCTCTCTAAGCACGGCTTTATCTGCCGCATAAATATTTATTGTACCGATATCTTCCTGTTTTGTAACTCCGACTCTTGTATCGATATTCTCTTCTGTTTTGCCTTTAGCTTCAACAATATCAATAATTCTTTTCGTCTCCGAATTACCCGCATCTGTTTTATCAATAAGCATTGAAACAGGTATACAGCCGGCATTTAAAGCTCTTTCAATAACATTTGGGCTTTCTGCTATAAAAAGGCCTCCGTATGGCTCATAGTAGTGTCTCAGCTCATTTTCGCCCAATTTTGAAAATATATTAAGCTCAGGAAGATTTATATCATTTACCTCTTTTATCACCGCTTAAACTCCTAATGAAAATCTATATGCTTTATGCCTTCAAAGCATCTATGCCAAATATCTAATCTTGTAAGCAAAATATCGGTTACATATATTCATTATATCTTGTTAATATACCTCAGTTAACCTATATTTATAATAACTTGCAACATCCAATAAAATTCTTATTAAAAGGAGCTCAATCATACAATGAACCCAAAGCCTATTGCCGTATTTGCAGGAACACCAGTCGACACAAAAATGGGCGCTGAATGCCTTGAAGCACACGGTCTTATTCCGTTAATGTATCCCGTTTCAAAGGATCCTCATGAACAGCATATGTTTCAGGTGAGTCCTCTGGAGGAAAAACATGAGATACTTAAGACAATGCTGAATGATGCCATATCAAAGAATTGTGACAGGGCATTCATTTACTGTAATTCCCTTTCCGGCGCCGTAAGCTTTCCGGCTCTTTCAAATGAACTCGGACTCCGCATAATAACACCTATGGATGCACATGCAAGCCTTGCCTCAGATTATAGAAAGCTTGCTGTCATTGCTTATAATCCTCAGGCCTTAAGCGGCATTGAGCTTGCTATGATGCATGCCAACCCTGATCTCACTATGCTTACCTCCAGTGTAATGCCTGTCGTTTTTGACATAGAAAAGGGCTTTTCTCCGGATGAAATAATTGATCGCAATCATCTTGCAGAGCTTTGTGATTATTATACAGCCTGCGGCTGCGAAGGTCTGGTACTCGGCTGCACACATTTCCCATACTTAAAAAACGCCCTTTCAAAGCGCACAGCACTGCCTATCATAGATCCGGCCGAGGAGATGGTACGTCTTCTTTTAAAATAAGCTGCCACAGCAGTACCGCCTCAGACTATTATAATAATATATTAAAATAAATATGCCTTCGCAGATCAACGATCTATAAATTTTCTGCGAAGGCTTTTTATAGTATTATTTTCTGATATTCAATCAAACCTGCAGTCACCTGCAGGTTTAAGGCAAATTCACTGTTTTTTCATCAATTAAACTAATTAATTACTTTATAATAGGCACATAAGTTTCAATAAGCTCTGCCGGAATGCTTATCTCTGTCATATCCATTGCATATGCATACGTTCCGTCATTCCAGATGACCACGCTGTAGCTGTCTGCTGCCTCTCCCTTTGCAATAACAGTCATGCCATTAATTTCCATTGTCTCTGTCACATCGTAATCGTTGTAATCTCCGCTTACATCTACGATCTCAGTGCCGTCTGTATTTTCAGCCTCCTCTGCATCTACTGAGGACTCTTCTGAAGCTTTATCCTCATCCTTGTACGCTTCGATCAAAGCCTTTCTGACTAATATTCCTCCATCATCCGGTGCTCCCTCCCCTTTATTGAACACCTGGATCATTTCGCCTTTTATAGCCTGATAAGTCTTATTCTCAAGATCGTCAAATGTCGGTGTTTCCAGCGTGAAGCCCGCTTCCTTTTCTGCATCCTCTATCGAATCACAATCTATAAACGGATTCGGAATTCCTACAGCATTGGTATCTTTCGATGATTCAGGCTCTGCAGTTTCACTTTCCGCCTCAGATGTTTCTTCCTCAGAGGTTTCTACCTTTGTTTCATTATTATTTTTACCACCGCAGCCTGCTGCAAGCACTGCCGCAAGCGCAGCGACTGCCATTATATTAATCAATCTTATCTTTCTCATTTTATGACCTCCCTTTTTAGCATACCCTTCGCCATGAACTATTATCATCGGGCTTTGCAGTTTCACTATATAGAAATGCTGTGAACTTAATGTGTCTGTATATTTACATATATCTTAAACGATACCTATTATACAAGCACATATTCACAGCATTAATAATTATTATCAGCAGCTTAATAAGTTAACTATTCTTTTTTTACACCTTATAGTTTTATGCCTTATACATTTTAAAATGTCCGGCCTTATATTCCTTAGATGCCTCAATATACTCGTCAGCATTTTCTATGATTTCAATTATTTCCTGTTCGTTAAGTGCTCTCTTTACCTTTGCCGGTGCACCTACAGCAAGTGAACCGTCAGGTATCTCTGCACCGCCTGTAACAAGCGCCCCGGCTCCGATAATACAATTCTTGCCAATATGTGCACCGTTTAATATTATAGCACCCATGCCTATTAATGTATTATCATCGATCCTTGCACTGTGAATAATTGCACTGTGTCCTACTGTTACATTTTTTCCAAGGACTACCGGATAGTCTTCATCGCAATGCACCACTACACTATCCTGAATATTTGAGCCTTCGCCGATAATGCAGTAATTATTATCCGCTCTTATAAGTGCGTTGTACCAGACACTTGCGCCTGATTCTATTCTTGCGTCACCTATGATAGTTGCATTATGTGCTACAAATACATTCTCCGCAACCTGCGGCTCAATATTTACATGCTTCATGATAAGGCCTTCCTTTCATTAATTTGTTATCCTACATTCCAATAAAGCTTACAGTCCCTGAGCCTTTGCTATCTTGACAATACGGCTTGTTCCAAGTCTGTCTGCGCCCAGTCTTAAGAATTCATCAGCATCCTCAACACTGCTGATGCCTCCTGCTGCCTTCATTTTCACATCAGGTCCTATATTCTCTGCAAAAAGCTTTATGTCTGAAAAAGTTGCACCTGCTGTTGAAAAGCCTGTAGAAGTCTTGATATAATCAGCCTTTGCATCTGTCACGCACCTGCAAAGCTCCTTTTTCTCATCATCTGTAAGAAGACAGGTTTCGATTATCACCTTTAAGATCTTATCTTTGCATACTGCCTTAAGAGTTCTTATCTCCTCTGTAATAAGATCATAGCGGCCTTCCTTTACCCAGCCTAAGTTTATGACCATATCTATCTCATCAGCACCGTTTTCAACAGCATCCTTTGCCTCGAATTCCTTAACCTTAGTTGTATTATAACCGTTAGGGAAACCTATTACAGTACAAATTTTCACCTGCCCTTTGGCATATTCTGATGCCTGCTTTACAAAGCTTGGCGGTATGCATACGGATGCGGTGTGATATTTTATTCCGTCATCGCATATCTGCTTTATATCCTCCCAGGTAGCTGTCTGTGAGAGTAATGTATGATCCGCGTGTGTAAGAATTTCCTTAATATCCATATCTATTCTCCTGTTTTAAACTGTTTTTCAGAATACTTCAAAATTTAAACAGGCTGCAGCAGAAAGCCGTATAGCTCTGCCACAGCCCGAATGTAAATTTATCTCTTTCCCTTATCGTAAGGAATTCCCTCTGCTTTAGGGGCTCTTGATTTGCTTGATGTAAATGCAAGCACTACAAGAGTAATAACGTAAGGCAGCATACGATATATATGAGGGCTTATTCCAAGCTCTGCAAGCATATATATTCCGTCTCCGTTAATATCTATACTTGAATATCCGGCCGCTATACATTTAAACAGACCGAAAAGCAGTGATGCTCCTGCGATATTAAGTGGCTTCCAGTTACCGAATATCATGACGGCAAGTGCAAGGAAACCAAAGCCCGCTACATCTCCGTTTGCGGAACAGTTAGCTGTTGTAAGTGCATATACGAAGCCTCCCATTCCGGCAAGTGCTCCTGAGATAGTTGTTCCTGCATATCTCATTCTATATACATTGATACCAAGTGAATCAGAAGCCTGAGGATTCTCACCGCAGGAACGAAGTCTGAGTCCGAAGCGGGTCTTATAAAGTATGACTGACAATATTATAAATACAATAATACAAATATATGTTGCCAGATAAACCCTGTGTATAAAGGTATTTCCCAAAAATCCGAGATCGTCAGTTTTTGAGAAGCCGAGTGTTGTCTTTTTAATCATAAACCAGCTTGCCGCATCACCCGTCTGCATCTGCAGAGTATTCTGATTGGCAATGATTCTGATGAAGAAAAGTACCAGCGCAGGTGCCATAAGGTTAAGTGCCGTACCGCCTATGGTCTGGTCTGCTTTAAGGTTAATAGATGCAAATGACAACAGCAGTGAGAAGATCGCTCCGCATAAAGCCGCTGTCGCCATAGCCATGACCTCAAGCCCCTGCAGGCTCATCCAGTCCTTAGCGTTCTTTGCGGCAATCACCCACTCTGCGCTCTGCATCTTGTTTACAAATAAAACACCGATAAATGCTCCGAAGATCATGATACCTTCTAAGGCGAGGTTGATGATACCGCTTCGCTCTGCAAAAACTCCGGCAAGTGCAACTATCATGAGAGGTATAGCATACAAAAGTGTCTGCTGAATAATATATGTCATTACTCATTACCTCCCTTCCCTGCAGCATCTTCCGCCACAGTAGTTTTATCATTAATTACAGGTTTTTCCTCATTTGCATTTACGGTCTCAGGCTTTTTTCCAATTTTTCCGAGCAGCATGCTGATAAAGAGTGAGAATGCACTGAGATACACGATCACGGCAATGATAACGTTGGTTATGTACTCATTGTATGCGGTAAGATTTGAAAGCTGCAGTCCGCAAATATCAAGCATAGACATAAAGAAGGCTGCAAATATTACTCCTATAGGATTGCAAAGTGCAAGCAATGCGACCGGGATACCGTTAAATCCGATAGCCGGAAGGCTCTGGTATGTTGACCAGAAAAACTCTGTGTTTCCTGCCAAATAATAAAGCGATGCTCCGGCTGCCGAAAGACCTCCCGCTATTCCCATTGAAAGAACGATGTTGCGCTTATCTTTTATTCCTGCATAACGGGCTGCGTGTCTGTTTGATCCGCAGGCCTTAAGCTGGAATCCGAGCGTAGTCTTTTCCATAAGGATATATACGCCTGCCGCTATAATTATGGCAATGATTATGCCTCCGTTTACCTGTGAACCCGAGAATATCTTGTCAAGACCAAGCTTTGCTGTCGCAACTCCGTTATATGTAGTCTTGTAGATATATCCTGACTTTGTATTTTCAACTACGTTTTTAAAATTACTAATGTCAAAAAAGAATGTGACAAGGTTTGCCGCTATCCAGTTCGTCATAATGCAGGCAATTACTTCATTTATATTGAGAAATGCCTTCATGGCTCCGGATATCATTCCCCATGCCGCACCTGCAAGTGTGCCTCCCGCAAAGGCTATTATCCATATAAGCACCGGCGGTACCTTATCCGAAGGAATGCTGAGTGCGATCATCAGGGATGCCATTGTTCCCATAAGATACTGACCCGGCGCACCTATGTTGAAAAGTCCGGTCTTATATGCTGTCGCTACCGAAAGTCCGGTCATAATGAGCGGTGTCGCTCTAAACAGCATGTTTCCTATATTGGTAGAGTTAAATCCCCAGGTCAGTACGCCCTGAGCATTACGACCTGTTGAAAACAGACCTCCGAATACAAGCTTGATGCCTTCTCCCACGCTTGACGCTCCGAGACTTGGATCAGTCATGCCTACAGCGCAGATAATAAGCGCTCCTACAGCCATTCCGATAACAATAGATATCAATGAAGCAAGCACAGATCTGAAGCTTTCACTTCTGAAAAATGATTTCTTTTCCATAGCTTACTCAGCCTCCTTTTTATGCTTTGCTCCGGCCATGTAGAGACCAAGCTCCTCGACCGTAGTCTTCTTCGGATCGAATTCACCGGCGATCTCTCCGTTATGCATGACAAGTATTCTGTCAGAAAGTCCCATGACCTCATCAAGCTCAAGCGACACCAAAAGCACAGCCTTTCCTCTGTCTCTTTCGGCTACCAGCTGAGAATGTATATACTCGATAGCTCCGACATCAAGACCTCTGGTAGGCTGAACTGCCACGATAAGCGCCTTATCTCTGTCTATTTCTCTGGCGATAATTGCTTTCTGCTGATTACCTCCGGACATAGATCTTGTTATAGTTACAGGGCCTTGTCCGCTGCGGACATCAAACTGCTCGATGAGTCTTTCTGCATAGTTTCTGACCTGCTTTTTGTCAATAAAGCCATGGTGCTGGAACATAGGCTCATTAAAACGCTGAATGACCATATTGTCTTCCAGAGAGAAATCCAGCACGAGCCCGTGCTTATGTCTGTCCTCTGGTATATGGCTCATATCATGGCCCCTGTCTGCTATTGCTGCATGAGTAATATCTCTGCCGCAGAGAGTGATCTTTCCGGAGCTCACCTTATCCAGACCTGAAAGTCCGTATATAAATTCCGTCTGTCCGTTTCCGTCAATACCTGCAAGACAAACTATCTCGCCGGCTCTTACCTCAAATGAAACATTATGTACAGCATCACGGTTATGGATGTGAGATCTGATGCACACACTCTCAACCTTAAGCACTACCTCGCCCGGCTTCGCCTCATACTTATCCACAACCAGCTGTACCGGTCTTCCTACCATCATGGAGGAAAGCTCTTCCTTTGTTGTATCGGCAGTATTAATCGTATCTATATATTTACCTTTTCTTAGTACTGTAACACGATCCGAAACCTGCATGATCTCATTAAGCTTATGTGAAATAAACAGAATGGATTTACCCTCTGCAACAAGGTTCTTCATGACAGCCATAAGCTCATCTATCTCCTGCGGAGTAAGCACTGCTGTAGGCTCATCAAAGATAAGTATTTCATTATCCCTGTAGAGCATCTTCAATATCTCTACTCTCTGCTGCATTCCAACGGTAATATCCTCGACCTTTGCGTCAAGATCGACTGAAAGACCGTATTTTTTTGAGAGCTCCTCGACCTTTTTCCTGGCTTCCTTCTTTTGCAGGAATCCAAGCTTGGTAGTTTCCGCTCCCAGGATAATATTTTCAAGTACAGTAAATACCTCTACCAGTTTGAAATGCTGATGAACCATACCTATGCCGAGCCTTGTCGCATCATTAGGATCATTTATGGTTACCTTTTCACCGTTCTTTCTGATCTCTCCCTTTTCAGGCTTATAAAGACCGAAAAGTACACTCATGAGTGTTGATTTTCCTGCACCGTTTTCTCCCAGCAGCGCATGAATTTCCCCGCGCCTAAGCTGCAGGGTAATATCATCATTTGCTATGATTCCCGGGAACTCCTTGGTGATATGGAGCATTTCGATTACATAATCTTGTTTATTTTCCATTTAGAAGACTCACTTTTCTGTGATATTTAGAACCTTTTACGGTTTTTTTATATGAAAATGCCGATTTTTTGTCGGTCTTATCTTATTATATAAATTATTAATGTACCAATCAAGGTAAATCGGTTTCCCAAATCTTTAAGCTTCCGTTCGCAAAACCTGCTCTATATCTTTATCCACATAGCCGGCCTTATACAATTACTTGTATAATTCACAAGAAATCCTATATTAACAGCTGTTCCGTAATAATCGACATTGGACGCATGTACCTCGTCCGAGCCCGGGGTTCTGAGCCACCATGCCGTATAACCTGTACCCGCCACATAAGCTCTTTTTCCGAGTGCTTCCTTGCCTGCCAATGCCTGTCTTTTAAATCGATCATCAAAATAGAACTCAGCCTCGTCTATATTTAATAAAAAGACCTTGTCTTTTGTATCATTTCCACCGTTTACCCTGTTAAAATAGTTATCCGGATTTCTGAGCGGAGTCTCAAGTATATGCTCACGTTCATCCTCTGTAAAAGCTGTCTTTATAAACTCCTCATTAAGCCATTTCCTGATAGAACTCGTTTCCCAGGTAGTTTTTTCATAGCTTGCATTATAATTTTTAGAATCTATGCACTCTTTTGTAATAATAAGTGCCTCGTTATCCACTGTTGAGAGCACTTCCCACACTATCGGGCTCTTGTCTCTGCCATAATGTCCGAAGCTAAGCTCCCCATCATCAGATATAATATTATCCTTTGTACCCGTTTCTTCTGCTTCGTCATCAAAATCAAGCTCAAGCTCCACGAAAATATCCTCAGCCTCTTTTTTTAAATGCTTTTTCTTATACTCTAAGAATGCCGCAATGCAGTTGTGACTCTTATTTTCAATAGCCAGCTTAAGATATTGTTCTATCCTTTCTTCACTGCAGTCATTTCCCAAAAATCCTATGCAGTCAGCATCATCCTGAATTATATATACAGGCATCAGGTCTCTTTTTCGATAGAAATACTCAGCATTATGAAGGCCGCGTCTCAGTTTTCCCGCACTGATATGAGCTCCGCAGAAAGGACAGGTTAATACCTCTTCTGCAATAGCCTTAAGCTGCGATTTTATCCCGCAGAAGCTGATTTCCTTACCGCATGAACCACAGCTGAAAATGTCTCCGTCCGGCATATCACAGTTAAGCTCAGAAATACACAGCTCTCCTTTTTTAACGCTATAGCTGTATACAGCACCAAAGGTCTGTTCCTCCGGATCAACTATAACCCCGGGTCTGTCACCCTGTCCCTGCTTAACTATGCTTTCTACAGTTATCTCAAAGTCGCCCTTTTTTACTGCCGCCTTCTTCTTTGCTATAGCTATCATCTGCTCAAGAATAAACTCTGTTTCCTCATGAGCTCTGGTGTAGTTATTATCATATCCGTAATGGCTGTATGCAACAAGCTTTACGCTGTGAAGCCTCGTATCATCTTCAAGGCGCTTTGCAGCGCCGTCAGCATCCATAATAAGCTCTATGCGCTCTATATCATGCGCCTTGCCTTCGGCTGAATTCCTGGTGCTGCCGTTATCGCCTGCCATATTATTAGTTTTTTCTAATTCATCAGTAAGCGAGATTCCGATTTCCTCTCCCGGATTAAGCCATATCCTTATATTGCCGTTATCACCGCAGGCGCCGTCTACTTTGCTTATGATAGTGCTAAGATCAGACTGCTCATCTGCTGAGATCTCTGCACAGCAGATTCCGGCATCCGAAAGCACCTTGCTGGCAATACTCTCTTTTTTGTCGGACCCCGCTATATGATCACTCTCAAGCCTCGCACCTTTTATCAGCTGCTTAAGTCTCACTATATCGGCATCTCCGCCTGTCAATATTGAAAACTCCTTAACATTATCTCCGCCAAGATATATTGTCAGATCTATCTCGCCTTCGGAGGTCTCTCTCAAACCGAAGGCTGTATCCCTGTTATAATGTGAAAAATCCATGGCTTAAGCCCTTGTCCCCCCCATTGTTTTCTATCATTTAAATACCGAGATCGCTAAGCTCCGAAATAATCTCCTGCTGACGCTCGTAGAATAACAGCTCTTTATTGTGTGCAAAATATTCATCACAGCCGTAACGACTTATAAACTGAGCTGAAAATTTATTCTTCGTGAGTTCAGTGACGAATATAAGTATCTCCTGCCCGTCTGTAAATGCCGCATCACAGAACTCAAAGGCATTTTTAAGCTCATCCTTGGTTTCTGCTACCTGTTCCTTAAACGATCCGAGCCTGCTTGCGTAATATGTCTTTAAGATCCCGATCGCCTCTTTTTTATCAGTAATACCAGCAAGCATTGACTGAAGCTCCTTTAAAGCAGCTATCGTAAGGTCATATTCTCTGCGCTTTTCCTCTGACAAGCCTGCTGCCTTTTCTATTTTGCTCTTTTCATTAATAATACTGTCCGCAAACCTTTCTGCTATGTCTGCCGGAAGTATTGCTGCATTTTCGCCTGCTAATGCGCCTCCCATATTAGCTGAAAGCGAAGGGTCGGCTGAACGCATATCTGCACCGGCTCTTTCCGTAAGCTCTTCCTTTATGTCTCCGATATGATTTTTCAGCGCCTTCATAACATTTTCAGTTATTATGATATCTCTGACATCTCCGGTCACTCCGTAAATGATAAGCCCCAGCAGTGAATGCCTCTCATCAAACTTTGCTTCTTTTGCACGCTCTACAATGCCCGGCGCAGCATTTCCCTTAAGGATATCAGGTATCTGATAATCGCTTCTGTACTTTGCAAAAAGCTCATAGTATGCTGCAAAATCCTCTGCAATATGCGGCTCCTGAATATACTGAGCTATCAGACTGAGATCTACCTTTATGTCATTCTTTTCATAGTATGTGATCATTTCGCTTAAGTCTTCCCAACCTCTTGCGGTAACAAAGAATTTACCCTCAACTGTAGTCTCGACCTTATAGAAATTACTCTTTTTTATCTCAAGATAACTTAGTATTGACTGATGAACTCTCTTATTCAGAGCATACTCCTGCCATGCCTTATAATCAGGCTCAACATCTATTCTCTTTAATCTGTCCCAGGTCGCAATGTCATATTCCCGAACAGATTTATTGTACTCCGGCGGATTTCCGGCAGTCACCACGATCCATCCGTCCGGCACTCTGTGGCGCCCGAATATTTTATACTGCAAAAACTGCAGCATTACAGGTGCCAAGGTCTCCGAAACGCAGTTTATTTCATCAAGAAAAAGTATTCCTTCCTTCTTTCCGCTCTGCTCTATCATATCGTATACCGATGCTATTATTTCACTCATGGTATACTCGGACACTTCATACTCAGTTCCTCCGTAGTTCTTCCTTGTTATAAACGGAAGTCCGAGCGCTGATTGTCTGGTGTGGTGAGTCATCGAATATGATACAAGTGCAACGCCAAGCTCCTGTGCTATCTGCTCCATTATGGCTGTTTTTCCTATGCCAGGAGGGCCCATAAGAAACACCGGGCGCTGACGCTCTATCGGAATAGCATAGTTTCCGAATTCATCTCTTGTAAAATATACCGTCATGGCATTTTTAATCTGTTCTTTTGCATCCTTTATGTTCATGTATCTTTCCTCGGAATACCAAAAATTTCCTTTAACTTTATGATTACGTTTATAATTCCTTTAGTCACACTCTGATTTTTACCGTAATGCTTACACTAATTTGTCATTGTCACAGCTCAGATCTCTTCGCTCTCAAGAACCAGCTTTATAGCCCAGACCGGCACATCAGGATTGTTATATTCATCATCTACAAATACAAATGCAGTTTGATATTCAGGCTGATGCGCCGGGAATACTCCGTATCCGTCAGTAAAATAAATAAGCCCTTTCAGATTTGTAAATTCATGCTTCTTTATACGTTCATCCACATATTCAAAAACAGGTCTGAAATCCGTGCCGCCGAAGCCCTTTAGCTCCATGTGTTCAATATAATCATCGAATTCCTCAGGTGAGGTGATTTTTTTCGCTTCCTGGATCTCTGCATCACACTGTATTATGTGAATATTTATCTTCGAGAAAAAACTCTCTCTTTCGCTTAGTATATTATAGGTCTTTGTCACAAATTTCTGCACCAAGGGTCCGGATACGGAACCTGAGGTATCTATGGCAATGACAAATTCCTTTATCTTCATTTCTTCTTTATACTCTAACGGTTCAATAAGCGGCATTTTCTCATAAAGCTCCATACCGTAGGTATAAAAAATGTAGTCAAATTCATCATCATTTACCTTAAGTGTTTCTCCAAGCGCCGCAAAACGTCTTAAGAATGCCGAATAATCATAGCGCTCACGATTTACGGCATTGAGGCTCTGCATAAGTCCGCCCTTTTTATCTCCGATTTCCTTTGAAAAGGTCTCAAGATCCGTCTGCATTTCTTTAGCTATATCATCCCAATGCTTCTCAAGATCACTTCTGCTCTCGTCCGCATCATCCGGCGATGCTGCCTCATTTAAGGCATTTTTTTCATCATCCCCATCTTCAGGCTCTTCCTTTTGCTCTTCTTCGGATCTATTGGTATTTTCTTCTCTTCTTTCTTCTTTCTTTTCCTCGGAGCGGCTGTCATCCTCATGCCGCTTATCATCAGCACCTTCCTCTCGCTTTTCGACAGTGCTTTCGGCATCGTCGATTTCTTCCTTAGGTGCATACCAGTCTGTATGATCATCGTTGGTAAAGAGCGACATCATACGGATATATTCTTCTGTTGTTGGTGGATTTTCCTTTAGATAATGGTAGATCTTCTCAGCTGACATAAGCTTAACTTCTGCTCTAAGCTTTTCTATATCTGCCTGCTGATTTTTTTCTCTGATAGCTTTGGTACAGCTTAAGTGAAGATCGGTAATAGCATTTTCTACTGCAATATCACATGCCAAATTCCATAGCCCCTGATCCATCTCAGGGCCTACAAAAGCATGATGAAATACGCAGTGAAATATCTCATGGAGATAATCTCTTGCCGGGTTTTCCCTGCACTCTCTGTAGCGCTTAAGCACATACACCGGATCATAGTAAAGATTCTCTCCGTCAGTAGCCATTGTTCCCTGATACTGTGAAAGCCTCAGGCTGCCGATTGCAGAATCAAGAAATCTCAGATTTACCTGCAATGTATTTCTTGCAAGCGTTATCACCTCACGTCCGAGTCTGTCTATTTTAGCATTAGTTTCGTCAAGAGCTCTTTGAGCCTCATCATATGAACGATGAGCGCCGCAGCCTCTGAGGCCCAGAAATGCATTCTGCGCCTCATGGCAGTCAAGCTGAGTACCGTCTCTGTGTCCTCTTACTATGCCGTCTTCAATGTATGCACCGGCACCGCCGTTATTATCATATTGTGTATTAATATCCGACATGTTTTTATATTTATTTTACAAAATATTTTTTAGCCTTTTCCCTTTTGAATTATACAATTTTATCGGCTTTTCTGTAAACAAATTACATAAGATATGACTCTTAAAAGAGCAGTTATAGATTAGGAAAAGCTATTATTTTTTCATCGTTCCTATCCTATGCTTCAAATATCTCGTCTGTAGTGCTGAAAAAGCGGTTAAACTCATCCGTATACGCTCCGGCGCTTTTATCTATGGCTTTTTCAAAGCCGACAAGCGCCGCAAACGGTGCAAACTGAGCAGCCCTGTCATGCCTGGACATATGCTTTCTCGCATAGGATACATGATGCGGCAAAAGAATAATATCCTTATAGTCATTAGCTGCATTCATGCTTTGTGCCCTCCTATCTGTGCGTTGCGTTCCCTTGCTGTCGCACCCTCCAGGAAATTCATCCCCCTTAGTACAGCGTTTTTACCGTATCTTTTCTTTATACTGAGTATAGATTCCTGTATGCGCGTATCTTTTTCTGTATCAATATCTCCTGATACATCTATATTTTTAAGCCTGTCAGCTTCCGCGTCAAAAAGGCCAATTTGCCTGAAGGCATTTTTTTCCTGTGCCGTTGATTTTCCGGCTGTATGATTAGCAACGACGCACATCCGTCTTATCAGAAGCTTTCGATCAACTATATCATCAAAAAGCTCTGTAACGGCGGCAAGAAGCCTGGCTGATGATGCAGTATATGCTCCTGTATTGATGCTTCCATGAGCTGATTTCGGAATCACTCTGCCATAATGATCTACCGTAAGCTCGCCTCTATAGCTCTTCATGATTTCTTTATCCTTTGCATTCTCTGTATCATAGCCCACAGTAAGCACTAACTGATTGCACACAAGTCCTTTCTCCACTAATTCAAGTGCTAATGCATCCGTCATTTCCCGTATAACTATCTTTGCTTTTTCAAATGTATAAGGTTCAGTTAATACCTGTCCGGAGCTTAGGCTTGAGGATTCGGGTACATAGCTTTTTATATCCGATATGGTACACGGTTCGTAGCCCCATGCATGATCAATGAGCAGCTCTGCATTAATACCGAAAAGCCTGTATAAAAGCTCTTCATTATAAAAATCTGCAGGCTTTCCCATAGAACATCTGGCTATATCCCCCATCGTATAAATTCCATATGCAGATAATCTTTTCGATATGCCTCTGCCGACTCTCCAAAAATCAGTAAGCGGTTTATGCGTCCACAGTTTCTGTCTATAGCTAAGTTCATTAAGCTCTGCTATCCTGATACCGTTCTTGTCAGCTTTTATATGCTTTGCAACTATATCCATAGCTATTTTGCACAGATAAAGATTTGTACCTATGCCTGCCGTAGCTGTAATGCCCGTAGTCTCCAAAACATCTGATATAAGAGTCTTCGTAAGCTCTTTTGCAGTACAGTCATAAAGCCTGAGATACGAAGTAACATCTATAAATACCTCATCGATCGAATATACATGTATATCCTCCGGTGATATATATTTTAAATATATCCCGTATATTTTACTGCTTACTTCTATATAGCGTGCCATCCTCGGCGGTGCAATGATATAATCAACAGCTAATTCAGGGTTTTCATAAAGCTCCAAAGCTTTGTACGAGCTTCCTTTAAGCACATGTCCCGGCACAGCACTTCGCCTTTTGGCATTTATCTCCTTTACTCCTTGAACGACTTCAAAAAGTCTGGCTCTGCCTGAAATGCCGTAGGCCTTCAGCGTTGGTGTGACTGCAAGACAAATTGTCTTATCCGTGCGGCTGCTGTCAGCCACCACGAGATTGACTTCGAGCGGCTCAAGTCCTCTGTCTACACACTCTACCGATGCATAAAAAGACTTAAGATCAATAGCTATATAAACCTTCTCTCCATCCATATCAAAACACCTCCGGCTTCTCTGCTTAAGGGCTTTCGGTACACGACATTATGCTATGCTCCGATGTAAGCCTTGCCGTGTACCGTACAGAAACTCTGAACTCCTTTCCTTTTAGTAACGTCATATTACTATCACTTTAAGTGAATGTCAACACTAAAAGTGATATCTCCTTGCAATAGTTTCACCTTAAGTGTATTATATTGGTGTAGCTGCCAATCATATAGAAGCAGCTGCACTATGTAAAAATCCCATTCATATCCGATAAAGGATTCTCTGGATATAAACAGGATTTATGCATATACTAAAATTTATTCAGATTATTTAAGCTGTATCTTTCAGAAAGGTTCCTGATATGCCGGATAAGGACTTCAATACTATATTTTCAAGCCGTCTCAGATTTTTTCTTAAGAAAACTTCTATGACTCAGGCAGAGCTGGCCAAAAGATTAAATGTAGGCACAACCTCCGTCTACAACTGGTGTGCCGGAATAAAGACTCCGCGCATGGATAAAATAGACGCTATGTGCGATTTGTTTTGCTGCAGCCGCTCAGAGCTTATGGAAGAGATGTCTGTCGGCGCGAAAGCTTCCGGCGGTTACTATGCAGATCCCGAAACTGCTGAGATTGCCCAGGAGATATTCGAAAATCGTGAGCTTCGCATACTCTTTGATGCTGCCAAGCATGCTGCCCCGGAAGACCTTAAGGTTGCGCATGACATGCTCCTTGCACTGAAGAAGAAGGAACAGGGTGGCTTCGATGCCTGATATATTTGTCAAGCTTATAGATCTGCCTCTCAGTATAAACGGGCTCACTACTGAAAATGACGACGGCAGCTATACTATATTTTTAAATTCACGTGCTTCCTCTGCTCAGCAGCAGGCTGCCTATGAGCATGAGCTTGAGCATATAAACGGCCTTGATTTTGGGAAGTCGGATGCAGACAAAATCGAGCAGCATACACATGCTGCCCGTTAGTGTTTTGATATTCATTTTTCTCAAATTCCGGCTGTGATCATTCCTGCAAAAAACTGCATTATAAGATTCTGTCTGTAAAGCATTGTAAGCAGCGCATCTCTTGATATTTGTGTCAGAACAAAGCTGCAGAACTTATAGGTCGGAAAGCCGGATACAATAAACATAAAAAGCCAAATATAGACTATTCCCTCAAAAAATCCGAATATTCCTCCGAAAAATCCGTCTGCCCACGCTATAAAATGTATGCATCTTAAGCCTTTTGCCAGAGTCATGAGGAGCTTCACCAAAAGTCTTATCAGGATGAAAATGCCTATAAAGCATACTATCTTTGCTGCCAGATCTCCTATTGCTGCACCCGCACTCTCAGCTAAAACATTAAGTCCGAGCACATCATAAAGCGGCGAATCAGCAATGCTTATACTTGTGCTTCCGACGGCTTCACCCATGCCCATATTTCCTAAAGCAGCTCCTGCTGCACCTCCTATAAGCTTCATGCCAAGCTCTGATAAAAATTCATTCATTGCCTCGCTGTTCTTTATATAAGAAAGCACTATCGGATATACCTTTATCTCCACAGCTAAAGTCATTACTACAGAGCAAAGCGACAAAAGCTTTATCATAAAACCTCGCCTTCCGCCCCACATGACCATAAATGCAATAAAGAGTACTGTCGAAAGCAGAACCGCATTATCCTTTATAATAAAAATTAACTCGTCAATTATTTCTTTAAAATCCATATTCAATATCCGTATTATCACGAAGGCTCAGCAGGTCACCCTGTTGAGCCTTTGATATTATGTCTTAACTTAGTTTATAAAATCATCTTCCTTAAGTATGAGACATCCGTTCTTATCATATTTTGAATGGAACATTCCGGAAATACGCTTTCCGATAGGTGGTTTTTCGGCTCTGTCCGCTGCCTCTTCAATAAGCTGCTCTGCATTATTCTTTGTAAGCGGTATGCCTTCCTCCTCCATGAGCTCTATTCTCTCATAGAGTGCCAGCATGCTCTTTCCTGTTATGCTGCAGTCTATTTCCGCAGCATATTGTGAACAGTACTGGGCGAAATCATCGATCTCCATCTGCTCATCATCAGATACAGGTGCAACCTCTTTGACATTGCTGAACTTTTCTTTGACCTTGCCTGCGGAACGCTTCTGGGGCTCCTTCTTTTTACTCACCTCAGCTTCGTCATAGACATCGTCATCCTCATAGATGTCATCCTCGTCATCATAAGGTTCGTCATCCATATCGTCATAGTCTGAGTAATCGTCATCGATGTCATCATCCTCTTCCGGTTCGTCCGAATAATCCTCATCGTCAGGCTCGTCATCATAGCTTGAAGCTGCTGCAGCTGCTGCCTTTTTGCTTTCCTTTTCCTCAAACTCCTCATCATCGATATCCGATATATAATCACATATCTCAAAGAGCTCAGGTCTGACATCTTCTATATTATCAAGACCTTCAGGTGTATCTATCATAACAACGATAGTTCCGCTTCTGTCGATCCTTATAAAGTTATAGATGTCTTCGATAATATCTCTGTCAAGCTCTCCGGCATTTTCGATAACGAAATCCTTGCCTCTGATCTTGCTGATTATAGAATCCGTAAAGCCTATCTCATTAAGCTTTGAAGCTATAGTTTTAGCTGATGCATGCTGTATTCCGTTTTCCTCATGAATTGCCTTGAGCTCGTCCACGGCAATGTTTAAGCCTTCCTCTATAGTCTCAGCCTCAACTATCATGTGGAACTTCTTCATAGCTACCTGACGAGTAACTCGCTCTTCGGAAGCATTCTGAAGACTTGCAGCATCCGGATTTATTGCCTGTGTATTTTCCGGCTGAGGTCTTTCCTGTACCTGCTGCGGTTTATATGCAGGGCGTGCCTCTTCTGCATGCGCTGCTTCCGAAGGAAGAACAGCTTTTTTGATCTCCGGCGCATTACCGTTAAGAGCAGCTTCAACTGCAGCTATCGTAGAGCCTGCCGATAAATCGGCCGCCTGTACGGTTTCTTTTACCGCAGTCTCTGATGCCGCCTCGACAGCTGCACCGACAGATGCTGCCGCAATATCAGAAACATTTACAGAAGCTGAAGCATTTATCTCTGTTCCTTCCGACTCTTCAGCTGCAGGCACTTCGGTTTCTTCTACGACCTTAATATCTCCGGCTCCGAAATCAAATGCCATCTGCTGTCCGTCATCACTTCCGTCATCTTCTGTCGCTTCAACTACTTCTGCTGTATCAGGTGCTGCAGCCTCAGAGTTCTTAACTGAAGCCGCAAGCGCAGCTCTCTGCATAGCAGCCTGCTGTGCCTCAGCCTTAGCCTTAAGCTCAGCACTGCGTTCAGCGGCTGCTCTCTCCATATCAGCTCGCTTGGCCTCTTCTACAGCTCTTGCCTCATCTGCTCTTTTAGCTTCTTCTGCAGCTCTCAGCTCTGCGGCCTTGGCTTCAAGGCGCTGCACATAAGCATTGAACTCTTCGTCTTCATTTTCATATCTTGCAGCTGCAAGTGCATTGCTGTTTCTTATAGCTGCCTCATCATCGGCGGAAAGCTCTGTATATTCTTCTGCCGGCTCCTGTTTAAGCGCCGGAACATCGTCTCTTCCCGGAGCCTCAGTCATGCCGTATTCCGCATACAGATTTCTTTCTCTGCCCTTTCCCGCACTTTCTGCATTATTATAAGCATTACCCTGCTCATAACCTCTTCCGAATGCACTTTCCTGCTGCTTTCCATAGGCTGCATTATCCTGATACTGTTCTGTCATAGCCGAACGCGGATAAAGCACATTCTTCTGTGCATCAGTCAGATCGGTATATCTCATCTTAAGGCGCAAAGCCTTTACGCTGTAATTACTGTCGCCGTAAAGCAGAGCTATTCTGTCACATGTACGGATACAGTCCTCTATTCGTCCTGCAAACTCATAGGTCGTTGCCAGCTCATACAGCCATTTTTCATCGGGGTCTGCCTGACAGAAAAGCTCCAGCGGCTGAAGCTGTCTGTCATAAGGAGCATGACGCGCTTTCAGTATCATGTACTGCAGCACATAGTTTCCTATATCCTCAGGATCCACAGCTCTGAATTCATAATAATAATCTTCAGCCTCGTCAAGACTGCCTGTCCTTACGGCAAGCTCAGTAAGCTTATATAAAAGTCTTTTTCCGACAGGCGCTCTGTCAAGTGCAAGATGCAGTATTTCTTTTGCTTCTTCCAGCCTGTCATTTTTCTCGAATACCGTTGCCGCCATAGTCAGAAGATTAGTATTTCTGACACGGTTCCAGTCTATTCCTTCAACGATTTTGAGCGCTGTTAAATAGTCCTCCTCGTGGATCAGCTTTTTCATCTGTTCCATCTTTAAACTGAATTCGTATTTATCCATTTTGACTCCTTACAGCATCAATTTTCTTTAATACGAGTAAATGCTTCAGGCCCACACTTCAGGCTCTTCACATTTTCGTATATGTCCCGCCGCCGATAGCGTTCTTAAGATCAGAGCTCCGTACGTCCCTTGAGCGCTCTTTCAAGCGTTACCTCATCGATATTTTCAATATCTCCGCCGACCGGCACTCCGGAAGCAATCCTCGTTATTTTAACAGGAAGCTCCAGTGTCCTTATCAGCTTAACTATATACATCGCCGTGCTCTCTCCTTCAACCGAGGAATTGGTGGCGATTATCACCTCATCGGCCGTACATTCTCCGTCAGGACCCTGCAGTCTCATCATAAGCTCTCTGAGTCTTATGTCGTTCGGTCCTATCCCGAGCATTGGGGAGATAGCCCCATGCAGAACGTGATAAACTCCGTCATAGCGGCCTGTTTTTTCGTATGCCGCAAGATCTCTGGAATTTTCAACGACCATTATCTGTCTTTTGTTGCGCTTTCCGCTTTCACCGCCTGCACATATAGGACATATTTCACCGTCTGTCACTGTGCAGCAGCATTTACAGAAATGTACATTATGTCTCGCCTCGGTCATCGCCTTGGCTATGCCCTTAACATCATCCTCTGGCATTGATATTATATGAAAGGCAAGTCTCTGTGCGCTCTTTGTGCCTATCCCCGGCAGACTGCGAAACGCCTCTATCAGCCTTCCTATACTTGCTCCGTAATAATCCAACCTAAAGCCTCCGTACCTGACAGCTTGTCATGCACATTTATCAGAAGCCGAAGCCGCCGAGCTTTCCGTTCTGACCTTCTGCAGCCTGCTCTATCTTAGCTGCTGCATCATTAAATGCCAGCATTACAAGCTCTTCAAGAGTCTCCACATCCTCAGGATCACATGCCTCAGGATCGATAGATACCTTTTTCATCTCCTTAAGTCCTGTGAGTGTAATGCTTACAGCCCCGCCGCCGGCTGTTCCGGTATACTCGGTCTCAGCCATCAGCTTCTGCTGTTCCTCCATCTGTCTCTGCAGACGCTGTGCCTGCTTTAACATATTGTTCATATTGCCGGGCATACCCATTCCGCCCGGAAAGCCTCCTCTTTTTGCCATTTCATTATCCTCTGTTCTTTAGTTTATCTGTCAGCCCTCGATATCAATGTGAAAATTTATCCTCGAAAGCTCCTCATCCGTCGCACGGTTATTCATGACCTCTATTTCTCCCGGTCTTGCTATCCTTGCGACCATTTTAACTGTTTCTCCGGTCAGCTGTGCCGCAAGCTCTCTGAGCTTAAGCACACCGTTTTCCTCAATATTCTTAGCGGCAAGCTTATAGTTCATATTGTTTTTAAATACAACTACTATATTGCCGTTTTCTTCCTTCAGTATCGCTCCTGCAAACAGCGGTCTGTTTGACGGCATAAGTCTGCCGACAAGCTCTGTCCAATGCTCTCTTAATATGTCAATAACATTGCCCGCTTCCGCATCCTGCTGAATAAAATCATTGGTTTCCGTCATCTGCTCTTCACGACTCAAGCTATCGCACGGCTGTTCCTCAGATATAGTAACGCTTTCGCCTCCCGGTACAGTCTGTCTGTCATAAGCCTCTGCTATATTGGCATTTTCCGTTACCTGCCACGGCACGTCATCATTTGCAGTTGTTTTTGAAGAGCTTATTCCTGACGAGTATGAATCCGCCTCTGAATCTATTCTTAACACAGGTTTCTGTACCGCAGCTATCCTTGGCTTTCTGATAATTGAGTCAGTCCCAGTCTGTGCCGCTGTACTTGCTGCCGACATCGTACCTTTAGTACACAGCCTTATGATCTCAACCTCAAAAAGAGCTCTTTTCTGTGCTGAAAATCTTGCTCTGTTCGTAAGCTCTGCAAGTGATCCCAATATTGAAACAAGCTCTCGTCTGTCTGTCAGCCCGGCATCATTTTTCGCCTGTTCAAATCGCTCAGAGGAAATATCAAGTATATCCTCCTGCCCTTTCTCAATGCTTCCCGCCAGCAGAACATTTCTAAGATACCATATAAAATCATTTATAAGCTGTATGATATCAGCTCCTGAATTTATCAGTTCATTTACCGTATGCAATGCATTTTCAGCATCGCTTTCTATGATCTGCCTATACAGCCTTGAAAACACTGACGGATCGGCAGCCCCGATTATCTCTAATACATTGTCATAGGTAAGTCTGTCATTAAAATGATATGACATGCACTGATCCAGCAGGCTTAGCGCATCTCGCATGGAACCGTCCGCAGCCTCTGCAATATAGCTTAAAGCCTTATCCTCTGCATCCATGCCTTCTGTCTGCGCTATCATCTTCAGATGCTCGGCAGCGTTTTTTCTGCTCATACGCCTGAAGTCATAACGCTGACAACGGCTTAATATAGTCGCCGGAAGCTTCTGCGGATCTGTCGTGGCAAGAATAAATATTACATATGACGGAGGTTCCTCCAAGGTCTTAAGCAGGGCATTGAAGGCTCCCGTCGAAAGCATGTGCACCTCGTCAATGATATAAACCTTGTATCGTCCGGTTACCGGCGGATATTCCACCTCATCTCGTATATCTCTTATATTATCTACGCCGTTATTGGATGCGGCATCGATCTCGAACACATTCATGCTCGTGCCGTTCTTTATGCTCTTGCATATCTCACACTCGTTGCACGGGTTGCCTCCGTGCTCTTTTGAATGAGGGCAGTTAACAGCTCTTGCCATTATCTTGGCTGCCGAGGTCTTACCGGTTCCTCTCGTACCGCAAAAGAGATAGGCATGACCTATCCTTCCTGAACTCACCTGATTTTTAAGTGTCGTCATAACAGCATCCTGACCTACTACATTGTCAAAGGTCTCCGGACGCCATTTGCGATACAGTGCCTGATATGACATATCCCACAACTTTCAAGACAATATGCCCATTTTGAGCATTACATAATTATGACAATTATAGCACAGGTATGTTATTATTGTCATGAATATTTGGTGTCCTGCTCATGCAGGCATTATTTTAATAAAGGATCCGTGAAATGACAGCAAAGCTATCCGAGGAAGAAAAAGCCTCACGCGCAATTCTGCGTAAAAGAACAAAATACATGCGTGCCGCAATAACCGAGGCAAAAAAGGCTGAAGCCTTGGGAGAAGTGCCTATAGGCTGCGTTATCGTAAGAGATGACCGAATCATCGCCCGCGGCTATAACCGCCGTACAGTTGACAAAAACACTCTGTCTCATGCAGAGATAACTGCCATAAATAAGGCCTGTAAAAAAACCGGTGACTGGCGTCTCGAGGAATGTGAACTGTATGTAACTCTCGAGCCCTGCCCTATGTGCGCAGGTGCTATAGTTCAGGCCAGAATTCCCACCGTATTTATAGGCTGCATGAATCCAAAGGCCGGCTGTGCAGGTTCAGTCATCGATATGTTTCATGAAAACGGCTTCAATCATCAGGTCAATACAGACATTGGCATCTGCGGTGATGAATGCAGCGCTCTCATGAAGAATTTCTTTAAGGCATTAAGGCTTGCACATCCTAAAAAAGTGAAATACAAGGCTCCGCAATAACGTTTTTTACTGCAGGTCTCACTATTTCGGCATATTTTTGCATCTCATCATCCGAAGGTGTATAAAATGTGCCCGATGCCTGCCCTCCGATAAACCTGCGCAGACGATATGTGTCTCCGCCATCTATAAAATCTCTTATTTCCTCAAAATCTCTGTCTGTATGGAAGCCACCGACTACTGTCGTGCAGAACTCTCTTTCGACCTCGTCCTCTTCTATGAGCATAATTTTACTTTCTTCAAGTTTTTTCCATATCTCATCATCTACTGAAATTCCAGAAGCAAGGCTGTAGGATGTTCTTCCTGAAAGTATGTCGAGCGTAACATACTCCGCTATTCCTTCACAGATGATTTCAAACAGCATGTCAGGTTCTGTACCGTTGGTCTCAAGCCCGATCTCCATTCCGTAAAAGCCTTTTATATGCCGCATAACATCCAATATATTGTTATGGATAGTAGGTTCTCCGCCTTTAAATGCAACAATATCCACCGTTTTCTGTCTCTGCGCAAGATATTCATATAATTCATCAGTATCCGCTTCGAGACATTTTGTATTTGCGGCATTGTCAAAAGCCTTTAAAGACTCTGTCTCAAACGGACTTTTAAAATTACTTCCCTTAGTATAAACAGTACATACACTTTTGCCGGATCCGTTCAGACTTATTTCATTTTTTATACTGAATATTTTCTTCATATTTATCAGTCGAACAGTCTGTCTGTGAGCTCTGCAAATTCGGAAAGTGAAAGCTTTTCACCTCTTATATCCGCAGTGAGCCCCATCTGTGTAAGTGTCTGCTCAACTTTTTCTCTGCTGAGGTTAAGCTGCGGTGCATTTTTCAGTGCATTGGCAAGAGTTTTTCTCCTTTGTGCAAAGGCAGCTTTTATGACAGCAAACAGCTTCTTTTCGTCCTTTGCCTTTACCGGAGGCTCGGCATAACAGCGAAGTCTTATGACAGCAGAATCAACGCCCGGTCTCGGGATAAAGCAGTTTGGAGGCACATTTGATATGACCTCTGCCTCCGAACGATATTGCACTGCAAGAGTCAGCGCTCCGTAATCCTTGCCGCCCGGTTTTGCCTGCATACGGTCTGCAACCTCTTTTTGTACCATTACCGTAATCGACTCTATGCTGAGCCCACTCTCTAAAAGCTGCATGATTATAGGCGTAGTAATATAGTACGGCAGATTTGCCGCAACCTTTATGCGCTTTTTTTCCTCGCTCATGACCTTATTCAGATCAAGCTTCAGCACATCCTCATTGATAATGCTGTAATTATCATAATCAGAAAGATTCTCCTCAAGGATAGGGATCATATCCTTATCAATTTCTACCGCTATGACTCTGCCTGCTGCCTCGCACAGAGCCTGAGTCATAGTTCCTATTCCCGGACCTATCTCAAGCACAGTATCATCCTTGGTTATTTCAGATCCGGCTATAATGCGATCCAGGATCCTTCTATCGATAAGGAAATTCTGTCCGTAGCGTTTTTTCGCACTGATTCCGTGCTCTTTAAGGAATTCTATCGTATTTTTTGCTTCTATAAGATTATTCATATTTCTCTCAAGTTGACAAAATCTCTGTCGTTTAATATACTAAGCAGTGCGTCGAGGTCTCACGCGATGGGAATCTGCGAACCGTGTCAGGGTAGGAATACAGCAGCACTAAGCAGACAACTCTCATGTGCCGTGAATAACCTCGGCGCTTTTTATTTAAATTGTTCTCAGTCTTCTATCCGGTAGAAGCGGCAGGCATTATCCCAGGTAATTCTTTCGATTTCTTCCGGTGTAACTTTCTTTATCTCAGCGATTCTCTCTATAACATGAGGCAGATATGCTGAAGAGTTTCTGCTCCAATGTCCCTTTTCTCTCACCGGAACAGGAGTAAGATAAGGGCAGTCTGTTTCAAGCAATATCCTTTCAAGCGGCGCAGCCTCCAAGGCCTTTGTAAGCTTTTTCTGTCCTTCATAGGTTATGACGCCGCCAAAGCCAAGATAATATCCCATATCAAGATATTCAAGTGCAGTCTCTCTGCTGTAGGAAAAGCAATGTATTACAGCACTGTCAAGACCGTCTGCATGTGCCTTTTTCAAGATTTCCATTGTATCCTGCGAAGCGTTTCTCGAATGAATAACAACAGGCTTCCTTATTTCTATAGCAAGCTCAAGCTGCTTTTTAAACCAGTATTTCTGGAGCTCTTTGCCGGGTTTGACCTCATAAATATCATATCCGTGATAATCCAGGCCGATTTCTCCGACTGCTACAGTCTTTTTATGCTCTGCCAACGCCTTGAGCTCATTAAATACAGCATTTCCATCAGCTTCAAAGCCTGCCGAGCTTTGTTCATACATGGCTTCTATATCATCAGCTGTCTTGCCCGGATAGAAATCATATACCTCATCCGGATGCACTCCTGCAGCCGCATAAACAAAATCATATTCTTCACTGAAGGCGACAGAGGCTCTTGCCCCATTCATAGTCGCTCCTATATTACATATCCTTCCTACGTTATTTTTCGGAAGGCCTTCTATAATTTCAAAGCGGTCTTTATCAAATGCCGCATCGTCATAATGTGTATGTGTGTCAAATATCATATATCTCCGTTTGCCGACTTAAAATAATGTCTTAATCCGGCTAAAAAGTGCTGCTTTTCACTTTTTATATTATTTTATTTTTTTAATTATGCTGCATTAATTATCTGTTTGCAAAATATACCATAGCCCAGAACATGAGTAGATGTGCCGGATACGCGATATAAAAGAAATACTTCATAGGCAGCTCACCGCGTTTTCCGTTATAAAAATATATAATGCCAAAGGCCAGTACAGAAACACATGCATACTCTATACTTTCGGCAGCGGCTATGATCGCACCGGTTATAAGCATTGCATTACGATCCTCTCTTACCAGATACAATGCCGAGATCATAAATACCCCTACTGCCCCGTAATCCGACTTAATAAGATATGCCATCATGCAGCATATACCGGCAATCATAAGTCTGAAAATAATGTGCAGTCTGCGGCACTTCTGCATCAGAGTTATGGAAAGCGCACCCAAGAACAGCGTGAACATAACATTCTGATACTCAGGATAAAACCATGTGTTCTTAATTGCCAGATCAAACGGTACCTCACTTATAGCTGCAAATAAAAACAGCCTTGTCAGATACTTTTTGGCATTTCCTGTGTGAACAGCTCCCTCTGCCGTCATAAATGCGAATATCGGAAATGACAATCTGCCCAGTGTCCTCAGTATTCTCGCAGCAAGATACCATCTTTGCCCTTCAGGAGTTGCAACAGCCATACTCCAATATACCGGGTTTTGCCCGTAAAGCACTCCGTTTTCAATAAGCATAAAGCCTATATGATCGCAGAGCATAAAGAGAAGGGCAATCAATTTTAACTGATTGCCCGTAAATCCGGCTATTCGCCTCATATTAAATCTAAGTCTGATAGTTTTAGCCGACATAAGCTCTCCGTCAGCAGATCTCGCTGCCTGACGGCATATCGCTGTTATCCGGTGTCATAAGTGAAATCATCTCTCCGCTCTCATCCTCTGCAGCGATAATCATGCCCTGAGACATTTCGCCTGCTATCTTTCTCGGTTCAAGATTACATACGACCATAACCTTTTTGCCTACCATATCCTCAGGCTTATACCATTTCTTAATTCCTGAAAGGATAGTGCGGGTCTCGCTTCCAAGCTTTACAGTCTCCTTTAAAAGCTTGCTTGACTTCGGCACTGCCTCGCATGCAATGACCTCACCAACGCGGAATTCAAGCTTAGCAAAATCATCATAGGTCACATTCGGCTTATGTGTAAGCGGCTTTGCTTCCTTTGCTTCTGCCTTCTTCTCTTCGGCAGCGTCCTCCGCCTCGGCCTCTTTACCTGTAATGTCTATACCTGCAGCTTCCTTGACACGCTTTGCAAGAGTATCAAAGTCCATACGTGCAAAAAGTATCTTCGGTGACTCTGTTACCTTATTGCCGTTAGGATAAAGTCCGAATGCATCCATCTCAGCATATTCACGCTTTGAGGTATTAAGCTCTGCAAGAATGACCTCTGCTGTCTCAGGCATAAAGCTGTGAAGCAGTGAAGCTCCGATAGTAATTCCCTCTGTAAGATTGTAAAGAACAGTCTTAAGTCTTTCCTGCTTAGCTTCATCCTTAGCAAGAGCCCAAGGCATAGTCTCATCTATATACTTGTTGCAGCGTCTGAAAATGTTGAATATCTCAGTTATGGCATCAGCCACTCTGAGCTCATTCATCTTGCTGTCAACCTTTTCAACTGCCTCGAGGATAGTATCTATAAGATCGCTGTCAATGTCTTCGGCCGCGTCATTATTTTCAACGATGCCTCCGAAATATTTATTTGTCATGGATATGGTTCTCGAAACAAGGTTTCCGAGTACGTTTGCAAGATCTCCGTTAAAGCGCTCGCACATAAGCTCCCAGCTTATGGAACCGTCATTGTCGAACGGCATCTCATGAAGCACGAAATATCTTACGGCATCCACTCCGAATACATCAGTAAGAGTATCAGCATAAAGAACGTTGCCCTTTGACTTTGACATCTTGCCGTCAGCCATAAGCAGCCAAGGATGTCCGAATACCTGCTTAGGAAGCGGAAGGTCGAGTGACATCAGGAATATTGGCCAGTAAATGGTATGGAAGCGGATAATATCCTTTCCTATAAGATGAAGATCTGCAGGCCAATACTTCTCAAAGGTCTTTCTTCCGGCATCATCAGCCTCACCTGAGCCGTATTTGCCGTTTGCATATGCTGCGCCCTCGTCATCGGTCTCGCCGTCACAGTTATAGCCGCAGCCTGTTATATAGTTTGTAAGAGCGTCAAGCCATACATATACTACATGATCCGGATCGAATTCTACAGGAATGCCCCATTTGAATGAAGTCCTTGATACACAAAGATCCTGAAGTCCCGGAAGGAGGAAGTTGTTCATCATCTCGTTCTTACGGGATACAGGCTGAATGAATTCCGGATGCTCATTGATATACTGTATAAGACGATCTGCATATTTACTCATCTTGAAGAAATATGCTTCCTCTCTTGCCTTCTTTACAGGTCTTCCGCAGTCAGGGCAGTTGCCGTCCTCAAGCTGTGAATCTGTCCAGAATGACTCGCATGGAGTGCAGTACCAGCCCTCATAATGTCCCTTATAGATGTCTCCCTTATCGTACATCTTCTTGAACATCTTCTGAACCTGCTTCTCATGGTAGCTGTCTGTTGTACGGATGAACTTATCGTATGATGTGTTCATAAGATCCCATATGCGTCTGATCTCTCCGGCAACATCATCTACGAACTGCTTTGGTGTAATACCTGCTGCCGCAGCCTTTTCCTCTATCTTCTGACCATGCTCATCTGTTCCCGTCATGAATCTGACATCATAGCCCTGTTCTCTTCTGTAGCGGCAAATAGCATCCGCAAGCACGATCTCATAAGTATTTCCTATATGCGGCTTGCCTGAGGTATAGGCAATAGCCGTTGTGAGATAAAATGGTTTATTCTCTGCTGTCTGTCTCATTTTTATTCCCCTGATAATAATGCTTTAGTAAAAAGAATACAGTAAGTTTTAACTCACTGTATTCTATCACATATCGCTATACGTTTCTATTGAGCACATAGCATTTAATGGCTTTTATCCGCGAAAAATCTGCGGTTTTTTGTATTTTTTTCGTTAATGCCGTCCGGTTTAATTACTTAGTGCTCTTTTTTGTATCAAACTCCTGTGAGAATCCCATGTATCCATAGTCCTCACCTGCAGCTGTAACATCGATCTCATCAAGACCGAAGTTATCGATAAATGTATTGGCAACCGCTGCCACAACCATCTTATCGCTTGCTGCAGCATATACAGATGTTGCATCACTTATCTCAAGCTGTGCGCTTCTTCCGTCCTCTGACGGTGTATAGCTGATAAGATCTATGTCGTCTGTAAGTGCGTTATTATTCTTAAGAGCCTGAATTACAGATGCTGCATCACAGGTATCAACATAGTCAAATGATGCTGATATGCCGTTTGAGCCCGGAATATATACTATGATCATTGTTCCGTTTTCCTCAACGCTTTCGCCCTGCTGCTTGTCCTCAGGATAGTATGATCTGTCAACCGCTGTTGTCTCCATTGCTCCCGGTCCGCCGTTCTCACCTGTCTCTGCATCTGCAGGTATTGTGTACTTGCTGGTCTCAGGCAGAGTCATAGCTGCTGTAGTATTTTTCTCTATTACAACTCCGTCAGGAAAATCTTCGGGAGCACCGCTCTCTCTGATAGTAGACGGTGTGCATCCGAAAAGCATAAGTGCAGCTGCTGAAAGCATAAGTATATTTAAAAATTTCTTCAAGATCTATTTCCTCCCGATATTATATAAATGCTCATCTACAGCATTATAGCAAAAAAGCAAGGGTATAGCACTTAAAACTTTTTTACGGAAATGTGAAAATGCTGTGACAAAAAAGCTGTAAAGCACAGCATATCCGATCAATACAGCGCCAGCTGGTAAATAAATATCATTGCCGGCATTGTGATCATACAGAATATTATTGACATTACATTAATAACACTTGCTGTCTGATAGTCACAGTCATTAAGCTTTGCCATCTGTGTAACTGTCGACGCTGACGGTCCTATGGCACCCAAAAATGTCACCATGAAAAGCTGTGCCGAATCAGGCAGTATTCTTGTAAGTCCCGAAAGCTTTAAAATAAGCACAAGTAAAAGCGGATATACTAAAAGCCTCAGAACGCAGATCAAGTACGAATCTCTGTCAGCAAAGACTTCTCTGAGATCAATATTAGCCATAACGATACCTGCTATCAGCATCCCCAAAGGTCCTAACATGCTGCCCAGCGCATCCACGGCATCATTTACAGGTGAAGGAAATGTTAAGCCTGTGATAAACAGCAGTATCCCCAGTACAATAGCTATAATATTAGGATTTGTCAGGATCTTTTTAACATCTACAGCCGCTTTTCCTCCGAGTGTATACATGCAGTGTGTCCACAAAAAAACCGTCTGCACTGCTATAAATGCACAAGCATAAAAAAGCGCCTCCGCTCCTAACAAAGACCCGATAATAGGAATTATAAGATTGCCGCAGTTGGCATAGATCACCGAATCCTGCTGTACCGGATCAATGTGCCCGCCTCGTGCCAGGACCCAGGTTGCCGCAATAAATATAAAGTGCACTACCGTTGCAGCCACTATACAATATACAAGCTTCAATGCTCTGTCAGCTGTAAACTCCATCCTGAATGCACTGAGTATCATGCACGGACACACTATATAAAGACTGAGTGCAGACATAAGCTGCGTATCAGCCTCCTTCAATACATTCTTTCTTACCGCAGCATATCCTGCGACTACCATAATAGCCATCGAAAGGATCTTTTTCATCAGTAGCAGGCTAAGCTCCATCTTACCGCTCATTGCCTCCTCAATATCAGCTTAAATCATCAAAAAGCACTACCCGACAGCCCTTTCCTTTAATGTCTGTAAGTACATTTCAGGCCGCACGGATTTCAATAATAATTTAGTCTTCCGCTGTTTCAATGTCAATGAAAAATACCTGCTTTTCCTCTCCATCCGTAAGCCTTTGCAAGCTCCTGCATATGCATTGCTTCATTCTTGTTTTTTCCGTATAAGGCTTTTAAAAATGAGAAAAATCCGTCAACACCGCCTATATCATCAAAAAGATCCATGCCGTCTGAGGCGATACAAATAGGATGCCTTGAATCCGCAACTTTTTCTAAGCCTATCCTTAAATTGTTCGAAACATCCAGCCCTTCTGCATTGATCCAATCCTGCTTTACTGCCGGTTTCTTAGAATAAACCCCGTTTCCTGCTCCATCGGATACCACGCTTATACCATGCTCATCATAAATATCTTTACAGAGTATTTTTACATACCAGCCGTCTCCTCTGTCATATCTGTAATCAAGTGCAGAAAAGAACGGCTTGAGCTTTGGTATAAAAGAATTAATCAGCTCTCCTGCTTCGTCATAGCTTTTTAACATTTCCCGGCGGCAGTCTTTCGCACATAGTTCCCGGCTTTCTGTTTCCTTCATATCGGCTGAAATGCTTATTTTTTCTTTATTCATGTACTCAGAATATTTCTTCTTAATATCCTCCAGTTCTTTAAATGCTTCCCGATAAGCACATGCTTTTTGCTGTTCGGCTTCAAAAAATATCATCATCCGTTTAATTTCTGCAAATGCAGATATGGTCACGCTTTCACGCCAAGCAGCAATATCCTTTTTTCTTTTATCGGACATGCGAATAGTTCTTTCACTTTTTTCTGCAGCAAAAAGCTCTTCTACCGTAAGTCTTTCAAGCAGTATGTTAAGTCTTCGTATATTTGTTTCATCCGCAATATTAAATCCCGCACCCCTGCCGTCTTCTTTTTCACGATCGGCTTCTCTGTAAATGTTTCCGTCCTCATCCATAAGCCCTACTTTAATAAGGTTTGCATAGAGCGATTCCTCTGTCGGACAAGCTCTTCTTCTGTCCGCTTCAAAAGGAACATCCTTAAAAAGCTTATGCCAATGCCACTCGAAGCTTTCTGTTTCCTCCGCCCTGAATAAGCTTCCGCAGAGCTTTTTATAAATTTTAATATCTCCTCCTGTCAGCTGTCCGAAATCCTTGTCGCGAAGTGAAAATCTATGCAGATGAGAATTACTCCAGCCGAATGCACGCTGTATAGCTATATGAAGCTCATATAAGGTTCCGTCTCCCGGAAACAACAAATCTCTTGTTATGCCGTACTTCGCTCTTGCAAGCCTCATTCCGTATGCATCACTTATACTGCTGCCGTCACGCTGCATAAGTATCAGCTTCAGATGATAAATCTTTTTCGAACTCATTTCATTCACACTCCTTGGTTTTATTTAATGACCTCGTATGCAGCATCTTCCCCATTGCCGGGCACACAAAAATAAAGCATCCTGTGGTGCAGTCATTTTCATTATCTGAATTTCGGCCAGAAGAGCTTAAGCGGCCGTGCCATGTTCCATAAAACTGGCGGAACTGTATATGATGACAGAAATGTCTGTAAATGCGGCGGCATGTGATATCACCGCCGAAGTATTATTTAATATCAGCAATATAACCTATAAATTCTCCGACAAGCTCACGCTGTTTTTTATCCAGCTTTTTTATCTTTTCAAATAGGAGCTTCTGCTCTGCCGGTTCTTCGGCATCTATATCGAAAAATTCCTTTGGTGTAACACTGAGGTAATTGCATATCTCAAAGAAGGTCTGCATACTCGGCATTGCTCTGTTATTTTCTATAGCATTTATATAGCTTGGGTTAAAGCCTAATGAAAGACTCATGTCTCGTGCTGATACTCCGTTACTCCTGCGCAGATGTGTAATGCGCAGTGCAAATTCCTTATGAAATTCTTCATCCTCTGTATTGAACATAAGTTTAATTATAATTGATAAGAATCGAATAGTGTTTGATAGAATCCGTTATTTAAGCAATTGTATCGTTTTATAAACGATATATAGCCACAGATAAAACATATTCGTCGAATACCGAACACTTTTTCGACAAATCATGCATTATCTGCAGCTATATATTAAAGTCATATAAAAACTGATTACTATGCCTACAGTTTACAAATTACTATGTGTCCTGTTGACATTCTTTCTAATGTAATTGCCTATGCTCGTAATACAAAGCAGAGTAGCTACAAGGAACACTCCCGGAATCATTATTATCCACCAGGCCTTAGTCATCAGTGCTTTTTCTGAAAGAGAAAGCATACTTCCCCAGGAAATAACCTCAAGCGGCAGACCAATTCCGATAAAGCTGAGTGTTGACTCAGCAACTATGGCGCTTCGCACATTCATGACCACCATGAACATTATCGAAGAAATAGAATTCGGTGTAAGATGCTTCCACAGCACATAGAAGAAGCCTCCGCCCATACATCTTGCTGCGATAACATACTCGCTGCTTCTGATCTGGCGCACCTCGGTCCTGACTACCTTGGCAATACTTGTCCAACTCGTAATGCCTATGACGAGCGAAAGACTGAAAACATTGGCCTTTCCCAATATAGCCTGCAGCAAAATTACAAGTAAGAGATTCGGTACGCTTAATAATATTTCGGTAAGACGCATTAAACAAGTGTCGACCCATCCCGGTGCTGTTCCGCTGACCGCTCCGTAAACAATGGCAATAACGGTGGAGATCACCGTAGCCGCAACACCTATAAAAAGTGATATCCTTCCGCCGTACCAGATCATAGAGAAAATATCTCGTCCCATGGTATCTGTTCCGAACAGAAACTCGCTGTTCGGCGCCTTGCTGCAATTTCCAAGATCCATATATGTAGGATCCTTTGTCATGATAAATTTACAGCCTAAGCAGCACAGCACGAGTATCCCAAGCAGCACTGCTGCAATCACCGGCTTATCCGCATACCATTTTTGCTTCTTCGCCTCAGCTTTCTGACCGGTCTCTTTTATGCCCACTATCTTAAATCCGTCATTCATGCTTCCATCACCTCCGAGACCTCTGTTGTTTCGGCATTCTTAATGCGCGGATCTATCTGTTCATTGATTATCTGAGCAATAATGTTGCAAAGTATCACTAAGATGCCTGACATAAGGCAAAGCAGCATCAAAAGATTATAGTCCTTATATCTGGCACTTTCATAGGAAAGTGTTCCGATGCCCGGGTATGAAAATACCGTCTCCACGATATATGTGCCGCCTAAAATATGAGGCACGGATATTGCCATAATGCTTAGATACGACGGGATAATATTGCGCAGGCAATGTCTGAACATGACGCTGCGTTTCTTAAGCCCCTTTGACTTTGCGAGAAGCACATAATCGGCTCGCACCTCCTCTGCGATCTTATTGCGGATCATGTAGGCGTAATACCACAGGTGATTAATAACAATAATGCACATCGGCAGTATCAGATGAACTATGCGGTCTCCTATATCATTCTGCTTTCCTATGGAATAGGCTCCGGAGCTAGGAAGCAGGCGCAGCGCTATAGAAAAAATCAAAATCAAAACCAACGACAGCCAGAATTCAGGTATACAGCTTGATATCGTTCCCACCTTACAGATTATTCTATCTAGCAAACGATCCTCATACCATGCACACAGAATTCCTAAAAGCATTGAGAATGTAAATATCAGTATAAATCCTATACCGCCGAGTATCAGTGTATTCTCCAGGCGGCTCGTAATTACATCAACTACATTCATTTTATACTTATAGGAAATGCCAAAATCTCCGTGTGCGGCATTGTCCAGCCACCTAACATACTGAACTGAAATAGGATCATTTAATCCCAGCTTTGCTTCTGCCCAGTCTCTTTCCTCCGGGCTCATTTTTTCCACTCTGTCCCCATAGTAGGAAACCAGCGGATCTCCCGGCGCCAATCTGGAAATATAAAATACCGCAAGAGACAGAACAAAAACACTTGCCAAAAAAATCAAAATCTTTTTTCCTAAATAAAGCGGAATATTTTTCTTATGTTTCATGCTTTTATTCCCCCATCAGGACATAGTGGTTCGGCGATATCTCTGTAAGCTTTCCGCTGAAATTTGTTTCATCTGCAACAAATTGCTTTATCTTCCTTGATCGCTCTCTTCGCGGATCAGGAATAGGAATAGCAGACAGCAGTGCCTTCGTATACGGATGTATCGGGTTGGCAAACAGCTCTTTTGTAGGTGCGCTCTCCACCAGCTTTCCATGATACATAACGCCTACTCTGTCGCACAAAAACTCAACCATAGCAAGGTCATGAGCAATGAACAAAAACGAAAATCCATGCTCCTTCTGCAGGTGCCTGAAAAGATTGACTATCTGTGCCTGTATAGACACATCCAGGGAGGCGATCGGCTCATCTGCAACAAGGAGCTCCGGCTCCATTGATAATGCTCTCGCAATAGCTACTCTCTGCCGCTGGCCTCCTGAAAGCTGCGACGGATACTTGTCGAGGAAAGAATGATCCATACCGACATAATGCAGCTGAAACTCTGCTTCAGCTCTCATTGTCCCTCTTGCCGGTCTGATCCCATTTATCTTCATAGGCTCAGCAATAATGTCGCTCACTTTCATTCGCTGATTCAAGCTGGAGTTCGAATCCTGTAATATAAGCTGACGAGTTGTCTGCAGCATTTTTTTATTAGCTCGAAACTCTGACAGGTCACAGGTATTGATGCCCTTATAAATGATTTCTCCGGCAGTCGGCTTATATATATTCATCACACAGCGTGCAGCCGTTGATTTTCCTGAGCCTGACTCCCCCACAAGACCGAATATTTCACCCTTATATATTCGAAATGAAAGATCATCCACCGCTTTAACAGCTATCTTTTTGGACAGCGGAAATACGTGTGTAAGATTTTTCACATCCAGCAAAACATTATCATTCATGGAACTTTTCTCCGAAGCATTTGCAGATATTATTTTCGAATTATTCACGAATACCTCCTCCGATAGGCGGTGTAACTTTCGGAGCACGAGGATCTAAAAGCCAGGTTGCCGCATAATGTGTATCAGATACCTTGAACATCGGCGGTTCTTCTTCATAATCAATCTCAAGTGCATAAGAATTACGGCACGCAAAGGCATCTCCCTTTGGCGGATCAAGAAGAGACGGCGGCATTCCCGGAATAGTAGGGAGCGTTTCCTTACCCTTTGAAAGCGACGGAAGAGACTGCATGAGTCCCCAGGTATACGGATGCCTCGGATCATAAAATATCTCCTCTGCTGTTCCTATTTCTACGATCTTGCCTGCATACATTACCGCCACACGATCAGCAACTCTTGCAACGACTCCAAGGTCGTGAGTAACAAATACAGTAGCCGTACCAAGCTCAGTCTGTACACGGCGAAGAAGATCCAGGATCTGTGCCTGTATAGTAACATCAAGCGCGGTAGTAGGCTCATCTGCAAACAATATGCTTGGATCAGCAGCCAGCGCTATGGCCATGACACTTCGCTGACGCATTCCTCCCGAAAAATTATAAGGATAAAGCTTCATTCGCTCCTTTGGATGATCAATTCCCACAAGAGTCATGAGCTCCAAGACTCTGTTCTTAACTTCTTCCTTTGATAATTTAGGATAATGAATACGTACAGCCTCGCCTATCTGCTCTCCGATAGTCATCGTAGGATTAAGCGAGGTCATCGGATCCTGAAACACCATAGAAAAAAGCTTTCCGCGAAGCTTGGTCATATCACGCTCTTTGTATTCTGTAATATCAATGCCGTTTACGCGAATACTCCCGGATTTTATCTTTGCCGCTGCCGGAAGCAGCTTCATAATGCTTTTACACATAACGCTTTTTCCGCAGCCGGATTCTCCGACTATGGCAAGAACCTCTCCTGCCTTAAGTGAAAAGCTGACATCGCGTACTGCCTGCACCTCTCCCTCCGGGGTAAAAAAGCTGACTGACAGATTATTAACTTCTAATAATTGAGACATAAATGAACCTCTTCCCAATATACTCTGCCGAATTCATAAACACCGACAGAGGGGTTGATAACAACCCCTCTGTCAGTAAATATCGTTTGTTTTGAATGATCTTTATTGATCAATGCTCCACTCATGAATGTTCCAGAAAATACCTACTCCGTGATGTCCTAAAACAGTATCATCAGAGATACCCTGGATATTGGATTTTGCAACATAGTTTGCATCAATGTAGCAGATAAATGCAAATGCAGGATCATTGGCAAGCTCCTCCTGGAACTTTGCATAATACTCCTTACGAACCTCAGGATCGCTTGACTGACGAGCAAGTGCAAGATATTCATCTACCTTTGCATTAGAATAGCTTGAATAGTTAGCGCCCTTATCTGTACCGAATACCTTGTAGGTATGGTCATCAGCATCAAACGGGCTTCCCCATCCGATAAGGTTTGCCATCTGTCCGCCCCAATCGATCTGAGCAGGGATCTCAACTGTACAGTTGATTCCGACCTCTCTTATCTGCTGTGCAGCTGCCTGAGCAATATCGATACGATCCTGCTCTCCTGCCATAACGCTGATAACAAATCCGATTTCCTCGCCGTTTCTCTCATAGAAGCCGTTGCTGCCCATTGTGCAGCCTGCTGCCTCTAATATCTCCTTTGCCTTTTCAGGATCATAATCATAATGATTTACATCCTCATCATTGTAAATGTTTCTCTGAAGAGGACCGTATGCAGGCATTCCCTGTCCTAAAAGTACTGAATCAATGATGGCCTGACGATCTATGGCATAGCAGACAGCAGGAATGATATCCTTGTTTTCTGTCCAGTAGTCATTTGCAAAGTTGAATAAAATTCCGCGATAGTCAGCAGTTGTCATATCGTGGATAGTGAATCCCTCTTTGCCTTCGAAGCTCTCAGCATTCTTAGGATCAAGAAGAGCCATATCAAGCTCGCCTGACTCTAACTGAATAGCCTGAGTATTATCATCGGTGACTATCTTGAAAATGACCTTATCGATGTTAGGTGTTCCAAGGTAGTAATCCTCATTCTTAACCATTACGATAGCCTGTCCGACATCCCAGCTCTCAAGCTTATAAGGGCCTGTACCGACAGGTGCACGGAAGAAATCAGATTCCTGCATGTCCTCACCTTCAAGTAAATGTACCGGAAGGATAGCCATTGTCATGTACTCAAGGAAGGCTACGTTAGGCTCTTTAAGCTTGAACGCAACAGTATTGTCATCGATAACTGTGATCTCTTCGACATCCTCATAGTTAGGAGCATTCTCAGCACCGTTATCAGGATCCATGATTGCTTCAATTGTGAACTTAACGTCGTTTGCTGTAAACGGCTCTCCGTCATGCCACTTTACTCCGTCACGGATGTGGAATGTGTAAGTGTATGTATCCTCATCATACTCCCAGCTTTCTGCCAGGCCCGGAACGATCTGATTTTCACCGTCATGAGCTGTAAGTCCGTTGAATAAAAGGACATTGATCTCACAATGCTCGTCCATAGCAGGATTAATCCTTGTATAATCGCCGGATCCGTAAACAAGTGTTGTCTCCTCAGAAGCATTGCTTTCAGCTGTTGTTGTCTCTTCCTGCTTATTGTCGTTTGCTGTTCCGGAGTTGCCGCAGGCGGTCACTCCGAATACCATTGCTGCTGCAAGAAGCACGGATAAAAATTTTCTCATAATTAATTCCCTTCTGTAGACCTCGTTATACATTGCTGTTTTTGCATAAAAAAAGCATACAGCCTCCATTCAAGAGGTTGTATGCCTTCATGTACATACGAAATCAAAAAAATAAATAACTTAAAGAGCTTCTGCTCATAGATACGGCTGCATGCCGCATACTCGTTTAGATTTTAACATAGCAGCCCCGGTGTGTCAATATTGCTGTCCTCAAGTTTTTTACAATTCACTAAGTTATTTTTACCTCAAAAATATATGAAGCATTTTCTCATATATTTTCTTATACGGTCTGTAGCGCATCGGAAGATCCATAAAGGTTTTCTTATCAACAATGCTTTTGCGGTGGCTGAACGCATCAAAGCCCTCGCGCCCGTGGTATGCACCCATTCCGCTTTCTCCTACGCCTCCGAAGCCCATTTCCGAGGTGGCAAGATGTATTATCGTATCATTTATACAGCCGCCTCCGAACTGAACTCTTGATTTTATAAAATCAATATTGTTTTTGTCGGAAGAGAAAATATAAAGTGCAAGCGGATGCTCTCTTTTGCTTATCTGCGCCGCAGCCTCTTTAAGATCACCAAAGCTCATAACAGGAAGCACCGGACCGAATATCTCTTCTCCCATAACGGCTGAATTCCAGCTGACGCCGCTTATAATTGCCGGCTCTATCTTTAGAGTTTCTTCATCTCTCCCGCCGCCTGCTTCGAGCTTTCCTCCGGATTTAAGCGAGGCATCTATTAGTCCGCATATTCTCTCAAAATGCCTTTTATTAATGATCCTTCCGTAATCCTCAGAATGCAGAATACCCTCTCCGTACTGAAGCCTAAGCTGTTTTTTCAGCTCCTTAATAAGCTCTGTACGGATGCTTTCATCGCAGTATATATAATCCGGTGCAACACAGGTCTGTCCGCAGTTAAGCATTTTGCCGAAAACTATACGCTTTGCCGCAAGCCTGATATTAGTCGTTTTATCAACGATACATGGACTCTTTCCGCCAAGCTCCAGGGTGACCGGTGTCAGATGCTCCGCAGCCTTTCTTAACACCTCTTTGCCTACTGCCTTACTTCCCGTAAAAAATATCTTGTCAAAGCCAGTGTCTAAGAGTGCAGAATTCTCTGCTCTTCCGCCTGTTATAACAGCTATATATTCTTCATCGAAGCGCTCCTCTATCAGCTCCTTTAAAAGCTTGGAGGTTTCCGGCGCATAAGCACTCGGCTTAAGCACTGCGGTATTTCCTGCCGCTATGGCATCTGCCAGCGGACCTATAGACAAAAGCAGCGGATAATTCCACGGACTCATGATCAGAACATTTCCATATGGGACAGGTTTAACAAAGCTTCTTGAGGCAAACTGAGCCAACGGTGTCCTGACACGTCTTTCCCTTGAATATTTTGTCAGATTTTTAAGCATATGGCTTATTTCAGATTTAGCAAGTCCGGTTTCACACATATATGCCTCCATCCTCGCCTTTCCAAGATCAGCCTTAAGTGCTGCTGCTATACGTTCTTCATTATCATTAAGAAGGCTGTAGAGACTTTTAAGCGCTTCTCGCCTATTCTTTAAATCAAATGTAATACCGCTGTCAAAATATCTTTTCTGTTTTGATACTATTTCTTCTATCTGCTGTTTTTCCATATATTTAAAATCCGCAAACTATCTGCAGTGTTAATCATGTATTCCTCAACGTAAGGCGCTGTATTGACCCACAAGCGCTTTTGCTGTACTTGTATCAGCTAGTAATCAGCCCTTAAGCAGACGGTAAATATTTGCAAGCTCTTTTCTGTCCCACAAAACCGGCACCGGGTATAAAGGATTTGCTTCCTTATCCGCATACTTTGCAAGAGTTTTTATATCCTCTTCCTTTATCGCCTCTATTCTTTCAGGTATGCCATACTTAATATTCATGGCCTCTATAGCCGATATGAATCTTTCCGCAAGAACGCCTGCATTCTCATCAGGCTCGCCTAAGCCCGCACAAAGCGCAAGCTTTGCAAGCTTTTTATCTATGCATCTGCCGTAGCGTCTTAATACGATCGGCAGTATCACTGCATTTGTCCAGCCGTGCGGCAGGTCATAGGCTCCGCTTAAGGCATGCGAAAGCGCGTGTACATATCCGACATATGAACGTGTAAATGCTCTTCCGGCATAGTGTGCGGCTGCAAGCATTGCTCCTTCTGAGCTTGCGCTCTGATGCTTCACTGCCTGATCAAGATTCCTGAAAATGAGAAAAACCGCTTTTTCAGCTGCCGCACGCGTCTTTCTTGTCGTAGATTTGCCAATATATGCTTCGACTGCATGTGTGAGCGCATCCAATCCCGTAGTAGCAGCTACAAAAGATGGTGAGCTGTGCACCATCGCCTGATCCAAAACGGCATATTTAGGAATAAGCGGAAAATCATTTATTGCAAATTTATGTCTCGTCCTTCCGTCAACCACAACCGCCGCCAGCGTAGTCTCACTTCCTGTTCCGGCAGTAGTTGGTATCGCTATAAGAAGCGGCAGCTTTTTTCTCACCTTAAGTATGCCGCCCATTTTGGAAAGCGGCTTATCAGGCCTTGCCTCTATTATTCCGCAGGCCTTTGCCAGATCCATCGGAGACCCGCCTCCGAAGGCTATAATAGAATCACAGCCCTTTGCAGCATAAAAATCATGTGCTTCCTCGCAAAGCGCTATGGTTGGGTTTGGAAACGCTCTGTCAAAGTAAGCATAATCCATGCCGTTTTTATCAAGTGCCGCTTTAAGAGAATCCGGAAGTCCGAGTCCGGATATATTGGAATCCGTAATAATAAGCGGCTTTTTCACTCCCTCCGCCTTAAGTATTCCAGGGATAGCGACCACATGTCTTTCTATCCTCGGATCTTGGTATGGAAGAAAAGGCAGAGCTATATGAAAGCATTTCTGAAATATACGGCAGTATATCTTTTTAAAAATATTCATCAGTCTTTTAATACTCCATTCTGACCGATACCTCAATGTTCGGATTTCCGGCTTTCACAGCATCTGCAAAACGCTTTCCGCATTCGGCATCGCCTGCAACAGAGCCGTAATGTGTAGGTATGGCAAGCTTCGGTTCAATAATTAAAGCAAGCTCTGCAGCCTCTTTATCCGTCATCGTATATGTTCCTCCGCACGGAAGCATAGCTGCATCGCATTTTATCTTTTTAATGTCATCATTTATATCAGTATCACCGGCAACATAGTAGGTCGTATCATTCATAGTCACAAGATATCCCACCCATGCATTTTCCTTTGGATGGAACTGCTTTCCGACATTATATGAAGCAATCGCACATATCTTTATATCATCGACCTCAAGCTCATCGCCCGGCTCCACAAGCTCTGTGTGCTCCCAGTCAATGCCGCTTTCCTCAAGCCTGTCCTTCATGGACGCAGGGCAAATAAGAAGCGTCATGTCATTTTTCAGCTTTGCTATATCCTCCGGCGAAAAATGATCAAAATGCTCGTGTGTCACAAATATAATATCCGCATCATGTGCAGCTTCATTTACATTGTAGGGATCGAAATAAAGAATTTCCTTTCCCGCTATGCGTATACTGCTGTGTGTAAGTACTCTTATCTCGTCAAACATGGCAGCTCCTTTCTGCGTTGTATAAAATTACACTGTGATAATACCACTCTGAAAAGATCACTGTAATAAAACATATTTTTCATTGATTTGTTTTGTAACAATATTATGCAGTATTATTTCTGATTTGAAAAGATATCCGAGCTTGCGCTGAACTTTGAAATTACAAATAAGCCTCTTTTGAAACATGAATTTATTGCATAACCGTCTTTATGCGGCATTTCCTATCATTCGATCAGCTTGATTCTGACATGCTCGTATTTTATACTTTTCTATATATTCATGATGCTGACGGCCCAAGGTCATACTCCTTCTTGCAGGCAAACCTGCATCGGATGTCAGACCTTTTGACACCGGTATCATATTCATTAGACCAACGGAGTTTTTGTTATGCCGTATTTCCCGCTTTATATAAATATAGAAGAAAAAGACATTCTCATAGTCGGCGGAGGAAAAGTTGCTCTCAGAAAATGTGAGAAGCTGCTGCCGTTTAAGCCGCGTATACACATTGTTGCGCCTGACATATGTGATGAGCTTGAGGCACTTTCACATAAATACCGTACCGTTTCTGCTGAGAATGCTTCCGAAATAAGCATTTACAGCAGAGCTTTTAATGAAAAGGATCTCAATGATAAGGCTCTGTGCATCGCCGCTTCAGATGATAATATACTTAATCAGCATATAAGCAGGCTTTGTCGTGATGTGTCCATACCTGTTAATGTTGTGGACTGCCCTGAGCTTTGCACATTTTTCTTTCCGGCTCTTATAAATGACGGCGAACTTTCCGTTGGGATCTCCACCTCCGGAAAAAGCCCGGTGGCCGCTCGTGAGCTTAAAAATCTGCTAAGCGATGCGCTTCCGGAAAATATAGGTGATATAATAAGCTATATGGGTGCTGTACGACCTCGTATCATTGAGCTCATCCCTGATATGAAAAAGCGCTCGGAAGCATTAACAGAAATATACTCAAAATGTCTCTCAAAACACGGTGCGCTCGATTCAGTTGAGCTTGAGGAAATACTGGCGGCTTATATTAAAAAGCTGTAGCCTGGCCATAAGTCAAACTGTGAAGCCAAACGCTTAAATTCACGCTGTTATCGCAATGATTAAAAGGGGGAACAGATTCATGAATGAAATTGAAACCTTAAAAAAATGGATAGATGAAAGTGATAATATAGTATTTTTCGGTGGTGCAGGCGTATCGACCGAGAGCGGTATTCCTGATTTCAGAAGCGTTGACGGACTTTACAATCAGAAATATGATTATCCGCCGGAAACCATTCTGAGCCACACCTTCTTTATGCATAATCCTGAAGCATTTTACAAATTCTATCGTGACAAGCTTATAGTTCACAATGTTAAGCCGAATAAGGCACATATCGCACTTGCTGAGCTTGAACGCATGGGAAAGCTGAAGGCTGTAGTGACCCAAAACATTGACGGACTGCATCAGGCTGCCGGAAGCAAAAATGTCTTTGAGCTTCACGGATCAACGCTCAGAAATCATTGCATGAACTGCGGCAAATTCTACGGCGTTGAAGCTATAGAAAACTCTGATGGTATCCCTCGCTGTGAATGCGGCGGCATCATAAAGCCTGATGTTGTTTTATATGAGGAAGCGCTTGATGATTTTGTCATGTCCGAATCCCTTAAATATATATCAGAATGCGACATGCTCATTATCGGAGGCACCTCGCTCAATGTCTATCCGGCTGCCGGACTCATCAACTATTATAAGGGACATAAGCTCGTTCTTTTAAACCGTGGAGAAACGCCTTACGACAACAGAGCAGATCTAATAATCCGTGATAAGATCGGCGAAGTGCTTTCATCAGTTGTTGATGCCGACTATTCAAGTATAGCTTAATACCTCGGTTTATCATTTTATACATATACGGCATGCTTTTATCAGCATGCCGTACGAATTTTGGTTTTGTTTAGTTTTTCTGCCAAAATTTGGTTAAATTTTGGTTAAATTTTTCCTGCCACAAAATTTTTTATATTGAAAAACATCTTGACATAGGTCATACTTATCAAGTATACTTTTTACGCTGTCGATTGACACACGCCTCAATAGCTCAGTTGGTTAGAGCATCTGACTGTTAATCAGGGGGTCCCAGGTTCAAGTCCTGGTTGGGGCGTTTTTTGGCGCCATGGTCAAGCGGTCAAGACACCACCCTTTCACGGTGGTAACACGAGTTCGATTCTCGTTGGCGTCACTAAAGACATTCACTTCATGTGGATGTCTTTTTTCTTTGCCTCGAATCGAACTCGTGGTTTCCTTCGGTCCAGATAGAACCCTTTCAGGTTCTATCTGAAGGACACCTGCGGTGTCCCAGGATTCTCGTTGGCGTCACTTAAGGCATTCACATTGTGTGGATGTCTTTTTTTTCTTTCGAATCGAACTCGTTATTTATTTTCTAAAGCAATGGCCGATTTATAATAGAAAAGTGTAAATAGTTGCAAAAATCCATTCTAAAACCCATTAAGTCCTCTTGATTTTTCAGGCCATTAATAGTTAATATAAGAATAGAAAAATGTAAAAAGTTGCAAAAATCTATTCCAAGGGGGAAAATTCCATGGAAATTCGCAGAGATTTATATCTGGATAAACTGATAAAAAGAAAAAATAATGGCCTGATTAAGGTAATTACCGGCATTCGTAGATGCGGTAAATCTTATTTATTGAATAAGATTTTTTACCATTACTTATTAGAAAATGGTGTAGAAGATGACCACATTATCAGGTTTGCCTTTGATTCTGCTGACGACCTATATCTTATTGGTGAGAGCCTGATTCAGATTGAAAAGGAAAAGCGTGGCGTTGATCCGGAAAAGTTCATGTCATATATACGTTCGAAGGTTCAGGGCGATGGAATGTATTATCTGCTTTTGGATGAAATTCAAATGCTTGACTGCTTTGAATCTGTATTAAACGGGTATCTTCGCAAAGAAAATATGGATGTATTCGTAACCGGAAGTAATGCAAAACTTTTGTCGAAAGATATTGCTACCGAATTTGCCGGGCGTGGTGATGAGATACATATGTATCCTCTTAGCTTCGCTGAGTTTATGACAGTCTATAACGGCGATAAATATACCGGACTTTCTGAGTATATGCTGTACGGCGGCATTCCGCTGATCGTTCTTCGCGATGGTGCAAATGATAAGTCAGTTGCTTTGCAAAATCTATTTAATGAAATTTACATTAGGGATATAACCAAGCGAAACCGTGTGAAAAATATTGGTGAGCTTGAAGATCTGCTGAACATCCTCTCATCAGCTATAGGTTCACTGACGAATCCGGAGAAGCTGAGAAATACTTTCAAAACTGTGAAGAAATCCAAAATTACTTCCGCAACAATCAGGAAATATCTGGATTATTTTGAGGATTCTTTCTTAATTGAATCTGCACAGCGTTATGACATCAAGGGGAAGGCATATATTGAAACTCCAAAGAAATATTACTTCTCCGATTTAGGCCTTCGTAATGCCAGAATCAACTTCCGCCAGTTTGAGCAGACACATTCCATGGAAAATGTTATCTACAATGAACTTCGTATGCGTGGTTACAGTGTGGACGTAGGTGTTGTTCCTATTACAGAAAAAGACAGCGTCGGTAAGGTTTCCCGTAAGAATCTGGAGGTTGATTTTGTCTGCAACCTGGGTTCTGCAAGATATTATATTCAATCCGCATATTCCCTGCCTGATGAAGCAAAGCGCATTCAGGAAACCAGACCATTCAGAAAGATTGATGATTCTTTCAAGAAAATTGTTATCACAAAAGATATTGTTCAACCATATTATGATGAATATGGTATCCTGACTGTAAATATCTATGATTTCTTGCTTGATCAGAAGTGTCTTGAAAAATAAATAGGATATTCAGTCTAATATTTGTCTGTCCTGAGCGATATGAATGGCTGAAAACAAGAATACAAAATTGCAGATTCGAAACAGCACGGTGGATTTTCTTGTATTTACAAAGGATGCCCACGAGGATGGTATAGAAGTTCGTGTTCAAGATCACGATGTATGGCTGGCACAAAAAGCTATTGGACAGCTTTTCGACGTAGACAGAAGCGTTGTCACAAAACATTTGAAAAACATCTATGAAAGCGATGAATTGTCCGAGAACTCAACTTGTGCAAATTTTGCACAAGTTGCGGATAATGGAAAACATTTGCAGAAAGTGAATTTGACCGTCTTGTTGCCAGCACAGAAGGAAAAAATGACTAAAGACAGAAAATCCCGTTATCAGCCATATCATAGCCGATAACAGGATTTCGTTTAAGTATATACAAATTCTGTTAAACTAGTTTCTTCATCACAGTTGCAGATACTGTTCATACAGCGTATCCATTCCTTCAGCACCGCCTAAGCGATGCTGATTTTCACTCTTAGTGATTAGTTTTTAAGGTTCCTGCTGCCTGAAATCATTTCATAGGCAAAGATAAGTGACATTCCGGTTCCCCGCCTACTATTTTATTACACTCGTACACCAAGGAATACCCTGTACCTTCTTTAAAGCTGACTGCACATATTCCGGCTTTGAGTTTAATTTTTGTGCCATTTAAAAGTGTAAGAGCGTTCCAATCATAAGTTGGATCAGAATGCCATTCTGTATTAACACTAGGATTTTTCTTACCTGTGGTAATATAATCCATCTGTAATTCCGCGTAATATGCTCTGACATTCGCCCAGTCTACTGCAACCTTTGCCTTATGCAGCTTACTGCTGAAAATAGGTATCGATACAGCAACCATTACTCCGATAATGGCGACAACAATCAATAATTCTGCAATTGTAAATCCTTTTTGCTTATTTTTCATGCGAGAATTATATCAAATATGTCCATAAAGCACAAAACGTAAAATTGCTCAAAATTTAGAATTGATACAATTTGATTTTTGTTACTCACGCATAAGATAACATTTACCCTATCTCTTTTCCGCTGATAACATTTCCCTCGAACACTACGCTCTCAGGCATAACATCCATAAATTCAAACGGATCTACCTCGAAGAGATTTTCGGTGTAAATGTTGAAGTTAGCGCGCTTTCCTGTCTCGATAGAACCGGTTCTGTCATCTATGCGAAGCTGCTTTGCAGCATTGATCGTATAGCCCTTAAGAAGATTCTCAAGAGAAAGCTTTCCTTCCTCCGGTTTTCTTACGCCGCCGTTTGACTCAAGCGGTGTGTCTATATCGATTCTTGTCATCGCCGTCTGCATTCCGAAATACGGATTTGCTCTGTACTCTTCATCCCAGGAATAAACATCACTGCCGAATGTTACGATTCCGCCGGCATCGATAGTAGGATTGAACTGATACATATCGTCAAAGCGCTCGTCTCCGAGATAAGTTCTTGCTGCTTCTCCGAAATATCCGCCCGTCCAATGAGGAGTCCAGTTTATGATAATGCCAAGCTCTGCAGGTCTTTTTCGATCAGCCGGATTGATATATTCACAGTGACACATCTCCACCTGAATGTCTAAAGGTCCGTCTTCCTTCTGCAGCTCTTCAACAGCATCACAGATCATACGGAAAGCAAGGTCTCCTACGAGATGGAAATGAACGTCAACGCCCTTTTCATTAGCCTTCTTTATAGTGTCCTTTGTCTCTTCGGCATTCATGAAGAGCTCTCCGTGATAGTCAGGCTTCTGTAATGTTCCGTCTACAAGTGCACTTGTTCCGAGCTCATTGGTTCCGTCATAGAATATCTTCAGAGTGTCCATAGTGACATAATCAGAACCGTATTTGTCATTGAGCTCCTTGATATAATCAAGAGTCTCATCTAACTCGCTGTAGTCGCTGAGCATGACTGACATGTCATAGTACATATTGAGAGTGCCTTCCTCATCCATCTTGTGAATGGACTCTATCTGCATTTCCTGCTCCAGATAGCCATCAAATACTCCCGTTACGCCCCAGCTCTTAAGATCGTTTGTAAGAAGACTCATGACCTCAACAGTACAATCAATAGGCGGTCTCCAGCCAAGTCTCTCATAGAAATCATCCATGTGCTCAGTAAAGCCAAGCTCTGTTATCCAGCCCTGGAAATCTCCGTCAGGAGTCCTGACAAAGCATTCAAGTCTCGGATCGTCCGGATCCATGTCATATGCTCCGTAGGTCTCAAGCCATTTTGTGTTGACCCATGCCGCATGATCGCTGAAATCGGATATCATGATCGGACGGTCAGGTTCTATAGCGTCAAGGATTTCTTTCTTTGGTCCCTCTGTTCCGAAAAGATCGCTCGGATAACACTTGAAATAGATATACGGCTCATCCTCCTTGCTGTGCTCTGCACAATATTCAGCAATAACTCTTTCGTAATCCTCTATGGAGTCCTCCCATATCTCAGCACACCAGGCTGTCATTGATACCGTTGCCGGATGTGTATGTGCATCGATAAGTGAAGGTGTGACCATCTTTCCTTCAAGATCAATGATCTTGGTGTTTTCTCCTGTCAATGCCTTGAGCTCGTCTGTATCAGCCTTGCCTACATAGATGAATTCATTGTCCTTTACCGCAAAGGCTTCAGCCCAGGGCTGTGCCTCATCCTCGGTATAAACAAGTCCGTTTGTAAAGATAACATCAGCTGTGTCATCCTTTACTGTATCGGTATTATCCGTCTGTTTGCTTGTCTCCTCAATCTTACCGCCATCGCTTCCCGTGCTGCCGCAGGCGGCAAGTGATATAGCCATCGCTGCAGTACATATACATGCTGACATCTGCCTCATCTTCCTTCTCATAAGCATCTCCTTTTATTATATTATTTATCATTACAAAGGGCGCCTTCTTTGTAATAAAATTTCTGAAATTAATATTTTTCGTCACGTTTCGAAATATTAACCTAAATAATAGCAAAATAAAAAACAGACAACAAAACAACATCTGTGCGATGTGTTTCTCTGTCTGTTTGCCTGTTGGTTATAGCCCCGTTGGCGCTGCATTTTAGCAGTCTCTCCAAAGCTTGGTCGGACAGCCTTCCTTTTACGTGTGGTTTTACTCCGCGGCTCCACAAATCCTGCGGCATTATCACGTCCGTCTTAGTTTCGTCTCAAGCTGTCGTCATCCCCTATATTCGATTTTATAACGATAATCAATTGCTGATAGCATTTTCAGATTAACCGCATAAATACATAATGTCAATGCTGTTTTATACTTTTCGTAAGTAATTCAAGAACTTTCCAATATATTTTTATACATTTCAACCAATCATTTTTTGGTTTTACTAACAATTCATTCTTACAAATCACACGCTCTATGCTAATCAACTAAATTATTATTATTTATTTTTACACATGTTTTATTTTTCTGAGATTTTGACTTATAATAGCTACACAGTTTGTTGAAAGTTCAAAAAGTGAAATATCTTTTCGGAAATATTTTAGGAGCATTATATATGGCTTTAGATAATTTAAAAAATAATACTGCCGTCTCAGAAACAGATACTATTTCTGTCACCGCAGACGAACCTCAGCATGAAAACATTCGCTGCGGTCTCGTTATGGAGGGCGGCGCAATGCGAGGACTCTTTACCTGCGGTGTAATCGATGCATTTATGGAAAACCGCATTGACTTTGACGGTGCTGTCGGAACAAGTGCCGGTGCAACCTTTGGCTGCAATATCAAATCAAAGCAGATAGGCCGAGCGCTTCGCTACAATAAGCGCTTTTGCTCAGATAAGCGTTATGCCAGCATTAGTTCACTTATAAAAACCGGTGATCTGTTCAGCTCAGAGTTCTGCTATCACGACATACCTTTCATCTACGATCTCTGGGATGAAAAAGCTTTCGTAAATAACCCAATGGAGTTTTACACAGTAAGCACAGATGTGGAAAGCGGAAAACCTGTCTACTATAAATGTTATAAGGGTGATGAGAACGATATCAAATGGATACACGCCTCAGCCTCGATGCCGCTGCTTTCAAACATCATAGAAATAAACGGCAGAAAGCTTTTGGACGGTGGTATAGGTGATTCCATTGCCATAAAGTTTATGCAAAAGCAGGGATATGCCAGGAATGTGGTAATACTCACTCAGCCTAAGGGCTTTGTAAAAAAGCCGAATCCAATGATGCCTGCAATAAAAGCTAAATATCATAAATATCCGAAATTTATAAAGGCTGCGGAAAACCGTCATATCCGTTATAATGCCACACTTAAATATATAGAGGATCAGGAGGCTCTTGGCAATGTTTATGCCATCCGTCCGCCTAAAACTTTGGATATCGGCAAGATGGAGCGCAATCCCGATGAGCTTCAGAGAGTCTATGATATAGGCCATGAAACTGCTCTTTCCTGCATAGATGACATAAGAAAAAAGGGGTTCTGCAAAGCAGGATTATAAGACAAAGGGCATAATAAGGCAAAGAGATTTGAATTAAGCTTCAGCTTATTGTTTATAGGACAAAAAGTGTTGTTTTAAACCGCGAATCAGCTAAGTATATAAGGCTGATCCGCGGTTTTATCTTGTTAAATATGATCTATATAGTTACAAGCAGCAATTCCTGCAACAGTGCCGTCCGATGTCGCTGTAGTAAGCTGGCGTATTCCCTTTGCGCGGCAGTCTCCTGCCACATATAATCCCGGCATCTTTACCGAGCAATCTGCCCCTGTTAAGACATAACCGCTTTCATCAAGCTCTGCCATATCCTTGATCAGAGCACAGTCTGCAACTCGTCCCAGTGCCACAAACAGCGCAGATACCTGCAAAATCTCAGCCTTGCCTGTCTGAGCCTCTGAAAGCTTTAATTCCTCTACGCAATCTTTCCCGCAGATATCCTGAACCGTATAAGGTGTCAGGATACTAACATTCGGCATCTTTTTAAGGATCTCAAGGTCTGCCTTCTCAGCACGAAAATCATTTCTCCTATGAATCAAGGTGACTGATCTGCATATGTCTGCAAGAAAGACCGCATCGGACACTGCGGTATTTCCGCCTCCGACTACAGCTGCATTCTTGTCACGATAGAATTCACCGTCACAAAGAGCACAGTAGCTGATGCCCTTTCCTACAAGCTCAGTTTCTCTGTCAGCTCCCAGAAGACGTGGCTTGGCTCCGCCTGCAAAAATCACTGCTAATGCCTCTATCGTGCCGTCATCCGTAAGAACGGTAAATGTTCCGTCAGCTTCCTTTTTTAAGGACTGCACCGATGTAAATTCTATCTGTGCTCCGGCATCCATGGCATGTGCGCAGAACGCATCTCCCAGCTCAATTCCGGAAATATCAGAAAAGCCCGGATAGTTTCTGACACGATGTGCCTGTGCGATCTGTCCTCCAAGACATTCTCTTTCGCATACGATAACAGATTTCCCGGCGCGGGCGGCATAGATGGCCGCAGTAAGGCCTGCCGGGCCTCCGCCGATTATCAGAATATCGGTCATAACGCTGCCTGTTCCTTTATGTATGTTTTAATTTGAGCAACGCCCTCATATGCTGCGGCATTTTCACCATTTCTAACTATAAGAGTCGGCGCCTGCTTAAGCTGATACTGCTGTGCCAGCTCCTGATTCTCCGCAACGTCTAATACATTGTAGGCAATGCCTGCCTTATCAAGCAGTGGCTTAACTATTCTGCAGTTCGGGCAGGTAGCTGTTACGAAGAGGTCGCATTCATCCTTTGATGATACTAACGCCTCAGCTTTTGCTTCTTCTGCAGCTGCAAATGCCTTTTCACGATCACTCAGGCGTCTGCCCTCAAGCTTTGATTCATCTACGTTATATTCCTTGCGATGCTCAAACTCCTGAACCTTGCCGTCATTCCAGTTCTGAACCGGACGATAATAGCCGGTAATACGGCTCCATACCTCAGTCGCAGCTCCGCAATGCGGGCAGATCGGCTGCTCCCCGACTAAATATCCGTGCTCATTGCAAATAGAATAGGTCGGAGACATTGTATAGTATGGCAGTTTAAAGTTTTCTGCAATTTTACGAACAAGATTAGCCGCAGCCTTCCAATCAGGCAGCTTCTCTCCAAGGAACGCATGGAAAACCGTACCTGAAGTATACAAAGTCTGAAGATCATCCTGTATTGCAAGCGCCTCGAAAATATCCTCTGTATAGCCTACAGGTAAATGAGACGAGTTAGTGTAATATGGTGTCTCATTTTCATTCTTTGCTGCAGTAATAATATCCGGATACATTTTCTTATCGTGCTTAGCAAGACGATAGGTTGTGGATTCTGCCGGTGTAGCTTCCAGATTATAAAGGTCTCCGTACATCTCCTGATAGTCCGAAAGTCTTTCACGCATATGGTTTAACACATCCTTTGCAAACTGCTGTGTTTCCTTATGAGTCAGATCCTTGCGAAGCCATTTTGCATTAAGTCCCACTTCATTCATACCGATAAGACCGATAGTTGAGAAATGATTCTCAAAGGTGCCGAGGTAATGCTTGGTATACGGATAAAGTCCCGCGTCCATAAGACGTGTAATAACAGTTCTCTTGGTCTTAAGCGAACGTGCAGCAATGTCCATCAGCTTATCCAGACGAGCATAGAAATCAGCCTCATCCGCAGCAAGATATGCTATACGCGGCAGATTGATGGTTACGACACCCACGCTTCCGGTGGACTCGCCTGATCCGAAAAAGCCGCCGGATTTCTTACGAAGCTCTCTTAGATCCAGACGCAGACGGCAGCACATGGAACGGACATCCGAAGGCTCCATATCCGAGTTTATATAGTTTGAAAAATACGGTGTACCGTATTTGGCGGTCATTTCAAAGAGAAGCTTGTTATTCTCTGTCTCGCTCCAGTCAAAGTCACGAGTTATGGAATATGTCGGAATAGGATACTGGAATCCGTGACCTACAGCATCACCCTCGGTCATTACCTCGATGAATGCCTTGTTCACCATATCCATTTCCTTCTTACAATCGCCGTAGGTGAAGTCCATTTCCTTGCCGCCTACAATAGCCTTCTGATCTGCAAGATCCTTTGGCACAGTCCAGTCAAGCGTAATGTTGGAAAACGGTGCCTGTGTGCCCCAGCGGGACGGAGTATTTACACCGTAAATGAAGGATTGAATGCACTGCTTGACTTCCTTCTGGTTAAGGCCGTCTGTTCTGACAAACGGAGCAAGGTATGTATCAAAGGATGAGAATGCCTGCGCACCTGCCCACTCATTCTGCATGATGCCAAGGAAATTGACCATCTGATTACAAAGAGTAGACAAATGAGAAGCCGGAGAGGAATTGATCTTTCCCGGAATACCAAGTCCCTGCTGAATCAGCTGTTTAAGGCTCCAGCCTGCGCAATAGCCTGTAAGCATGCTGAGATCATGAATATGCATATCTCCGCTCTTATGAGCATTGGCAACTTCCTCATCATAGATCTCGCTGAGCCAGTAGTTTGCAGTAATTGCACCTGAGTTTGAGAGAATAAGTCCGCCCACTGAATATGTAACTGTGGAATTTTCCTTAACGCGCCAGTCATTTACCTTGACGTAGTTATCCACTATCTCCTTATAATCCAGCATTGTCGTCTTCAGATTACGGATCTTCTCGCGCTGCTTACGATACAGAATGTACGCCTTTGCCACATCCTCATAACCGGCTCTTCCAAGTACAGACTCTACACTGTCCTGAATATCCTCTACAGTGATTTTTTCGTCCTTGATCTTAGGCTGATAATCCGCCGTAACCTTTAAGGCCAAAAAATCGATTGTATCGGGATTGTACTGCTTGCCTGTGGCTTCAAATGCTTTTGTGATGGCAACACTGATTTTAGAAATATTAAAATCGGTAATCTTCCCATCTCGTTTAACAACCTGGTACATTCTGCATTCTCCTTCTGCTTTTACATTGTTTATGTATTTTTTTATTAAATATATGATGATATTGGGTTCAAAAAGTCTTTTTTCCTTATCAATGCCGGATTGCTGCGCGTTTTGCGCTCCCGCAATTATTAAATGCCTCGAACCTGTGCGTTAGGTATCCATGGCAGTACAGCCTGCCTCATTTCTTCCATTTCGCTCTTGCTTAAAGGAGTCATCCCACTTCCGATCAGATTCCCGGAATCAACAAACTGCTGAATAAAATATTTCTGTGTTCCTTTAAGCCAAGCACCTATTTGACGAATATCCTCTGTTGTGTGAAGCGGATGACAGACCGTAGTCCTAAATTCAAACTTCACATCGGAATTCATGAGTATTTTCACGCTCTCCTGCGCCTTTATAAGCACATCTATGCCTCCGCAGGTTTTTGTATAATTTGCGGGGCTGTTCTTTATGTCCATAGCCACATAATCAAGCAGACCCTCATTTATCAGTTCTGTAAGTAATGCCGGATTCGTTCCATTGGTATCTAATTTTACAGCAAAGCCAAGCTCACGTATCTTTTGAATAATCGCCCTTAACTCATCACCATATATAGTTGGCTCACCGCCTGTTATGCACACACCGTCAAGCAGTCCTCTGCGGCTTTGAAGAAATGATATAAGCTCATCCTCTGATATATGGGTTTCCTGTGAATTTGTAACTGCCAGAGAAGCATTGTGACAGAAAGGACAACGAAGATTACATCCGGAAATAAATACAGTGCACGCAATGCGTTCCGGAAAATCTAATAAAGTCAGCTTCTGCAGCCCTGTAATATGCATATCGTTACCTCACTGTTTGTGTGTCGAAATCAATTATAGCACATTGAAAAATTAACTTCAATGAATTGAACATAAATATTGTGTTTATACAATAAAAAAGCAACAACATATTGTGTTTTATATTCTCAGCTTTTTTACCGCATCAAAATGCCTTAAATATAAGGAAATATCTAATTTTAGATACTGTAAATTCTGTCAGCTAGAAATACTGTCAAACCGCAAAGAAGGACCGATACCGTCAGGCCTTTTGCTCCGGCCATCTCATATCAGTCCTTGAGATTTATTTATTAAATTCTCTGTATATCAGCCTAATGCTTATGCATATTTTGCCGCTATATCCTTAAGCTCTGCCTCGTGTCCCTCTGCCCATTCAGCATAAGTTGTCTTTTCTGCGGATACTGCCTCAGCTATATCTACAAGCAGCTTCGGTATATCATTAACAAGAATTATCGGTCCCGGCTCTGAAAGCTTTTCGCTTCCCTTTTTATCGGAGCCTCCAAGATATAATGTAAATGCAGGCTGCATTTCTTCTCCAACCTTCTTCATTGCTCCGCGGAATCCGATAGGTGCCGTAAACTGTCCGGCACATGAGGACGGACATCCCGATATATGTATCTGAGGTAAAACACCGTCTGCATAGTCATGCTTTCTGAGTTCCTCAACACATAACTTAAGAAGTCCCTGTGAGTCTCCGAGTCCAACCTGGCAGGTCTTTGCTCCGACACATGCAACAGAGGTCTCGAATATATTGCGTGCTCCGTCTGAGGTAACAGCAAGCACCTTTTCTGCCTCTGACGGTGTCAGATTAATAACATAAATACCTTCATTAGGTGTCACTCTGAGCTCGACAGCATCCATGTCTTTTATAGTTTCATAGAGCATTACAAGTGCCTTCGGCTCTATCATGCCTCCTATCGGCTGATAGTATACCGCATAAAGACCGTCCTGTTTCTGCGCATAAACCCTCTTGTTGCCGATAAGCTCATCCGAAGCCTTCTCGCCCTTATCCTGCTTTGCTTTTAATTCATCTGCAAATGCATTCTCCCACGCAGTGATCTCTGCCTTATCTATCTTAAGTGAGCTATCCTTGTATGCCTCTTCAAGCTGCTTATTAAATTCAGCCTTGAGTCCCTCAACTCCGAGAGTTTCCTGCATATATCTTGTACGCGCACGGCCTCTGTTCTCATAGTTTCCGTTAGCCTTAAAGGTTTCTACCATTGCCTTGGCATAATATCTTATATTAAGCGGATCAATATGCTCTGCAGCCTTTACTCCGATCTTCGGATTATTGCCCATACCTCCGCAGATATAAACATCAAAGGTGCCGTCTTCATTGGCAGCAAAGCCCAGATCGCGGATAGTGGCATGTGTGGCATTGGACGCTGTATTAGTGAATGCGCACTTAAGCTTTCTCGGGAATTTCGGCCCCTTTATAAAGCCGAGCATGTAATCTCCCAGGGTGAGTGCATAAGGCATAACATCAAAATACTCGCCTTTTTCAACGCCTGAAAGCGGTGCACACATAATATTTCTCGGGAAATCTCCGCCTCCGCCTCTGGTCATCATGCCGGCCTCCCATGCAGGAAGTATAGCCTCGCAAAGCGTCTTTGCATCCATGTCATGAAGCTGTATGGCCTCGCAGGTAGTGAGCTTTGCCCTCTTAACATCGAATTTTGTGATGATCTCGGCAATGCCCTTAAGCATTTCCTTTGTAAGGCGTCCTCCGTTCATTCTGAGTCTCAGCATATGCGTTTTAGCTCCGCGCTGTGCATAGCTTCCGAAGCCGCCCGAAAAGCCCTTGTAATCCCCTACACTAAGTGTCTCTTCGGAAAATTTCATTGTCTTATCATAGAATTCCTGAAGATCATCCTTAAAAATATCTAAATAATTCATTTGTTTTCTGCTCTCCTTATATACTCCTTAAATTCCTCATAAATTTGATTTTCAGTCGGCGGACAGCCCTTTACGCAAAAATCAAATTTAGAGGTGCAATTACCCACTCCTAATTTGCCGGTCTTTCCTCTGTAGCCCTGTCCTATGCGAACCTTACACGGAAGCTTATCAAAAAGCCCTTCATCCTTAAGCATCTGCAATGCCGGAATCAGATATCCGTAGCAGGCGCTGCAGGAATCTACAGAATCCACTGCCTCCTGAAGCGCTATGACCTTGCCTGAATAAGGAAGCGTATTTTCTTCTCTCCATTCGCCGCTTTCTCTGACTATCTCTATCTTAGCCGAAGACACATCAGCATATCCGACACCAAGCTTTTCCGCAAGACCTATATACTGTACATCCTCAACATCGGTGTGCAGGAGCTTGCAGGCATAAGCATCAGTAAGCACAGGATCGGTCGCTGCCATAATGCAGTTTCTGTAAACCGGATTTCCTCCGTCCTCAAAGTCCAGATCTCCGCAGATGTTATCGATTATAATGAGATCCTGATGCATTGCTGCATTAAGATGAGCAATCGGCTCATGCAGCCCGCAGGCATGAAAATGTCTCTTTTCGCGGTTTGTGAGAAGACCTTTAAAATTCTTAAGCGCACATGTGATATGGGTCTGGCAATGTCCCTTAAGTACAGGCACATTTATCATAAACTCGACCTTTCTTGCAATATCGCATATTTCAATATCCATGCCCGCGCAGTCTATCTTCGTTGCCTTTTCCTTCTGAAGGTCATAAAACGGTATGCCGTACTGCTCTGAAACCTTGTCAAAGCCGCTCACCGTATAAGATTCGGTGGTCTTATCACCTACCCATGAGCCTTCAAGCATGATAATGTTATCAAAGCCGCTTTCCTTAAGATATTCAATTATTCCCGATACTACCTCAGGATGAGTGATCCCGCCCTGATCTGCTGTAGACGGTGAAACAAGGTTTGGTTTAATGCCAATAAGCGTATGACTGGCCGGTATAAGTGCCGAAGCCTCTATGCTTTGAAGAAGCTCCTTTGTCATTTCCTTATAATCAGTTCCGTATATCTTAAAAATCTGATCTCTGCTTATCATAGCCTTTGCCTCCTCTCTAAAGAAAACCGCATAGATCATTAATCAAACGTATAAAACAAGCCCGGCGCAGTATACTGAACTTTTGAAGATCTGCAGCTGCCTCAGATATATACAGTTATATACAGCTATTTATAATTATATATCCTGATAGTTAAATATTCTATCTTTTATTTCTCTGCAGAAAGTTTTTCTTCACCATTTTTCTTCACAAAACATTCACAGCGGCACCCTTTACTTTAATGAGGCGGCAGTGCTACTATCAGCATAATAAAGCATTACAAGCACAAAACTATGAATACGGAGGAAAAATGTCAACAGACCACCAAGATAATGCCACTGCCATACGAGGGCTTACGCAAAAAGAAGCCGAGGAAAGAAAGGCCGCCGGGCTCACCAACAAAACCGACAGTTCAAACAGCCGTTCTGTCAGCGAAATAATAATATCTAATATATTTACATATTTTAACCTTATATTTCTGGTACTTTCAGTACTTCTTATAATTGCGCGCTCATACCGCAATCTTACATTTTTACCTATAGTCATTATTAATACTTTAGTCGGCATCATCCAGGAGCTTAGAGCTAAGCATGTCCTTGATGAGATGAACATCTTAAACGCCCCGCACTCATCTGTTATGAGAGATTCTGTTCTTATTAAAGTTCCCTCCGAGGAGCTTGTAAAGGATGATGTCGTACTGCTTTCAAGCGGAGATCAGATATGTGCCGATGCCTCCGTAATCAGCGGAAGTATTCGTGTGAATGAAGCCCTGCTCACCGGAGAAGCCGATGAAATAGAGAAAAATGTCGGTTCTTCTCTCCTTTCAGGCAGCTTTGTCGTTGCCGGCACCTGCTATGCCCGCCTTGAAAAGGTCGGAAATGACTCGTATATATCTAAGCTAACCGCCGAGGCAAAGGCAATGTCAGGCAGTGAGCAGTCTGAAATGATACGCTGCATTAACGCCATAGTCAAATGGGTCGGCATTGCTATCATTCCGATAGGGATCATTCTCTTTCTTCAGGCACATTTTATAAATCATGAGACCTTCAGCACCTCCATAACCTCTATGGTAGCTGCTGTCATCGGTATGATCCCGGAAGGCCTTTATCTTCTTACGACCGCCGCACTTGCCTTAGGCACGGTTCGTCTCTCGAGAAAAAAGGTGCTGCTTCACGAAATGAAAAGTATAGAAACTCTGGCGCGTGTAGACATTCTGTGCGTAGATAAGACGGGAACCATCACTGAGCCTGATATGAGCGTGACGGACACTATTTGGCTGGAAAATGCCGACAACACCTCTTCTGCCTGCCTTTTTGCCGATTATGTAAATGTTTCCACCGATACAAACTCAACGATGCAGGCACTTAAGCGCTTTGCTTCCGGCATGAGCATAAGCTCCCGCACCGCGCTTAAGATAGAGCCATTTTCCTCTAAGCAAAAATACGGATCCATAGCCTTTGAGGACGGAACCTATCTTTTAGGTGCGCCGGATTATGTTATGGGCGGAAGTGTTGAAAGCTCTATCAAAGCAAAGATAGCGCCATACTTGAAAAGCGGTAAACGTGTACTGCTTTTTGCAAAGCTTTTAACAAATACAGCTGTGGAGATCAGTACTGCGGTAAATGACAAAGAAAAAACTTATCGCGAAATCATGCCGCTCGGAATAATAGTGCTTTCAAATCCGGTTCGTAAAAATGCCGCTGATACTTTCAGATATTTTGACGAGCAGGATGTAACGATAAAGGTCATATCCGGAGATGATCCTGAGACTGTCTCTTCCGTAGCAATGGAGGCCGGTATAAAAAATGCAGATAAGGCCGTAGATGCTTCTCTTTTAGACACCGAAGCCAAGCTCAGAGCTGCCGCTTCAAAATACACCGTTTTCGGCAGAGTCTCTCCGGAGCAAAAGAGGAAATTGGTTCATGCCATGCAGCTTGCCGGACACACCGTTGCCATGACGGGTGACGGTGTAAATGACATTCTTGCAATGAAGGATGCCGATTGCTCCGTAGCTATGGCTTCAGGAAGTGAGGCCGCAGCTCAGGCTGCTCAGGTCGTACTTTTAGATTCTGATTTTGCACATATGCCGGATGTCGTACTCGAAGGCCGAAGAGTTGTAAACAATGTTCAGCGTTCCTCTTCACTCTTCCTGGTTAAAAATATTTTCTCCCTGCTGCTTGCACTGATATCTGTCATTCTGGCTCTTACTTATCCGCTCCAGCCGGCACAGGTTTCCCTTGTTGCCATGTTTACAATAGGAACACCGGGATTTCTTCTTGCACTTGAGAAGAGCACAACGAGAATACAGGGCCATTTCCTTAAAAACGTGCTTATGAATGCTCTTCCTGCAGCCATCACTGATACTGCCGCAGTCTGTATATTTGTGACCTGCGGAGATGTATTCTCACTTGCGGAGGGCGAGACATCAACTGCTGCCGTTATTATCCTGTCCTTAGTAGGCTTTATGATTCTTCTTTATATCAGCAGACCGCTTAACAAATGGCGTGCCGGAGTCCTGGCCTTCAATATCGCAGGCTGGCTGTTCTGCTGTCATTTTATGAAGTGGTGGTTCGGCTTAAGCCATATGAGCTTTGCCTGCACACTGCTTACTATCGTATTTGCGGTAGGTGCGGAATCTGTATTCAGACACATGACGCTTCTCTGTGAATGGCTGGATAAACGTCTGGGCTTCGGAGATAAGCAATTGAAAAATCGCCGCACAAAGTATCTCACAATGTCCGGCAGAAATTAAAAGCATATAAAAAGGGGCCGCTGTGCTAACGGATCAAAACTCCGTAAATACAGTGGCCTCTTTTATTATCTCGTTTTATTTATAAAACTCAGTCTATGACTTCCTTTATAGCACCTCTGAGCATCTTTGCTCTTATGTGCTTGCCCTCTGCACAGCTAAGCTCTACAAGGATCTCTTTATTATTGCTGAGCTCTGCCACAGTGCAGCAGATCCCGCTGATGGTGCATATTCTTGTTCCGATCTGAAGCTTTGCATTTATTGCATCAAGATGCTTCTTCTCTTTTCTTTTCTTTCCGAATACTATGAAGTAAAGAAGAACTACATAGGCAATAATTATAAGAACCGCAAATATCTTTGGCATCATAATTTTCAGTCCTCCTTTCCTTCTGCTTCAGTGCTATCTGAAGCCTTTTCCGGCTCCTGCTCGGCCACAGTGTCAATTACCGCTTCTGCAGGTGCTTCATTATCAGCTTTTGCAGGTGCTGCTTCTGCTTGAGGTGCAGCTATAGTCTCTTCAGGTGTCTCTGCAGTCTGTGGTGCCGAGGCATTATCCTCTATTACATTGTAGATTCCGATCTTACCTACTGTAAGGCAGCCTTCATCTGCTCCGTCAACGCTGAAATTAATAACAACGTTTTCTCCGTCAACATCAACTATTGTTCCGAAAAGTCCGTCTCTGAGCATTACATACATGCCGGGTCTGAGACTGTCCTGCAGCTGCTGCGCCTGCTGCTGATTCTTTTTGTTGCTCTTCATGATCCAAACGAACATGACAGCAAGTATTACTACATATGCTATTGAACCCATTATCTTCCTTTCAAAGCTGCGCTTTATCGTTTATTCTTCAGTTTTGTAAAATGCTTCCTTTGTGATCTCAACGATCGAGCCGCTCTGATCCGGGCTGAAGTCAACCTTGATAGTACCGTGATCTGTAAGCTCATCAACAGTTCCTACCATTCCGTTTATGGTTTTAATGCGTGTGCCGTGCTGAAGCTTAGCAATGCCGGCTTCCTTGGCATCCTTGTTCTTTTTTTCCATGACCTTAGTGGTTATGAGCAATGCTCCGCATAAGGTCACGCCGATTATTAATGGGATAGTCATTAAATTTCCTCCTGAATCGTCCCTTTTTTACAATTTAAGATCTGCTCTCAAATCCTGCCTGTAACAGCTTTATCCACGCATAAATCCGCTTAAAAGCTTACAATATATACAGGCTCATTTTGTCAATGATACGGTAGTTCACAAAATAAATCAAGTACGTCAAATTTATACAAAGTTACGATAAATAATTCTTTGCAAATACAAACTAATTCTGTGTGTCAGGCCTGCTTTATGGAAAGCGATATCCTATTCCTCGCCTCATCCACACTAAGCACTATAACTTCTACAATGTCCCCGACCTTAAGCACTTCGGATGGGTGCTTTATGTACTTATCACATATCTCTGAAATATGCACAAGCCCGTCCTGGTGCACTCCGATATCCACAAATACACCAAAATCTATAACATTTCTGACCGTGCCCTTAAGCTTCATTCCCGGCTTAAGATCCTTAACATCAAGGACATCCTTTCTTAATACAGCAGGCGGAAGATCCTCTCTCGGATCTCTGCCCGGCTTCATAAGCTCCTTTATAATGTCCTTTAATGTCGGTACTCCTATACCAAGCTCAACTGCAAGCTTTTCTATGCCGTAAGCTTCTGCAAGTGCTGAAAGATCTGCGCCACTGCCGGCATTAACGGCATTAACGATTTCATCTGCATTTTCAGCATTTCCCGAACCTATGAGCTTAGCTTTAGATATTCCGAGCAGCTTCATAAGCGCCTCAGCAGCCTTGTAGCTTTCAGGATGAACTCCTGTATTATCAAGCGGTTCCTTGCTTTCCGGCACTCTCAAGAATCCGGCACACTGCTCAAAGGCCTTCGGTCCTAATTTCGGCACCTTCTTAAGCTGAGATCTCGATGTGAATTCTCCGTTTTCATCTCTGTATATAACGATGTTCTTTGCGGTTGTGCCGTTAAGCCCGGAAACATAGGAAAGTAATGACGGCGATGCTGTATTTATATCTACTCCGACAGCATTAACACAGTCTTCGACTACTCCGCTGAGTGCTGCATCCAGCTCCTTTTCCGGCATATCATGCTGATACTGACCGACTCCGATGGCTTTAGGATCGATTTTAACGAGCTCTGCAAGCGGATCCTGCAGTCTTCTTGCTATTGATACCGCACTCCTAAGGTTGACATCAAACTGCGGGAATTCCTCTGCGGCAAGCTTTGATGCTGAATAAACAGATGCTCCGGCTTCATTTACTATGGCATAGCTGATTTCTTTATATTTCCCTTCATTATTAAGACTCGCTATCAGCTCCGCTGCCATGCTTTCAGTCTCTCTTGAGGCTGTTCCGTTTCCGATCGCAATATGCTCGACACCATGCTTTTTTATCATTTTGCCGAGGATTTCTATACATTCCGCTTTTTTTCTGTCTCCATGTGTCGGATATACTACAGTTGTATCGAGAACCTTTCCTGTACCGTCTATAACGGCTACCTTGCAGCCCATTCTGTATCCGGGATCGAGTCCCATTGTCACATGTCCCTTTACCGGAGGCTGCATTAAAAGCGGCTTAAGGTTTAATGAAAAATTGTGTATAGCGCCCTCGCAGGCTGTGTCGGTAAGAGCTGCCCTTAATTCTCTTTCGACTGACGGCCATATAAGTCTGTCGAGACTGTCTAATGCTGCCGCACCTACAAACTCAGTGGCTGATGAGCCCTTTTTAAGCACCTCTCTCAACACTGTGACAAGCGCCTGATCGTGATCAAGCTCTATCTTTACCTTTAGAAATTTTTCCTTTTCGCCTCTGTTTACTGCAAGTATCTGATGTCCCTGTGCCTTTTTAAGCGGCTGACTGAATTCATAATACTGTCTGTAAACGGAGTCCTCATCGGTCGCTGCCTCTGCTGTAAGCATTCCCAGCTTCATCGCAAGTGCCTTCAGCTTTTTTCTGATTTCAGCATTATCTGAAATATTTTCAGCTATGATATCCGCAGCTCCGGTGAGAGCATCTTCTATAGTTTCAACTCCGTTTGCATTGCCGGTAATATTATCAGTAAATGCCTCTGCCAGGTCCTTAAGCTTCGGAAGCTCCTTTTCCTGCGTGAAAATACGTGCCGCAAGCGGTTCAAGCCCTTTTTCGCGCGCGATAGTTGCTCTTGTACGCCTCTTTTGCTTATACGGTCTGTACAGATCCTCAAGCTCAGACAGCATTTCCGCTTTATTGATATCCTTTTCAAGCTCAAGCGTGAGCTTTCCGAGCGCTTCAACTGCCTTTAATATCTCAGCTCGTCTTTCCTCTAACCTCCTTAAATATGTCAGCCTTTCTTCAAGCTTTCTGAGGCTGGTATCATCCATGGCTCCATGAGCTTCCTTACGATATCTTGCGATAAACGGTATGGTATTGCCCTCGTCCATAAGCTTGATGACATTCGCCACATGCTCTTCCTTTTTTCCGAGCTCTTCGCTTATTAGCTTAACTATTCTGTCAATTGATGTATCCTGATTTTCTGTTATTTCCTGCATATATCCATCCTGTCCTTTTATAGGTTCTTTAAACCGTAATGCAATGTTACTTCATCATGCGCCCGCTTGCAAGAAAAATGCATAATTGATAAATGCTGCAGGTGCTTATATACTGTTATCAACATTAATTCTAATGAAAGGACTCGTTGATTCAACGATAAAATCACCATTAAAGCTATATGAACAAACTATCAAATTTCCTTATCAGAACCGCTAATTTAGATGACCTTAATGCAATTGCCGAAGTTGAGGCAAAATGCTTTCCGGCCGCAGAGGCAGCAACAAAAGAAGAATTCCGTGAGCGCCTCTCTTATTATAAAGATCACTTCTGGTTAATGTTTGCAGACTCCGATGAATATAAGTCTGACATTGATGAAAATACTTCTGCCGCAAACCAAAAGCTTATCGCCTTTGTGGACGGAATGGTTACAGATGAACCGGATCTTACTGATAACATGTATGAAAATGCATCCATGCATAATGAATCCGGCTCATGGCAAATGATTTTCGGCGTTAATACCTTGCCGAAATACAGAAAACACGGCTGTGCAGGACAGCTGATAGAAAGAGCTATAGCTGATGCCAAAAAGCAGGGCCGCAAGGGCCTGGTACTCACCTGCAAGGATAAGCTCATACATTACTATTCCAAATTCGGTTTTGTAAATGAAGGTATCTCCAATTCGGTTCACGGCAATGTGATCTGGTATCAGATGCGACTTACATTTTAATTTGATTGTTATTTAACCGCCTGTATATTTTTCCGTATTATATTCACTAAAAAGGAACTTATTTATGAAAATGACTATCCTTGGCACCGGCAATGCCAATGTAACCGAATGCTATAATACATGCTTTATATTAGAAGAAGCGTCTGAATATTTTCTTGTTGATGCAGGTGGCGGAAACGGAATACTAGAACAGCTGAAAAAAGCAAATATTAATCTCAATGACATTCATACCTTTTTCTGTACACATAAGCATCTTGATCATTTCTCAGGAATGCTTTGGATTATGCGAATGCTGCTGCAGGAAATAAATAAAGGTCGATATGAAGGAAATGCTATAATATACGGTCATGATGAGGTAATTGAGCTGTTAAAACTTTTTTCCGAGCGCCTGCTTCAGGAAAAGCTCACAAAGTATATCGGCGACAGAATGCAGCTTATAGTCGTAGAAAACAGTGAGCATCGTGAGATCCTTGGAAAAGATATAACATTTTTTAACATAGAAAGCACCAAGGCAAAGCAGTTCGGTTTTTCAATGAAGCTTGATGATAAAGGAAGAAAACTCACCTGCTGCGGCGATGAGCCGTTCCGCGAATGTGAATTTGATTATGCTTTAAACAGCACCTGGCTTTTGCATGAAGCATTTTGTCTTTATTCAGAGCAGAACATTTTCAAGCCTTACGAAAAGCATCATTCTACTGTAAAGGATGCCTGTGAACTCGCAGAAAAACTGCATGTCAAAAATCTGCTCCTTTATCATACAGAGGATGAGAATATCAAACACAGAAAAGAACTGTATACTGCCGAAGGAAAACAATATTTTTCCGGACAGCTGTATGTACCTGACGATATGGAGAGCTTTGTTCTTTAATACATATAGCTATTTAAACTTTTAACAAGACTATTAATAGCTCCTGTACATAAATATTCCCGGCAATGCTTATTGCACTGCCGGGAGCCTATTGTTTAAATATCATTCGTATATTTCTCTTCTATGGCCGACTGAAAGAGCCAAAATTACTAACTTGCCGTCATCAATATGGCAAAGCAATCGATAATCACCTATTCTATACCGCCATTGTCCGCTCCTATTGGCAGTAAGTCCTTTTCCATGCTGTCGAGGATTATCTGTCCCCATAAGATTCTTATCTATCCAGCCTTTGATCATTCGCTGAGTATATCTATCAAGCTTTTTAAACTCTTTTTCAAACCTAATTGTAACTTCTATTGTATAGCTCATATATCCAACTCGCTCCACATTTCCGTGATAGGTCTGCTCTTTCTTCCTTCCTTTATATACTCACTATATGCATCTTTTGCGATTTCAATATCATATTCATCTTCTATTCGTTCAAAAAGAGCTCGTTTAAAAGCTTCTCCCAATGACATTGAATGAAGCTTTGCATAGCTTTCTGCTAATTTTTTCTCTTCTGCATTAAGTCTGATTGAAAAGCTCATATTTTATAGCCCTCCTTTGTAGTACATTGTACTTCTTGATAAATTCTCTGTCAATTCATTTTCTATGAATATATATTTAACATTTGAAGCTATATATCACTTTAAAATTTCTGTGTAGAAAACCGGCAATGCTTCTTGCATCGCCGGTTTTTCAAATATCGCAACTATTAAATTATCAATGCTCTATTTTTTCATTAGTAACAAATTCAAGTATCCTTCCTATATCGTCTGGATCTTCCACTCTTACTTCTATCTCTTTAATATCACTTTTAGCTCCCACAAGCTTTGTAAGTGCCACATATTTGCAGAGCTTAGACTTAAGGTTTAATATATCTCCCTGATCTGTAACCAGTTCAACCTTTCCCCTGCAGTCATTTACTGCATCCATAAAGCCCTCAACATCCTTGATATTATAAAATGTCATATGTCATTACCTCCAATATTTTGACCATATCGCATTTAAAGCTAATGCTTTCAATAAAATTCATACTGCAACACTATAATCCATAAATCATATACATTGAACCAAGAATTTTTGAAAGTGCTTTTGAGAAAATCTCAAAACATCAGATAATTAAATGCCGAATAAACATGCAAGGAAAGGGATTATGCAAAATCTATCCGGCATTTGATATATGCTTAAAGCAATCATGCTTATGCGGTATGCATTATTGCGTTAAGTATTTATAATTATTCGATTCCAAGGTACATTTTCTGAACATATTCGCTTGATAATAGTTCTTCACTGGTTCCCTGTCCTCTTATCATTCCCTGCTCGAGAATATATGCTCTGTCAACTATTTTTAATGTTACGTTAACATTCTGCTCAACAAGCAGAACTATAACACCTTCTTTTGACAAACCTTTAAGTGTTCTGAATACGTCTAAAACAACTGCCGGTGCCAAACCCAGGGATGGCTCATCAACAAGCATCAGCTTAGGTTCAGACATAAGGCCTCTTGCTATGCCCAGCATCTTTCTTTCCCCGCCACTCATAAGGCCTGCATCCTGATTTACTCTTTCACCTAATCTTGGAAAAAGTGCCATTACCTTGTCAAGTAATTCACTCTTTTTCCCCTTATCGCGAATATTCAATGCACCCATAAGCAGATTTTCTTTTACAGTCATAGTTGGAAACAGATTTCCTCCGTCTGTAATAAAGCTTATTCCTGCATCATGAATATATTTCATTGACTTATTTTCAAGATGCTCATCATTAAATATGATCTGACCGCTCTTTGGTCTTATCATTCCGCTAATAGCACGCATGGTAGTGGTTTTACCAGCTCCGTTTGGCCCGACTATTGCAACAAACTCACCTTCTTTTATCTCACAGCTTACATCCCATAAGACATCAAGCTTTCCATAACCTGCACAAACATTGTCTAACTTAAGCATGATTTTACCTCGCCGACTTAATCTTCCTTGCCGAGATAGCTCTCAATAACTACCGGATTGCTGAGAACTTCTTCCGGCGTTCCTTCTGCAATCTTTTCTCCAAAGCTGATAACGATTACCCTATCACATGTACTTGTTATGAATTTCATTACATGCTCTATACAGATTATGGTTACTCCGCTGTCTCTTATCTGTTTTACCAAAGCAATGAAATCAGGGAGCTCTGCTGTAGTAAGTCCTGCCGCAATCTCATCCAGTAATAAAAGCTGACATTTTGTTGCCAAAGCTCTTGCAAGCATAAGTCTTTTTGCCTGCATCGTGTTAAGAGTTTCCGCTACGGTGTCATGTGCTACGGCGAACCCAACTTCATCAAGCAAATCATGTGCCTTTTTATCGATATCGATATTTTTAACATCAGCTCCGCCGTATACTATTGCAGTTTTAACATTTTCCAATGCGGTCATTTTTGGAAAAGCTCGAACGATCTGAAATGTTCGTGCTATTCCTTTTTTACATAATTCATATGACGGTACACCTGTAATGTCTTCATCATTATAAAAAATTTTTCCCTCGGTAGGAGTGTAAAATCCGGATATACAGTTTAAGAATGTAGTCTTTCCGGCTCCATTGGGTCCTATGATGCCAAGGATCTCGCCTTTATTAACCTCCAGCGATACATTATTTACAGCTGTAAGTCCGCCAAATCTCTGCGTAACTCCTTCTGTTCGTAATATCACGATCGGCGCTCCTTTCCTTTTTTATTTCCTCCGGTCACCGCCTATATAAACATAAAAGACAATGACCGGTGGTAAATCAACTTTTAATTAATCTTAAAACTTTGCTTCTGCTTTTGCTCTGTTTTCAGGCCATACAACAACCATTTCTCCATCCTGAACCTGTGCGAGGCAGTTGTAGAATGCATCCTCTCCTACTACCGGGGATATCTTTCCTTCTTCCCACTTGTAGCAGGTCTGAGTTATTGAGTCATCATATACCCACTTACCTGTAGCAATCTCTTCGGATCCAAACTTGTAAACAGTATCAGTGTCAAGTACGCCATACTCATCATAACAAGCCTGAAGTGCTGCAAATGTCATCTTTGCACAATCGTATGCAACACCTTCACATGCAATTGAAGCATCATATCCGGCCTTTTCCTTAAACGCTTTTTCAAACTCAGCTCCGCGATCATCAACATAAACAGCCATCATATCGAGCACTCCCTCAGCGGCATCTCCGCAAAGTGACTGCCAATCTGCATTTTCATTAAGTGAATGACAAATAATCTGAGCATCAAGTCCTATCTCTTTTGCCTGCTTAAGAAATGCCGCTGCTGTTGCAGGAGTATTGATAGTTCCTCCTACCACATTTGCTCCAGATTCCTTGATCTTTGAGAGAATAGCATAGAAGTCTGTTGTTCCTGCCTGAAAATACTCATCATAGACTATGTCATAGCCAGCCTCTCCGAAATATTTCTCAAAGTTGGATCCGATTGAATGTCCCCAGTCTGTATCCTCACCATATATTGCAATCTTCTTATCACCTGTAATGCTGCCATTCTCGAATGCCGCATCTATAATATCCCTATACTCCTCAGCGATAAAGTCAGTTGTAGGGAATGTCTTTGCAATATAATAGCTATAATACTCCGGATCAGCCTCATACTTTTCATCTATAGCAACACCTGCGCCATAATTGAACAAATATGGAACTTTATATTTTGCAACTACATCCATTGAGGTCAGTGCAATCGTTGTAAACCAGCCCTGCATACATACCTGCGCACCATCTTTAACTATTGACTGCTCAAGTGCAAGCGCTCCTTTTTCCGGATCATCTGTTAAATCTACATATATAGGCTTTATTGTGTAGTCCCCTATCTTGTAATCAATATCTTCAAGAGCCATTTCTGTTGCTGTCTGGAAACCTGCTCCGGCCTTTGCTCCTGTGCCTGTAAGATTACATCCTACAGCTACTTTAAGCACCTTATCGCCTGAAGCTGCCTCTGCGCCTGATGAAGATTCTGATCCGCTTCCATTAGCTCCTGAATTTCCGCATCCTGTCATTACAACTGACATTGTCATGAGTGCTGCCATTGCCAAGCTGATTGCCTTTTTCATTAATGGTACCTCCTTTAAAGAATAAGATATTGATTATTTATTTTTTTCCGCTTTAAATGATTTGATCTTTTCAGGGATTTTACAAAGTCCTCCAGGGAAATAAATCATTGAAACGATAAGTAATGCTCCATAGATTATGTATTTTATCTCCGCTAAGCTGTTCATCATTTCAAATATCGGCATAAGTATAAATGCGCAGAGCAATGATCCCCAGATACTTCCTCGGCCTCCAATGTAAGCAATAACAAGGATCTGAACTACATTTTTTGTTCCGAGAACATTCGGTGACAGTACACCCACATAATGCCCGTAAAAACCTCCAACTATACCTGCTACAAAACATGATATGACGAAATTGATCGTTCTGTATTTAAGAGGGCTGATTCCAATTGCCTTTGCTGCCTCTATATCCTGTCCAAGTGCTCTGAATGAAAGTCCGAATTTTGAATTAACAACTAGTTTCAAAACACAGAATGTCAGTATACAAATTACAAACATGGTGTAATAGTACGGTGCTGTTTTAGGTGTGGCAAAAAGTGACCTAACGTTAAGGCCCATTGCTCCTCTTGTTATATTAGGAACAGCAGCTATGATATTTTGCAAAACTATGCCGACAAACCATGCAAGCAGCGCTGCGAACATTGCATCCATTTTCATTGTGAGCAAGGCTATCAAAAGTCCTAACACAGCGACTACAACTCCGCCTATAAGGATTCCTATCCATGGACTGATTCCAAAATACTTGTTGAGCAAGGCTGATAAATATGCTCCAAGTCCCATCAATCCTGCGTATCCCCAGTTTGCTACATTTATATATCCAACTGAGAAATCAAATCCCATCGCAAGCGTTCCCCAAAGCATGCAGGTTAATCCCAATTTTGTATAGTACTCGTTAGGTGAAACTAGTGGGAACAATGCCATTGCTGCAAACGCAGCAAGACTTATAGGTGAAAGTCCGATTTTAGAAAGGGGCTTAGATAATGTTTCATAGATTTTATTATCTTTCATCTTATTCCCTCCTTGTCAGACCTTCTGCTTGCGGCCAAACAAACCGTTAGGCTTAAACAAAAGAATCATTATTATGACTATAAGTGAAACTACATTTTGCCAAGCAGCTCCAAAGAAATAAGTTGCAAATACTTCTATAAGTCCAACCATAAAGCCGCCTACAGCAACTGCACTTAAATTTCCAACTCCAACCAGAATAACTGTAAACCATGCTGCGAGATTTGGGGCCGTTCCCATTGTCGGGTATGCAGGTGTTATAGATATAAGTGCTCCTCCGGCAAGTGCTGCAAGCATTGAACCCATTGCATATGTAAGTGTATGTATTCTCTTAATATCAACTCCCATAAGCATTGCTCCGACTTCATCATCAGCAACAGCTAATATTGAAATACCGGTACGTGTCTTTTTTAAGAAAAGCCAGAATGCTGCCAACGTGCACATTGCAATGGCAAATGCAACTAATCTATCGTAAGATATATTAATTGAACCCAACTTTATACTACCTTCCCAAAGCTGAGTTACTCCGAAATAATTAGCAGTAAATAAGTACTGCGCAAGATTTTGTATTATAAGCTGAATTCCTGCACCTATCATAAATGCATTTGTTACCCAATCTCCGGTGTTTCGTTTTCTAAGCGGAGCAAAGGTGATCTTTTCGATCACCGCTCCGAAAACAAATCCGATCAGGGCTGCAAAGATGATTGCTATTACAGGCGATACACCAAACAGTGTAAGGGCGAAATACGCTGCATATGCACCAATTAGATAATATTCTCCGTGTGCAAAGTTCGGTATGCCCATTACTCCGTATACCAGTGCAAGACCCAGTGCTATTAATACATACATTCCACCTCTGAGTATGCCGCTGATAAGAATGTTAATCATAATTCTCTATCCTTTTTAATAAACAATTCCGTTCTCTTCGTCCATTACCTTAAGACCTTTAAGATATGCTACATAGGTCTTAAGATCGCCTACACAAACGTCTTCCTGATCCATTGCATCTCTCACCATGTCGCCTCTGCGGATCCAAACCGTTGTATATCCGAGTGCATTTCCTGGAACACAATCATATTTGAATCCAAATGCTGCATGGTGCATTTCATCTGCTGTACAGCCCATCACTTCCTGTGATTTAAGAAATCCCGGATAATGTGGCTTATAGCATCCTACATCCTCTGCCGTCACAATAGCATCCATTACAATTCCTTCATGTCCAAAGGATTCTTTAATGATATCGTTATCAACATTTGAAAGAGCACAAACCTTTATTCCCATTGCTCTTATTGCATCAATTCCTTCTTTTGCATCCGGAAAGGCTTTCATTTTTCCCATTGCATCAGCAAAGCTAAGAACATCTTCTTCTGAATAAGGAAATTTGTAGTACCATGCTGTTGTCTTAAAAGTATCCATAAGAACTTGTCTGAATGGTCGATAGTTGCGGATATATTCGAACTGAAGTTTTTCCCAGGCACTTTCTATCTCTACGGCAGATACATGAGTTATATTATACTTATCAAGAAAGTTCTGGTACCATTCAATAGTACCGCCATCCCAATCAATGATTGTGCCGTAAATATCAAAGCTGATAGCCTTTGGAAGTAATCTTTTCATTGTCGTTGTCCTCCTATCTCATTCATGTTTTTTTGAACGTTTTTCACAAAGATATTCTTTATTTTTCGCTTTCTTTTGTGAATTTTACTTTATGGACTTATTATAACAAGTTGCATAAAATAAAAAATGGACACTATTTCAATGTAAAGATTACTTTTTGTCATATTTGTTGTCTTCAGCTTGTATCCCAATAGGAGGCCATAATGATTTCTCCGGTATTTTGTAAAATTCTTGTAGAAGTTGCCTACAGCGGCAATATAACAGCTGCTGCCGAAAAGATGAATTACTCCCAGGGCGCTCTCAGCCATGCAATAAAGCGAACCGAGGAAGAAATCGGATTTAAAATATTCAAACGAAGCAAATATGGTGTGACCGTCACCACTGAAGGCATGGCTCTTATTCCTCTTGCAAAAAAAATTGTTGAGTATAGTGATAAATTCGATGAAACCGTAGCATCATTGCAAGGTCTTGATTACGGTCACATAAAAATCGGTACTTATGCCACAATGTCCATGCAATTCTTACCGGAAGTATTAAAAAGATTCACTGAAGCCTACCCAGGTATTCAGGTCGAACTCATTGAAGGCTCCGCAAACGAAATTGCTACATGGCTTAATGAACAGTTTATAGACATTGCTATTACCAGCATCAAAAAGAGCGATGCCTTTGAAAAACTTTATCTTTTTGACGAAGCTCTTTGGGCTCTGTTTCCGTTGGATATTAATCCTCCGCTTAACTCAGATGGATCCTTTAATATTTCAAACTTTGGAAATTATAATTTCATTACCCCTATGATGGATAAGCGTATTGATCCGGACATGCTTCCAGCTATAGAAGCAATCCCATCCAATATGCGCATGCATGTTTCATCCTGTGATTTTATCTCAATAATGTGTCTTATCCGCAGTCGACTCGGAATAAGCCTGCTACCGTCATTAGTCTCAACAGATTACAAGGATAAACTGAATACATATTACACTAACCCTCAGTTTTACAGATCCATTGGCTTGGGCGTACGTAGTTTTGATGAAAGCTCTATGGCTGCAAAAAAGTTTATTGAATATATAAAAACATATACAGATACCATTTTTATTCCTTCAAACATAGAAAACGGCGTTCGTATTCATAATTAATAAAATCCTTTTATTTAAAATTATCATTTAATTTATTTCTACAAAAAACTGACACAAAATGATATAGGTTAAAACCATTCCACCCCCCCCCCAAAAAAAAAATGGTGGAGAGGCATATCATAATGTGTCAGGTCTATTAATATTTAAATATTTAATCTAAACTATATTTGCGTCTTCTCTTATATATGGTTCTATGAATTTTACAAATTCTCTTACCACAGGTGATGTATTCTGTAAGGACTTAATAAGGATTCCTTCTACTATATACTGTGGTGGATCTATTTGTCTGACCTCCAAATCATCTGTAGCCGCTACCGTTCCCAATTCATTTACTATGGTTATTCCCATATTTCGCCTTATCATTTCATATGCAGATGAGTTCTCAAATGTATATGAAATTATATTAGGTTCGAGCTTTATTCTTTTGAGCATATCACTTAAGTCTGTATCTCTCCCGTAGGCAGTCATAATAAATTTTTCATTTTGCATATCTTCTGCAGTCACGGCCTTTTTTTGTGACAAAGGGTTTTCTTTTGACATGATGCAAACCATATTGTCGCGTCTTAACGGGATCCAATCATATCCCGGCAATTTGGCACTGCATATACAGAAATCAACTTCTTTGCGGATCATCATCTGTTCAAGCTGCTCATTTGCACCCTCTGCTATGTTAATCACAACATTCGGATGTGACTGCATATATTTTTGCATTATATCAGGCAATATAAGCCTTCCTATACTTGGAAAAGTTCCTACTGTGATTTCTCCGCCTATATCTTTTCTTATTTGATTTGCAATCCTTTGCACAGCATCATCTGCATCAATCAATGCTTCCAGCGCCGGAATGCATTTTATTCCCGCGTGCGTAAGTGTTATCCCGGTCTGCGTTCTATTTATAACATTGAACCCCAGCTCTTTTTCCACTGTATCAATAATATAACTGACACCGCTCGGAGTATATCCAAGCTCTGCACTGGTTGCAGACATACTGCCAAGCTGAATTGCCCTTAATAAAACTCTGCACTTTTCCGTATCCATCTCAATTACCTTTAGGCCATAAATACATATTGTCATTTTTCATATAATTTCAAGGGTTTAATCTGATTTTATAGTGATATATTATATCGTTTTGTGATATTCGTCAATTGTGTTTTAAGATTTTCTCAAAGCTCTTTGTATTTATTCCCGATTTTCAAACCTACGGTATTATCCTATATTCAAAACATACCACAGCTAATGCTGTAAAACTTATTATTAAAATCGGGAGGTTTTATCATGATTGGTAACAAGGTTATTTTCAGAAAAATGATGACAGCAGAAAACGACGGACATTATCTCGGAAATCTTATCAATGGCGGAAGAATGCTTGATTACTTCGGCGATGTCGGAACAGAGCTCATGGTAAGAGCTACCGGTGATGGAAGTCTCTTTAGAGCTTACAAGGAGGTAAATTTCCTTGCCCCTATTCATGTCGGAGATTTCATGGAATACCATGGATGGATTGAGAAAAAAGGAAAAAGTTCTTTTGAGGTACATTTTGAATGTTACAAGATATTTACAATGACCGACGATTATAAGGTTAAATGTAACTTCATGGATGCTATTCAGGGAGAGCCGGATCTCAAGCATTATAAGAGTGATGCTGCCATGGTTGCCTGTGATCCTCCACTGCTTTGCGGAAATGCAATCGGTATTATGATAGTTCCGGTAGAATTCCAGCGTGAGCCTCTTGATCCAGCATTCAAAATAGAGCACTAAAGCATTATACAACTGTATATATTTTTTAAAGGATATAGAAATGGGAATTGTAAATATAGATTTTGAAAGATGCAAAGAATGCGGCTATTGTATTGGCTTCTGTCCGAAGCATGTTCTTACAAAGGGCACTGCTGTAAATAAACGCGGTTACTTCCCTCCGGTTGTAGGAGAAGGCTGCATAGGCTGCGGAACATGTGCAAGAATGTGTCCTGACGCTGCCATCTCTGTTTATAAGGAGGATTGACAAGCTACTATGAGTGAAAAAGTTTTTATGCAGGGTAATATGGCCATGGCAGAATCCGCCATCCGTGCAGGCTGCAAATTATTTTTCGGATATCCAATAACTCCATCCAGTGAGGTTGCTGAATACTTTGCAAACGCTATGGCTACCAGACCTGAGGAAAATATTACTTTTATTCAGGCTGAGACTGAAGTTTCCGCTTTTAACATGATAGCCGGTGCTGTCGCTGCAGGTCACAGAGCAATGACTGCAACCTCCGGACCTGGTTTTTCTCTTGGTCAGGAAGCTATGTCGTTTATGAGCTGTGCTGATCTCCCAGCAGTCATTTTAGATATAATGAGACCCGGCCCTGGTGACGGAGATATCATGGCTGGTCAGGCTGACTATTATCAGCTGACAAGAGGCGGCGGACATGGTGATTACAGAAATATCATCCTTGCTCCTTATACTGTTGATGAAGGCTGTCGACTCATGCAGCTGGCATTTGATCTGGCAGAAAAATATCATAATCCTGTAGTTGTTGCATCTGACGGTAATCTCGCAAAATTACGTGAATCTGTTGAATTGCCGGGCCGTACACATGTTCCATCTCCGGAAGAACAGTATAACGTTCTCTCAGGCTATGATCCTAATGAGCGTGATAAACATGTTTTCCTTACCGGAATGAACGGTGTAGCCGAAGTGATAGAGTTCAATGAGCGCCTTCAGAAAAAGTTTAAGGCTATAACAGAAAATGAAGTTCGTTATGAGCGTTACAACTGTGAAGATGCTGATATTGTACTCGTAGCTTACGGTTCACTTGCAAGAGTATGTATTTCGGCTATGAAACAAGCTCGTGCAGAAGGTATAAAGGTAGGAATGATTAGACCTATAACACTTTGGCCATTCCCTGAACAGGCATTTGCAGATCTTGATGGAAAGAAATTCCTCTGCTGTGAGCTTTCAGCCGGACAGATGATAGATGATGTAAAGCTTTCCATTGAGAATAAGCATGATGTATATCTTTTCAGCAGATGGGGCAGTATTCTTCCTAGTCCAAAGGAAGTTCTTGCAGATATCCGCAAATTAAGTGAGGTAAAGTAAGTGAAAACAGTATACGAAAGACCTAAGGTTTTTACAGACGCAATCACCACTTACTGCGGTGGATGCGGACACGGAATCGTTAATAAGCTCATAGCTGAGCTCATAGATGAAATGGGGCTTCAGAAAAACGGTATAATAGTCTGGCCAATTGGTTGCTCATGTCTTGCCGATAAATTCTATAAAATGGATCAGATAATGGCTCTTCATGGACGTGCCCCTGCAACAGCCACCGGCATTAAGAGAGCTGAACCTGATAAATTTGTATTGGTTTATCAAGGTGATGGAGACATGGTTTCGGAAGGCATGGCCGAAATAATGCATGCAGCCATTCGTGGTGAGAAATTCTCAGTTATTTTCATCAATAATGCCATCTATGGTATGACTGGCGGACAGGTTGCTACAACTACTCTTATGGGTCAGCATGCCTCTACTGCTCCTTTAGGCCGTCAAGCTGTAAATACCGGATATCCGATAAACATGGCAGAAACGTTAGCAACTTTAAAGGGAGTTTGCTATTCAGAGAGGGTAACTCTTACTTCTCCGGGAAATATTGCAAAAACAAAGAAAGCAATTAAGAAGGCTTTTGATCTACAGTTAAGCGGCAAGGGTATGTCATTTATTGAAGTTCTTTCTCCTTGTCCTACCAACTGGGGCATGCAGCCAATGAAGGCTCTTGAATGGATAGATAACGAAATGGTAAAGCAGTATCCGCTCGGTGTATTCAAGGATGAGGAGGAATGATTTTATGAAAAAAGAATTATTATTCTCAGGTATAGGCGGACAAGGCATTATGAACCTCGGTGAGATTTTATGTGCTGCTGCAATTAAAGCCGGATATAATGTTACCTTCTCTCCTGTGTACGGTGCTGAAAAGCGCGGCGGACGAACAATGTGTAATATTGTTATTTCCACCGAAATAGAATGCCAGATTGTTTCAGAAGCAGATGTAATGCTGATAATGGATGAGAAATCTCTTATAGATTACCAGCATCTTGCCGGGCCAAACGGAGTTCTCATACTTAATGCTCAGGTTGAAAGCATCCCTGACTGTCCTTGCAAAAACATAAAAACCGTTCCGTTTATTGAAAAGGCAATGGAGCTAGGAAACGCTAAAGTTGCAAACATGATTGCGCTTGGATTTGTGCTCAAATACCTGGATTTTATTCCATATGCAATTGTTGAAGATCTCGTAAAGGAAACCTTCGCTAAAAAAGCTAAGCTTATTCCACTTAATCTGCAGGCACTTAAAACCGGATATGAGTATAACGCTTAACGGAGGATCATAACATGAAAGTTGTTATTGTAGATCATAGTCATGAGGACTGCAGTACAGAACTCAAGCTTTTACAAGATGCAGGTTTTGTTACAGAAGTAGTACAGGCACATTTAGAGGAAGACGTTATTACTGCTTGTAAGGATGCTGATGCTGCTATAGCTGAATATGGTATGTTTACAAAAAAAGTTTTTGACGCTCTCCCTCAGTTAAAGATAGTATCAAACTACGCAATGGGTGTAGATAATATTGATGTAGAAGCTGCAAAGTCTGCCGGTGTAGCAATTGCAAACTGTCCTGATTACTGCTTTGATGAAGTTGCTGAGCATGGAATGTCTCTTATTGCCGCTTTACTCAGAAACATTGTAGGATATGCATTTGATGTAAAAAATCAAATTTGGGATTGGTCAAAAGCTCCAAAACTTAAGCGTATCAATGGTCTGACTTTAGGCCTTATCGGATGTGGTCAGATACCTCGCAGAGTTGCCCGTATGGCTCAGGGATTTGGAATGACTGTAATTGCTTATGACCCATTCCTCCCGGCTGATATTGCAACTGCTGCCGGCATAGAACTTGTTTCCATGGATGATCTCGGCGCACGTGCTGATGCTATTTTAAGTCATGTTCCGCTTTCAAAGGGAACTAAAGAAATGGTCAACAAATCCGTTTTTGATACATTCAAAAAGCAACCTGTGTTTGTTAACACCTCAAGAGGATTAACTGTTGATGAACATGAACTCTATCTGGCATTATGTGCCGGGCGAATAAGCAGAGCTGCTCTTGATGTTATAGATGATGAAGCTCCTGATTTTAGAGAAGAAATATTTAAAGCCCCGAATGTATTTTTTACGCCTCATGCAGCCTTCTACTCAGAAACAGCTCTTGATGAAGCAAATCGTACTGCAGCAAATAATGTAGTAAATTACCTTAAAGGTAATTTAGACAAAGTGCGTTTTATTTATAATCCTAACTCTTAATTATATTTTTTAACATCAGCTCTCCAATCAAGCTGAATAACTCCCGGCAATGCTTATTGCACTGCCGGGAGCTTTTTGCTTAAACATCATTCATAAATTTCTCTTCCGTGACTGACTGAAAGAGCCAGAATCACTAATTTACCCTCATCAACATAACGAATCTATTTGATATTTTTTATAAAGATGTGATTCATATCACATAATTATATATAAAAATGTGATGTACATCGCATAATTATTAATATTTATGTGATTTGTGCTGTTTTTTCCGATTTTTGTGACTATAATAATATTGTAGTCAAGCAGACTTATGCTCTTATGAATTTTTAAGGAGTGAATACATGGAACGCTTTATTTTAAATAAACTCATTGAGTGGAAGAATTCGCCCTACCGTAAGCCTTTGATCCTTAAAGGAGTTCGCCAGGTTGGCAAAACTTGGATTTTAAAAGAATTTGGCAAACGTTGCTACGATAATACAGCGTATTTTAACTTTGACGAAAATGAAGAGTACAAACAGTTTTTCGAAACGACCAAAGATGTTGATCGAATTCTGCAAAATCTTATGATTGCCAGCGGACAGAAGATAACTCCGAAAAAAACACTTATCATATTTGATGAAGTTCAGGATTGTCCTAAAGTTATCAACTCAATGAAATATTTTTGTGAGAATGCTCCACAATACCACATTGCATGTGCAGGTTCTCTGCTCGGGATTACTCTGGCAAAACCATCATCCTTCCCTGTTGGCAAGGTCAACTTCATGCAGATAGATCCGATGACATTCTCAGAGTTCCTTATTGCTAACGGTGATGAGAATCTTGTTTCGTACTTAGACGGTATTGAATCAATTGAGCCGCTGCCAGACGCTTTTTTTAATCCTCTGTATGAAAAGCTGAAAATGTACTATATTACCGGAGGCATGCCTGAACCTGTCAGAATGTGGACAGAGTCTCGCGATGTTTCAGCTATGCAGAAAAGTTTATCAGACATTATAGACGCTTATGAGCGAGATTTCGCAAAACATCCAAATACCAATGAATTTCCAAAGATTTCAATGATTTGGAAGTCTATCCCATCTCAACTTGCAAGAGAGAACAAAAAGTTTCTCTATAAGGTTGTAAAAGAAGGCGCAAGGTCCAGAGAATACGAAGATGCCCTGCAATGGTTGGTAGATGCCAGATTGGTTCATAAGATCTACCGCAGTACTGCGCCGGGGCTTCCTATGTCTGCTTATGATAACTTGTCAGCATTTAAAATATATCTTGTGGATGTAGGGCTTCTTCGCCGTCTGTCACAGTTATCACCAAACACCTTTGCAGAAGGAAACCGCTTGTTCACTGAATTCAAAGGTGCGCTTACCGAGAACTATGTACTGCAATCCCTTATATCTCAATTTGAGGTTGTTCCTCGCTATTGGACACAGGTCAACCCTCCATATGAGGTAGATTTTCTGATTCAAAGAGAAAACGACATATTCCCTGTAGAGGTTAAATCAGAAGCAAACACTACCGGCAAAAGTATAAAAAAGTTCAGAGAATTATTCCCTGATAAAGTTAAGCTTCGCATACGTTTTTCACTTGATAATCTTAAATTAGATGATGATATGCTGAATATTCCTCTGTTTATGGCAGATCAAGCCGATCGCCTGATTGGGCTATCTTTGGAAAAGCTCAACCGGTGAACATATGTCAAACAATAAAAGTAGTCCAATAAAGCTTATCTGAGACGAGATTTGTCAAGGGTGTTTTCATCTAAAATACGGTGGTTACATCCCTCGGGCAACCACTACAAACCGCCCATTTTTTGTGTGATAGCTGCAGGTTGATAAGGTCAAAAGAGAATCTCCATGTTTTGCATTGATT